>NZ_JAQMWQ010000020.1 GCF_030403775.1 Paenibacillus sp. BSR1-1
GAATGATCACATATCCGGGAAGGGCTGTCAAAGTGAAAAGCCTTTGACAGCCCTTCCCGGATATGTAGATAAAAAGCCATGGAAGTTTCGCCCCAAAAAATGAAAGGGTATGGATAAAGATCATAAAAGGTAGAGCTGAAAACAATTGCTTTTGATTTTACACAATAATCAGGACTTGACTAAAAACCTTCACCGTCAACAACCCGAATGCTGATTTTGAAGCGCCAGTTTTAGATAGCGCCGTCATTACCCCAGAAAAAGCAAAAGTGGGGGACAAAATTACCGTTAAAATTAAAGCGCATGATGCTAAATCAGGGATTATGAATGCTTATGTCTTTTTATATAACCCTGAAAATGAGGAAAATAAATATATTACGCTAGATTATAATCAAAACACGGATGAATGGATTGGGACATATGTCGTTCAATTCAATGACAGGCCGGGAACATGGACATTATCCGATATCTATTTAGAAGATAGTGTTGGTAATTACGCCTATACATCATCTGAGGCAAACGTAAAAGTGGAGAATCCAAATGGGGACTTCACTGCCCCAGTAATCAGCAAGATTGAAGTTTCTCCTGCAACGATTCAAGTGGGAGAAAAAGTGACCATAACGAGTGATGTAACGGATGATAAATCCGGTGTAAGAGAAGTCATCGCCAATCTATCACATCCTTCAGGAGCATCAAAATATATAACGATGCGATACAATGCCACAACGAAAAAATGGACAGGCAGCTTTGAAGCGCTTGAAACAACGGCACCTGGAGAATGGTCGATCAATATTTCGGCATCGGATCAGTTCGGTAATTACTCTGATATGACTTCCGATCAGCCTTTTACTGTTGTAAATCCTGATGGAGATTATACTGGTCCAGTCATTCAAGGGGTAGATATCAATCCAAACGAAGTCAATGCCGGCGATCAAGTAACGATTACCGCGGCGATTGATGATGACAAATCCGGTGTTGGCTGGGTACAGGCGTATGTTTCCTATTTGGGTGAACTTACGTTTAAAAAGGACAGTACATCAGGAAAATGGGTGGCAACGGCCAAAGTACCGACAAACGTACCTGACAATGAGGAAATCATGATTTATGATCTTCTTGCTTATGACTTAAAAGGAAACCTTACACAGCAATGGGTAGGTCAATCTTTTATCGTTCATAACGAAACAGGTGACTACACGGCTCCAGTGGCTGATTCAATCGAAATCACTCCTGCAGAAGTAACCGCGGGCGAGAAGGTCCATATTAAGGCGAAAATAACAGATGAGCAGTCTGGAGTGAAGCAAGTCATTGGCTACTTTGGTAATGAATACGAAAATAGAGCTGTTGACTTTAGCTACGACGAAGCATCTGGCTTATGGGTGGCCGATTATACAACAAGTGTTAATGAACGGCCTGGAACTTGGGATCTCAACCTTGAGGTCTGGGATAATAATGAAAACTCTGATTTTATCCGTTCGGATAAATATGTAACCATCAATAATCCTAACGCTGATGTAACAGCACCAGTGATTGACGCGGTGGAAATCACACCATCAACGGCCAATGTGGGCGATGTCGTGACCATTACTGCTGACGTAAAAGACAATGAATCAGGTGTCCGTTACGTAAAAGCCTATCTAAATCCAGTGGCTGGCAATAACTATAATCAATTGTCCGTTCCATTAACTTTTAACGAAGAGCTAAATAAATGGGTTGGAACTTACAAAATCAGTGAGACAGTCCAAGACGGATTATGGAATGTAGATGTTATGGCTGTAGACCATTATGCGAATTCCGATTATTATAGCGGCGCAACCTTCAACGTCACTAACCCAGATGGAGATTTTGAAGCACCATATTTAAATTCGTTAAAGGTGTCCTCATCTACTGCTAATGTAGGGGATACGGTTACCTTTGAGGCAAAAATTGCAGATTCGAAATCAGGAGTCAAATCGGCAAGCATTAGACTTGGATTAGAAGAATCCAATAACGATATCACGCTGCCTTTGACCTATGACAAAGAAAAAGATGTCTGGTCCGCCAGCTATCAAATCCCGGCATATGCACGTGCGGGAGTCCAGTTTATCAGTGTCATGGTCGAGGATAATGCTGGAAATCAAAATGATATTAATCCATATCAATCATTAGTGATTTTAAATGATAATCCTGATAAGGAAGCGCCGGTAGTGGGAGAGGTCTCCTTAACACCAGACCAGGCGGCAGAAGGCGACACAGTCGAATTTAAGGTGAAGCTTGAAGATTCCTACTCAGGTGTTAAAAATGCAGCAATCGAATTATCCTATCCTGACAGCGCTGCTGCAGGGGAAGGCAACCCGGATCTAAGACATATTGATTTAACCTATGATGCAAATCAAAAGGCTTGGGTTGGAACGTACACCATTAAACCGACAGACAATCTTGGAGACTGGTTTGTGGATGTAATGGCAGAGGATATGGCAGGCAATTCGACATATGTATTGTCGCCTAAAAAGCTTGTTATTGTAAAAGCAGCGGAAGGCCCTGCTGCACCAGTTGTTAATGAAGTAACCGACAAGGACACTTCTGTAACTGGTCAGGCAGCTGCTGGATTAACTGTGGAAGTTGTGGCGAATGGCTCAAAGCTTGGCTCAGTGGAAGCAGGTACAGACGGCAAGTTCACAGTTGCGATTCCAGGACAGGCGGCTGGCACCGAATTAACGGTAACGGCAACCAATAAAGCTGGAAAAGTAAGTAAAGCAACAACAGTGGTGGTAAAAGATGCAACTGCTCCTGCAAAACCAGTGGTAAAGGAAGTTTCTGAAAAGGACACTTCAGTGACCGGTACGGCGGAAGCTGGTTCAGTGGTGGAAGTGAAGGCCAATGGCACAAAGCTTGGCTCAGCGGAAGCAGGTTCGGATGGCAAGTTCACAGTTGCGATTCCAGTACAGGCGGCGGGCACTGAATTAACAGTAATCGCTACCGATAAATCAGGAAATGTCAGTGAAGCAACAAAGGTAGTCGTAAAAGATACAACAGCTCCTGCAAAGCCAGTGGTGAATGAAGTAACTGATAAGGACACTACGGTAACTGGTACAGCAGAAGCTGGTTCAGCGGTGGAAGTGAAGAGCAATGGCACAAAGCTTGGCTCAGCAGAAGCAGGTACAGACGGCAAGTTCTCCGTCACCATTCCTGTCCAAAAAGCGGGTACTGAATTAACGATTACGGTTACAGATAAAGATGGAAACGTAAGTGAAGCAACAAAAGTAGTCGTAAAAGACGTTACCCCTCCAGCATTACCGGTAGTCAATGAGGTAGCTGAGAAGGATACGGCAGTAACGGGTAAAGCGGAACCTGGAGCAGTAATTGTTGTTACGCTAAGCGGGTCGACACAATTGCTTGGTTCTGGATCGGCTGGAGCAGACGGAAAATTCGCCATTACCATCCCGGTTCAAAAAGCAAATACCCAATTAGTAATCTCCATTTCCGACCAAGCCGGTAATTTTGGAGGTTCGGTGACCGTTACGGTCTCTTCTGCAAAACTCTCAGGCTGGGTGAAAGACAATAAATCTTGGTATTACTATGACCCTGCAACCCATGTCAAGAAAATTGGCTGGTTTAAGGATGGAGTAGTATGGTATTACTTTAATAAAGATGGCGTTATGCAAACTGGCTGGCAAAAAATCAGCACCGTCTGGTATTATTTCAATAGTGGCGGCGCCATGCAAACAGGCTGGTTAAAACTAGGCACAACCTGGTACTACTTTAACAGCGGCGGCGCCATGGTAACCGGATGGCTGAAGAGCGGTGCAACCTGGTATTATTTCAATACCAGTGGTGCGATGCAAATTGGCTGGCTAAAGAGCGGCGCTAGCTGGTATTACTTTAACGGCAGCGGTGCCATGGCAACCGGCTGGGTAAAAATCTCTGGAAAATGGTACTATTTTAATAGTAACGGAACTTTAAAATAAACGACGAGCTCCCTTGGTCATTTTGGCTAGGGGAGTTTTTTGCGTTGATTTGGAGTCCGACGGTCTACATTTTACCGGTCACTTCTGAGTTGGCTCACGTAGGGCCTTAAAAAATTGATGAAGGATAAAAACATTCAAGTTATGGAAAGATTAGATTTGAATTAATAATGTAAAAGGGTTGTGAAAGCATGTATAACCAATTAGTGGAACTACATAAAAGCCTTAACCAAATACAGAAAGAATATTGGCTTCATACTGATTTATTTTCCTTTCAATGGTGGGTTATTGCGGTTGTTAACTTCGGGCTATTTTTCCTATTCCTATTACTCATTGACCGACAAAGAATATTATCCATCACGATTGCCTTTCTTGTTGCCTTTATTTTAGTTGGTACTTTGGATGAAACAGGAGTTAAATTCAGCTTGTGGGAATATCCCCACCAATTATTGTTTTTTACAGCAAGATTTAATGCTGCAGATTTTGGAATCGTGCCGAGCCTTGCCGCACTGCTTTACCAATATTGCAGTAAATGGAAGCCTTATATCATTGGCAATCTTCTTTTATCTGCCCTAATTTCCTTCGTAGGGGCACCTATTTTTTCAAAAATAGGTATATATAAGCTCTTGCACTGGAACTATCTCTACTCCTTTCTAGTTAGTCTTGTAAGCTTGATGGTTATTAAGGCAATCGTGGATTTGATTGTAAAAAAGAGTAAAAAGTACAATTAACACGATTATAAAAAATGGCTTCATTAAAAATAAATAAGAAAGTGCAAATAGCTCATGAAAGGGCTTCCCTTTGAATATATTTTTTTCGTATGTAATTAAGAGGGGGCTGGGTCTTATGAGCTGGAATCAAGGAAATGCCAATTCAAATAGGAACAGGAAAAATTCAAATAGGCAGACAAGTGTAAGTCCGACAGAGAATACTGAAAACACGGTTCAAACCCACGTGCATGAATTCACCGCTAGTACGAAGTTAGCAGAGGAAGATGATGATCGGCATAATCACCGTTTTGCAGGCGTGACCAGTGAAGTGATTCCGATGGGAGATAGTCATGTTCATAATATAATGGTGAATACGGATTTTTTAGATCATCATCACGAAGTCGCGATTACAACTGGTCCTGCTATTGATATTGGCGGAGGAAAACATATACATGTAGTACAGGGAACGACCACACTTGATGATGGCCATGTTCATGACCTATTTTTCACTACTTTAATCAACTCGCCGCTTGTATGAAAAAAACCAGTCCCCAAAGGTTCAAGGGGACTGGCAATTGATTTAATTATACACATAATCATATTTAGAAGAATGATAATGATGGAACTTGTGGTTCGCATCGAAATAATCCATCGACACCTGGAACGCTTTCTTCGTGCTATCCCAAAACACGAGCACAATGACATCGGCAGATCCGTTCGCCAAATCTTCTGCGCCGAAATCATCAGCCGCCCAGTTCAACGCCTTATAGGTTCCAGGACCGCTGACCTTCAACGTATACAGCCAATACTTTTCGCCCTCAATTCCAACCAAATCATGATACCCGGCACCCAGCCGTGACTTCAGGTCAGACTGCGTCAACCCCACATCAATCCACTTTTTCAATCCCTCTATAGCTGAAACAACATCCGCATTGCCAGCCAGCGTCATCCGGCCGTTATCCATCAAATAATATCCATCAGCAAAATTCTGCCGCAACATCCCGCCATCACGCAAACTGAAATAATACCAGCCCGAGCCAATCCACTTCCAACCCTTCGCCATTGCGCCCTTCGAATCCAAGTAATACCAGGTTCCTGACACCAGCACCCAACCGGTCTTCATCTGTCCATGCTGATCGAGGTAATACCACTTACCGCCATCCAGCACCCAACCAGTCCTCATCACCCCATGCTGATCGAGGTAATACCATTTGCCGCTATCCAGCAGCCAACCGGTCTTCATCGCCCCATGCTGATCCAGATAGTACCACTTGCCACCATCCAGCACCCAGCCTGTCTTCATCACACCAGCATCATAAAAATGCCACGTTCCACCCTCAAGCTTCCAACCTGACGGATTCTCCTCCGCCGAAACCACACTCGGAAATACATGCAGCAGCACAAGAGCCGCTAGTACAACCAATAACTTTTTCATTTTAAGCAAACGAACCCACCTCACGTTTCTATTACTGGTTTAGTCTTAATATTAGTTCCAAGTCTCGTAATTCCTTCCAGAATCGTCAGACAAAAACTGCATCCTAAATTTAGCTAGAAACTAGCAAAATTAGATTTTTTCCGGGGAAATATTACAAAAAAGGTCAAAAATTAGGAATGATACATAGATGTTCTATGTATTTGTGTGATACAATTACCAAAAAATGTAGGGAAGAGTGATTTTAATGAAAAAAAGAATAAAACCTCTTTTAATAACATTATTAGTCCTATTTGCTGTGTTTATATCAGGTAAATATTTATTGGATTTAGTGTTTGCAGGTGCATGCGGGAATCAAATTCAAAAAAGCGTGCCATCCCCAGGCGGAGATAAAGTAGCTTATGTCTTTTTACGAGACTGTGGAGCCACAACGAATTATTCGCCGCAATTGTCGATTTTAAAGAAAGATGAAGATCTTGAAAATGAATCAGGAAATACATTTAAATCGGATAAAAGTTTTTCGATTGAATGGCTAAATGAAAGTACTCTACAGGTTACTTATAGTAAATCCTCCGAAACATTCGAAAAGGATACTAGTGTAAATGGCGTAAAGATTAAATATATCGAAGAATAAATATTTAAAAAGCCAGCCCTCACTTCGGGGCTGGCTCTGTATTCATATTGTCGCCTTTTGATAGATTAGAAAATACCTCAAACAGCTGTGTGATATAACTAGTAAGCTCGAAACCATCTTCTGTAGCAAACTCAGATAATAACAATTTATTCTCCTTCATTAGCCATTCCCCCTCGATTTCTGAACTATCATCAGTATCGACAAACTAGTAGTCTCTTATACATGGAGTTATTCTACAAAATAAGGGGCGCATTCTACAAAATTCACTGGGTATTCTACAAATTAAAGTGTTCATTCTACAAATTTCTCCCCTATTCTACATTTCCTCACCATCCGAATAAAAAAACCCCTCAAAATGAGGGGCGAAAAGGGAATAACTCTTGGTATCTATATGATTACCATTCTTGCAGAATTTTATACCAGCCATTTAAAGAAAATATAGGAAATATTGTAAAAATGTTGAATATATTAATGTGCTTGATAAAAACTTGTAAGGGGTGTCAGGTTGAGTAAACTATCTTTAAAACCAATAGACAAAAAGAATTGGGAGGAAGCGATTCAATTATCAGTCAAAGAAGAACAGCAATCATTTATGGCATCTAATCTTTATTCCATAGCAGAAGTTCAATTTCTGGATAACTTCTATGCGAAAGGTATTTATTTGGACAACCAAATAATTGGATTTACGATGTTCGGGATCGATCCTGATGATGATAATTATTGGATTTACCGCCTAATGATAGATAAGGAGTTTCAAGGGAAAGGGCTGGGGGTTAAATCGATCCTTCTAGTTATTAATGAGATTAAGCGCATGAATAGGGCAAACAGATCCTCTATCATGATTGGTTACCATCCTGAAAATCTAGCAGCAAGATTTGTCTATCAAAAGGCGGGATTTATCGAGACGAACCTTGCATCTTGGGGCGAGCAGCTTGCCATGTTTTCATTGTTAAAGGGGGAAAACTAGATGAAAAGGTTTTTACACTTGGGGTGGGTTCTATTGCTGCTATGTACCATTCTAGCAGGCTGCAACAATGAACAGGCAAAAGGAACCCCCAAAAAAGAGAAGGCACCACCTGCTGCCCAAACTCCTAAGGAGAAGAAGAGCAGTGAGCCAACGGTAGAAAAAGGGACGCCTGAATGGGATATGCAGCAAATCGTGAAGTCCGTGAATGACAACGATCAGGCTTTATTTATGAGCTATCAAAATAAGGAAAATGCTGTTTTTTACAAGGAGCAGCAGAGATGGATTGAAGAGGCTGTGTTTAAGAAAAAACAAGGCTACGAATTATCGGTACAATTATATAATTTTAATAAAGTGGACGAAACCAATGGAACAGTCAGTTTTAGTGTGAGAATGAGCCATCCGCAGCAGGGAGAAAATACGAACATCGTGATCTATCAAATGATGAAGGTTAACGATAAATGGATTCTTAATGATGTGCCATTTGAAAAAATTTCATCCGATTCGGGTAATCTGACGGTTCATTTCATGAAAGGACATGAAACTGAGGCACAACAAACGTTGAAGGATGCTTCTGATATTGTCACTTTTTATTCGAAAAAGTTTAACTGGAAACCAAAACCGATTTCGATAAAAATCTACCCATCTTCCGATGAAGCTTCAGCTACTGTTCCATGGATTGGTTTAAGCGGATGGAATGAGATTGGGGAGTCGCTAAAAATTACCTCAGACCGATCTGAAAACATTTTTCGTTTCTTAGCCCATGAACTGACACACAAAATGGTGGGGGATTTGACCAACGATAATGCGACGGTTTACATACAAGAAGGATTTGCGACTTATTTACAAAACACCGTTGTACGGGATAAGTCAGGCAATGTTACTTATGATCCAAAACTGGCGGCAGAGAATGCAGCTAAAGCCATTGAAGTCAAAAAGTCGGTAAAATCAATTGAAGAACTTGGAAAGATTGATTACACAGATCCTGATTTGTCAATGTACCGAGATGGATTCTTACTATCCCATTTTTTGATTGAAACAAAAGGACTGCCTGCCTTCATGGAAATGCTTCACTACCTAACAAAATTTGAGTATATCGATAAACGCAGTGAACATAAAATGGATATATGCCAGGTCCGGACTCTAGAGGCCATCGAGAATGTATATGGCCCTGCAGACAAGGTTTCAGCGGATAATAAGAACTATTATTTAAATGGACAATGATTAATGAATGAAATATTTAGAGGGCTTTTCTGCATCATTGCGGGAGGGCTTTTTTTAATAAACAGATATGGTAGTGTGAATAATAAATTATATGTTCTTAAGGGGAAATGTAAATACGGAGGTAATTAGATTGACTATGAATAACTATAGATTGGAATCCACGGAAATTACAAATTTGTTTATCCAATATATTATGGATACCGCATCCATTTGTGTTAGTAAACATGTGTTGGCAACAGTTAAGGATTCAGAGGTTTGTTCGCTTTTTGAATTTTCTTTGGAGGTATCTGAAAAGCATGTGAAAAAATTAAAGGATTTTTTCCATGAAGAAAATTTCCCTATACCGGATGGTTTCAAGGAAAAGGATGTAAACCTTGAAGCACCCCCATTATTTGTAGATTCTTTCTGGTTATATTATCAACACACAATGAGCCATATTGGATTAAGTAGTTACGCCCTTTCTTTTGGTAACACCGTACGTCAAGACATGCAGGATTATTATTACCAATGTAATGTGGATGCGATGGAAGTATACAAAAAATGTGTTGCCGCTCTTCTATCTAAAGGACTTTATGAAAATTCTCCTTATTATTCCACCCCTTCAGAAACTAAATATGTTAAAAATTTGGGCTATGCATTAGATGTGATTGGTAAGAAAAGGCCTTTAAATTCAGCAGAAGCTGGGAACATTTTTTTTAATTTAACAAAGACCCGTCTAGCAAAGGGAGTATCTCTTGGATTTAGTCAAGTAACTAAAAATAAAGATCTGCGAAAATACCTTGAAACGAACATACGTGATATAAATAAGAACTATGGGCTTTTTTCTTCATTGTTACAGGAAGAAAATCTTAACGTTCCCATATTATTGGATACAAATGTAACGAATTCAACAGTTGCCCCTTTCTCGGATAAATTGATGGCTGTTATAACGGGGTTTCTGACCCAATCAGCCATATCCTATTATGGTACTGCACTAGGTTCTAGTATGAGGATAGATTTAATAGGTCATTGTGAGACAGCCATTCTAGGATTATTGAAACAATTAACCAAATTCGGAAGTGTAGCCCTAAATAATGGCTGGATTGAAAAACTACCCGAGGCAAATGATCGTAAGGAATTACCTATTAATTAATGAAGACCAGGACTGTGTGGGAGTATCCAATTAAGTAGTGCATATTAAAAAAGACTGCTAAAGGGCAGTCTTTCTGTCTTCATAAATTTCAGGCTATGATTGTAATTTTTTCAATCCTTTCAATGCCTGTTCCCAGTCATTTATGTTTGATCCATCCTTTTGTGGTTTCTTAGGTGCCGATTCTTTGTTCAAGCGAACTTTACCGCTCTTCCAATATAGTTTACCCATCCAATAAACAAGCGTTCCGACCATCATAATCGGTAGAAGGGGAAGAAAGCCGATGGAGCTAATGATATATCCCAGCCATTTTTTCTTACCCAGCCTGCGAAGGTACCAGCCAACTACTAAAGTTAATAGAGTAATGGAAACGAGTAAAACACTGAAAAAAGTTAATTCAAAATCATTAATCCCCAACTTCACACTCCATTGAGAAACAATGGATCCTACATTACCTGGTACCAGCTCTTTCACATCAACTAGTTTTGCTTGCAGGCCAGACTCCAAGGTATTTATGAAACTAGTAGCGTTCATTACTTACTTTCCTTTAGCAAGGCAAACTCACGTTCTACAGCTTCTTGTAATTCCAAGTTTACCGTTGGGGCAGAAGGGATAAAGTAGGAAGCAGCCGAAGCCTGTGCCTCTAATTGTTGGACATAATCTTCTACTCGGCGGAATCCTTTCAAGGCGTTGTCCGTACTGAAGGAAGCGACCGCTTTTTGCAGCTGCTGTTGTGCCTTTGCCGCATGTGCACGTGAGATTAGCACCAGCCGTCTGTTCGATAATTCGTTGTATTTTTCAACCAATGTATCAATTTGTTCACGAAGAGCTAATGTCTGTTGCTTCATTGCCGCATGCTGCTCTTGAAAGAGTTTCAGTTTTGCTTCTTGCTGTAATTTTTCTTGAAGAGCCAGTCTTGCAATAGTGTCTTCACCTTTTTCAACTGCAAGCTCAGCTTGGCGAGTACGTTTTGCCACCACTGCTGAGGCCTCTGCGACAAGCAGCTCATGACGTTTTTCTAAGTACAGCTGATGGCCTAATGTTTCCTTGGCCTTCTCAACCTGCTCGTCCAATTCACGCATATACTGATTCAATAGACTGATTGGATCTTCCACCTTATCCAATAATTCGTGTAAGTCCGCCATTACGATTGTTTTTACTCTATTAAAAATACCCATTTTACTTTTCCTCCTTAGTAATATTCTTTTCCCATGCATCTAAAATTTGTGAGTTGCTGCTTGCAGGAGCTGCTGTATAGCCGATTGGGCTGTACCCCTTTTGTTTAGAGGAACCTGCTTTCTTAAACAACCAGTAAGCACCCGCCCCAATCGCCAGAACCGGAAGGGCTGCCTTTAAGGTTGCTGCAAGGCCGAGACCAATTAATCCGTAACCCGCCCACTTCTTCCAAACTTTATCTCCGGCATGTTTGCGAAGGGAGATACCGAAGAGTGTAATACCTACACCAACAAGGATTCTTGTCCAACCGAAATCAAAGCCATGCTCATGCATCCCGCCATGTCCCATCATGCGATGACCCCGGCCGCCTTGCATCATCCCTTGACCGGCGCCGTCCTGGACTATCCCAGGACCTTGACCGCTCTGCATCATGCCTTGTCCAGATCCTCCCTGCATCATGCCGTGACCGCCAAAGTGACCAAAGTGCCCGATGCCTGGAAGGAGATGCGAACCAGCCCAGATGGCAGCTGCACCGACTGGAAGCCAAAACAACCATTTTTTCTTCATTGTGTAATTCCTCCAAAACTGAAATGTATATGTTTTTTTGTTGTTATCTCGCTTACAAGGTTGATTATGCCTATCCACCCTTAACTTTTTCTTAATAAAAAATAAGTTTTTAAAGCTTCTGCTTTTTTTATAAAAAGGAATTCATGGTGAAATCTGTAAACAGCAGTAATTGTAGGAGGAGGGAATGTTTGAGGGACAGGGTTCAATAATATAAGTATTATTAATACAAAAAAGCGTGAAAATTCCACGCTTATCATTGTCTTTTTTTAAATTGTAAATTTCCTTTACTTAACAGAATAAGTCCATTAATCCGCTCTTGTTAAAGGGGGCAAGAGTTAAGATTCAAGAAATTTCGACTTGAATCATAATTTTGGTGACGTAATGTTCCTTATGATTCATTACAACGGTATCATAAATATATTCTTCATAAACATAATCACCTAAGGCTAAATTTAAACGTTCCATCTCTGAAAAAAGCAGCTTATATGTTTTATGTATTGTTTTCTCATCCCCAATATGAAATCCAATAAGAAAATCACCTTTCACAGCCTGAAAATAAGGATATCCCACCTTTGGATGCGGCTGCTCAATATATAAAAAGCTATAATTAGAGAATTCTCCCTTCAATACGTGCTCCCGTTTCGTAATACCACCTATTGGATATCCTGAATCAAGATGAGATACGTTCAATTCATTAATAAAATCTGAAATAACTTCTATAAATTCTTCATCTGTTACATTTTCAATGTTTTTGCTTAGATAAAGTGTTGCTTCCGGTAATTGTTTAAGCGTAATTCCTTGAAAATCAAGGTGTGATGCTTCTTCCATTAAGGCAATTTTTGCATCAATCATTCTTTCCTTCATTTCAATCTCCTTACGTTTTTTCACAATCTCTTCTTTTTTTTGATGCATTAATGATAAGAAACTTTCAGGAGATTTATTTTGTGTATATTGTTGAATATCGTTCAGCGACATACCAAGTTCCTTTAATAAATCAATCACAAAGAAAAGCTCTATTTGGTGAATGGAGTAATAACGATAACCTTTTTCATTTTTCCATATGGGAGACAAAAGTCCAATTTGATCATAATAAAAGATTGTCTGTTTGTTTACCTTACAAAGCTTCGCAAATTCCCCAGTAGTTAAATACTTGCCATGTTTTTTATCCATTTTTTAGAGCACCACCCTTGACTATATAGTTACTATATACACTAGCATGGATAGTGTAAACAACCGAAAATAACCCAAATTAATTTAAGTAATTTGTATTGTTAAGGAGAATGGAAAAGATGAAGACTCATAAAGTCACCTTAGGATTGTTATTAATGAATTTATTCATAGCCTTTTTGGGTATTGGTCTTGTCATTCCAGTCTTACCCACGCTGATGAATGAATTAGGCATTACTGGAACAACAGTGGGTTATTTAACAGCAGCATTTGCCATATCTCAATTGATTGTGTCACCATTCGCCGGGAAAGCAGCAGATCAATTCGGCAGGAAAATTATGATTGTTATTGGCTTATTTATTTTTGGTATATCAGAATTCTTATTTGGGATCGGAAAAGGAATCGAAATGCTATTTGTTTCCCGCGTTTTAGGGGGAATTAGTGCTGCTTTCATTATGCCGGCAGTTACAGCTTTTATTGCTGATATTACAAATTTGGATACCCGCCCGAAAGCACTCGGGTATATGGCAGCTGCCATTAGTACAGGATTTATTATTGGGCCGGGTATTGGCGGGTTCTTAGCGGAATTTGGAACACGTATACCATTTTTCTTTGCAGGAGCACTTGGTACCATTGCGGCTATACTTTCTATTCTTTTATTATCTGAGCCGAATCGTGGAGAAGATCACAATGAACAAGTCCCCGACGGTAAGATGGGTTTCAAACGGATTATTGACCCAAAATATTTCCTTGCGTTTATTTTAATTTTTATTGCCTCATTTGGTTTAGCAGCTTTTGAATCGTTCTTTAGTCTTTTTGCGGACCATAAATTTCAATTTAAACCGTCCGATATTGCCATTGTTATCACAGGTGGTGCAATTTTTGGTGCAGTTTCACAAGTCCTATTATTTGATTGGCTTACAAAAATTTGGGGCGAAATTAAACTGATTCGATATAGCTTAATATTATCAGCCGTACTTGTCTTTTTAATGACTGTTGTTCATTCATATTTCTCTATTTTACTTGTTACATTTCTTGTTTTTGTAGGATTCGATATATTCCGGCCAGCCGTTACTTCATACCTTTCAAATATCGCCGGGAACGAACAAGGTTTCGTTGGTGGAATGAACTCTATGTTTACAAGTTTAGCTAACATTAGTGGGCCAATTATAGGGGGTATATTATTTGATATAGATATTAACTACCCTTACTACTTTGCGACTGTGATCCTATCTCTGGGAATAGTTATCACATTATTCTGGAAGAAGCAGACAAGCGATTCTTCAAATGAAGTGAAGACTCGTGCAGCTAATTAAGCAAATTAAAATAATATTAGCGGCATCGAATTGGAATAATAAGCATGGTAAGGGGGTGAATAGGTTGGAAAAATTAAAAAAGAACTTGGAACGGAAAAACACGGCCGTCATCGTCGTGGATGTGCAAAATGATTATTGCCATCCAAGTGGAGCGATTGCCAAAAGCGGAAGCGACGTCAGCGCGGTCAAAAAAATGATGCCTGGATTGCACAGCTTGTTGGATGCGGCAAGAGAGCACTCCGTTCCGATCATTTTTTTGCAGACGAATCATGAGAAGGCGACTGATTCCGAGGTTTGGCTTTCTCGCTTTCCGGATGGTGTCAATCCGATTTGCCACACGGGGAGCTGGGGAGCGGAATTTTATGAAGTTACTCCGGAGCCGAATGACATCATTGTGAAGAAGCATCGTTACAGCGGGTTCGTTCATACTAGGCTTGAGTCCATATTGCGAACTCTTAAAATCGAAACCTTGATTTTAACAGGCGTCAGCACGAATCTTTGTGTGGAATCAACCGCCAGAGACGGGTTTATGCTGGATTATCGAATCGTGCTCATGAAAGATGCCTGCGCGGCTTTTTCACAGGAAGAACACGATATGACCTTAAAAACTGTGGATACCTATTTTGGAATGGTGGCAGATACGGAACAGGTTGTTTCCTTTTGGAAGATGCATGCAGCCCAATCTCCCCAACTTATGACTTAATCGGTTGATGGACAAAAAACGACCATGCTAATTTGACAAGCTCCAACCATTCACAGAAATGAAGACCGCTTTTCGCCTTAAATGCAATCATAAAGATATAAAAAAATGAACCTTAGTGGCAGAGACATTTTCAGTCTCTGTCTTTTTTTTTGTGGTCTGAAACCGGCTAAATCTGAAGTCTGATATAAAAATCAAGCTCCAGCACAATGATTGAAGCATTAGAAACAAAGTAATATGAAATCAAGAAAGAAAATACCCTGCGGGGGTACCACAAAAGTTTACGGTAATACCCAAAAAGAGTGCGGTTTTTATCCTAATCTAACTTAGTAAAATGTAACACATAATCAGGAGGAGGAATTTAAAATGAAAAGGTTTGTAGCACGTTTAGTTGTTTATGTATTGTGTTTCGTTGTGTTTGTGGGAGGGATCGGATTTTATGGCTTTAAGCGGCATCAAAAAGATTTTTACTTAAATGTCCGCCATGAGCCGGTGCCTTCGCTGCAAGCAGTGACTGTCCCTAAGTATGACTCCCATAAACCTACTGTGGCCGTTGTTATGGCAGATTCATCAATACCAACGGAAGATTTCGATTTTCTCATTCCATACACACTGTTTTCGATGACGGATGCCTACAATGTATATGCTGTTGCACCGGACAAAAACATCAAGTCTCTATCAGGTGGTTTGGATGTGGTCCCGCATTACTCTTATAAAGAATTAGATCAATTATTAGGGAAGAGTCCTGATATTGTCGTAGTCCCGTTCATGCCAATTGTTGATGAAAAAAAATATCAACCAACTCGTGAATGGATTCAGAAGCACTCGAATGAAAAAACCACTTTCTTGAGTATTTGCGGAGGTTCACAGAATCTTGCTGATGCTCACCTTTTAAAAGGAAAATCAGCTGCCTCGCATTGGCAAGCGATTCCGGGATTGAAAATCCAGTATCCTGATACACACTGGGTAGAAGACTTGAGGTATGTTCAAGAGGGGAATGTTTTAACCACTGCTGGTCAAAGCGCAGGAATCGATGGGGTGCTGCATTTGATAGCTAAACAGTTAGGGGAACCGATGGCAGCAAAAATCTCGAAAGAAATCAATTATCCTTCTTACCACTTTGTTCAAAATCCAAAGGTGAACGACCCTTTTTACATGGATATTAAATTTGCAACATATTGGCTAAATCTTGGATTCCATTGGAATAAGAAACAGATGGGTGTATTACTTTATAAGGGTATGGATGAATTAGCTTTATCTTCTATCTTTGATTCTTATGGAGACACCGGAACGACACAGATATCAACCATTTCAAATTCAGATGCTCCTATAGCCACTAAACATCATCTTAATATCGTGGCGCGGCATCAAATTTCGAATGCACCAAAATTAGATAAAATGATCATCCCTGGCAGCACAGTTAAATCACTCGCCGAGGCAGATATAAAACGTTGGAGTGAAAAAGGCAATGCGAAAAAAACACTTTTGATTCATAGTGATTCACCAAACCGATTTGTATTTGAAGCACCATTAGAAGACTTAGCTAAACAAGAAGACGTTATAACTGCCAAGCATGCGGTAAAACGATTTGAATATCATGAGAATGGCATCCATCTTGAGGGCAAACCATTTCCTCTTGAAACATACGGCGGTCTTCTTTTAACCGTTTTACTATCTTTGTTTACCGCTTTCTGCATTGACAGACGATTCATTATGAAGAAAACCATTTTCAAATCGTATAACAAGTCGGTTAATTGAACGGTTTCCGAAGGGATGAACCGGTGATCAGCTTATCCTATAGAAAGGGTAAGCTATTTTTTTGATCTCTTCCTAATTTAATTAAAGCAACAAAAGAATGGATAATAGTGACTGTTCATTCTCTTTTACTGTATGGGGTAAAGGTAGGTATAGCAGCATTAGCTCCTTATCATAAACAGGTCATAAGGGTTCTAGTTGAAGTAACATCATAAATATGCAGGAAAGAGGGAAATATAAGGAAAAAATAAGGAGCTCCTAATAATGATAAGGCCCTCTGACCATATACAAAAATTAATAAATGAACAGTATAAAACAATTGATGATGCTCATTCTAGATTAACCGAAATTTGGCTAAAGGACATTCTATTCTCTTTCGGTTGGATGACAACATTGCTTTTAACAGTGGTTCCGTGGATAGTATGGTTTATTTTCAGGGATAAAGAGAGTTCAACCCGCTTAATATTAGGTGGCTTGTGGGCAATGCTTATATCTTCATGGTTGGATTACGTTGGGGTAGCTCTGGGACTTTGGAGATACTATAATAAATTAATTCCGTTAATGCCTGACTATATTGCATGGGATTTTGCACTTATGCCAGTTACTATTATGTTCTTTTTACAAATCAAACCTCAGGTAAGTCCGATAATTAAAGGGTTAATCTTTTCAGGCATGACAGCATTTATAGCAGAACCTTTTTTCTTATGGTTAGGTTACTATAAATATCCTGGGTGGAACTCAATTTTTTCATTTCCATTCTTTTTTGTCATTTATCTTATTGCTCATAAATTGGCTCACAGTTCAGCAATTAAACCCCTTTTATAAAAAAAAAAATTATGTTACAACAGAGGATATAATTACGAGTGCAATAGTTAAGTTCTAAGCTGTCATTTTGACAGCTTTTCTTTTTGCACAAATGGTGCACATAAGTGGAAGAACTTAATAGAAGGTATTGGTATTGTAATACCAGAATATAAATATAACACTCTAAAAACTAGGGTTAAGGAGGATTCGTAATGGATAAAAGAGTTCTATTCGACTTTGAAATTGAGTTTACGAATGGCGGTGGAATTCAAGGGCAGGAATTCCGCCTTGATATTGATGGAGATGACATTTCTGATGAAGAGTTAGCTAGGTATATTGTAGAAGATATGCGGTTGTTAATGGTTGGTAAGGTAAGGATACTTAATAAGAAAATCATAAATGAAAAACATAAAAGAAGACCTGCTGACGACAAATAAATGTTGTCTCACTACAAGGAGGAAAAAAACTGTGTTTAATAACAAAAGACCTAGAAGAATACTTTTAGATCTGGCAGTTACTTTAGATGGATTTATTGAAGGCCCAAAAGGTGAAGTAGATTGGTGCATTATGGACCCTGATATGGACTTTCATAATTTCTTAAATCATATTGATACTATTTTTTATGGAAGAAAAAGTTATGATTTATGGGGGCAGTATACCCCTGATATGGAAGTTTCTGATTCAGAAAAAGAAGTTTGGGAATTGGTACATAGTAAAGAGAAGTATGTGTTTTCCAAAACACAAAAAAAGTCGGAAAATAACGTAACATTTATAAATGAAAATATTGTAGAAGAAGTAATGAAAATAAAGAATAAGCCAGGAAAAGATATTTGGCTTTATGGCGGGGCGAGTCTTATTACAACCTTTTTAAATCTAGGGCTTGTTGATGAATTTAGATTATCTGTTCACCCAATTATTTTGGGGGAAGGTAAACCCTTGTTTATTGATATAAAGCAGCGGGTGAATCTAAAACTGGTTGAAACAAAAAGGTTTTCTTCAGGTGTTGTTCAATTATGTTATCATCTTGATGAGAATCTAAAGTGAAAATTTATAGCTAATTCCTCTTTCGGGTGTTAAAGCTAAAGATGGTGCTGCCAGTCATGGCAGCACTTTTGTTATTTATCCCTATTATTAAAACTCTAATTTTAAAATAACTACATAAAAATGGTTCTTTTTGGTTGATTACGGTTGTTTTAAAACCATTTATTTGTCTTATCCATTTTGGAACTAACGTGATACTAGGCACTTTTCTGGCGTCTAATTTTGGCATAATTCTTGAATATATGGAATTGTACAAAAAATAACCGAGGGGTGTGATTAGATGAATAGCTTCATTATCTCCATTTTATCGTGCTGGCTGGTATTAGCTTCTCTTAATATCGGAACAGTGGTAAAAGCAGAGGAATACAAGGGCGTAAAAGGAAATTTACTCATTGTTGGCGGAGGCTTGGGTGAATCCAATCGTGAAATCTATCAAAAGTTTATTGAACTGGCTGGCGGAGAGACAAAGGCAAAAATCGGAATTGTTCCAGTTGCGAGTGCTGCATTGAAATCTTCGAGGGATTTTAAAAACAGCTTGATGAAGTATGGAGTACCTGCTGAAAGGATTAACATCCTTCCGATTTCGAATCACGATTTTAGTGATACTTCGGAGGATGAATCGAAGTGGAAAGACCAATTGGATAGCAGAGAACTGGCTGAGGAAATTAGTCAGTTAACAGCTGTGTGGTTTGTGGGAGGCGATCAACTTCGAATCACTGAAACTCTTCAAAAAAAGGACGGAACCAACTCCGGGGCATTAGATGCCATATGGGATATATATCGTAACGGTGCTGCCCTGGGCGGAACGAGTGCTGGTGCAGCGATTATGAGTAATGTAATGATTGCTGGAGGTGATAGCCTAGGGGCATTGAAGCAGGGGGTTGTAACAGAGGAAGCTAAAACAGGGAATCAGGAATATGAGCCCTTATTGATTAAAAAGGGGCTGGGCTTTTTTCAGCATGGAATTGTCGATCAACATTTTAATGAGCGTTCACGCCTTGGCCGCCTTATAGTAGCTGCCTTAACACAAGAAAAAGAAACATCGACTAACTTTGCTTATGGTATAGACGAAGATACAGCCATGGTAGTGAATAATCAACTGAACACAATCGAAGTGGTTGGACGAAACGGTTTAGCTGTTGTGGATACTGGTAAAGTCAAACAAAACAATGACACGGGACTAGAAAACATTCGTTTTAGTTACTTGGCTCCGGGTGACAAGATTCATTACGACACGAAAACCTTTGATGTCTTAGCAAGTAAAGATACCACGAAGGGATATGAGTATTACTCTTTTCAAGCTCTCCCAGCGACTGGCGTATTTACACCGTATGGCAGGCTGAAAAATTATTTAACGTATTCGCTTGTCGATAATGAAAAAATGGATTCGGTGAGTAGCTGCCTGTATGATCGTTCTGGAACCGGTTATAAGCTGATTTTTAGAAAAACTAACGAAACACAGGGATATTGGGGGTATACGGACGGGCAAAAAGATGATTACTCTATTGTAAATATAGCGATGGATATCGTACCTAGTAAGCTTACGTTCAAGGCGAATCCGGATACAAGTACAACCTACCATCAATCAAACTTTGAAATTCCCAAAAAGGTTAAACATGAAGATATTAAAGGAAGTCTGGTCATAACAGGCGGGGCGCTTGGAAGCAGTAATCGTGAGTTATATGAAAGGTTTATTGAGCTTGCGGGGGGAAAAGACAAGGCCAGGATCGGAATCATACCGGCTGCAAGTGGAAAGTTGACTTCCTCAAATGACTTTAAAAAGGACTTGATCCAATATGGAGTAAAGGCGGAATCCATAGAGATTTTACCAGTTTCCAACCATAACTTTAAAGGAACGAAAGAGGATGAATCGCTTTGGAGTGAAAACCGCAATAGTCTTGAACTTGCTGAAAAGATAAAGGGATTAACTGGTGTTTGGTTTGTGGGAGGAGATCAGACATTAATCACTGGCTCGCTTCTTAATGAGGATAAATCCAACTCTCAAGTATTAAATTCGATTTGGAATATTTATAAAAATGGGGCGGTCCTTGGTGGAACGAGTGCTGGGGCGGCCATCATGAGTGGAATCATGCTTGCTGGGGGTGACAGTTATGGTGCGCTAACGAACGGCATTACAAATCATTATGATGGAATGACACAACAGGAAGGCGGACCATTATACTTGGAACAAGGTCTTGGATTTTTTCAATATGGTATCGTGGATCAGCATTTTGATAACAAGGCAAGATTAGGCCGGCTTGTTGCAGCCTCCTATGAAATGGGTGATCAAAATCAGTTTGCTTACGGTGTGGATGAGGATACTGCCTTGATCGTAAATAATACAACGAAGAAAGCGGAAGTAGTGGGAAGAGGCGGTGTTACGCTCGTTGACCTTTCAAAGGTCCAAGCTAATCCACAAATTCCGAGTCGTTACAAAAATGTTGTTATTTCGTATATTGTTCCAGGAGACACGGTTAATTTACGGACTAACGAGATTTCTATTTTCGAAGGAAAGGAGGCAACGAAAGGCAAGGAATATTATAATCAAAAGATTGCACCGAATTCTGGTGTGCTTTCACCACATGGGCTGCTTTCTCATTTCATTGCTTATGATTTAGTAGACAATAGGGGTGTAAATCAAGTAAAAAGCTATAGCTTCAACAATGGAACAGGATTTGAAATGACCTTTAGAAAGACACCTGAAACGAATGGATTTTGGACATATAAGGACGGTCAAAAGGATGATTATTCTTTTGTGAAAGTATCACTTGATATTGACCCTATCAAGGTGATAGAGAGATAGTACAAAACGGTATTCTTTTCTAGAGGGTAAAGGAAGAGAAGGGCAATCGTAATCATTGTCCTTTTCTTTTTATGTTTCCTTGATATCGGTTTATGAAGGAGAAAATTAATATGAATTCATAAATTGATGAGGGGCTCCATGATAGAGTGTTTTGTTGAATGGAGGGTAGTTTGATTGGTATTTTATCACAATGGGAGAATCAAGTAACTGTGGATAGTGGGCGAAGAATCTTCGATCGCCATAAATCACAGCGGTGATTGCGAGCTCAGCCTCTCGTTGAAAGATCATAAATCGATTCTCGGCGGTATGCTCATCGAATTCTCCGCCGCTTACATACACTTTCCCTTTCATCATATAGTGCCCGTTTTGTGAAATCCATTTAGCTAGAAACTCGTCCCGTAAAAGTTTATTAACCACAGGATAATTGTATTGATAACCAATACTCAAAAATAAATCACCTGTTTTATCAGAATGTGTCAAAGTATACCTTCGACCTTCAACGGGCAATAAATCTGTGGCAGGGGGTAATAAGGAAACACTTAACTTTGAAGGATTAAACACGCTGATAAAAAGCACTCCCTTCTAAATTAAACCTACACTGATTCAAGGAAATCTGCCGAATCAAAGTCACATTATTCAGTATTAAACCGAGGGTTTGTACACAGGATATAAAAAAAGTATGTGTGTCATATCAGAAAGTACCGCTTTTATTAATGTATTACTTTCCCCCGTTATTATTGCAAATGGACAATATTAATTTAGCTGTCTTTTCACTAAGAAATTATGGTAGGAAGGAATGTTTATAGTGGACGTAAACAAAGTAATAAACACATTAAATAATTTTTTAAAAGGACAATATATGGGTATCCATGCATACGAACACCATATCCAGAAACTAACCGATCCTAATATAAAAAATGAATTTCAGAGAATTCAACAAGATCATAAAGACCATGCACTAAAAGTAGCAGAGAGAATTCAAAACCTAGGAGGAACCCCGGTAGATGATGAAGGGTTAATTGGTTCAGTCCAAGGTTTTTTTGGCCAATTTATGATTCCTGATAGTACGGATGGAATTATCCAGAGCGCATTAAAGGGAGAAGACCATTATGGGATTCAAGTTTCAGAAGAGATGGTCAAAGGAGATTTAGATATTGAAAGCAGGCAATTAATTGAAGAGATATTAGATAAGGACAGAGAGCATGTTAATTTCTTAAATCGTTTAGTTCACTAATAACAATTTGGTAGAAAAATAAGATGCTTGAGGTTTTGGTTCATTAATGCCTCCACAAGATAGCGGAAAAAAACCACAGTCTTAAGGACTGTGGTCTAAAAAAAACTACGATTCAAAAGTCCCCTTAACGACCGGAACTCCCCGTTCAACCATGATTTGCCCCCTGGCGATAACCGTCTGGATGTTGAGCGTCTCTTTGTCTAACATAACAAAGTCAGCATCTTTTCCTTTTTGGATGGAGCCTTTATGAGGCAGTTTTAAAACTTGTGCCGGATTGGATGTAATCACCTGGATTGCCTGCTCTAAAGGAATGCCTTCCTCAATAACGGCATCACGCACTTCTTGAAACAAGGAGGACATTTTTCCGACCTGCAATCCGCTGAACTCCCCATTGTCGTCAAAATAGGGGAGGCTGGCCTGACCATCCGATGAAAAGGTAATACTGCCAATCGGCACTCCCTGCTTCAGCATGATTTTTAGTCCTGTCGAACACTTTACTTCTCCTTCTTCTAAAAACTGTGGAATCGTACTGGTGGTAAAGTCGACATAGCAACCCCTTTTGGCATAGGAAATCCCGGCTGTAAACAGCTCCATATTCCTATTAATGTGAGTAGGATGAAAATGACGGGCTGGTATCTCTGTTTGATCAAGGATTTTTTCCAGCAGTGATAATTTTTCTTTCCCATCCCCGACATGAATCTCCAATAGTCCGGCTTTTCCTGATAAAATACCGCCGTTCCTTGCGGCTGTGGCAATCCTAACCAGCTCTTCAAAAGTTGGCTGAGAAGAACGATGATCGGAGATGGCGATTTCCCCGACACCGATAATTTTATCAATTAAGATAATATCGTCCTCGATTCGGTTTGTTAAGGTCTTAACAGGAACTTGATACGACCCGGTATGAATATAACAGGACACACCTTCTTCCTCAAGGGCGCGTGCTTTTGCGAGCAGACTTTCCATCCTTCTAGTCGTTCCGTCTGTTCCCAGCACCCCGACTAGAGTGGTGACCCCGCTAGTCGTAATATCCGATAACATTAATTCCGGGGTACGCGTTTTAAAACCGCCTTCACCGCCTCCGCCAATGATATGGACATGGGCATCGATAAACCCTGGTACAACAAACTGTCCTGTGGCATCAATGATCTTTATCGGCGCAAATTGGACTGGAATTTCTATTTGTTCAGCCACATAAGCGATTTTATCTGCAGCAATGAGTACATCCTTGACTCCTAAATAATGGGGTGCATAAACTTCGCCGTTTTTAATTAACGTTAACAATTGCTTTCTCTCCTTAATTCTTTACTGCTTTTTTAAAATGGCCCATATCCCGTTAAGTATGCGATTACAACAGCTGCTAATCCAATTACATATTGAATGAGAATCAACGGTAACACCCATTTTGCCCACTTCGTCCATGGAATTCCTGCAATCGCCAATCCGGCCATTAACGTCCCTGCTGTAGGGAAGATGATATTTCCGATTCCATCAGCAAATGAGAACGAAAGGACAGCGGTTTGCCTTGATATATTTAATAAATCGGCAAGCGGCGTCATAATCGGCATCGTTAACATTGCATGACCGCTTCCGGAGGCTAAAATGAAATGAATGAGTGCTTGGAAATTATACATGCCGATGACGCTTAAATAGGCAGGCACATCCTTAATTGCCTCTGAGATTCCAAACAGCATAGAGTCTACAATCGATCCCTGGTTTAGGACGACAAGCGTGGCACGGGATAAACCAATCACAAGCGCCCCGCCAATTAAGGCCGCAGAACCGCTTGTAAAGGAACTAACCATTTTATCAACAGACAATCTGCCGATCAATCCAATTACAACTGTCAGTGCCACAAACAAGGCGGCTATTTCTGTAATGTACCATTGATATTTAATGACACCAAAGGCAAGGACCACATAGTTTAAGAGAAAAGCTGTTAAAATCAGTTTGTGCTTCGTCGTCAGCTTAGCGGTAGAATTTAATAGTTCTGAAGCACTTTCTTTCGAATAATTTCCATAAAAACCAATGGAAGGATTCTTTTTTACTTTCATCGCATAACGATAGACAAAGATAACAGATACAAGGTAGACAATGACAAAAAGGACCAACCTGTAGCCGATTCCTGAAAACATTGGCAGCTCCGCAATCCCTTGGGCAATCCCAACGGTAAAAGGATTCATAACAGCTGTCGTAAATCCGGCAGAAGCGCCCAATAGCACCATAGCTGTCCCTGTTAAGGTGTCAAAGCCAAGCGCCAGCGCAAGGGGAATCAACAGCGGGATATAGGCTAGGGTTTCTTCTGCCATCCCCATTAATGACCCGCCAGCTGCAAAAAATAACATCATTATTGGGATTAGTAGCTTTTCACGTTTGGATAATTTTCTTGCCATCGTGGTAATTAACACATCGACAGTGCCTGTTGCACTTAAGACCCCAAAAAAGCCCCCGATGATTAAAACAAAGAAAACAATATTAGCGGCCTCGACCATTCCAGTATGAACGGCTTTAATCATCTCAAAAGGCCCAACCGGAGTGGCATCCTTCCATTTAAATGTACCCGGGTCGATGACGGTGCGTCCATCCACTTCAACACGGGTATACTCACCCGCAGGCACCAAATAAGTTAGAATCGTAGCAATTAGTAAAATGCCTAGTAATAGTGCAAAAACATTAATTTTCCGCTGCTTCTTTTCCATTTTTTCTCCCGATGGAGTCACTTCTAATTTCCTTGCATTTTGACTCATACTATCTCTCCCTTTGTTCTAGTTTCCATTCTAAAATCACTCATAATAGCGTTTCCATTTTGGCAAACCTTTGAACATCCCCCTTAATTGCTGCTCCTTCCGTGTGAAATTTCAAAAACATTGCTGAATTTTTAATGCCTGCTCTTATAAATGCAAGTATTGTGCCAGTTTAAAAAACGGTTCTGCTTGGTTTTTTATTCAATCTTCTTGTTGTTTTTGGTTGTTATTAGTTCTTTATGGGGGTATGATTGAACCAATTAAAAAATAGAGGTGGGTTCATGAATAAGCCATGTATAACATTGATAGCTGGAGGAGCGACTACCAGAATAGGACTGCATGAGCAGATTGAACAATTGCTCGGTGACTATGCAGAGATCAAAAGCTATGCCGTTGATGAAGGATTGCCAGCTCAAATAAATGAATCAATTATATTATTTTCCTCAGAAGCTATTAAATCGGAAGTAAATGCCCAAACTGCCATTCTATGTGACCACTTTATTGTCGGAAAAAGAACAATTCATCATGAATATATCGATCAGCTTTTGCAAATTCCAAGTCACACCAAAGTCTTGCTAGTAAACGATAACTACTCTGAAACGATTGATTTCATTGAATCCTTATATCAGCTTGGAATTGATCATATACAGTTTGTCCCTTTTCGAAAGGAGCAAATTTTTTATGAAGGAATCGAAATTGCAGTTTCTCCTGGGGAAACGCACCTTTGTCCGCACTTCATCAACCAAGTAATCGATGTCGGTGTCCGACTTTTTGACATGATAACCATTTTGAAATTGGTGGAATTTTGCAATTTAGGCACCGATATTTTTTCAAGAATCTCGGGAAGATATATTCGAAATATCATTGAACTCCATAGAAAATTACTCATCGCAGATCAAAAAACGAATCAACTAAAGGATCATTTACAGAAGGTCGTTGATTCCGTGGATGACGGAATCCTTGCAATTAATCAAGATCAAGAAGTAACGGTCTTTAATCATCGGTTAGAGGCTCTGCTCCACCTATCAGTCCAGGAAGTGATTTATCAACCCGTAAAAAAAATTCTGCAGCAGGAATTGGTGGACTTTATCTTAAACAGCAAGGAAACTAGTTCATTTTTTAATATCAAGGGTGTGGATGTGGTTGTTTACCGATTCCAAATGAGTACGGAAAATACAATTGTCGCTACATTTAAAAGCGTCAATCAAGCGTTTGAAATTGAAAAAACAGCCCAAAGGCAATTAAAAATGAAAGGATTTACAGCCAAATATGATTTAAACGATATCATCGGGGAGCATCCCTCTATTATATATAGTAAACAAATTGCCAAAAAACTGGCATTGTCCGAACACCCGGTTTTTATTCATGGGGAAACTGGGACAGGTAAAGAGCTCTTCGCTAATGCCATGCACCTTCATTCCATGAGGAAAAATGGACCTTTCCTAGCGGTCAATTGCAGTGCCTTAACTGAAAGTTTGCTGGAAAGTGAATTATTCGGGTATGAGGAAGGGGCTTTTACTGGGGCGCAGCGGGGGGGAAAAAAAGGACTCTTCGAACTCGCCGACAACGGAACTTTGTTTTTAGATGAAATCGGGGATATCAGCATGACACTTCAATCCCATTTATTACGAGTCTTACAAGAAAGTGAGATTCGTAGAATTGGAGGAGATAAAATCATTCCGATTAACGTTCGTATAATTAGCGCTACTAATAAAAATATCCAAGAAAAAATTCAAGAGGGTACGTTCCGGTCAGACCTATTTTATCGCCTTAATGTCCTTCATTTTTCCATTCCGCCTTTAAGGGAGCGCAAAAGCGACCTTCCCTTGCTCGTGCATCATTTTATCAGGAAAAGTGGAAAATGGGTAAAAATGGAGCAGGGAGTCATGGACCGCCTGCTGCAGCATGAGTGGCCAGGAAATATTCGTGAGTTAAAAAGCAGCATTGATTATATGTTGACTGTATGCGAAAACAATCTCATCACCGAAAAGGAAATTCCGATGAACAGCCTGCTGCACCATGATCATTTTGAAACCGTATCAGCGCCGCTGGCCGAAAGTGTACTAGAAAACAGTGAATATTTGTATATTTTAGATCTAATAAAAAAATGCAATGAAACAGGAAAAGCAGCAAGCCGCGATTGGATTTCCCATCAAAGCCATAAAGAAAATCGGCCTCTATCACCACAGCAGGTTAGGAAAAGACTGGATTTTCTGGAATCAAACGGCTTGATTGTGAAAGGCAAGGGACGGGCCGGGACAAAGATTACAGCCAAAGGAGCAGTTATGTTAAGTTAATCGGTAAAATAGGAAGGGCCAGGGGTGCTTGACACCCCATTCCTTCTATGATTCTGGATAGTAAACAATCATACTTAATCTTGTAAGATCATTACTTGGATTTGAATAAGAATGAGGGTTGTCAGCTTTGAACTTAATAGAATCACCTGTTTGTAAAATATGTTCCTTGTCATTAACAGTCAGACAAAGAATTCCATTAAAAACGGTTATACATTCTATGGCGCCGGAATTATGAGGATTTGCTATCAAACTAGCTGAAGGCTCCATTTCAACTGAGTACATTTCAAAAGGCTTTTGATCCTCGAAACTAAAGTAAGGAAAAAGACGATACAAACCTTTATCTTCTAAGAGTGGGTCAATATTTTCTTTTCTAACAATTTCAGTGTCAGGAACTTCGTACTTCATTAGAGAAGTAAACGGTATTTTTAATCCATCAGCAATTTTCCATATTGTCGTTATAGTTGGGTTGGACTCTTCTTTTTCAATTTGCCGTAAAAGGCTTTTACTCACTCCAGTTATGATCGACAAATCCTCCAAACTCAATTTCCTTTTTTCTCTAATCCTTCTCAAATTATTTGATATAATTCCCTGAATTTTTTCCAAATTTAGAAACCTCCCGTTGTACAATATAATAACCATATTGTACAATAAAATAAAACAATATATTGTTCGTTTTGTTCATTATAATAATTTTATCATTATTACTAAGATTGTGGGTGATGTTTTGATTCGGAATCGTATTCATTATAGTTGGATTATTTTAATCGTTTCTTTCTTCTCTATTATTGCAGCTGGAATTGTAAGGTCATCTTCAGGGGTCTTCATAGAACCTTTCGAGAATGAATTTGGCTGGGACCGTTCTGTTATTTCACTGGCCTTTGCTGTTGGTTTATTTTTGTATGGGATATCAGGTCCTTTTATGGCAGCTCTAATTGAAGTATTTGGTATAAAGAAGATCATGGTGTTATCAATGACAACCTTGTTGACCGGTACTTTGCTTACCTTTATTATGCAACAGTCGTGGCAACTGATTATCATTTGGGGCATTATTATAGGATTAGGTTCAGGGGTATTTTTAACTGTACTAAGTCCATATATAGCGAACCGATGGTTTGAAAAAAGAAGGGGACTGGCAACAGGAATATTAACAGCAAGCACAGCTACTGGTCAATTAATACTGCTCCCCATTTTAGCGATCATTATAGATCACTATTCGTGGCGTTGGGCGATTGCCCTAATTATGATACTTAGTGTTATTATGCTAGTAATCATTTTATTTTTTATGAAAAACTCACCAAAAGAAGTTGGTATTCTACCTTATGGTCTTGAAAAGGAAACAGAAGATGATATCGTTGAACAGAAGAAAAATCCGATTATTATTGCTTTCAACGGATTATTTGAAGCAGTAAAAGTGAAAGAATTTTGGTTGTTAGCAGGTAGTTTCTTTATTTGTGGACTTTCAACTAGTGGATTAATTGGCACCCACTTTGTATCTTTTTGTATCAGCTTCGGTATACCTTTGGTAACAGCCGCATCGCTGCTTTCATTTATGGGGGTTTTTGATTTAGTAGGAACAACCCTTTCTGGTTGGTTGTCAGATCGCTTTGATAATAGATGGTTATTATTTTGGTACTACGCCTTAAGAGGTGCATCCCTTGTTTTACTTCCGTTGGCGTTATCTGAAGGTTCCTATACGTTACTAGTTATTTTTGCTATATTTTACGGATTAGATTGGATTGCAACTGTACCGCCAACGATTGGAATATCAAGGCGAATTTTTGGAGTTGAAAAGAGTGGAATAATATATGGATGGATTTTTGCTTCGCATCAGGCAGGTGCAGCAGTAGCAGCCTTTGGTGGTGGACTGACCTATAAAATATTCAATTCTTACACTTGGGCATTTTTCTTGGCAGGAATATTTTGCTTATTAGCAAGTTTATTTGTCATTGTCATTAAAAAGCAAACATCTGAGATAATCGTTAAAGAGGATTCTTTAAAGATATAAATTCAATTACATCAAAGATCGGATGAATTACCTAAGGAGTGGTAAAAATGGCGCGTGTTTTATTTATTAATGCCGGATCGGAAGGACATATCAATCCAACGATTGGGGTTGTGCAAGAGCTTATTTCACGCGGTGAAGAGGTCGTGTACTTTACGATAGAAGCTTTTCGAGAGCGAATGGAGAAGACGGGGGCTACTGTAAGAACATTAGACGGGCAAAAATTTATAAAAGCTTTTATCTCAGGTGGAAGAAATTATTTACTTGAAAGAATTAATGGTCTTTTACATACGGCAGATATTGTCATTCCCAGCGTGCTTGAACAGATTGAAGGAGAACATTTTGATTACATTATCCACGATTCCATGTTTGGTTGTGGACGGCTGCTTGCCCAAATCCTTAAGCTCCCGGCCATTAATTCTTGTACTTCCTTTGCACAGACAAAGGAATCCTTTGATCAAATGTTAGAACAGCTTTCAAAAAACATTCCTGCTGAACGGCTTAAAGTAATAAACGATGAATATCAAAGCCTGACAGCAAGCTGTGCAGAAAAATATGGAGTCGAGATTCATTCTCCTTACGAAGTTTTTTGTAATCCTGCACCACTTACCATCGTTTATACAACTCGGGAGTTTCAACCTTTTGGAGAAGCATTCGACCAAACTTACAAATTTATAGGTCCATCCATCTCGACACGATTCACTCAGGAAAACGTTGACCTAGCAGCAATCAAAGGAAAAAGCCTAATTTACATTTCACTGGGCACTGTTTTTAACCAAGCAATTGATTTTTATAAGCTTTGTTTTGAAGCATTTGCGAACAGTGATCATACCGTGGTCATGTCGATTGGGGAAAAAACACATCTCGCTGATTTGGGGGAGATTCCTAATAACTTCATTGTAAAAAATTATGTTCCTCAAACGGAAGTACTGAAGTTCACTAAATTATTTATCACCCATGGTGGAATGAATAGTACGAATGAGGGTCTCTACTACGGGGTTCCGCTAATTGTCATCCCGCAAAGCGCGGATCAGCCGATTATTGCCAGGCAGGTCGCCAATATCGGGGCAGGTATTCAATTACAAATGCAAGGTTTGACGGCAAACCAACTGCATGAAGCCACAGAACATGTATTAAACGATCCATTCTTCCAAAAAGCTGTTATAACTATAAGGGAATCCATTCGAAAAGCGGGTGGGTATCAACAGGCTGTTGAGGAGATTTTTGAATTTAGAAGAAAGGAATTTTAATAAAAGGACAGAAGGACAGTTTAAACTAACGAACTGTCCTTTGTCTAATGGTATGACTAGATTAAACTTCATTCTCTCTCTTAGTGACTACTGTTTCATCACCACATCGGTTACATATATACCAAGTTGCGATATATCCCCATCCATCGGGTCTCTGATTTGTTTTTTCATAATCATGACCTTTTAATTTACAGATGATTTTCGCTAAAACACCCATCCTAAAAACCTCCTTCAATTAAAAGTTAATTTTCTATTTTTTTCATCTATATGCTCTAAGGCTTGTAATCGTTGTTTTAAGTTTTTACTACAATCATTACAGGGAAGTAAATATTTGGTTTTTTTGTTTATTCAACTAAAGTCTCAGGATACTAGAAGAAGAGAGTTGGAGAATCAGAAGGCGTCCTTTTTTTAGATATCTAGATTAAAAATGCAGCTTTCTTTTGGACAACCATTTGTTTCAAAGCATTAAAAAAAGTAGGAACAAATATTTTCCTACTTTAAAATCCAAACGATGGAATCATACGGTTTCTTATTCAACTATTTTGCAAAATTGGATATTTATTAGGGGTTAGTTGACCATAATCCTGCCGTTTTTACAAACACTCTCGGATTCAGTTTCAGCCCTGCTACGGGAAGCTCTGCCAGGTCTTCCGGATGCATAACATTTTCAGGATTTCCGCTGATAAGATTCGTTTCTTTAGCCAAATCAGTTACAACTGTACTTGGTGTTAATGCCGTGACACGGATATTATGCTTCCTTACCTCAAGCATAAGCGATTCCGTAAGTCCTAAAACGGCAAATTTTGACGCACTGTAAGCACTTGTCACAGGGGCACCTTTTTGGCCGGCACTTGATGATATATTGATTATATCCCCTGATTTTCTTTCAATCATGTCAGGTAAAACAGCTCTCGTTACATTGTACACACCCATCAGGTTTACCCGGATAATGTTTTCCCATTCCTCAGGGCTTAATTCAAGAAAGCCTCCGAATTTTGCGATGCCTGCATTGTTGATGAGAATATCAATTGAATCAAGATCCGATTTGATATGCTCAACAGCATGGCGGACTGCATCAAAATCGGTTACATCTGCTGTTGCAGCTGAAACTTTAACATCATATTGCACTAGCTCGGCGGTTACCTTTTCAAGATTGGACATGGTTAATCCAATTAATCCTAGATTAACTCCTTCTTTGGCTAAAGCAATAGCAGCAGCGCGTCCAATTCCTCTGCCTCCTCCGGTAATTAAAGCCGTTTTTCCTTTTAATGAGATCATTGTACCATTCCTTATAAAAAATTTGGGGTAATCCAAAGACTGCAAAGATTTTTAAAACCCTTGCAGTCTTTACCTTTTTCTTAGAATCATTTTTTATTCAAGATTGGTAAACCTGTAGCAGAGTATAGGAAATGAATCTTAATGGAAGCATAAAGCTGGAGTGCTACCAGGATAGATTTGTTTATAAAAATTCATAGTTTTAACAAAGGAGCTAAGGATTATGGCAAAGACTTTTAGAGATATGGTGACAGAAGCACGAAATAACGTCCAAGGGATTTCATCTCAAGAGGCAAGAGAAAAAATAAAGACGAATCCTAACACATTGGTTATTGATGTTCAGGATGCAGCGGATGCAGGTGCATGCGGACTTATCCCAAGCAGTGCTAATATTTCACTAGGAATGCTCCCAATAAGAGCGGACTTGCTGGTACCAGAGCATCTGCGTGATGAGAGATTAGCGGATAGAAAACGTCCTGTTATAATAACCTGTGGAGCGGGCGGACAGGCTGCGTTAGGTGCCTATATCTTAAAACAGATGGGGTTTGAGGATGTTGCTTTTATTGAAGGGGGAACAACTGCTTGGAAGGAAGCAGGATTTGAAGTTGAGTAGGTTTTTAAAAAAAGAATTCTATGATTTTAAGGAAAAAAAGAGAAAAGGCGAGCATGGTATTGCTCGCCTTTTTGTATGGTCGAGATTGATTTAAATTGAAAACTAAAATATCCATATAAAGGTTAATGGGAAAAAGTGTATCCTTCAAATACTTTTAACCCTTCGACATTTAAAACTTGTTCTACCACGACTGGTTTATTTGGACTTTTTTCGATAACTTCTTTACATGAAATCATTATATTACTGCCTGCAATTTCAGCTAGTTGATCATGTGATACACTGTAGACTATTTTCCCTAAATTAGACCATACCATTGCTCCAGTACACATTACACATGGTTCGCAGCTAGTATACAAAGTATATTCGTTTAGATCAAAAATGTTGTTTTCAGAGCAAAAAGTACGTATAAGTCCGATTTCCGCATGATGTGTTGGATCACAAAAACTATTTATCTTATTTTCACCATACATGACAATTTCGTTATCTTTTACTAGGATAGCACCGAATGGTTCATTTCCTTCTTCTCTAGCCTTTAAAGCCATTTTAATAGCTATTTCAATAAATTGTTCATCTTTTGTCATAGAAAGCACCTCCAGTTCGATGCAATTATAACGGAAATTTAAGAAGTTTGAAAATGAGTACCGCTGATGAATTTTAATGAGCCCCCTGCGTATTAATGTATAAATACGTCAATTTGTTGGAGAGGGGAAAATTTATGGCTGAAAAAGGTTGTATAAAATGTGGAAGTAAAGATGCCGGAAAAAAGGAAGTTGCAATGACGGGAACAGGATTATCTAAAATGTTTGATATTCAACATAATACGTTTATTGTTGTTTATTGTAATAACTGTGGTTATTCCGAGTTCTATAACAAGAAGTCTTCTACGGCATCAAATATACTAGATTTATTCTTCGGTTCATAAAAAAATAAATGCAGATTACAAATGGGGCATTACTGATACAGCGGTTATGCCTTTTTCTTATTTGGCGTATATATTTGCATATGAGTGGACATTTAATCTACTTCATTAATCAAAAATTAGGTTTTCTTATCAGCAAGTTTATCCCATACAAAAAGCTCTTTAATGAATAAATTAAAACTAGATTAAAAAAATCTTTTAATCTAATTAAATTTTAATATAAGGGAGTTTTTTATCTAGAATGAAATTAGGAAATGACTATCTCTACATTGGTGACGGATTCGACAACACCGTGAAGACTTTTGACGCGGAAACGGGAAGGTTCCTTGGGAGATTTGTTGTATCAGGTAGCAACGATGACGAATTGCATGGTCCACGAGGGGTTATCTTCGATCATAATGATAATCTTCTAGTTACCAACCAAAACGTCGAACAAACCGATAACGGGAACGTGTTGAAGTACGAAGGACAAACTGGGGCCTTCTTAGGGCAACTCGTCCGTTCTAACGCACCAGGAGCTCCGTTCGCGCCGCGTGGCATTGTTCTCTCGAAGAACAATATCCTTTATGTTGCGGATATTTTTTCTGACCCTGTCACTGGGCAGGGGGAAGTGCGGACGTATAATGGTAAAACTGGTGAGTTTTTGGGGAACCTCGATCATTCTGGCTTCAAGGAGCCCTTCAATCCACGGGGTGTGGTTTTCGGTCCAGACGGCCTGCTATATGTATCCGTCGTTGACCTATCAGAATTCCCGAATGGGCTTAAAGGCTGGGTGCTGCGCTTCAACCCTAAGAAAAAGAAATTCCTTGATGTGTTCATTAAGAGCGACGAGATCAACAACCTCCACCGTCCAGAAGGCTTAGTCTTTGGTCCCGACGGAAACCTTTACGTCACCAGCTTTAGAGACCTTGATGATCCGAATGATACTGACAAAATCTTGATCTTTGATGGCGATACGGGCAAGTTTATCAACAAGATTGACCTCTATGCACCAGGACAATCACCTGCCTTCGCACAGGCACTCTTGTTCGGGCCGAACGGAAAGTTGTATGTCCCCATTACGGGCCCTTCCGACGACAAACCAGATGGAACGAGTGTCCCAACGGGAGAATTTACCGGTTCTGTACGACGCTACAATGTCGATTCCAAGAAGTTCATGGAAATTGTGCCTCCTTTTAAAAAGGGAGGACCATTAGGGGTGCCGTGGTATCTGACATTTGGAAATACGAATCCTGCAACACTAGCTTACGGGCATGACCAGGAAGAAAGCAGCGACCATCATCATCATCATCCACATCATAAAGAAAGTCATAACGAGAGTAGCGACTAATTTTTTAAAGTCAGATTGACCGTTTCTTTGTTAAAAGGGAACGGTCAATTTATTTTGGATAGATAAACCTTATTAAACTCCTCCAAGTAATGAACAACAGAGAAATGATAATGTCCTGTTGCTTCTAGGACGATAGGTGGTTTCTTACCTGTTTCTCTCATTATGACTTCCAGAAACTCTACAAGTAAATCAAGACCTTCAATAGTATGAGAAACTTTAAAACTCTTACGATATGGTTTGCCTTTATCTTAAAATGCCTGAACTTGACTTTCCCCTTTTGAAACATCCAGACCAAAGACTGATTCATTTCTAAATCTTCCTCCTAAACTAGTAAACTAGTAATTTGCCAGTACCCCTAAGGTCACCCAGAAATATTTTCTGGGTGACCTAATAATATGATAGAGGCAGGATAGTGTAATAGATAAAAAACATAATATAAAGGCACATTTTTTTTTAAAATGTGCCATGTAATCATTTCTTTTCGGACATGCCTTCATAATCTAGTAGCATGAAAGGAGATAATAGATTTGAATAAAAAACATGATAAAAAGATTTTTGATTATATCATTATTGGAGCAGGAACAGCAGGAGGAATTATTGCAAAAAAATTAACGGATAACCATCATACTAGTGTTCTAGTTCTTGAAGCAGGAACCAATATGACTCAAGAACTAAGCAGTCCCAGTATTCTAACTGCAATGTTGAATTCCACCGATAATAGACATTCTTTTAATATTACGACGAATTTTGAGCAACAAATTGGCCGTCAGATGATCACATCAAATGGACGAGCCATCGGTGGAAGTTCAGAACATAATTTTATGTTTGCAGTACGAGGAAGCAGAGAGTTATATGATGCATGGGCACAAATGGTTGGAAATCAATGGAGTTACAATAGTCTTCTTCCTTTATTTAAAAAGAATGAAACCTATACTGGAGCAACACAAAGCCCGGAAACGCGGGGCTTTGAAGGACCTATTTTTATTAGACAACAAATTACTCCAAACGGTGGATTGATCAATACCCTTGCTCAAGCAACTTCCGAAGTCTTTAATGTCCCAATTGTGGAAGATTATAATACAGGAATAATGGATTGTACCTTTTTAAAAGGGCAATATACCCAAAAACCGGTAGATGGTACCTTCGTCCGCTCATCAGTCGCAACAGGTTATTTAAATGAGCATGTTGTCACCCAAGGGAATGAGTCTCAACCTGACGAGTTTGGAGTGAATGGTAGAAAATTATTAATTTTATCTAAAACCACAGTTAATAAAATACTATTTAAACGAAAAAATGGGGTCAATACTGCTGTTGGGGTTGAATTTGTTCGAAATGGGGTTTCGGAAGTTATGTATGCAAGAAAGGGGGTCATTGTTTCAGCAGGGATGTTTTCATCTGTTATCCTTCAACGATCTGGAATTGGAAAGCCTGCAGATTTAACTAGAGCAGGTATACAAACCTTGGTTGACAATCCAAATGTTGGTCATAACTTCCTAAGTCAATTTGCTGTTGGGTTGGGTGTTAGAGTGAAAACTAACAGACTTCTCCCGATATTGTCTGCGGATCCCGATGAACCTACGGCTCTCGGCGCATTTAAGAGGCAGGATAATCCTATTGGAGGACGCCGTCTGCAAATAATTGGTGTTCCGGTGCCAACTTTTGTACCGGTTCAGGATGTGCTTATCAATGGTTGGCAGTTTAACCCACAAAATCCAACTAACGTAATGAGTTTTGGAATTGCAGATCTAAATCCTAGAAGTAAGGGATCAATAGTGATTTCACACAGTGATCCAGAAGCGTATCCAACACTTGACTTAAATCCGTTGGCTTTCGATGATGACGTAAATTACATGGTTGATAAATATATTGAGACGTATAATATGGTCGTCAGGGCTCGTGAACTTGATCCGACAGGCATTTTTGAGGTTGTTTATCCTGAGGAAAATATATTCACAATGACAGATGAGGCTACAAAACGAGCAACCTTAGCCTCCTACGTCAGGGCTTCCTTATTAAACTTTGACCATTTCGGTGGACATTGCAAAATGGGAAGAACGATTGCTGATGGAGTTGTAGATGGATTCCTAAATGTTTTTGGAACAAAAAATCTTAAAGTAGCTGACCTTTCCATTGCTCCAATTTTACCTGATGGGAATACAGTTTTGGGGGCAGAAGTGATTGGTTTAAATGCTGCAAGATTCATTCAAAGTGATCGGAACTCTATCGTGTTTGATGATGATGATTTTGAGGATATGGTAGATTCTGATGAAAGCAGCGACCATCACCAACATCACCATTATGAGGAAAGTAGTGACGAGAGCAGCAACTAGCATTTAAAAATACTAGGAAAGACCGTTTCTAATTTTGTTAGGGGCGGTCTTTTAGAACCCAAAACCGACAGTATAGTCTGGACGGGAGAAGATGGAGGTTCTGCAAATGTTCAAAAAGTGGAATATTGAACGTTTATTAAGCATGTATTTTCAATCTCCCTCAAGTGTCTAACTTGAGGGCTTTCTATTTTAGAGAGGCCATTTCCTAATTTTTTGTTAGTTGATTTTAGTGTTATTCCCGCCTTGCTTGCGGCATTGATTTTTGGCCCGAATAATAGCCTAAAAGAGTATAATTATAAGTGTGAAATGAATCTGCTTTTACAGCATGCTAGTCTAATAAGGGTATTTTAAACAATAATCGTTCAACAAATTCCGATAGGTAACAGCAGCTGGTGGTACCGGTGGTGGAGGAATAAATGGAACCATAATTGGTTTATGCCATGGATGATAGTGGTGCAAAATTATGTAATAAACCATTAATATCATCCTTTCATTCAAAGTTACAGTAATTTATGAGTGTTCACCCAACTATGATTGGATGGATGCCTAGATTATAAAATTACTTATATTGATATAAAACGGGGGATGGGACTAACCTTGAAAAAAAACAAGGAATCCTATTATTTGAGGGATCCTTGTTTTTATTGTTAAGCATTAATTTTCCACTTCACTTATAAACGCATGCGTATTCCCTTCTGTATCTTTAAAGAAAGTCATCCAAGTTTTAATTCTCCCCATTTTGGCTACAATATGTGGTTCGTCAATAAAGGATACTCCATCCCTCGTAAATTTTTCATAGGTATCCTTAATATTCTCAACTTGAAAGTATAGGACAGAGCTTGAATGTGAATAATCTTCTTTTTCAGGCAAACTTAGAAGAATTCTTGTTCCATTACAATCAAAAAATGCCATGGTTTCTGTTGAAAAAAGTAGTGGCAGTCCAAGTGCCTTATAAAATGTCACTGCCCTGTTTATGTCTTTAACAGGCACCCCGATTTGATTGATCTTTTGAATGACGCTCGTGTTCATATAATCCCTCTCCTTTTGTTAATTTTCTCATAATGAGAAAAGACTATCTTATTAATTATTACTTTCTATTTTTTTCATATGGAATCATCGCAAAAGTGAAATCGTTCCTTTAGTAACATTATAAATTACAAGATGGAATACAGTTAATATAAATGTGAAATAAAGTAAAATCTGTAAAATGAAAGAAGAGAGATGGAAAATCCATCTCTCTAACAATAAAAACTAATGTATCCAAAGTTTAAATAGTCCTTCAGTTACCCCTAAGTTGTACATATAAAATATTCCAAACCCAATGCTAATCACACCGGTTATTCTGGTAAGTGTTTTATTCAGCGTTACTTTTTTGGCACTGAAAACGAATGGAATCCCAATGATGGTGGTAAAGAAAAGCATTCCAATAATGGTTCCTGCACCAAATATAAGGATATAAATAGCTGCTTCCCAAACACTTTTAACGGTACTCATCGTTAATAGAACCATCGCTCCGCTACCAGCAAGACCATGTACTAAGCCAATCACCAAGGATTTTAAATAGGAAACATGTTTATGTTGGTGTTTATGCTCATGTGTACCACGATGTTCATGAGTATGGACATGTTTATGGTTTTCTCCATCGTGATCATGCTGATGTAAGTGGATATTTTTAAAGGAAAGGATCGTTGATGTGCCAAGATAAACAAGCATGATACCTACTAAAAACTCTAATGACATAGCCCATTTTTCAGGTATTTCACCCTTCATAAAGATAAGAATGATGCCAATAATAAATAATGTAGCAGTATGACCTATTCCCCAGAATACTCCTGCTAAAGACGAGCGAAGTAATTTTTTACTTTGACTAGCAATCGTAGACACAGCGATTACATGGTCTGGTTCTATTGCATGCTTGATACCAAGCACAAATCCTAATGCTAGAATGGATAGAAAACCTACCTCCACTAATTTTCCTCCTAAAAGTTATATATTGATAAATAACCTGCTTTCTTAATAGTATCATAGAAGTAGATTGGTAGTTTGTTTATTAACAATATTTATTTAATGAGAGGAAAGAAATTTTAAAAATTAAATTCTATCCCGTTTTCTATATAGAGGGTGTTATGTAATCCAGTTTGGTTTACCAGATATGCAAATATATTTTTGGCTGTGCTTCTAATAATTACGCTCAGACCTAAGTTGTTAAACACACGTGCATAGCAGCGGATGATCAACTGATCATTTTCCTTTAACAGCTGATAATAGACTGTTTCTTTCTGTGTTTTTGAAAAACAGTGGATAAATAGATATTCCTCTGTTGGTACGATTCCTTTTATCAAAAGTTCTTTTTGAACAATTCGTTGGATTTCCGCGATTTGTTTTTCTGATAAATTTATTCTCATACCAGATTCACCATCTTTTTTTAAAATTAAGAGAGTGGCGATTTTGACCACTCTAATTTATAGAATTTTAACACATATCCTCTAATTCTATGAATGGGGCAGGGAGGAAAAGCGGTGTCTATTTAAACAAGAACGTCTTTCCTGCTTCATCAAATGCCTGCTTATAATCAAACGCATAAGGCGTTGGTCCATGCTGAATATAATAGTTGTATCTTTTGAAAGCCTCCTCCCAAGATACATCCTTCACCTTTTCCGTCCACCACACCACATATGTAGGTGGTTTTTCCTGTTGCGGTTCAATCCACTTGTTCCTGTCTCGTATAGCGTTCTTATGTCGCCCTGAATAGGTAAAGGAATATAAAGTTTGCAGGCTTTTCCATACAGTCAGTGTAAGAATGGGGGCACCTTCCCCCTTGATCGTTTCCTCAGGGAATGGTACTCCTTCTGGTGAAAACTCCTGTATAAGCTGCCCTGAAATAGCGGCCTGTTGAACGATTTTGTATCCCACTTCAAAAAATTCACGAGAAGCTGGATGTTCATAAGGATGCTTTAGCCTGCCAACAGTATAGATCGCAACAAAAGTCATAATGATCTCCTCGTTTCCACTTTTTACCTACATATATTCGAGAGGGACTGGACTAATTCCATTTTTAGAGGTATATTCTACAAATTTGAGGTGGTATTCTACAATTTTTGGGGAGCTTTCTACAAATTTAGAAGGGTATTCTACAAAAGTTATCCCTCATTCTACAAATGAGGGATAGGTTCTATAAAGGGAGAGGGTTATTCTACAAATTTAAGGTGGTATTCTACAATTTTAAGGGAGTTTTCTACAAATACAGGAGGGTATTCTACAAATTTGAGGTGGTATTCTACAATTTTTGGGGAGTTTTCTACAAATTTAGAAGGGTATTCTACAAATAAAATCCCTCATTCTACAGATGCTCAATATAGCGTAAAAGCTTGAAAGCTTGATATAAAGCAAAGTAAAAAGGGATTTTTTGGGCAAAAATAAAAAGCATTCCTCATTACAAAGAAATGCTTTTTACTTTAATTAGCCTTGTGCCAGCGATTCTCGGTCTATGACTTCGGGCTGTTTTTCTAACCATCCATGTTTCACCATAATATTGAAACAAAGGGCACCAGCCTCTATCGCATGTGTAAATACTTTCGTGTAATTTAATATGATATCCGATCTCAAGCTGGAACCAATTCCTGCACCATAATAGGAAAGGGCAGCATTTACTAAAAAGGCGGCGTGAAACATAAGCAATTTGTCTGAAAACGGACTGACCGTAGATTCCATGATCTCAGCATCCCAATTCTCAGGTGTTGGCAAATGATCTTGTTTTAATATATTGCTAAAACTTTCAGCATCTTTGCCTGCTAATTTAACGTTCTTCACCATAAAATCACGAACATCTTCCGTCTTCGCCACCTGACTAAAGGCCAAACTTAACGACCTAATAAATCCAGTTTTCTTGGAATTAAAAAAAAGGTTGCTGACTTCTGAACTATTGAGCGGTCTTTTGTTTCCAATTAAATTTGAAATGATCCCTGTTGAGCTCACAAACTCCTTCCCAAAGGGTGAAGGAATAGAAGGAACCCTAGAAAACTTTGGCTGTGTTTTAGCATAATCGACTATTTTTTGAAAAAAGTCCTTAGCCGTTGCCGCACATTCAAAAAAGTAATTTTGGACATCAGGCCTCTCGGAGTTTGTTATCGCAAGGCTATAAGCAGTTATCCCATGTATCGTCATTATGTAAGAGTAAAAGAGTAAAAATTGATCAGAAAATAACCGTGGAGCATCAAGATTTACATCATCCTCAGTAAATCCCATTGGGACTTGGAAATTGTCACTTTTCAAGAATTTAGTAATTTCAGTGATATGGTTTTCCGCTAACTGCAATCCGTATTCTAAAATAGGTTTAATATCTTTGTTTTCAACAATTTTAAGAAAATATTTGTAAACACATATCGCCATACTATCGCCCGAATACTGAAGCCAAAGAGCAGATACTTCTGCAGCAGTTAAGGGGTTTTTCTTTGACTTACTAAACATTCCCAAAAGAAATACCTCCAATTTTCCCATTGTTATCCTGAGATTATTTTATGACATTGTTTAGGATGTATACGAAATAAACGAAGGGATTTTTAGTTCAGAATGCTAAAATCTAATCATTTAAACCTTTTCCATCGAGAATTTGCTGAACATATTTTTCAACCCTTGAAACTCGTGTTTTGGATTGTTTAGGCTGTGAAAAGTGAAGAAGGTAGGCCCTTTGGCGTCCCGGCGTCAACTTTTCGAAGGCCGTTTTCAAGGCAGGGATGTCATCGAATTTATTTTGAAGTTCTTCAGGAATTATGTATTCAGTCGTCTTCTTGAAATCCACTTCCAAACCGGATTTTTCCACTTCAACGGCTTCATAAATATAATCTTTCAAGATTGTTTCCATATTCATGATTTCTTGAAGGTTGGTGAACCGAATCTGGCGCGCCGCCTGAACATTCTCCGTTTGTTGGATTAGAATCCCATGGGTATCCTTTAACAAAGCACCTTTGTGAAACAGAAGCGCACAATATTCTTTAAATCCATGTATTAGAACGATGTTTTTATCTTTAAACGTGTAACAAGGATGCATCCACTTAAATTCTTCGGTCAGCTCACAGTCAAGAACGATAGCCCGCAGCTTTTCATACTCTTCTTTCCACTTCTTTGCTTTACTTAAAAATTCATCAACCTTCGGATTCAATTTACTATTGGTCATCCAGGACACCCCTCAACATTACTTCCGCCAAAAAGTGGAACAGTCTGCCTTATCCAAAATATTAAACTCAATCATTCTCTCAAGTAAGGAGAAATCAACCGGACTGCTCCATGGGAGACGTACCAGCCCCTTGGTGTGACCATAGCCAGCCTGGACAATTTCTTCAGAAAAACGTGTGATTCCTGCCTCTTCCGGGGCAACAGCCAAATGCTGTTTGGCAACGCTAAAGCCAATAATATAGGTCCCGTGATCGGTAAACATAGGCTGATTCCACTTAATTTCTGGCACTAAATGCGGGTATTTTTTTGATACCCATCCTAAAATTTCTTCCGTTCGCTCCCGATGCTGCGGGTTATCAATACGCGCTAAAAATTCTGCAAAAACTTCCATCTTGTTCCCTCCTAAAATGTTGTTGGAATAAAAAAGAGGATACAGTAAACACTATATCCTCTTATCTTTAATCTAAACTATTTTAGTTATATTATCTATTCAACTCTCGTTGTATTTCCGGATGATTCATAAGGATGTCATTTCCATAATAATAACTAACAGCCAGTGCAACCACTAAACCGATATAGATGAAAAATAACTGCGCTTTCGTTTTTATATCCGTTTTGTAATAGGTTTCCGTTGTCCGTACTTCTTTTTTATACGCTGCTACCTTTCCTTCCAATTGCTTGAGAATCTCTTCAATCACTTGCTGATTGTTGCTGCTATCTTCATCACTTATAGAAAAAGTACCGGACAAGTGCTGAAGATAGAGCTCTTTTTTCATTTTTCCAATTTCCGAACTCAGTTTAGTTAATGTTTCAATAATATCGCGGTTCGTGATTTTCCATTTTGCCTTGCCGGCCATTTCTTGGACTGCATCCAAATCATGGGATTCCATCTTTATTTTTTCTAGTAAGTGTTCGAGTTCTTGGACTTCCATTTGGTCGTCCTTTAAACGTTTTTGTTTTTTATATAATTTGTACCATTCCATTGAGCCTAGGACGGCGATAAAGAATCCGAGGAAACTAATATTCATGACGGAATAGACCAATAATAAGATAATCCCTAATCCCCACAGCTTAGTACTAATCCCTGCGGCAATTCTTCCGCCATCTAATGGCGTGATGGGGATTAAATTAAATAAATTGATCATCGCGCCCAAAATAATGAGCAGGCCCCAGAAGGGTTCATGTGTGTATAAATACAAAGGAATGGCGGGCAAAAATGATAACAATCCAAATAAAGGGCCCATGTAGGCGACATATCCCTCATCTTTTGCATCTTTTGGCATTTCTTTCATTCCAATAACGGCCCCCATAAAAGGAATAAATACAGCCGGGCTGACAGGCAGTTTAATCCTTTTAGCCGCATAAGCGTGTCCCATTTCATGAACAAACAACAAATAGACTAAAGCTACTGCGAACTTCCAGCCAAAAATTATGGCATAGGCTCCGAGCGTAATAAACATGCTCAAAAGCGTTTGCAGTTTAAGAAATTTAAAAACTACTAATATATATTTTAATTTGCCTAATAAGATCGCTCCGATTGTACCTAATACTCCCAAAGTGGTTTTCTTGTTTTTCACATAAACATCCCCTTTTGTGAAGAAAATGACGCTTATATCTATTATACAAGAAAATATTGGCAAGGGGCTTTAGAAAAATTTTTGCATCGATAATCCAAATATGAAGGGATTTTTGGGGGAAATGGAAGGTTTTTAATCTTTGTGGAAGTACTTCTCACTTTAAACAAGTGATTAAATAAACTATAATTATCGTATAATAGAAAATAAATAACCTTAATACAATAGATATAGTAGTATTTGAGACAGTAAAGGTGTGTTAGTAGGTCGCGCCTTAGTTTGGTGTGCCTCTGCATCTTTCTGCAAATTTCAGGAGAAAAGGTTGGTAAAAATGATGAGCATAAAAGAAACGAAAACAGACGTCATTTTAATCGGCGCCGGAATCATGAGTGCAACTTTAGGGACACTCTTGAAAGAATTAGCACCGGAAATGGAAATTACTATGTTTGAAAAGCTCGCCAACGCTGGAGAAGAAAGCTCTAATGAATGGAATAATGCGGGAACGGGGCATGCGGCACTTTGCGAGCTTAACTACACCGTCGAAAAACCAGATGGTTCTGTAGATATTAGTAAAGCTATTAATATTAATGAACAGTTTCAGGTTTCCATGCAGTTTTGGTCTTATCTTGTTAACAGCGGGCTGATCAAAAATCCAGAGGACTTTATCAGACAATTGCCTCACATGAGTTTAGTGCATGGGGAAGAAAATGTTTCTTTTTTAAAGAAACGGTTTGAAGCAATGACAAACAATCCTTTATTTAAAGGGATGGAATTTTCCGATGACCATGACAAACTAATCGAATGGATTCCGCTTATCATGGAAGGCCGTACATTGAATGAACCAATTGCAGCAACCAAAATCGACTCAGGAACAGATGTTAACTTTGGTGCTTTAACACGCATGTTGTTCGACCACTTAACGAAGCAGAATGTCGAAATCAAATACAATCATCAAGTTGATGATATTAAACGCACTGAAGATGGTTTATGGGAATTGAAAGTTTGGAATATGGCTACAGGAAACATCGAACGTCATACTGCCAAGTTCGTCTTTATTGGCGGCGGGGGCGGAAGTCTTCATTTATTGCAAAAAACCGGTATTCCGGAGTCAAAGCATATTGGCGGATTCCCAGTAAGCGGACTATTTATGGTGTGTAACAAACCAGAAGTTGTCGAGCAGCACAATGCAAAGGTATACGGCAAGGCCAAGGTTGGCGCACCGCCAATGTCTGTACCGCATCTTGACACCAGGTTTATCGACAATAAAAAATCGTTGCTATTTGGACCATTTGCCGGCTTCTCGCCAAAGTTCTTAAAAACGGGCTCTATGATGGACCTGGTAACTTCCGTAAAACCGGATAATCTCGTCACAATGCTGGCTGCCGGTGCCAAAAACATGGGATTGACTAAATACCTGATCGAGCAAGTGATGTTATCGAAAGAACAGCGCATGGAAGAGCTGCGAGAGTTTATCCCGAACGCGAAAGCAGAGGATTGGGATTTAGTCGTAGCAGGACAGCGTGTGCAGGTTATCAAAGATACCGAAGCTGGCAAAGGAACGCTTCAATTTGGTACAGAAGTAATCACTGCTGCTGATGGCTCAGTCGCTGCATTACTAGGAGCATCTCCAGGTGCTTCCACCGCCGTTCACGTTATGCTTCAGGTAATCAAAAAATGCTTCCCAGAACAGATTACAGAGTGGGAAGGGAAAATCAAAGAAATGATACCTTCCTATGGCGTGTCACTAATGAAAAACCCAGGGCTGCTGGAGGAAGTTCATACTTTCACAGAAGAAGCGCTAGGACTGCGTGAAAAAGAATTGGTCTTAAGTTAAGTCGAGATAAAGAACCTTTAATCTTATTTTGGATTAGAGGTTCTTTTTTTATTTGTGGTTAGCGAGGGTGTGGTTGCTTTATTTTAAGTAAAGGGTTAGGTAAATTTGTAAAAAACCATATCGCTTATCGTGTTGAAGGACATTTTTGGGGTTCGGTAAGAGGAGAATGTCCTTCATGGTATGGATGAAAGACAGTTTGCGGGTGAAGATAGGGTAAAATGTCCTTCAAAGTAAAAGCGAGCCAATTTAGGAATCCTCGCCACTGGTTACATTTGAAACTTTTATTTTTCCAGAATTGATATTAGTGAACGAGTTTACGCAGCCATCGCCAAAATTAAAATTGCCGCCGATGATTGTGCTATTGGCGGTATGGCTGTTTTGATAAGTTGCACCGAAATTAATGTTGGCATTATTAATCAGCGTTCGAACCTTAAATTGGCCAATATTGATTGAGCCTGCCATTTCTATCACCATCCTTATTCCATATTATTTTAAAATAAGGCTTGTGATTGTCCACATGCCCAGCAAAAGGTTAGTATGTTACTAACCTTTTTTCAACTTCTTCACAATCAGTAACAGAAAGAATAATAAAGGTATGTACCCGTAATTTATGAAAAAGGAAATTTTCCCCGTAATATCGAGGAGGATATGAATTTGCTGCCGTGTCTTAAAAAAATTAATGGCGATTAATACGGCGATTGTAATCAGAAGAACCCCATACTTTTGCTTTAGATTCGTCACCCTTTTTAAAGTCCGGCTGGCACACCATAGGCTAAGGCAAACACTTGGGAGAATCACTAGATTCCAATTGGCAATGCCAATGAGATCAAATCTCTCCACAAAAGGCAGTTCGACTATTTTCCACATCGTCAAAGTGGGCCAGATGAACCTTTTCAGCTGTCCTTCTGAAAAATAAGCAAACGTGATTACAGAAAGATAAAGATATATTAAAGTGGTCAAAGCCACACCATAATGCACCCATTTCTTTGATTTTTGCGGTTCTTTGATATATGGATAAACAAACAATAGAATCTCATAGCCAAGGTATGTAATGGACATTTGATATGATGCCTTGACCAATTCTATTATCGAGTGATCAAAGATGGGAAGTAAGTTTTTAAAATCGCCATAAGGCAGGGTAAACAAAAAAGTGAAGATTAAATAGAAAGGGAGAATCGTTCCGAAGAATGCCACCCCTGTCACAGTCCTGAACCCTCCAAATACAATGTAAATGGCTAAAGCACAAAAAGCCAGGGCATACCAAAACGTATCCATATCCTGAAATACCCATACTTGAATAACCTCAATAAATGATCTAAGTGTGGTGATCATGATCAGGATAAAATAAAGAACGAATGGGAGCGACAGCAGTTTGCCAATTTTCCTTCCAAATACGAGAGTATTGGCTGTAATGATATCTCCATTAGCCATTTCAACAATCTTGTACATGATCCAAACTATGACATGGACACTTAAACCGCCTATAAGAACGGCAATCCATCCATCATATCCTGCAAATCGAGCAATTATGCGCTGAAAACCAAGAACTCCTACGCCAAACTGCATTTGGTGAATGATAAAAAAAGCTAAAAAGGGCGATACTTTTACTTTTTCAGGTACAGGATGTTCCATAGCACTTCCTCCGGTTCCTATTCGTTTATGTTTTTTGTCCTTCATGTACGACGAATAGGGGGTGTGTCCCTATAGCTTCTTCATTTATATTTTCCTTGTATGGAAGAATTATCAATCATGTTGTCTAACAAACGGCTTTTTTCTTGTTGCGGAGCAGTACAAGAAGGAATTTTATTATTTATTTGGAATAGGAATAAAATTAAAATCGCAACACATCTCCTTTATTTCGGAGAAAAGTAAGCCTTTAAAATTGTGGCTTTTCTACAACAATGAGGAGACGACTACGAAGGGGGAAATGTTCAATGAAAAAACGAACACTTGGTCAGAACGGTCCTCTGGTTTCTGAGGTTGGTTTAGGCTGTATGGGGATGTCATGGCTATATGGTAATGCTGATCGAAGCGAAAGCATTGCAACAATTCATACGGCACTTGAGCGAGGCATTACACTTTTTGATACAGGGGATTTCTATGGCGATGGACACAATGAATTACTTCTACGTAAAGCATTCCAAGGAATCCAACGGGAAAATGCGTTCATTTCAGTAAAATTCGATGGTAAACTACACTCTCAGGGCAAGAGTCATCAAGAGAGTAATAATCACCCTCATACAATAAAGAATTTCCTTGAGGATTCCCTGCTGCGCCTAGGTGTTGAATACATCGATCTTTATCAACCTGGCACAGCTTGCATCGATCCAAACGTACCAATAGAAGAAACGGTTGGTGCAATGGCCGATATGGTAAAGAAGGGATATGTTCGGTACATTGGTCTTTCAGAAGTAGGAGTGGATACAATTCGCCGCGCACACGCTGTACATACGATAAGTTGGCTGCAAATGGAGTACTCACTATTTAATCGGAGCATCGAATCCAATATTTTGCCCGCTTTACGGGAATTAGGCATTTCACTTTCGGCCTACGGTGTACTCTCAAGAGGGTTGTTGAGCGGTACATGGTCAAAAGATCGGGCGCTAGATTTGGATGATAAACGCAGTAATGGTCCGCGGTTTGCTAGCGAAAATCTCCAAAAGAATTTAGCCCTTGTCGAAGCACTGCGTACCATTGCTAAAGAAAGGCAAGTAACGGTTGCGCAACTTGCCATCGCATGGGTTCTATCTCGGGGTGAAGATGTTATCCCGTTGGTTGGGGCAAGAAAGAGAACACAACTTCAGGATTCAGTCGGTGCACTTGAACTAAATTTAAGTCCAGACGATCTTTTACGGATTGAAGAAGCCGTACCCTCAGAACTTGTCGCTGGTGAATACTTCCCGGTACCACGGGAAAAATGGTTCTTTTAAATAGTAATGCTAAGGAGAAAGTATGGCTCAAGATGGGATTGTTTTAGTAGTTAGTGTTTCAATATTCAAAGATGAAGAAGTATTAATAATTAAAGAAAATAAACCAAGTGCATTGAATAAGTGGAATTTTCCAAGTGGAAGAATTGAATCTGGTGAAGACGTTTTATATGCAGCTAAAAGGGAAGTAAAAGAGGAAACAGGATTAGACGTGGAACTTACTAGTTCTACTGGTATCTATAACTTTATTAGTAGTGCAGAGAGTCAAGTAATTCTGTTTCATTTTACGGGTAAAGTCACAGGTGGTTCATTAATAATTGAAGAAGATGAAATTATAGACAATAAATGGGTAAAGGTGAATGACCTCGCGGACTTTGATAATAAAGAGCTACGTGATCCGAGTGTAATAAAACAAATAGTAAATAATTTAGTTCATAAAAATTTCTATTCAATAAATATTTTTAATCAACAAATTAGGTAAATAAAAATCCTTGTTCAAACCACGGCGTTTCTACAAGAAGTGGAGACACATTTTTGTTATTTTATAAGGCTGCTATTTACCCTGCATAATTGTGCACCAATTGTCGGAAGGATCCATTTAGTTTCTGCTATTCTTTGGATGAAGGGAGGTCAGAGGATGGAGTTATTGAAGAACATGAATGAGGCATTACAGTATATTGAAGAAAACCTTACTCAAGATATCGATTTTAAAGAAGTGGCAAAATTGGCTTTCTGTTCTGAATACCATTTTAAACGAATGTTTTCTTTTCTTGCGGGGATTTCACTATCCGAATACATTCGAAGAAGACGTCTTACGATTGCAGCACTAGAACTAAATAAAAGTAACTCAAGGATTATTGATGTTGCTATTAAATACGGATATAGTTCACCAGATTCCTTTACCAGAGCTTTTCAAAGTTTGCATGGTGTAACACCATCAGAAGCTAGAAATAATGGCCAGGTATTAAAAGCCTATCCACGAATGACCTTCCAATTATCCGTTAAGGGAGGAAATGAAATGAACTACCGAATTGAAGACAAAGAGGCATTTAACATAGTGGGTATCATGAAAAGGGTACCGATTGTTTTCCAAGGCGAGAACCCGGAAATCAGGGCTATGTGGAAAACATTGAATCCGGAAAAGATAAATAAACTAATTGAATTATCTAATGTTGAACCAAAAGGAATCATTCAGGCGTCTACTAACTTTTCAGAAGGCCGTATGGAGGAAAAAGGTGGTCTGGATCATTATATTGGTGTGGCAACAACTAAAGAGTGCCTAGAAAATCTTCCAAAACTAAAAGTTCCTGCCTTAACTTGGGCTGTATTCGAGTCAACAGGTCCTTTTCCAAATGCACTGCAGGAAATATGGGGACGTATTTATTCTGAATGGTTTCCGTCTTCAAACTATCAACAAACAGAAGGACCAGAAATTTTGTCAATCAAAGACAGCGATTTAACTTTACCAACTGTAAAAAGCGAAATTTGGATTCCAGTTTTGAAAGAATGATTTCGCAGGGAAAAAATAAAAAACCACTCAGAGTGGTTTTTTTTAATCGCGCATTGCGCCTGCCTCTCGGGAAGTCATGGCACCTTGTCCCTGGCTTACATCTGTTTGAATTTCTTGTTTTATCTTTTGCGCATCAGTTCCAGCAGATGCTGTTGCTGGCTTCATATTAGACCCCATATTACTAGCTTGTTGATTCTGTTGCATACAAGTCCCCCTCAACTTATGATTTAACAAACTTATTATTTACAAAATGGCACTCGGTATATGAGCGTCACAGGAAAAGAATTATTTTCCTATTAAAAGGCGAGACTAATGGATATTATGCGCATTTTTAATAGGGGAATGTAAGTATGATCGTATTTTCTTTTTCAATTGTCCTTTTTAATAGCGTTGCCTATAAAATGAAAAAACAGCTTACCAAAAATCAAATTGTTCATATCTGGGCGTTTTCGATGATATTGGAAATTCTGTTTGATATATTCATCGATGAAAAAACAAATGGATACTGGTATTTTTGGAGAGGAATCGATTGGACGAATATATTAGCTTATACGATTCTCATTCCGCCTGTGTGTGTGACATTTTTGAACTGGTATCCTTTTAATGGGGCGATGTTTAAAAGGGCACGGTATATTATCTTTTGGGTTATTTTCCTATTGCTGTATGAATTATTGGCACTACTGCCTCAACCTTGGGGATTTTTTTATTACGGCTGGTGGAACTTGTTATATTCAGCTAGCCTTGATCCTATTTTGCTAATTATTTTACTGGGTTACTATAAATGGATCTGTAAAATTGAAAAAGGTTAAACAAAAAGGACTGCCAAATTATCGGCAGTCCTTTAAATGTTGTTACTTTGTTAAGCTCTTTTCTTAAAGCGTCCTACTAGAGGTACTACAATGATACCTGCTACTGCGACCTGCAAAATGTTGCCGGGGACGGAGCCGAATGGCTGTACCCAGTTACCGTAAAGGATTACTTCGGCAAAATAGTAGCCAACCACTTTAATGATCAGTGCAGTTGCAACTGCTAGAGTGTGAACAACGACTCTGTTGCCAGGTACTTTTTCGGAAATGAGTCCAACTACGAAGCCCATTGTACCAACGATGACAAAGGTAAACGGTGACCAGATGGCCCAACCGGAGATAACATCAAATAAGCCCATACCGAAGGCACCAGCGATGGCACCTGTTTTTTTGCCGTAAACCATGGCTGCGATAAAAAGAGGCACGTTACCCAGATGGATGAGACCTCCGTTACCCATTATTGGGAGCCGTATGTTGATGAACATTGTGGCGACAAGGGTTAACGCGATGAAAAGTGCATTGATGACGATAGCTCTAGTCTTTGATGATTCTGTTGGTGTGAATGTTGTATTCATATAATTAACCTCTTCTTTTTTGTTAAAATAATATCATATTATCAGACATTTAAAAATACATAATTTTATTATTGCCAAAAGCGTTAAACAAATGAAAGTATCATATATCCTTGATGTCTCATTGCCATCACAGCCCCTTTGTATGAATGAGATTTGTCCTTAAGAAGGACTTTTCCAATTTTTAACGAACTCCCTATAATAACCTTTACAAAGATTGGGTGGTTATTATAGGGACTCAAATGAATGCAGATATTGATGACCAAATTAAAAAAAGTATAACCGAGAAACTTCGGACGGCTGGTTGTGTTTTTGCGGAAGAAGAGGCGCGGCTTCTTATTTCTGAAGCGCAGACATCGGATGCCCTCTTCGATATGGTTAGTCTTCGAATCACAGGCACCCCGCTTGAACATGTCCTTGGATGGGCGGAATTCTGCGGCAACAGGATAGCAGTTGACCCAGGAGTTTTCGTACCCCGCCGCCGTACCGAGTTCCTTGTCCAAAAGGCAACAGCCCTTTCTGTACCTGGTGCTATCGTCGTTGATCTTTGCTGTGGTTCTGGAGCGGTAGGTGTTGCGATAGCAAAAGCCCTGGGATCAATTGAGCTGTATGCAGTCGACATTGACCCAACCGCAGCAAGCTGTGCCCTTCGCAATGTCACAACTGTTGGCGGCTTTGTTTTTGAAGGTGATCTTTACGAGCCGCTGCCTGCTAAGCTACGCGGGAAAGTCGACATCCTAGTAGCAAACGCCCCTTACGTACCTACCGAGGCAATCCAGCTGCTTCCCCAGGATGCGCGTCTTTATGAACCAATGGCAGCGCTTGACGGAGGAAATGACGGACTTGATATTCAGCGGAAAGTAGCGAAGGAAGCATCCCTCTGGCTCGCTCGTGGGGGGCATCTTTTAATAGAGACGAGCGAAAGGCAGGCACCCAAAACTATTGAAATCTCCACACAAAACGGGCTAATCCCTCAGATGATTCGCAATGATGACTTGGATGCTACCATTGTTATTGGAACTAAACTCTAGAGCTAAAGAAGAAATACGAGTATCCTGCAGCTATTTTGTTTAATACTTTTCATAAATTTAGCAGATATTAAAACAAAAAATGTTGAATAAGGGTGTTCCTATTGCGCGTTGCTCTGTGCTTAACTCTTGTTTTTTGCTGCTGGAAATTTGGAGATATAAAAAACTGGAGAAATTATTACCCCACTATTTTATATCTGATTTTACTTAATTTGTTATATAGCTACTTTGTTGGCGAGAAAAATGTTCTATGGAAACTGGAACCTGATTTCTTATTAAACACTACCTTTTCATTTTTGATTCAAAACTTCATTAACTTTCCATGTATCGTCATTCTGTTTTTGACCTATTTACCTAAGTCTCCAAAGAAAGTAATAACCTATTTATTCATTTCGGGATCCATTCTTGCTGGTATTGAAACAATAATGTTTCTTGCTGGAAAAGTCTCGTATCATAACGGTTGGAATTTTTGGTGGTCTGTAGCCTTTAATTTCTTATGGGCGATAATGCTGAGATTTCATTACCTAAAGCCTATTCCTGCTTGGGTGGTTTCGTTTTTATTTACGGCATTTTTTATCATTTACTTTCATGTTCCATTGCCTAAGCATTAAACAATTGCCAAAACTTCGACATTCTTCCACCGTTTTTAGATGAAAAAAACCGTAATGATAAGGGTCGAAGCCATATTAATTAAACGTTTGATTAATGACGAAAAATAGGGAATCCAATTGAATTCTGACAGTACATTAGAAATTTGTCATTTTTACTTGGTTGATGTTGATTTTTAGGATAATTCTTCAAACAATTTTCGCAGGGGTTTTGTCCCATAAAACCTTAAATAGCACGGTCATTAACGAATGTAATCAAACGATTATTTAGTATAGCACATACGGAATTTCATCGAATATGCTCGATGGGTGTAGAAAAATCAATGCCATACGATTTTAGGGATATTTTTCAACAAATTTTTTGCCTTCCCAGGGACAGAAAGCCCCATTTAAACGTGTTCTCGGCGATTTTAATCAAACGTCTGATTAAAATCGAATCAGGTAGGAAATGAATCGGGTTCTGTCAGTTTACGGAATTTTACCAGCTCAGAAAGGATCGTTAAGATGTTAAAAGAAGTTTGTGTTGAGAATTTTACATGGGTTCCTCAAGCGATTGAAAAAGGGGGCCATCGCATAGAGCTTTGTGACAACCTCGCTGTTGGCGGCACTACCGTCAGTCATGGGGTGGCTGCCCAAACGATTTCCTTTTGTCACTTGAAAAATATTAAAGTAATGGCCATAGTCAGGCCCAGAGGCGGAAACTTTATATATTCGAAAGAGGAAATAGAGATCATGCAGAATGATATCATCCATTTCAAACAGTTAGGAACAGATGGGGTGGTGATCGGCTGCTTAAATGATGCAGGCTGGATTGATGAGGATGCTATGCTTAACCTGTTGGAATCTGCGGAAGGGCTGGATGTTACCTTTCATATGGCATTTGATCATATTTATCATGAATACCAGTTTAAAGCGATTGATTGGCTTGTGAAGCATCGGGTGAATCGAATTTTAACACACGGAGGGTCAAGCCCTAAACCGATTGAAGCTAACCTAAGCCGTTTGAAGGAATTCGTAGATTTTGCTGCGGACAGAATCATTATTCTGCCTGGCGGGGGAATTACAGATAAAAATCTAAATCATATTGCAAGTGTATTAAATGTTAATGAAGTACATGGAACCAAAATTGTGGGTGAGCTTAGTTAGAGGAAAAACCCGACCTTCCCACTAAGGGAAACCGGGTTCTAACTTGGCTGCACGAGGTTACTTTCCCCCAATCCGAAAAAGCATGGTTAACTGTTTGGCAAGATATTGCGGCGTATAAGGCATATCGTTACGCAGCCAAGCCACAATCGTACCGATAAGGGCAGAAGAACCGTACCAGATAGCCACATCCCTTTGGACATCGCTAGAAGCACGGAAGGATTTCTCCGTTCTCTTTGTTATGGCTTCTGTAAGGATTTTTAATAACCGCTCTGTAAAAATGGGCGTCCTTCTGGTACCAAGAACCACTTTATAGAATTTCCCATTCCCGGCTATATGCTCAAGCAGGCTTTCGAGCATCAACGAATCAGTTTCACCGGTGGATTCCTTATCAGTTGCACTTCTCATAATATCCTCAATATCCTCGGCCATTTCTTGTGCCATTTTCTCCATCATGTCTTGAATATCACGATAGTGAAGATAAAACGTAACACGGTTGATCGTTGCACGCTCCGCAATTCGGTTGACCGTTATTTTATTGAGCTCCATCTCCTGAAGCAAATCGATCAAAGCATCCTTTATTAATTGGCGCGTCCGCAGTATTCGCGGATCGACGCGTGTATTTTCATGATCCGTCATGTCTAATCACCTTTCCCTCTAATTGGAAATTTACAATTACTCCAGTTGTGTCTATTATCTTCAGCATTAACAACATAACTTACAAAAATGATAACTAATATACACTTCGTCAGGAATTGTCTGTTGTCATTGCCAACTATCTAACTATAATATAATTTATACCATGTTAATTATTCAACATGTTGTAAAAAAGTTCACATAAATGTTAGAAAGGATGGAAAATAGATTGAGCCATAATTCTATAACAAACACCAATTCCATAAAAAAAGGTCCTATCATGTTCATTTTGATATTGGGGGCTTTCATAGCAACCTTAAACCAAACGCTTATGAGCGTCGCCGTTCCTGAACTGATGGTTGACTTTAAAATCTCAGCCGCAACCGCACAGTGGTTAACAACAGGTTACATGCTGGTAAATGGGATCTTAATTCCGATTACGGCCTATTTAATGCAGCGATTTACCACCCGCGAGCTTTTTCAAACTTCCATGTTTATATTTTTGGCTGGAACCATCGTTTCAGCTTTAGCAACTGGCTTTCCGGTCTTATTAACCGGACGTTTGATTCAGGCGGCAGGTGCTGGAATCATTATGCCGCTGCTTACGAATGTCATTCTGACACTTTTCCCTGCTGAAAAAAGAGGTGCAGCCATGGGGATGGTCGGGCTTGCGATCATTTTCGCTCCTGCCATTGGACCGACACTTGCCGGCTACATTATCGAAAATTACAAATGGGAGACCATGTTTTATGGAATGATTCCATTTGCTGTCCTTGTCATAATATTGGGCTTCATTTATCTCCGAAATGTATCAGATCGAATTAAGACAAAATTTAATGTTCTGGCTGTCACCCTCTCAACGATTGGTTTCGGGTCATTGCTTTATGGATTCAGCCGGGCTGGAAGTCTTGGATGGACCGATTTAGAGGTGATAAGTACCATTTCTGTTGGTGTCTTGGCCCTTGTCCTTTTTTCATGGAGGGAATTGAAGTCAAAAAATCCACTGTTGGATTTACGTGCGTTTAAGTACAATATGTTCACCTTAACGACTATTATCAATATCGCGGTAACAATGGTGATGTATGCAGATATGATGCTGCTTCCACTATACCTCCAGAATGTCCGTGGATACACAGCAATTGAATCTGGTCTCCTGCTTCTTCCTGGTGCGCTGATCATGGGCTTTCTGATGCCGGTTACCGGCAAGCTATTCGACCGCTTTGGCGCAAAATGGCTGTCAGTGATCGGAATGGTCATTACCATTGGCACCACACTTGGTTTTACCAACCTGACTGACTCGACGAGTTTCAGCCTGCTGGTTCTTATGTCAACCGGGCGCCGAATTGGAATGGCCTTGATGATGATGCCGATTCAGACCGCTGGTTTAAATCAACTGCCACCGCAGTTAAATGCACACGGAACGGCTATATCTAATACCATCCGGCAGGTTGCTGGTGCTGTCGGTACGTCACTTCTGGTTACGGTTATGACCGACCGGACAAAGTCGCATCTGCAAGATATGATTCCGACTGCAGCTTTGAAAGGCTTGACCCAAGGTCAGATGATTAAGGAAGCCTCTATTCAAGGTATTAATGATGCCTATCTTGTCATTGTTGGGATCGGCATCATCGGATTGCTGCTTTCCTTCTTTATCAAGAAGGGTAAGCAGGCTTCCAAAGTGGAGTCCAAGGCTCATTTAAAAAAGGCAATAGCAAACGAAGCTTAATGGGAGGAACCAATATGAGACTTGAAAATAAGGTAGCGGTAGTAACAGGTGCTGCATCTGGGATGGGTAAAGCGATTGCGATTCTTTATGCAAAAGAAGGTGCGAAAGTAGTGGTATCTGATATCAACCTTGAAGCAGCAAATCAAACAGTGGAAGAAATTAAGTCAAATGGCGGAAAAGCCATTGCGGTGATGGCCAATGTTTCGAAAGAAGAAGATATCAAAAACCTGATTGACACTGCTGTTCATATCTTTGGAACATTAGACATTTTAGTCAATAATGCCGGCATCATGGATAACTTTGAACCTGCTGGTGATATAGAAGATGAGAAATGGGAGCGTATTTTTGCTATTAATACGACAAGTGTTATGCGGGCAACACGCAAAGTCTTGCCGATCTTTTTAGAAAAACAATCCGGCGTGATTATTAATGTTGCTTCGGCCGGCGGACTACAAGGCGCGCGAGCTGGGGCTGCTTATACCGCTTCTAAGCATGCCGTGGTTGGTTTTACAAAAAATACCGGATTCATGTACGCAGAAGAAGGGATTCGCTGTAACGCGATTGCACCGGGCGGAGTGGAAACAAACATCGGTTCATCCATGAGTGGGATTAACGAATTCGGCATGGGCCGAATTCAAGCGGGACTAGGAATCAATCCACGTGTCGGAAAACCAGTGGAAATTGCCAATATCGCTCTTTTCCTTGCTTCTGATGAATCAAGCTTTGTGAACGGAACCGTGATTACCGGGGATGCAGGCTGGACAGCTTATTAATTTTACGTTAAGACCGTCAGGGATTTGATCCTGGCGGTTTTTTTTTACGCCTCCAAAAGGGAAGCTTTGCCATTTTTTGTCTAATTGTCCAAACGGATCGAAAAATTGTCCAAAGTGGTCCGAAAAAAGTCCAATCCCCTTAAAAAAATGTCCAAAGTGCACTCAAAAATGTCCAAAGCATATGTGGAGCAACGATTTTGTGTTTCCATTTATTGGTTAAATAGACAAAGCTATTAAAAAAATAGACAAACCCCTTTAAAAAATAGACAAAGTGCCCTTAAAAATGAACAAAGTACCCCAAAAAATAGACAAAACCCCCAAAAAAATAGACAAAAGCTTCGGCAAAGGGTCACGAGGAGTGATTCCGGCGAGTTTTTTTATACCAATTTGAATATGGTTTGAATTATTCTTTGCGCTAAATCTATAATAAAAAGGAAGTCGCCTTGCTTAACATATTATGGCAATAGATCCCTTCGAATATAAATAGAAATGGTGAACCATGAAAACTCTAACTAAAAAAAAGAAGAAGTCACTAAAACCTGCCCAAATCATCGTGATGTATTACCTGCTAGCTGTGGTTGTCTCGACCATTTTATTAATGCTGCCGATAACATTAAAGGCCAATGCAAAAATAACGTTTATTGATGCTCTCTTTACTGCAGTAAGTGCCGTTAGTGTGACAGGGTTATCTACCATTCCAATCAATGAGGTTCTCAGTGTTCCAGGAACCATTATTTTTGCAATCATTCTGCAATTTGGCGGAATCGGCCTTATGTTTCTTGGAACCATGATTTGGCTTTTAATGGGGAGACGTATTGGAATAAAAGACAAAATGCTCATAATGACGGATCAAAATCTTTTATCTTTTTCTGGAATCATTAAACTTATCAGAAATATTCTGTTCCTATTTATCATCATGGAAGTAATAGGGGGCATAATTTTTGGCATTTATTTTTTAAGATACTTCCCTACCTGGCAGGAAGCTTTTTTGCAAGGTATCTTTGCAGCAGTCAGTGCGGCAACGAATGCAGGATTTGATATTACAGGAGAATCATTGATTCCATTTGCCAACGATTATTTTGTGTTAATGCTGACCATGGTGCTGCTAATCGTAGGAGCGATTGGGTTCCCCGTGCTGATGGAAGTGATTCATTTCTTTAAACATAGAGGGAGAACGCGATATAAATTTTCCTTATTTACAAAAATTACGACCCTGACATTTTTTGGATTGATTGTAATAGGCACGATTCTGATTTATCTATGTGAATATAATCATTACTTTGCCGATAAAACGTGGCATGAAGCTTTTTTCCATTCCCTTTTTTATTCAGTGTCTTCCCGAAATGGCGGGCTGAGTACAATGGAAATTCAGGAATATTCCACAGCTACCCTTTTTATTTTGAGTATTCTTATGTTTATCGGAACCTCTCCAAGCAGTGCCGGAGGGGGAATAAGAACGACGACTTTTGCGATTATGTTATTAAGTGTCTATTATTTCGCTAACGGAACGACGACGATAAAAATTTTTAAAAGAGAAATTGCCACTGAGGACGTCATCAAGTCCTATATCGTCATTGCTACTGCTATGATGCTCTGTTGTGTCAGCACCATTATCCTTACGATTCTGGAACCGGGCTTTTCCTTAATGGAGATTATCTTTGAAGTGGCATCTGCATTTGGAACTGTCGGGCTCTCCATGGGAATCACGGCAAAATTGGGCATTATGGGCAAAATTGTCATTATGGCATTAATGTTCATTGGCAGAATCGGTATCTTTAACTTTTTAATCATTATGGGAGGAAAACCGATTAAAGCGAATTATCAGTATCCAAAAGAGCGAATCATTATTGGTTAATAGGGGGATTTTGAGAGGAGGCGTGAGCGAAGTGGAGATATCCGAACATATTTATGCACGATCAAACCGCCTGATTTTAAGACAGTTTTCACAACAAGATGTTGAACCCTTTTATTTGTACCGTTCGAGTCCTGAAGTGGCTAAATTTCAGTCTTGGGAGAATTACCAATATCACGATGCGGAAGTATTTGTTGAAAAACAATCGAAGTCTATGCCGAATCAACCTGGCACGTGGTTTCAGTTTGCGATTGCCTTAGCAGATACGAATCATTTAATCGGAGATTGTGCACTGCACACACTTTTGGCGGAGCCGCGGATTGTTGAAATTGGCTTTACCCTCGCCGAAGAGCATCAGGGGAAGGGCTATGCCAGTGAAGCGGTGAGAGCGTTGTTGAGTTATGTATTCCAAGATCTTGGAAAACACAAGGTCATAGCTTTTACGGATGTTAGAAACGAAAACTCCATCCGGCTGCTTGAACGTGTAGGAATGAGAAGAGAAGGTCATTTGTTGGAAAACTACATGTCAAAGGGACAGTGGGTGGATGAGTATCAATATGCAATGCTAAGGTCCGATTGGGAGCCAAAGTTAAAACACGAATAAAAAGACCGTTTTTCTAAAAAAACGGTCTTTTTATATGGAAAAATTAATTCTTTTCGAAAGCAAGCTTTATTCCAAAGGCCAAAACAACAAATCCTGAAATTCTTTCAATGGCTCGCTGAGTAGAAGGTTTTTTCATCCAAGAACTGAGGTAATTAATTAAATTCACATACACGATAGACCAAAGGATCGTTAAAACGGTATAAGTAAGGCCCATCATGAGAAATTGCAAAAATGGTTTCATGCCGGCAGATAAAAATTGTGGAAAAAACGTAAGGAATAAAACAGCTATTTTTGGATTAAGAAGGTTCGTCAAAAACCCTTGGCGAAATGGAGACTTATTCTTATATTTCGTTTGATGGCCGTCACCAGAGACGTCTTTCTTTTTCTTGGAAGACCAAATGGATGTTACCCCTAAATAAATAAGGTATACAGCACCAACGTATTTAAAAATAGAAAATAACAAGGCAGATTTTACAAAAATAGCAGAAAGACCAAAAACCGCTGCTGAAGTATGAATAATAAGTCCTGATGAAATCCCAATAACCGTATTAATTCCACCTTTTTTTCCAGAGGTAATGGTGTTTTGGGTGATTAATCCAATATCAGGACCAGGAAGAATAACAAATAAGAGTGACATGATGACAAACAGATAAAAGTGCTCCATAACTAGCCCCCATCTTCATAATTTCTTCTAAGATACCATATACGGGCAACGTTTGGATATCCAATTTTCAGACCTTTTTGAAGTTTTTAAAGTTGTATTTATAGTTTATTTATGAGGGGAAATACTACAGTGGTACTCAAAAAATAAGGAGGAATATGTATGACAATTGTACGTGATATCATGTCAAGTGACGTTAAAGTATGTGCACCACACGCACCAGTTACCGAAGCAGCTAAAATAATGCGTGATGTTAACTGTGGTTCTGTTCCTGTTTGTGAAGGCAAAAAGGTGGTTGGAATGATCACTGACCGGGATATTGTCATAACTTGCGTAGCCGAGGAAAAAGATTGCAAATCAGTTCATTGTCATGATTGTATGACCAGTGAGGTCATTACTTGCTCGCCTGATTTGGATATTCATGAATGTGCTCGCATGATGTCCGAGCATCAAATTAGACGAATTCCAGTGGTTGAAAATGGCGAGATGGTAGGAATTTGTTCAATTGGAGACCTTGCAACCGTAAATATTCATGTTAATGAAGCCGGAGAAGCATTAAGTCATATTTCTGAACAACTCCATTAATTGTTTGTTAAATGCCCCGAAATTTTATGGGGCATTTTTTTATTGCGAAAAAACAATATTAATATAATTAATCTGCTGGTGCGTTTCTTGGAATGTTGTTGATGTTTAGTGAATTTCCACGCTAATCCTTGAACCATTCAATACTATTTTTCATATAATTTAATAGACAAATTATTATAAAATAACAATATTAATAAACAAATTCAGAAGGGAGAATTGAGATGACTAAGGATGAGCTGATTTCAATAATCCGTAAAGAATTAACAAACAATCCCCAGAGAGATAGTTTAGATATTGCAAAAATGTACAATATCCCAACAATTATTGTTCAAATTTATAAAAGATGGTTAATGAAAGAATTAACATAGGGAAAGGCTGTCATTTTGACAGCCTATTGCGTTTGACCATGATAATATAATAACTATAAGGAGGTTTGGAACATGAAAGCAATTCAAGTGACACAATTTGGTGGACCTGAGAAATTAGTATTTACTGACGTTGAGGATGTAGTAGCAGAAAAGGGAGAGGTATGTGTTCGTTTATATGCCGCGGGCGTCAATCCGAGCGATACATACACATTATCAGGTACATATGCGTTTGGTATACCTCAGTTGCCTTATATTCCAGGCTTAGATGGTGCAGGGATTGTGGAGGCGATTGGAGAAGAAGTCACAAATGTTCGTGTTGGTGAACGTGTATTTATTGCGTCCTTAATGGGAAGTAAAAGCACAGGCACATTTGCACAAAACGTAGTTTGTGATGCAAGTTTGGTTCATCCATTACCAGAGCATGTATCTTTTGAACAAGGAGCTGCATTAGGGGTACCTGCATTAACCGCATACCGTGCACTATTTCAACGTGCCTGTCTGAAGCCTGGTCAAACCGTATTTATTCATGGAGCCAGTGGCGGGGTTGGATTACAGGTTGTGCAAATGGCGAAATCTCACGGTGCTAAAGTGATTGGAACAGCAAGTAAGCCAGAGGGTAAAAAGATGGTTCAGCAAGCTGGTGCAGATTTTGTCATTGATCATGTGACAGAAGCAGGGATTGAAGATGTGCTAACCTTAATGGATGGAAATAGACCTGATGTAATTATTGAGTTTTTGGCAAATAAGAATTTAGAAACAGATTTAAAGCTGATTGCACCATTTGGTAAAATTGTCATTGTTGGAAATCGTGGTTCAATAGAAATAAATCCACGTCTTGCCATGCAAAAGGAATGTGATATTTTAGCAACAGCTCTTTGGAATGCACCAAAAGATGAATATGAACAAAGCATTCATGGTGTCATTGGCATGCTGACAAGTGGTGCGCTTCAGCCGATAATTGGTACAACTTTGCCGCTCCACCAAGTGTCGCAGGGCTTTGAACAGCTAGAAAAAGGTATAGGAAATGGTAAACTTGTTTTGAAAATTGATTAATTAGTCTACATAGTTTTAAAGCACACACTCAAGTGCCTTTATTAAAAGGCAACTCTTTTGAAACATTGTGAGATATTGTACTTAAAGTAAAGGGTGCAAATAGTAGAAAGAATGGGAGAAAAACATTCTCTTTTATGCTAGTTTCTATAGTCAATTAAAAGAGGGTTCTCCAAAAGAACCCTCTTTATTGGTAAAATTTTTGGTTTCTAAGCTGTTGCTTGTTCTTGACCAACATCTGCCTAAAGCCCACTTCCATAAGAATAATGGATAGCATAATAAGCATTTCTCCAACAACTAACTGAACTGTAAATGATTCAAAGCCAAACATTACTGAAAAAATACTTCCAAAAGCGCCTTCAAGCATCATAATTAATCCAGCAGTGGTTGCGGAAGTATGCTTTTGAGCTGCAACCTGAACCGTTTGACCAACAAACGAACATATTATGCCCATATATAACAATGGCACTAATGCCACAGACCAATTATTTTCACAAGGGGCTTTTGTTTTTAGTACAAAGTAGGGACTAGATAACAGGCAAAGGGGGATTATTTTCCATAAACTAAAGTAACGACTATTTCTTTATGTTTTTGGACCGTCTTGCTATAATAAATACTACAGTTGTAAAAGTAGGAGGGCTATCATGAAGGATATTCCACAAATATCAGAAGCAGAATATGAAGTGATGAAGGTTATATGGAACTTTGAGCCGATTTCGACTCCTGAGGTAGTGGAGAAACTATCGAATAAGAGTGATTGGAAGCCAAATACCATTCACACCATGCTGGCGCGCCTAGTTAAGAAAAAGGCTTTGCACGCAAGAAAAGATGGCCGAGTGTTTATTTATTCATCACTGGTTGAAAAGCACGAATATGTTGAGCAAAAAAGTAAATCCTTTCTGCAGCAGTTTTTCGGCGGCACGTTAAATTCAATGATATTAAATTTTATTGAAAATGATAAATTGTCGAATGAAGATATTTCGGAATTAAAGGAAATATTATCCATGAGAGACAAGAAAGGGGAAAAATAATGGATACCATGCTGCTGCGGATTTTAGCCAGTACAATCGTGGTATCCCTACTCATTTTCATCATTCTGATAATCAAAAAGCTATTAAACAATCATATGACAGTGAAAGCACATTATCATATTTGGTATTTTCTTTGCATTCCAATCCTTGCTACCTTTTTACCTTGGAGTTATTTACGCCTTGGAGATGGATCCCGCTATTTTAAGAGTTTACTTTTTTTTCATAGAGATGCGCCATCGAAGAGTGAAGGAATGAATGGAGTGGATGCTTCTAAGGCGCCAAACAGCGATTTATTACATGATTTCACGGTATCGGTAAACAAGTCAACGCCCGATTTCGTTTACCACACATTTTTTACAGTTTGGGTCATTGGAGTAGTTCTTTTTGTTGTGGCAGCTGTTTATTCAAACTATCAAATCTATCAGATGAAAAAGTCAGCTGCGGCAGTTCATAACCAAAAGTTAAATGAACTATTAGAAGCGTGCAAAGAGTTGGTTGGGGTGAAAAGAAACATAAGGCTGCGGGAGACCTCTCTTATTACCTCGCCAATTACGGTTGGAATTTTTCAACCCTATATTTTTTTACCAAGTAAAACGGGTGAAGCATTCTCGGTAACTGATTTAAAGTACGTATTTTTGCACGAGCTGTACCATCATAAAAGCAAGGATCTGTTCGTGAATTACGTCATGTGGTTGTTTCGTATTATTTATTGGTTTAACCCGTTCGTTTGGTACGCCTTAAAAAGGATTCGATTCGATCGGGAATTAGCCTGTGATGCTTCCGTTTTAAATCTCTTGGATGAGAGCGGATATATCGAATATGGGCATACCATCATTCGGTTTGCGGATAAGAAATATGATCGTACCCTTGAACAGTTTGCTCCAGGTATAGGAGGCACAAGAAAACAAATCACACAAAGAATTCAGTGCATTGCAAGCTTCTCTAGGGATTCTCTTTTATTGAAATGGAAAAGCAAGGCCATCTGCGCTGTTTTAGGAATTGTTGTGCTATTGCTTGCTCCAATCACTACCGTTATTGCCAGCTCGGATGATGTGTATCGATTTAGCGGCAATAATGCTGTCTATGAAGATCTAAGCTCCTATTTTAAGGGCTACAAGGGAAGCTTTGTTTTATATGATCCTTCTAAAAACCAATATCAAATTTATAATCGAGAGATGAGTGAACAGAGGACTTCTCCTGATAGCACCTATAAAATATATTCTGCCTTATTTGCATTGGAATCCAATGTGATTTCCGCGAATAACAATGAACAGGTTTGGGACGGGAAAATTTATCCCTTTTCAGAATGGAATCAAAATCAAAATTTAGCGACTGCCTTGAGCCGTTCCGTTAATTGGTATTTCCAAAATACTGATCGGAAAGTAGGGAGAAAGCAGCTGCAAGATTATTTTCAAAAAATAAAATACGGGAATGAGGATCTTTCAGGGAATTTGGATAGTTACTGGATGGAATCTTCCTTAAAAATATCACCGATTGAACAAGTCCAATTACTATCCCAATTAGAAGAAAATCAATGGAACTTTAAAGCAGAAAATATCAATGCGGTAAAAAAGGCAATTTTCATCGATGTCCAAAAGAATGGACAGTTGTATGGAAAAACGGGAACCGGCATGATTAATGGAAAGAATGTAAATGGCTGGTTTATTGGCTTTGTCGAAAAAGGTGATGATCGTTTTTATTTTGCCATTAATATTCAAAATAGGAATGGGCAGGCCCAAGGAAGCAAGGCAGCGGAGATTGCTAAGCAGATCCTTCATCATAAAAAGATATATTAATAATTAAACTCCAGAAAGGATTACCCCGCCTTTTTGGGTCTTTTTTGGACTAAATACTACAATTGTAGTATTTTAATATCTTTGTACACGAACTTCCCAATATGAAAGGACTGATGCGCTTTGAAGCAGAAAAGGCAGAAAGATAATATAGGAAAAAACCCAATCCGATGGAGATTGAATGGTCTCTTTTTCATGGTCTTTGTTCTTTTTTCAATCCTGATTCTCCGCCTTGGCGTTCTCCAAATTTTCAAAGGGGAAGCCTATGCGGTTCAGGCAGAGAAGACAGATGTGACGGCCGTCAACTATTCAGTTCCTCGAGGAAAAATATATGATACGAATCATAAGTTGGTGGTCTACAATATTCCGGAAAAGGCGATTGTCTATACACCGCCGAAAAATCCGCAGCCGGGCGAATTGCTTGAACTGGCCAAAAAGTTAAATACCTTTCTGGCCATGACTGATAAGGAGATCAATAAAGTAACCGATCGGGATTTGAAAGATATCTGGCTGCTGGTACATAACAATGGCACGGATTTAATTACAAAGAAGGAGGAGAAGTTATTTAAACAGGAAAAGCTGAATGACAAGGATTTATATCAATTAAAATTAAACCGCATTACAGAAAGCGATCTCCAGGCAATGGACAAAAACCTGGCAGCCATCTATAGGAAACTTTCTTCTGCCATCGCTTTAACTCCGACGATGATCAAAAATGAAAATGTAACAGAGGAAGAATATGCGAAGGTCAATGAAAATCTGGAAAATCTGCCGGGTGTGGATGTCACGACCGATTGGAACAGGGGCCGCACCTATGGGGAAACGTTTTGGAATATGCTTGGGGAAGTAACAAGTGCAGATGAAGGCCTTCCGGCTGATAAGGTAGAATACTATACGTCTAAAGGATACCAACTGAATGACCGCGTCGGGAAAAGCTATATTGAAGAGCTTTATGATGGAGTGTTGCAAGGCCAAAAGGAAAAAGTGAAAACGGTGACAGATACAAATGGAAATGTGGTGAGTACAGAGATTGTATCGGAAGGGAAGAGCGGCAAGGATATTGTTCTGACCATTGATATGGAGTTCCAAACCCAAGTGGAAAAAATTATGCAGGAAGAGTTAGTCAGTGCAATCCAAAAGCCGCATACGGATACGCTTGACACTGCCTTTGTCGTGGCGATGGAACCGAAAACAGGCCGCATTCTTGCAATGTCAGGAAAAGTGTATAACAGGCAGTCACGGGAGTTTACCGATTTTACACCGGGAACCTTCACGTATGCGTTTGAACAGGGGTCCGTTGTAAAAGGGGCCACCGTATTAACCGGATACCAAACGGGTGTCAGGGATTTCGGGGAAATCGAGCTGGATGAGGTCATGCGATTTAAGGGGTCGGGAACCTTTTCCTCTTACCAAGTCATGAACAGAATTAATGAATTAGAGGCATTAGAACGTTCATCAAACGTTTATATGTGGAAAACCGCGATCGAAATTATGGGCGGCAAGTATATCCCCAATGGCACATTAAATATTGATCCCAAAAAAATTGAAACCATCCGCTATTATTTCAACCAATTTGGTTTGGGCATTCCGACCGGAATTGGTTTTCATAACGAAACGGCAGGAATCAAAGGAACCAATACAAGCACCTACTTTCAAATTGCCATTGGACAATTAGATACCTATACGCCGATGCAAATTGCCCAGTATATTACAACGATTGCCAATGGAGGATACCGGATGAAGCCCCAATTGGTGAAGGAGATTCGTGAACCCAATAAGAATGGCACTGAACCGGGCAGCGTCATCGATGAAATCGAACCAATGGTGCTGAATCAGGTAGATATGAGTGAGGAGATGCTAAAGCGGGTTCAACAAGGTTTTTGGCTGGTTACCCATGGTTCCAAAGGAACAGCGAAGGGATATTTTAAAGACGAACCCTACAATGCCGCAGGTAAAACCGGGACATCGGAATCCTATAAGAATGGGGTGAAGACTTGGAATCTTTCTTTTGCTGGTTATGCTCCATTTAATGATCCCGAGATTGCCATTGCCGTTATTGTACCAAATGCCTTCCGTGATGGTTATGCTCAGCCGCACAGTGCAGCTAATATCATCAGCCAGCGGGTTTTTCGGGCCTATTTTGACCTTAACGAAAAAGGAAAGCTAACAACAAAATAATTGACTTTGTATTATTACATGTGTAGTATTATATGCGTAGTTAAATACTACACACGTAGTATCTCGTGTAATCTACTATTACACATGATTCAAATGATAGAAAGGAGGAAATTCTCCCCCAACATTTCGGGGCAGCCAAGGTTATGAAAAGGATATTGAACTTGGGTTAATTCTGTTGGTTAATAGGCTGTTTTTGGAAGGAATGTTGTTTTTTAAACATTTTAATATAAAAGATTTTCATGAAGTACCTCTGATTTAGACACGATTGGGCTCGGATTGCTGAAAGCTGTCCGAATGGACACCTGATTCAGACTTGATTGGGCTAATATTGCTGAAAACTGTCCGAATGGGCCACCACTGATTCAGACTTGATGAGATTAGATTGTTAGAAGCTTGCTATGCTATTTCAGAACATCAAATATTAATAGAAAGAGGTTAAGATCTTGAGGAAAACACATGATATTTTCAGCAAAAATAATTTTATATTTACCCTGCTTTTGCTAGTGGTTGCAATTGTACCCCTTACCGGCTGGTCAATGAGCACCAATAACCATTCTGACAAGCCCGAAAAGGCAGTCAAAAATACACCGGCACATCAAATACACCGTGAGTTTGCAGAACTCGAGAACAAATATGACGCCCGGCTCGGAGTCTACGCTATCGATACTGGTACACATCGGACCATCTCCTATCGGCCTAATGAGCGATTTGCTTACGCATCTACATACAAAGCTCTAGCCGCTGGTGCATTGCTGCAGCATTACTCAATTGATCAACTCGACCAGTTAGTCACATATAAAAGCGAGGACATAGTTTCGTATTCACCTGTTACACAGCTTCATGTAGATACCGGGATGACTCTTCGGGAAGTTATTGATGCTGCTGTTCGGTATAGCGACAACACAGCAGGGAACCTTTTATTAGAGAAGCTGGGAGGCCCTGCGGGATTTGAAACAGCACTTAGGCAGATTGGCGATAAAGTTACCCAAGTTGATCGCTACGAGACAGATTTGAACTCAGCTGTTCCTGGAGACACACGTGACACAAGCACACCAAAAGCACTTGCTGCAAGCCTCAAGGCTTTCGCGGTTAGTGACTTGCTCCCTACTGAAAAGCGCAAGCTCCTGACAGATTGGATGCGGGGAAATGCCACTGGAAATGCATTGATCCGAGCTGGCGCACCAACAGGTTGGGAAGTCGATGATAAGAGCGGGGCAGGTAGCTACGGAACGCGGAATGATATTGCGATTGTTTGGCCGCCGAATAGAGCTCCTATTGTCATCGCAGTCCTATCTAGCCGCGATATACAGAATGCCACCTATGACAATAAGCTAATTGCAGAAGCTGCCAAGGTCGCACTTAACGCTCTGAAGTGAAGGGATAAATAAATATACACATTGCATCAGTGAACAGGCGGTCCACATATCATCAAGAAAATAATTGAAAAGGTAAAAAATTGATCAAAAACCTAGAACTATTTTATGAGCGATCAAAAAAAGGTCTGTTTGGACTACCCGAAGCATAAAAGCTACAATGCTGAAATCAGTTGCTCTTGTTCCGTAACTGAAATATACAATAGAGGCGGCATAAAACAGTGCACTAAAAAAAGAATAAACATCACCGATATTTATGGTTAATGCTTTGTTAAATATTCCAGTTAATATAGTCATTCCAGGTAAACTAAAGGCAATGGAAACAAAAGCTTCTTACCGGGAGTTTCTTTTGATATAGAACCCAGGCAAAGAAAGGAATAATGACTACATATGTTGCTGAAATAAAGGCGTTATTGGAAGGAGTCGTGTACTGAACACCAATGGTCTATGAGGATTGGGGGAATTATTATAGAATTTAATAGTTATTGATTATTAAGGGAGAGAAAATATGGGAGTTATTTCATTTATAAAATACTCTTTGATGATGTTACCTACCTTATTAACATTCACTCTTTTAATAAGGTTTTTTCCAAATACAGGGCTTGGGAGGATAGTAGCTTTTCCAACAATATTTATCGTAAATTCTGTACTAATTATTTTGGGATTTAAAATGACCCGCAATTTAAAGTTTGCAACAAATACTATGATATGGGTTGCAATAATTCTGTTAACAGTAGTCATCACAATGGTCTTTTACCCGCAAGAGTATGGTCCGCATATCATCAAGAAAATAATTGAAAAAGTAAAAAATTGATTAGAAAAAGGTCTGCATTCGAATAACAATGCAGACCCATTTTGTCGTTTATTTTCAATGATAAATGGCTAAAATTTTTGGTTTCTAAGCTGTTGCTTGTTCTTGACCAACATCTGCCTAAAGTCCACTTCCATAAGAATAATAGAAAGCATAATTAGCATTCCTCCAACCACTAACTGAACTGTAAAGGATTCAAAGCCAAACATTACGGAAAAAATACTTCCAAAAGCTCCTTCAAGCATCATAATTAATCCAGCAGTGGTTGCGGAAGTATGCTTTTGAGCTACAACCTGAACCGTTTGACCAACGAACGAACATATTATGCCCATATATAACAATGGCACTAATGCCACAGACCAATTAATAGTAGTAAGCTGTCCATCCTCTACGAAAAAGAAAAAAGCTAATCCCCCTATGGCCTGGACAACCCCAAGCATAAAAGCTACAATGCTGAAATCAGTCGTTCTTGTTCCGTAACCGAAATATACAATAGAGGCAGCATAAAACAACGCACTAATAAAAGAATAAACATCACCGATATTTATGATGAATGCTTTGTTTAATATACCAGTTAATATAGTCATTCCAATTAAACATAAGGCAATGGAAACAAAGCTTTTTACGGGGAGTTTCTTTTGATATAGAACCCAAGCCAAGAAAGGAATAATGACTACATATGTTGCTGAAATAAAGGCGTTATTGGATGGAGTTGTGTACTGAACACCAATAGTCTGTGTAATAAATCCGCCAAAATTAAGCAATCCTGCAATAAGCCCAATTTTAAAGTCCTTAAGGGTCATTTTAATGATCTTTTTATAAAAAAACATAAATACCAAAATAACAAATAGAATGCCTCTGGAAAAATTTATGAATCCCGGAGATACATTTGCATCTAAAGCTATTTTTGTTACAACAAACCCAGAACCCCAAAAAGCCGCAGCTAGCAGCAGTAGCAAGTTTGCCATTGATTTTGTCATTTTCATCTGTTCATTCTCCTGTTCTTATTAAAAAAATCCCGCCTCTTAAAGTAAAGAGGCGGGAACGATCTACTCTCATACAGTTTTCATTGAAAATCCAACGATAATTAGTAACGGAATTGATTTTCCGACACACCCCAAATGGAATTTTGGGGGTTTTTAAGAAGAAAATTTGCTTTCGACTTTCCCAAACAATTCTTCTTTATACACTTTTAATTATATTTAATTTACTAAATTATCTTTATGTAATCAACCTAGAGTTTAAGACTGGGATGGCTGCGGCGATCCTTTTTTGTGTGTGCTTACAGGGCAGAATAGCTAAACAACAGAGGAGATATAATAAATTTAATAATTCCTTTTAGAAAAAGGGGTATTAAAATGACTTTGAAAATTCAGTGGTTGCTTAATATTGTAATGATATTACTCTCGTGGCTTACAATGCCTTTGTTAGGATGGCGGACTATAAGGAGTTTTTTACCAGCATCAATCCTATCTATTGTAATATGTAGTTTGGATGCCCAGATTGGAAAAAAACGCAAATGGTGGTCTTTTTATAATAAACCACAGTCCTTTATTCAAAATGAATTTCCTTTTCTCATAGGTCCAATGTTGGCGATGTCTTTATGGACCTTAAAATGGTCATATGGAAATTTTAAAAAGTTTATTATTTTAAATGCTATTGGCGAAGCAATTTTTGTATCTCCTATTACAAGGGTATTTACAAAATTAAAACTATATAGATTAGTTAAATTTAACGAATTTCAATTCTTTCTATATTTCTTTTACAAGGCTTTTTTCTTATATGGATTTCAATACCTTTTTGAAAAAGGCAAAAAATTGAACAAGGGAAATTAATTATCCCTTTTAGAAATAAGAGATTATAACACATAATGTTTTGGAAAATAGTTGAAAATAATCTCACACAAACATTATAGGGTGAAAAAAATGAATCAAAGCAAAGAAAGATTCACCTCATCAGAGATTGCGAATTTATGGACCCATTATATACGTGAGACAATGGGACTTTGTGTAATCAAGCACATGTTAAATACCATTCAAGACCCTCAGATATATCATGTTTTTCAAACGTCATATGGACTTTGTGAAAAGCATATAAACAAACTGAAGAAGTTGTTTCATCAAGAAAATTTTCCTGTTCCTAAAGGGTTTAATGAAGAAGATGTTAATTTGGATGCCCCACAATTGTTTACGGATCATTTTTGCTTATATTATATTCACACGATGGCAATGCATGGGAGCCAATCTTACAGTCTGGCATTTACCCTTTCGATTCGCCAAGACCTTAGAAATTTTTATTATCAATGTAATATAGATACAATGGATTTATATAACCAATCCATTGAGGTACTTATAGCAAAAAAACTTCTTGATAAACCGCCTTATTATTCAACACCAGATAAGATTCATTTTATCAATACCCTTGATTATGTAACTGATTTATTAGGCAGCAAAAGAAGCATGAATTCTATTGAATGTGGTAATATCTATTTTAATATAGAGAAAAGCTTAATCACAAAAGCATGTCTTATCGCCTTTAAACAAGTATGTAAAGACAAAGCGATAATTAAGTTTTTAGAAAAATGTCTTAATGCAGCAAATAAACACATTGGGACCTTTACAACGTTATTACTTAAAGAAGACCTTCATTTACCTCGTACCTATGCCACAGAAATAACAAATTCAAATGTTGCACCATTTTCTGAAAAACTAATGCTGTTTCATTCGGGATTTTTATTTGCTGCAGCAATATCCTATTACGGTTCTGCTGCGATTTATAGTATGAGAGCAGATATTGTCATGCAATGTGAAAAGGCTATCATAGATGATTTGCTCATATATAGTAGTTTCGGTAAATTAATCATTAAACGAAACTGGATGGAGCAGCCCCCTAATGCTGATGACAGGAAAATCATTAATAACTGAATATAGATTTACTTACAAAGACAAAACGGTGATCCTATTCAAATAACGGGTGCATTCCTTAAAGATATGGCTGCTTATTAAGGCAGCCTTTTCTTAGTGTGCCAGGCATGGCAACTATCTAGGTGGTGAAAGTCCACAATACCTTTTTTAGAAAAAGCAAATTTTATCAAATATGTTAAGTTCACACGAATACACCATGTTATCGTTGCAATGATTTATTCTACAATAATCTATGGTTATCAAATGATTTATACAAAACCTAATTCAAAAAACTTGGGATTGTTTATTAAAAAAGGGCTCAAATTATGAGTGCTTTTTATATTTTTAGCTAACATTCCCTTTCGCACAACATATATCAATAAAGTAACATTTCTTATTAAAGAAACGGGTAGCAATAGTTGAAGATCCTGCTGCCATTTTGGCGGCTTATTTTTTTGTTAAGGCAACAGGCAGGTTAGTTGAAATACGCAAAAAAATCCCATTCCCATGAATGGGTAAATTACTTTTTAAATTCAATTTTTCTAGCGCAGTAGCTGGCATTATACAAATAAAAAATATAAATTCCGAGTTGACAGATTGGAAAAGTTTATTTATATTAACAGTATGAAAAAATTATTAATTATGAATTGTTTGTATTCATTGCACCTTTGCCATAATTAAAATTTACAGAGTCTATCAGTCAACTGAAGGCTCCAACTCTTAGTATTTAGCTAAGAGTTGGAGTTTTTTTATTATAAAATATCCCCAATTATTTCAAGATATGTTAAAGTTTAGTGATTTTTTTGCTAATTAAACCAAGTTATCATATAGGAAAAGTTATATAAGGGGGTGGCATTTAATAGGTGTGACACCGTAAACAAATGCTATTCAGATAGAAAAGTAAAAGATTGTTTATTCTACATTTAAAAGGAGGAGAAGGATCGTGGGTGTTTCAGTGGAGTCATTGAATAAATCATTCATTAAACAGCATAAAAAAACCCAAGTATTACAAAATGTAAATTTCCAAATAAAACAAGGCGAATTCGTAACCGTTATCGGACCGAGCGGATGTGGTAAGAGTACACTATTGAAGCTTATTGCGGGTCTTGATAACGAATATGAAGGATCTATTAAAATCAATAACCAAGAAATTGCAGGGCCAGGCATCAAACAAGGATTTGTTTTCCAGGAACACCGCCTCTTCCCTTGGCTGACGGTGGAGAGGAACATTGCAGCTGATTTATCCCTCAAAGACCCTAATGTCCGTAAAAGAGTGGATGAACTCATTGAAATTGTAAGATTGAAAGGATTTGAAAAAGCATATCCAAAGGAGCTTTCAGGAGGGATGTCACAACGGGTGGCGATTGCTAGAGCATTATTGAGGGATCCAGAAGTACTGCTGCTGGATGAACCGTTCGGTGCACTTGATGCCTTTACCCGAACACATTTACAGGATGTGCTGTTAGATATTTGGCAACAGAAAAAAACAACTATGATTCTAGTTACGCATGACATTGACGAATCTATTTATCTTGCTGATCGAGTCGTAATCATGAGTGCAAGACCAGGTCAAATCAGCAATATTATTCCCATCGATTTACCGCATCAACGTAAAAGAGCGAGTAAGTCATTTCAGGAATTTAGACAAAAGGTACTAAGTGAATTTGAGAAAGTAGAAGAACTTCAGTTGATTGAAGGCTCAGGTATTTAAAGGAGGATGGAATAGATGTTTAAAAAGTTTAAGGTTTCTTTATTAATAGTTACAGCCATTATGATAGGGATTTTATCGGGATGCTCATCAAAAACGACAACAGCGAATACAGCTGCAGGAAAGAAAGGAAACCTGACAGTAAACATAGGAATCCAACAAAGCTTGGGACCGTTATTGATTGCCAAGCAAAAAGGTTGGTTCGAAGAAGAATTTAAAAAGGTTGGTGTAAAAGTAAACTGGACAGTATTCCAAAGCGGTCCACCGCATTTCGAAGCAATGGCAGCTAATCGATTGGACTTTGGTGCAGTTGGCAATTCACCTGTAATTGCAGGGCAGGCAGCAAATATTCAGTTTAAGGAAATTGCAAGTTCTAGCGATGGGCTTAAAGGAAACGCGATTCTTGTTCGTAAAGACAGTCCGTTAAAAACATTAAAGGATTTAAAAGGGAAAAAAATTGCAGTGGCAAAAGGAAGCAGTGGATTCAATGTACTGTACCGTGCTTTGGAAAAAGCTGGTTTGAAGCCTGGTGATGTAGAAATTATCCAATTGCAGCCAGATGAAGCACAGCCGGCGTTTGAATCAGGAGCAGTTGATGCTTGGTCCATCTGGGAGCCTTTTGTTTCACTACAGACTTTAAAGAAAAACGCAAGAATACTAGCAGATGGTAAATCATTGAATGTTTATTCACCGGGATTCGTCATTGCACGTACAGAATTTGCTAAAGAGCATCCTGATCTTGTTGTCCGCTTTCTAAAAGTATACGAAAAAGCGCGTTTATTTGAAAAAGAGAACCGTGACGATGCAATCGATTTGTATGCAAATGCTAAAAAAATTGATAAGGATGTCATAAGCAATGTACTCGAAAATAATGAATCTCTTAATCTTCCAATATCTGAAGACATCATTAAAGCACAGCAGGAAACAGCAGATTTCCAGTATTCTCTTAAAGCAATTACAAATAAAATCGATACATCAAAGGTAGTCGATAATTCGTACATTAAGAAGGCATTAAAGGAACTGAAGGAAGAAAAAACGAAGTGAGGTGGTTTTGAGATGAGCAAAGCAAAACTAGCATTTCCATCGGAAAATTTGGAGAGTAAATTTAGGAATCCTGCAGTTACGAAACAGACGAAGAGCACTAAATTCCAAGGCTCTGCATTAATAATGGCACGCGGCTTGGTGTTACCCATTATTATAGTAGTTGTATGGCAGTCGGCAGGATCGCTTTTACATGTATCTAATACGATATTACCTACACCTTTAGATATTTTTCAGTCCTTTCTGGAATTAGCTAGAACAGGTGAATTATTTGGGCATATAAAAATTAGCGTTTTTCGTGCTTTCATCGGATTTATATTAGGTGCAAGTTTGGGTCTTCTATTTGGGACGTTAACCGGCCTTTCTAATAAAGCAGAGCATTTTGTTGATCCTTCATTGCAAATGTTACGAACCGTGCCCCATTTAGCATTAGCACCATTATTTATTCTATGGTTCGGTTTAGGAGAATTATCAAAGGAATTGTTAATTGCACTAGGAGCATTTTTCCCCCTATATGTAAATACATTATTGGGCATTCGCGGAGTGGATAAAAAATTATTTGATGTAGCACGCATTTTGGAATTTAGTAGATGGAATCAAGTAACCAAACTAATTTTTCCGGCTGCTCTCCCCAATATTTTACTTGGGGTTCGCCTATCCTTAGGTGCTGCTTGGCTGGGATTAGTGGTTTCCGAATTGATGGGGGCAAGCGAAGGAATCGGCTATTTGATCATGGATGCAAGACAATTTACCCGCACCGAGGTTGTTTTTGTCGGAATTATTATCTTCGCTCTTGGCGGTAAATTAGGTGATTCGCTTGTTCGTGTATTAGAGTCAAGATTCTTAAAATGGCGTGATAGTTATCAGGGAGAAAATGCTGCTTAAACATTCATGGGGTTAAGGGAATAAAAGAAGATTGCTAGTGTTTAAACGATGGAATTACTAAAACTTTAAGGATTAATCTAATTACTATTATTTTGTCCTAAAAAGAGGAGAGATGTTTATGTCAAATATCGTTATTATTTCTGGCAGCCCTACTACTTTATCTCGTTCGTCTGCTATCTCTGCATTTTTGGAAAGTATTCTTATAAAGGAAGGAAATCAAGTAAGTACGATTACTGTCCGTAATCTGCCTCCAGAAGATTTAATATATGCAAATTTTAATAGTCCAGCCATTCAACAAGCAAAATTGCTAGTGGAACAAGCAGAAGCAGTGATCATTGTAAGTCCAGTGTATAAGGCGAGTTATCCAGGAGTTTTAAAAACCTTTTTAGATTTGCTCCCTGAAAAAGGTCTTGAAGGTAAAATCGTATTTCCAGTTGCAACCGGAGGTACTTATGCGCATCTTTTATCACTTGAATACTCATTTAAGCCTCTCTTATCCGTTCTTGGTGCAAGAGAAAGTGTAGAGTCTGTATATATGGTAGATTCACAATTTACCTATTCTGGAAAAGAGATTACTTTTGTAGATTCTGAAATTGAGCAAAGGCTGAAATCTGCTATCGGCCAATTACTGGGACGATTGCAACGAAAAGAATTACAAGAAATTCGATAAACAAAAAATGAACGATATTTAGTTAAAAAAACTAATAACATAAAGGGAGTGTAAAAATGGAAGTATTATGGTTCATTCCAACTCATGGTGACAGCCGGTATTTAGGAACAACAAAGGGAGGACGCTTGGCTGATTTTTCTTACTTTCGTCAGATCGCTCAAGCGGCTGATCGACTTGGATATACAGGGGTATTAATTCCAACAGGAAGATCGTGTGAGGATCCATGGACATTAGCGTCATCATTGGCTGCTGTAACAGAAAGATTGAAATTTTTGATTGCTGTCCGGCCGGGAATAATGACTCCTTCTGTTGCAGCGAGAATGACTTCCACAGTGGATCGCATTTCGGATGGACGTCTTCTAATTAATGTCGTCACGGGTGGTGATCCAGTAGAATTAGCTGGTGACGGAGTATTCCTTTCTCATGATGAACGTTACGAAGTAACAGATGAATTTTTAACGGTCTGGCGTAACCTTTTAGAAGGAAAAGAGGTTCAATTTGATGGGAAGCACGTGAAAATTGAAGGCGGGAAACTGCTTTTTCCACCTGTTCAGCATCCGCATCCTCCTATCTATTTTGGCGGTTCATCGCCAGCTGGCCAAGCAGTTGCGGCAAAACATACAGACGTTTACTTAACATGGGGAGAACCTCCTGCACAAGTGGAACAAAAAATAAAAGAAGTTCGCCGTTTAGCTGAACAAGAAGGAAGAACAGTACGATTTGGCATCCGATTACACGTAATCGTAAGAGAAACGGAAGAAGAAGCATGGGAAGCGGCTGATAGTTTAATTAAATATGTAGATCAGGAGACGATTGAGGCAGCACAACGTACTTTAGCCCGTCAAGATTCTGTTGGGCAGAAGAGAATGATGAAGCTGCATAAGGGTGGAAGAGAGACGCTGGAAATAAGCCCGAACCTTTGGGCAGGGGTTGGTCTCGTTCGTGGTGGTGCTGGAACAGCACTTGTGGGAAATCCAACACAAGTGGCGGAGAGGATGAATGAATATTCTGCGTTAGGTATCGATACCTTTATTTTATCCGGATATCCACATTTGGAAGAAGCATATCAATTTGCAGAGTTAGTATTTCCGCATTTACCGTTGAAAAAAAGAGACACTATTAACACCACTCAACTAAACAATCAGCCTATTGGAGAAATCATTGCTAATCAATTAGTTCCTGAAAAAGTTTAAAAATATATATTAGTGAAAAGGGAGGAGGACATAGACCTCTTCCTTTTGTTATAAATAACAATATATATTTCTGCAAGTAACGTGTGCTTGATTTTAAGAAAGGGTTGCTGAGGTGATCCTTTTTTATTGTACTAATGGGGCAGGTTAGTACAATAAGAAATAAGACTAGCTTGTTTAACCTTTAAGCTAGTCTTTATACTACCCATATTTTTAAAAGTGGTAGTCATGGTTGTGTTCTTGAAATTAATAAAAAGTGTCCGAACCTTACAATTTGATTCAACGTGGATTGACCGATGTCTTTAGGAACGACGACCGGTGCCGCGACGACCAGTGTTGCGACGACCAGTGTTGCGACGACCAGTGCCGCGACGACCAGTGCCACGACTAGTGCCACGACCAGTGCCACGGCCAGTGCCACGACCAGTGCCACGGCCAGTGCCACGACCAGTGCCACGGCCAGTGCCACGGCCAGTGCCACGGCCAGTGCCACGGCCAGTGCCACGACCAGTGTCACGACCAGTGCCACGACCAGTGCCACGGCCAGTGCCACGACCAGTGCCACGACCAGTGCCACGACCAGTGCCACGACCAGTGTCACGACCAGTGCCACGGCCAGTGCCACGACCAGTGCCACGGCCAGTGCCACGACCAGTGCCACGACCAGTGCCACGACCAGTGCCACGACCAGTGCCACGGCCAGTGCCACGACCAGTGCCACGACCTTTGCGGGAATAAGGGCTTTGATGCATAAAATCGCCTAATCCAATTTTTTCAGCTTCTTTAATTGCTTCTTGGATCTCTAATGCTGAATATCCATTCAATGAAAACACCTCCTTTTGTTCTTACATAACTGCATGAAAGAGAAATGAACCTTTCATTGTTACATCGTATGGTACGAGCTTTTTTTTGAATGAGACAGGCGTTTATAATTTAAATAAATATTTTCCGAAAAATGACTACTTTGTGAAATTTTTTACTTAAACTATCGGGATGCTTGAGTCCAAAAAATAAAAGCGTGGATAAACCCACGCTTTTAACATTAGATGTGTTTAAAAGAACGTAATCTTTCATTCATTTGCCAATCTATCATTTGGCAAGAAGAAGGCAAGAATGGAACCCGCTAATGGAAGCAGGGAAAGGATCGTAAAAACGGCAGCTACGCCAAAGACATCTGAAATGCCTCCCATGAAGACAGAACCAATCCCGCCAGCCCCAACACCGAATCCAATCGATAGACCAGAAGCCAACCCAATATTTTTAGGTAACATGTGTTGCATATAAACAACACTTACTGAAAAAGAAGAAAGAACGCAAAATCCGAAAAATAACAGATCAATAATTGACAATACCCCATGTAAATAGGGAAAAATAATGGCAAAAGGCGTAGCAAGTAACATAGAGGTGACAAGTAATCGTTTCATCCCTATTTTGTCCGACCAAATCCCGCCAAAAAAAGTACCAAGTGCCCCTGCGCCAACAAAGACAAAACTAAGTATTTCGGACTGTTGGATCGATAAATCATGCAAATAGAAAGGTAAAAAGATGACAACTCCTATTTGGCACCAGGAACGTAAAATGATGACGCCGCAAAGTATGGCTGCTCCCATTATATTGTTGGTTCCTTTTAATTCCTTTTTACGAATAACATTGGATGACTGTAATTTTTGTCCTAACCATGGAAGGATTTGTCCAGTCAAAAAGATAGAAAGGATGGCGACAGGGATGAGCCAAAGGAGTCCGTGGATTCCCGAATGTGTGACATAAACGGAAACTAACAAAGGACCGAAAGCTTGTCCAGAATTACCACCTACTTGAAAAATGGCTTGAGCCAATCCCTTTTTAGAACCGGCAGCAAGATGGGTCCCGCGAGAAGCTTCGGGATGAAAGGCACCGGAACCAAGTCCTGAAATAGAAATAAAGAATAGCAGCCATGGAAGTGATGGTGCAAGACCAGTTAAGGCTAGACCCATAATGGAACAAAAAACGCCTGCCGGAAACAGCCAAACTCTAGGTTTGCGATCCGCTAACATCCCGAAAAGAGGCTGTGAAACGGATGATGTTAAATACGAGAGTAAAACCACTAAAGTAGACTGGGTGTAATTCAAATGAAAAAAATGTTTGTATAATACCACTAAAGCTGGAACCATTCCCGTGGTCACTAAATCATTCAAAAAGTGTGCTCCAGAGAAAGTATAAACAGCTCGACGAAAAAGAGGTTCTTCACTTTTGACCATTGGTTGGGGCGCTGTTGCCAACGTAAACATCTCCTCTTAATGAAATATTTTAATTTATATAAGAAATAGTTAATTTCATTGTACCACGAGCTTGCTCTAGCAATTGGTTTCTTCAAACTAAAATTGCCTTCCGTTCTATCCATTCACTGTAATTTATATCATTTTCAACAAGTTCTCTAATAGCTTCATACTCTATCATTTTTTGAGTATATGTCAGATGAATTTAAGTGTAAAGTCCAGACAAAAAGGAGTGCCATCAAAGGCACCCCGTCGACCTTAATCAAATACTTTTTTGCTAGGAGTTTTTCTACTCACAATCGGATGCTTTGAATGAACTTTTATTTACTGTGAAATCACCATTTGCATTCCTAGTGAAGTGGACAGTCATCCGAATAAAGAAGGTAGGAGCTCCATGTGTCCCCACTACTTTTAAGTCCATCACACTGGTGAATTCTTCCGGAAACGGTGGTCTAAAGTTTTGTTCTGCATTGTTTACTTGAATAAGACGGTAACGAGCTCCCGTTGTAGCACCAATTCCTTGAGAACCTTGGGTGTTCAGATGGTTGGTAATATGCTCACCACCATTTTTATCGAATGTCTCAGTTATAATAAAATGCAATACACCCGAAAAATTGACTATTTCTCCGGTACATGGATTTTCTAATCCAAAATTGTCCGGTATTCTTATATTAACAACGTTTGCCATTTTCTTACATCCCTTCTACTATTTTTAGGTCAGATCTTTAATAATCAAACCTATTAATATAGTATTAGTGTTTTCTATTAATGTAAGAGCATTTGTATCAGTAATTAAGCAATTTTTTCCTTATATTGTATAGAGGCGAAACGGGGCTGTTTAGTGGAAAAAGGAATTTACATACGTAGTAGAGAATATATGGAAAATACATATAAATTTAAAAAGGTTGGGGTTAAGGAGTTAATGTTAGAATTTTTATTAGTTGCATTAATATTATCATTTTTTGGGTTTCATAAGGTTTTCATCGTAGGTATAAAGGAATTACTTAACAAAGAGGTTACAAAAACTAGTTATTATCTTATTTTTGCTTTGATTGGAGTTCTTTATGATTTTATAAAATTATTTAAATAACCCATTATTACAATGGCAAATTGTTTTATTGGAGGCGGAGCTCCTGTTGTTGAGCAATTTTCTTCAAAGCCAAAAAGGCGGTGGAAGTGATGAGTTTCGCTTCATGGTTTGCTATAGGCATTGGGGTAGCAGTCGCGATAGGTCTATTCGGTGGTAAATCAAAACGGAAGAAAAAATAAAGAGGCACTCGAAAATGAGTGTTTTTTTCGTTAAATAACATAATTGATTTGCGGTTCTGAAGGGGCAAGATATGACTATATATGTGCCTTCCCGTAGTAGACAATTGATAAAGGAGAATTTCCCTGCTATGTTTGATTACTTAAATAAAGCAAGATTAATAAAAGATGATATAAAAAAGATTTTTCTGGTATGAGACTGATTCTGTTTACAAGTATTCTCCCAATCTAAATCGAGTGCATGCTGATACCACAACAACTCATGTTCTTTATTCAAAAAAGAGGGATATAGTGATAGTACCTTTGAATGAGGTAGCGCAATACTTAACAGGAAGCTCCCCATACAGTAATTTCCTTACTTACGTTGAAGAAACGATTAAGCAAAATTCTTAAATTATAAAGGTATCACCTAAAAGAATCATTTCCTTCGACATTCTTCTAACGTATTTTGAGAGAAGAAATAAGGATGGATGCGGGCAGAAGCCCAAGTTAATTAAACGTCTGATTAAAGGCGAAGAATCGGGAATCTTATTGAATTCTGTCAGTTATTTGAAAATTTGTCTTTTTTACAAGGTTGATGCGATTTTTTCTGTTATTTGATAAACATTTTTCGATTGGATTTCATTCAATAAAGCCCTCTATAGCGCGGTTATTCATGGTTTTAATCAAACGATTAATTAATATAGCACATAGGGAATTTCCCCGAAAATAATCGATTGGTGTGGAAAAACGAATGGCTTAGGATAGAAATAATTGGGTTTTTATGGTAAAATGAACCCAAAAAAAGGAGGGAGATTTTGAGGAAGTATTCGGGGATTTTTTCTATCCTAATCCTAATAGCCATATTTGTAATCTTTAAGATCCCACATGCCGGTGAATTGTTACCAAGCTGGAGCTTTTGGTTTGTGCTTATCTTTGGATTTGCATCGGCCGTTATTGCCTCGTGGTATAGTCCAAGTGGTTTTTGGAGAAAGGCATCGGCCGCCATTCTAATTATGATTCCGGTAGGTTACTTAGTTGTTTTCATTTTGTTTATCATTGGAATAACTACTAGCTCTGGATTTTAGCTGAATAGATGCAATCTGAAAAGAGCTGCCAATCTGGCAGCTCCGTTTCGCCCTGTTATTCGAGTGTTTTGGTCATGATAAGGTCTATTTGTTCATCATCGCCCATATAAAAAGAGTGGGCACCCGTTTGAACAAACCCCATTTTCTTATAAAAAGCAATCGCATTTTCATTATTTTCCCAAACGCCTAGCCAGATTTTCTTTTTATTACCTTCCATCGCAATTTCCAAAGCTTTATTAAATAGATATTTACCGAGCCCGTGCTTTTGAAATTCCTTCTTTATATAAATCCTCTCGACTTCTAGTGATTCCTCACCCATTTCTTCAGACTGAGCATCATTGGTATTGACCTTTAAATATCCAGCAACTTCATTATCATAATAAACAAAAAAGAATAGCGAAGAAGTATTGGATAATTCTTTTTCTAATTGTGGTAAGTTAAAGGCCTTTTCCAAATAGGCATTCATATTTTCAGCGGAATTCTGCTCCTTAAATGTCTCATAAAAGGTTTCAGAACTAATTTCTTGCAGCTTACGTGAATCTTCAAGGGTACACTGTTTTATATTTATAGTCATTTATATTGTCGCTCCTCTATAGATCAATAATTTCTTTTGTTTCCCTTTTTTACATATTCCCAGTCTTTTTCAATACTTTTTCTTACCTTTTGAAGAAGATTGAAAATGGATTCTATCTCTACTTCGGATAATCCCTCTAAGGCCACGTTATTGGAGTAATCATTTTCTCTTTTTATAAATGGATAAACATGTTTCCCTTTCTCTGTAGGAAAGAGCTTGTTAATTTTTTTGTTATGTTGATCGTCCTTTTTTTCAATAAAGCCATTCATTTCAAGTTTTTTTACGGCACGAGCGGCTGTTGTTCGATCTACTTTAATCATCTCTGCTAACTTTTCTTGAATGATTCCAGGGTTTTCACAGATTCGCACCAAGTACAAATACTGCCCTTTTGTCAGGTCATATTCTTTGAATTCAATATTACTGATCGAATCTAATGCCCTTGCAATCATTCCTATTTCACGGAGAATTTCCTTCATAGATAACTCCTTTTTTTTAAAAAATATGTTGCAAATGCAATAAAACTGGCATGTATTAAATGTAACTTAACTTTGTTGTATTTGCAACAAAAAATATTGATTCCATTTAAACCCTTGTACCTTTCAAATGGCAATGGACATGCATACCAATAGCATTAACTAATTTAGGAGGTACAGATACATGAGTATAATCGTGGTTCCTAGAGACTTTCCTACGGTTCAAGCAGCGGTAACAGCTGCACAACCTGGTGATTTAGTCTTTGTAAAAAAGGGAACGTATCATGAAAGTGTAAACGTATTTAATAGAGGTTTAGCAATTGTCGGGGAGAAAGGAGCCACTCTTGATGGAAATCATTCATTGCCTTTTGGATTTAGAGTGGGCCAATCCTCTGCAAACCTAGCCTCTGGTATTGAAATAAAAGGTTTCACTATCCAAAATTACATTCAGAGTGGAATAACAATAGAATTTTGCGATTTTGCTTATTGCTTAGAGAATGTGATTAAAAATATTAAAAATGATGGGATCTTCATTAAGCAAAGCGTTGTCTTTACGAATGGTGCTACTCACTTATTTAAAAAAAATAAAATAACAAATATTGGTGAAAACGGATTTAATATTACGGATCCTAACATCAATGTCATGATTCAAAATGAGATAAAAGACGTTGGAAAGAATGGAATAAATATAAATGTTACTCAATCTACCATTCCAGCTAATCCTTTCAATTCAATCATTCAAAATAAGATACAAAAGGCCGGACAAAATGGAATCGTTTCAGCCGAGCAGGCTTTTTCGGGGTTAATATTGCAAAATGAAATTCAGCATACTGGCAGTGATGGAATATCTTTAAATAATGGAACCATGTCCATCATCGAAAATAATATTACAAGATCAAAAGGGAATGGAATAAAAGTAAATAATCCTTTTAGCTCGCTTTATCAGTTGAATATAAGTTTTTGGAACGCAGAAAGTGGCATTTCGATTATTTCTCCAGCCAATGTTCCAACTCAAGGATTTAATTATATTGAAGAAAATCGTACCTCGAATAATGAGAAAGATGGAATTCATGTTAATCAAAACAACAATTTTATCGTTAGGAATAGAGCGAATGAAAACGATAATGATGGAATTGCTTTAGACTCCAATGATAATGAAGTGGTTGAGAATTTTGCTTGCAGTAATGGGAATCAGGACATCGAAAATAATGGCACGGGGAATTCATTGTTTAGGAATAAGGATTGTGAGCAGGATGAAAGCAGGAGTTAGCAAAAAGCGGGAAGAGGTTGTATTGAAATTATTTTAGAATAACTTTGTAATATAATTAACATCTTGTTGTGATGGGTCTGTCATACCTTTCTAGTATAGTTAACGTATCAACTCACACTAGGAGGTAACAACCATGCTAAAGAAATTCATCGTAGCCTTTACTATTTTAGCTTCTTGTGGCTCTTTGTTCGCCGCCAAGGGTGAAAAAGCGGAAGCAGCATATAATTATCATACAGCAGCCATTTCAATTGCGAAATCGAATATTGGAGTTCCATACCGATGGGGCGGAATGTCGCCAAGCGGTTTTGACTGTTCAGGTCTTGTAAAGTATTCTTACGGAAAAGCAGGAAGAACCCTAAATCGCACGGCAGCCCAAATGTACTATGGAAACGGATATCGACCATCTAATTTGCAAATAGGCGATTTACTATTCTATGGACCAACTAAAGCAAGTGCCCCAACCCATGTTGCCATCTATATCGGATACGGAAAAATGATTATGGCATCATCCTCAAAAGGGGTCATTATCACTTACACAAGCAACCCATATTGGCATGCTAGATATATTGGAGTAAAGCGAGTATAAAGGAAGACCATCGGTGACGATGGTCTTTTTTTTCATTTAAGCTGAAAAAGTGGCAGGTAAATAGAGGAAGGAATTACATAATATCTACAGAAATATAATGTTAAAAATGAAAAGTTCAGGGAGGCAAGAAATGGAGATTTATATTGCGATTGGTTTGGTCGCCTTAGTAATCATACTTACTACAATCATTCGAACCTTCTTAAACAGGAACTGGAAATTAATTTACACTGCATTCGGTAATGAGGAATACTTCAGGATTACAGCCAAATTAAAGTCGGAAGAGATTAAGTATAAAACGGTAACACCATACAGCTTTGATAATCGAACAAACCGATTTAAGGATAATACGCAATATGACATATATGTAAAAAAGGATGAAGAACATTTAGCCGTTAAATCGTTGCAAAAAAGAAATTAATAAAGCGGAAAACAGGCTGCCAATAGGCGCCTTTTCTTTTTTACACAACCGAAATGCAGTTTTATAATAAAAACAAGAAATTACGTTTATGGGTGATTAGATGTTTAATAAGATCAAAATTTGGGCGAGGAATTTAAAAAAGCAGATATTCATTCTGTACTATGCTTGTAAAGATAAAAGAGTACCTTGGTATGCTAAATTATTCACAGCTTGTGTAGTAGCCTATGCGTTCAGTCCGATTGACCTCATTCCAGATTTTATCCCTATACTGGGCTACCTGGACGATGTTATTCTCCTTCCGTTAGGGATCTTGCTCGCGTTAAAAATGATACCCAAGAATGTCCTAGCTGAATGTGAAGCTAAGGCGGAAGAAAGGATGAAAAGCACGAAACCGAAGAATTGGATAGCCGGTTCCATAATTGTTTTGATATGGGGTGTAATGATTGTGTGGGTGGTAATGAAAATCTTTGGCCTATTAAGATAACGTGTAACACAAATTTTTAAGGAGTAATATTTCCGTGATGAATGAAGAACTTATTGTTTCCCTTATTAAAGAAGATAAATGGATGATGGAAATATTAAAATTTGCAAGATCAGTGAACTTGCCCGATTGGTGGGTTTGTGCCGGATTTGTTCGTTCAAAAATATGGGACACACTACACGATTTCGGCGAAAGAACGCCGATCCCAGATATTGATGTCATTTATTTCGACCCAAGTAATATCGATGAATTTGAGGAAAAGAAACTTGAAGAAGAACTTAAATCCCTTAATCCCGCCATTCCTTGGTCGGTAAAGAATGAAGCAAGAATGCACATTAAAAGTAATTTACCGCCTTACACTTCTTCTGTTGATGCTATATCTAAGTTTCCAGAAACAGCGACAGCCCTAGGCGTTAAATTAGATGAAAGGGGCAATGTGATATTAGCTGCCCCTTGGGGAATTAGGGATGTAATCAATCTAGAAGTAAGGCCGACTCCTTTTTTTACAGAGACAAAAGAAAGAATGGAAATTTACGAAGACCGCATTGCCAAAAAGAATTGGAAATCGACTTGGAGTAAATTAAAGGTTTTTCATATGAACTAGTTTTATCCCATGCAGATTAAAAATCCCTAACTATATTTACAGGGATACTCATAAGAGAACTCAGAAACAATGAAGACTATTCTCATTGTCTACAGCACTTATTCTTAGAGTAATTAATCCGCTAGTTTATCCCGGTCCAAAGCTAGCGGAGGTTCCTCGAGCCAGCCATTTTCAATCATTATTTTGGCTCCGTCTTCAGCAAAAGAAGCGATTTCTGCGGATAAGCGAACGTAATCGAGAGCCAAGTCTTTTCTAGCACAAGTTGCCATACTTGTTCCATACAATCCAATACTTAATGCGGTTAAAGTAGTAGCCATAAACATCATCATTTTATCTGAAATGGGAGCAGTTATTGAGTCCGTTACTTCAGTATCAAAAGACATTAGAACAGGTAAATGATCTTTTTCTAACACGGAACCAAATACCTTGGTATGTTTCAATGCTATTTCCTTTCCCCTTACCATAAATTTCTTTACTTCTTTTGATTGAGCCACCTGACTCCATGCCATCATTACTGTATGACCCAAAGTGTTTTTTTGTAAGTTTGCAAACAAATTTGTAATTTCAATGGCTGTTAAGGGTCTTTTATTACCTAACAATCCTGACATAAAATTTGGACTTTTAACAAAGTGCACCTCATTTGATGGAACTAAATAAGGAGACCGAATGTATAAGCCTTTTGATAACAAAAGATTTTTCGAATTCGTATCAAATTCATTCAGTTCCTTAACGCATTCAGCAAAATACTCATCAATATCTGAACGAACAGCGAATGTTTTGGCAATAGCATAAAAACTAAATGCCATTACAGTCATATTATGAACTAAATGCATCATGAAACTATCTGAAAATAATCTTGGAGCGGCCATATTTACATCTTCTTCAACATTAAAACCACAAGGTATTGGATACCCTTCTTTTTGAAAAAACGCTGACAATTTGTCTAAATGAGTTTCCGCTAATTCTAATCCATGTTGAATAACCGAGCGTATTTGACTATCTTCTACTGTTTCTAGGAAGTATGTAAACAAACATTTACACATGCTGGAGTTCATATAGGCGGACCAAATTTGTGTAACTTCAGCAGCGGTCAATCTAGTGTTGTGTTCAGATTCCATTAACATGTGCTCCTTTGAATTACTTTCTATTTTAATCCCTAATCTACAACGCACACTTTGTAAGAATTCTGTGATTTCCGTAAAATGTCTTTCAGCTAACATGAGATTATTTTATGGTATTAACAATGAAGTATACTATTGAAGAAGGTACAATTGTTCTTATAAATATCAGAGGAGAATGCTTTACTTTAAAAGGGGAGAAATAAATGGATAGATTTTTTTCACTTTGTCTTCAAGGTGATATAAATGCAGCAATGGAATACCTTAATTCCATTCAGCCAAAAACAAATGAAATTGAAAAATTACAGCAGATGTACAAAGAGCGATTTTTCTCTCAAAAGTCAGATGAAAATATTTTGACAGAAGATAATTGGATTAGAGATGTAGTATCAGCTTATTATGATTATTTTCGAACAGTATTAACAAATGCAGACGTGATCAATAATGCTGAGGTAAATTTGAATAAAAGTTTAAGAAGACTTTTAAAAATTGAGTCCCCTTTAAACATCGATGAAACTGAAAATGAGCTGGCTGCTATTTTTACTGAAAAGGGTTATTCTTTCTTGGGTGGAGTGACTCCTCCATTTAGAGGGGCGTATATTTGGAAACGTACCGAAACAGTTCATTTTAATGTTGAAATACCTCATCAATCCATTCCAGTATCTGTACATATGATGTCAGATTTTATACTTGATGGCTGGATGGGTTACGCAACTTTTAACAATAGATCTGTTGGCGGATGGGCAAACGAAGATGGTTTGTATTGTAATATAAAACGATATAAAGACTTAGATGACGACCAATTTCAGGTGTCCTATTTAAAACACGAAGCGCAGCATGTATATGATTACACATACTTTCCTGGTTTGAAGTCCTATGAATTAGAATATCGGGCAAAACTAGTAGAACTTATTTATTCCAAAAACCACTTCATTCTAGAGAAATTCCTGAAAGATGCAAAAAATGACGCTGATTTTCCTCATCCGTATGCTTCTTTCAACATAATTACGAATTTGTCTTCTAGCATTTTTAATAAAGATTATGAGCCTAACATTAATGTATGGTTAGAAAAAGATTATAAAGAAATATCTTCCACAGCACTGAAACTTTTTGAGAAGAATTCAAATGAACTAATGCAATAGTGTAGAAAAGCAGCGATTGTCCGCTGCTTTTCTTTGTTTTTCTAGTTTTTTCCTAATTGAAGACAAAAAATTTTCACATAATTTTAATATATATTTGTGGCAGATGTGATATAATTTAGTGAGAATAATTATCATTATTAGTTGTGTAAACACTAGGAGGCTTTGCGATGAATCTAACGGATTTAAAGCAAGGAACAAAAGCGATTGTTTCGGATATTTCAAAAATAAATGATTTAGTTCAGCAACGGTTAATTGATATGGGTCTCGTCGAAGGAGTAGAAGTCTGTTTAAAACGGACAATGCCCTTTGGCGGGCCTGTAATGGTTGAGGTATGTGGACAGTGTCTCAGTCTGCGCCGTAGAGAAGCATCATGTATAGGAGTGAGATAGCCAATGTCTCAGTTTGCCTTATTTGGAAACCCTAACACAGGGAAAACATCACTTTTTAATAATCTAACAGGCTCCTATGAATATGTGGGAAACTGGAGCGGTGTAACAGTTGAAAAAAAGGTTGGCAAGCTTCGTAATCAAAACGGACTGCTAATCGATCTGCCTGGAGTATATTCCTTAAATCCACTTTCCAGGGATGAAGAAGTGGTGACGGAGTTTTTATTAACAGAGGAATTCGAAAAAATATTGAATATTGTAGATGCTTCCCAGCTAAAACGAAATCTGCAGCTAACCATTCAATTAATCGAATTTGGCAAGTCTCTTTTAGTGGGTCTCAATATGATCGATGTCGCCAAAACGAGAGGCATGAGAATAGATGAGAAGAAGCTGGAAAACTTATTAGGTGTCAGCATTGTTCCGATTATTGCCAGGTCCGGTAAGGGCTGTGACCTACTATCGAAGGAACTGATTGCCAATCCCAAAAAAGAAATGCAGACCCCTGTTTTCCATGTGGATTATGGATTCTTAGAAAAAGCAATCGAACAAATCATCACTATTCTTCCAAACGATTCTAACTTGAATAGAAGATGGATGGCGGTTCAATTTTTAGAAGGAAATAAACGAGTGAAAACCTATTTGGATCAACATTTCGCCCATACCGATAAGCTTGATCAAATGAAGAGGGAGACAGAAGAAGAGCTCGTAAAGCTTGGTCTTGCACCCTCTATTAGACAATATATCTACAATGTTCGTGACCAAAAGGTTACTAGTATTTTAGACCAAGTCACGACGGTTACCTCGTTAAATAAAACAACTGCGACGGAATTCATTGATCGCATCGTCACAAACAAATTCCTTGGCCTGCCAATATTCCTTGCGTTTATGTATGTGATGTTCATGCTGACGTTTGATTGGCTGGGCACACCGCTGGCGGATCTATTAGACGCCTTTTTCTCTGGTCCGTTGTCAGAGGGGCTGGCTAAAGGACTGGCCGCCATTGGCGCTTCTAGTTTTATTAAGGATTTAGTGCTGGATGGAATTGTCGCCGGGGTAGGCGGGGTGCTCGTATTTGTCCCGCAAATCTTTATCATGTTTTTCTTTATCTCATTCCTTGAGGATTCCGGCTATATGGCCAGGGTTGCCATGGTAATGGACCGCATAATGGAATCGATCGGCCTTAATGGGAAAGCGTTCATCCCAATGATTATCGGCTTTGGCTGCAATGTTCCCGGAGTAATGGCAGCGCGGACCATCGAACAGCCGAAGGAAAGATTGTTAACGATTTTATTGACACCGTTAATGTCGTGCTCCGCACGTCTCCCAGTATATGCATTATTCGTTGGTGCTTTCTTTGTAAAATATCAAGCTTTAGTGGTTTTATCTCTATATGTCCTTGGAATTGTCGTAGCTATGATCGTAGCGCGAGTGTTTTCCTTTTTATTGTTAAAAGGAGAAAAAAGTGTGTTTGTAATTGAGCTGCCTCCATACCGGGTTCCGCAAGCGTTAACCTTATGGAGAAGTACATGGGAAAAAGGGAAAGGCTTTATCCGAAAAGCGGGAACGTTTATTTTTGGAGGATCCGTTTTCATTTGGCTGCTGACCTATGCAGGTCCGCATGGATTAAATGTTAAAATGGACGATAGCTTCCTTGCCATGATTGGCGGTGTCCTGGCGCCAATTTTTCAACCATTAGGATTTGGAACCTGGCAAGCGGGTGCTTCCTTGCTCACCGGCTTCCTTGCAAAAGAAGTCGTCGTGGCTACTATGAATATTATCTATCAGGTTCCGAATGCAGTATCGCTGCAAGGCGTATTAAGCACTCATTATTCAGCACTTTCTGCTTTAAGCTTCATGGCGTTTGTCCTGTTATATGTACCGTGCTTAGCAACAGTAGCGACGATTAGAAAAGAAACAGCTTCTAAGAAATGGACTTATATTTCCATTATCTATGCCTTGATTATTGCCTATATCATTTCGATATTAATCTATCAAATTGGTGGTCTATTCTTTTAAGAAAGAAGGCTTGACACATGTTCGTAAATATATTGATTGGTCTCATTATATTTGGTTATGCAGGCTGGATGATGGCCCGTCATATTAAAAAAAGCAAGCAAGGGAAATGTGCGGCTTGTGAGATGAATAAATCCTGCAGCAGTTCTTGCTCCATTCCAGACGCACCCACTGTTTCGAAGTAAAGGTCAGGCCCCGTGGTTGGATAACCATGGGGCCTGTTGTTTTTTAATCATGGAATGGCAGTGTAATCGATATGGAAATAACATGATTTTTGTAACTGACATCAATAGTTCCATGATGCAATTCGATGATACTTTTGGTAATGGCTAATCCTAATCCTGCACCGGACTTGTTAGAGGAACGGGAAGGATCGACTCGATAAAAACGGTCAAATAATCTAGCAACCTCTTCCTCAGAGAGGGTTTGACACGGATTGGATACTGAAAGTTGAACGGCATGTTTGATGTGAACTAAGCTGACATGAATGTCACCAGGCGGGGTACTATATTTGATGGCGTTAGTTAGCACATTTTCCAAGGCCCGCACCATTTGATTCGGATCGACCGCCATCATGATTTGTTCCTTTGGCAGATCGGTCATAAAGCTGACATGGTTATCTTGTGCGATAGGATCCAGTTCATCCAGGAGCTGTCTCAGCATTTGGTTTAAACTGACCTTTTCTTTTTTAAGCTGTACACCTTCATAAGTCAAACGGGTAAAATCAAATAAATCCTCAATCAATTTTTTTAATTGCTCTGATTTCCCGTAGGCAATATCCACGTATTCATCTAATTGCGTTTTATTTTTGAATTGATGATCCTTCACCAGCCTTAAATAGCCCATGATAGAGGTTAAGGGTGTGCGTAAATCATGGGATACATTGGTGATAAGCTCATCCTTTAATTTTTCCGTTTGCCTTTGCCTTTCAATCATTTCGTTTAATTCAAAAGCCATGTAATTGATATTGGCAGCCAGTGAACCAAGCTCATCCTTGCTTTTTTCCCTAATCCTATAGTTTAAATTTCCCTTCGCTATTTCCATGAGCCCTAAAGCGAGCTCCTCAATTTCTTTCATTTTTCGTTTGGTTATCAAATAGAAACAAAGAATAAACGTAACAAGTCCAAGAAGATAGGGAGTAACGCCGGTTTCTTCCTCATAATAAGCAGTGGATTTAGGAATACCGCTTACAATAATATAGTTCTTATTTCCATCAAGGGTTATGGGATAAAGCCTTGTAACCGTGGAATTCTCATCATGTTCCTTACCAATGAAAGTCTTGTTCGCATTTTTGATCTCAAGTGGAAGGTCTACTTGTGTATCACTCACACCTGTTGATTTATATAATATCTTCCCATCCAAATCGGTAATGACTGCGTTGAGATTGTTTTCTTGTTTAGGCGTATTGATTAAGTAATCGATTAATTCCTTTTTGGTCAAATGATAGAACGAAGCGTTTCCGTTTGGAACAGATAGCCGCTCCCCGCCGCCACTGCGGTTGAGAAACTTATTTTTAAAATCAGGGTTCTCGTCCCCCAGTTCAATGACAAGCCCGTTAATATCTTGATTCATTTGCTTAAATTGTCTAACCAATTCTCGTGCACTTTCGTCGATGGTGACTATTCCTTCTGTAAAATCAAATCGCTTATCTTTACTAACAAAGAAGGGGCTTGAGACAAATCCGACAAGCACGGAAACGAGAATACAAAAGGCAAAGGCTAAAATCACCTGAATGCGAATGCTTGTCTTCACTAGATGGCCCGGCTTTTTAAAATAACTGCCAGCCGGAGGCCGTTTCTCATTGTTCAATTTTATAGCCGACCCCCCAAACTGTCTTTATATACCGAGGGTTCCGCGGGTTATTCTCAAGTTTCTCGCGCAAGTTACGGATATGAACCATGACCGTGTTTTCTGATTCATAAAAGGGTTCATTCCATACCCGTTCATAGATTTTTTCCGTGCTGAACACAACACCTGGGTTCCGCGCCAAAAGTTCTAAAATGGCAAATTCCCGTGGTGTTAGCTTTATATCTTTCCCTTCAACGATCACCTCATGCGTAGAAATGTTGATGAACAGCTCATCTATCGTAATGACATCCATCTGTTCGACAGGATGCTGCTGCTGCAGTGCCCCATCTGTCTGATTTAAACGGAGATAACGACGGAGCTGTGACTTGATTCTGGCCACTAATTCCAAAGGCTGAAACGGTTTGGTGACATAATCATCCGCCCCGGTGGTTAACCCCATGATTTTATCCATATCCTGCGATTTCGCAGACAGCATAATAATAGGGACATTTCTGTTTTCCCTGATTTTTAGACAGGCTTGAATGCCATCCAGGCGCGGCATCATGATGTCTAAAACCACTAAATGAACTGTATTTTCCTCCAGGTATTGTAACCCCTCTATTCCGTCTGCTGCTTTCAGTACGTTATATCCCTCATTAGTAAGATAAATCCCGATTAAATCGCGAATTTCCTTTTCATCGTCAATGATTAGAATGGTTTCTTGTGACATTGATACCTCTCCTTTCTAATGCCTAAAGTTTACTCTACTCCTCTTAAGAAAAAACAATAGAATTTCTGAAGTTTTTCTGAAGTTCTCTTTTAAGTATTAAGAAAATCTTCAGAAAGAAGGGCATTTTTCCTTAAGAAGTTTTTTGTAATATACAGGAAGACAGACGAGGGGGCTTCGAAAGCTTTCTCATTCATTATGTTTATCAAATCGTAGTTCCCGCATGTTTATTTTTCAAAAATTATTGATCGAGATGGCCCACTGGTTTAGGTGGGCACCCGAAAACACATAGATAAGTGTCACAGAAACAAATTAAAGGAGTGGAGATCGATGAAGGTAGTCAATAAAGAAAAAGTTTTAATTTTAACCGGTAATTATGGAGATGGTCATATTCAAGTGGCCAATGCCATGCATGAAGCGATCCAAATTCGATTTCCTGCCCTAGAACCGGTCATTTTCGATTTTATGGAGTGGGTTCATCCGTATTCAAATCAAGTAAGCCGTTTCCTTTATCTGCAAGGAGTGAAAAAATTCCCACAAGTATATGGCTATATTTATCAAAAAACACGGAGAGCGAACAGGTTTTCAAAAGTGATGAAGACGGTTTTGTCTACGGGGCTCGGACGAATGAAAAAATTGATTGAAGAAGTGCAGCCGTCGGTCGTCGTTAGTACCTTTCCATTAGCAGCCGCTGTGATGTCCAAGTTAAAATCCTATGGTTTAACCAATGTTCCGACTGTCACAACCATTACGGATCATACCGATCATAGCTGCTGGATTTATCCTTTTACCGATCAATATATCGTCGGCTCAAATGCTGTCCGTGATGCTCTGATTAACAGGGGCGTAGAAGAGAATCGAATTGCCAATACAGGAATTCCGATCCGCCAGCAATTTTCTCAATCCTTTCACCGAGAGGAAATCTGCGAGAAGTATGGGTTAGATCCCCAAATGCCAACTGTGTTAGTAATGGGAGGCGGCTGCGGCTTGATTGGGGATGGCAGTTCCACCATTAAGGGATTTGAAGAATTACCAAACCCTGTCCAATTGATTATTGTGTGCGGCCATAATGAAAAACTGCGCACGCAATTGAAAGAAAAGCTAAAGGACTCCAAGCATCGCATTCATCTTACCGGATATATAAATTATGTTCACGAGTTAATGGCCATTTCCGACCTGATGATTACGAAGCCTGGAGGAGTCACCACATTTGAAGCGATTGCCATGGAATTGCCGATGCTCCTTTATAAACCAATTCCTGGTCAGGAAGAGGATAATGCCAAGTTTCTAGTCCGAACCGGAGTAGCGATTCAAGCCACAACTGATCGTGATTTAACCAATCAATTATCCAAAATACTGAGCAATCCAAATCTGCTTCAACAAATGAAAGAGAACGCAAAACAATTCCACCCTAAAGAATCCGCCTTTGCATCAGTAGAAGTATTGATTCAAGTGCCAGTCACCGCCCATATCTTATCAATAGGGCAATGAGAAGGTGAAAGATGGAGAATGTAATGAACGAATCATACAAGGTTAAAAAGTCTCCGGCAGCTCGCTCACTATCGATTGGAAGTTTGCTGATATTCTTAGCTCTAACTGGACTTTATGTATATTTACTTCATACAGGTACGGCAAAAATATGGCTGGATTCCATTCGCCATTTAGGTGTGTTCGGGATTTTATTAGGAATCATGATTCAAACCGTTGTCAATGTCATCCCTGCACCTGGCGAATTTGTTTCTATCTTTCTGATCGAAATATACGGTCCCGTCGCCGGTGGACTCTATTCCTGGATAGGCGGGATTCTCGGGGCAGTCCTGGCATATCACCTATCCAAATGGATTGCTCGTCCGCTGATTGAACCATTGGCCAAACCCTATTTGGAAAAAATCGATCGCTGGCTGCAAAAACGAGGAGATATCGGACTTTTGATCATCCGCTTTGTCCCGTTAGTTCCGTACCATTTCATTAACTATGCGGCAGGTATCTTAGGAGCGAACAGAAAGGCTTTTATCTGGACGACGGCCTTAGGGATCCTGCCTTATACCATATCGGTAAGCAGCTTATTTGCAGGATTGCGTCATGGGAAATTCTTACCGTTTATGATTGGCGGTGCCCTTTTTATTTTGTCATCGATTTTAAGCATCGTCCTTCGCAAAAAAATGGATTAGGGGGAGTGCAGGAAATGGTTAAGATTATCATGATCGTGTTGGTATTGCTGGCATTGTACTGGCTGGTTCCCTTTATCCTCACTGCTGTTTTCGGTATCGGGGCATTAAAGCGGAAAGCCTCTTCTGAAAAAATAGCCTTTACTTTTGATGACGGTCCAAATCCAATCTATACGCCGCAGCTATTGGATTTGTTAAAAATAAATAAGATAAAAGCAACCTTTTTTGTTGTGGGTTCTAAAGCAGAAAAATACCCAGAGTTACTCGCAAGAATGCATGCCGAGGGACATCTAATCGGCATGCATAATTACGTCCACAAATCCAATTGGATTCTTGCCCCTTGGACGCTTCGAAGACATTTACGGAAAACTGCGTCCATTATTGAAAGAATCACAGGAGAACGCCCAATCTACTATCGTCCGCCATGGGGCTTATTAACGCTATTTGATTTTCTGCTAATGAAACAGTACAAAATCATCCACTGGTCGGTAATGGCAGAGGATTGGCGCAGTAAAGGCGGCAGCGAGAAGGTGAAAAAAAGGCTGCTAGGCAACATAAAAAACGGGGATATCATCCTCCTGCATGATTGTGGAGAAACCCCTGGAGCGGATGAAGAGGCTCCGATGAATACCATCAATGCATTAAAAGACGTCTTTAAAGAACTATCAAGCCGGGGGATGTCTTGTGTAAGGATGGATGAATTGTAATAAAAAAGGCAGGTTTTTTTGAAATGTCACATTTTATTCAAACCATTTTTGATATGCTTTCAAATTTGGGCTATTTAGGAATTGCATTAGGTTTAATGGTTGAAGTCATCCCGAGTGAAATAGTTTTGGCCTACGGGGGCTACTTAATATCAATCGGGAAAATCTCATTTATGGGAACAGTTGTTGCAGGTACAATCGGGGGAATTGCCGCCCAATGGTTTTTATATTGGATCGGAAAATATGGCGGTAGACCATTTATGGATAAATTCGGAAAGTACCTCTTAATCCGCCCATCCCATATGGATGTTGCCCAACAATGGTTTAGTAAATATGGCTCTGGGGTTATTTTTACAGCTCGATTTATCCCTGTGGTTAGACATGCTATTTCCATTCCAGCAGGTATTGCGAAAATGTCCTTTACCAAATTCAGCCTTTATACAGTCCTGGCTATTATTCCATGGTCCATTCTCTTCATTTACCTTGGAATGAACTTGGGTACGAGATGGGATCAGATCAATAGTGCTGCCAAGCCCTACGTTACACCGGTGATTTTTATAGCCGTAATTATTACTCTGATTTATCTTGCCATTAATAGGAAGAGAAAAAAAGTAAAGCGATAATGGGATGTTTATATCCTAATTAAATGATAGAGGAGATGGGTGCATTGGCTGAAAACTTGATTCAAACAAACAGACAAAACATGTTAAGTAAGGTTCCTCAAGTTACCATATTCTTTTGGATTATTAAGATCATGGCAACGACAGTCGGAGAAACGGCAGCGGACTTTTTAAATGATAACTTAAATTTCGGGCTTACGAACACCACCATTTTCATGAGTGTTCTCTTAATCATAGCCCTGTTCTTCCAGTTTAGGACAAAGAGGTACGTACCAAGCCTTTACTGGCTTGCGGTAGTTTTAATAAGTGTTGTAGGAACACTGGGTTCGGATAATCTAGCCGATAATTTAGGGGTGCCGTTAAATATCACAACCGGAATCTTTTTTGTATTAATGGCCTTCTCTTTTTTGACATGGTATATAAGTGAAAGAACATTGTCCATTCATTCAATCTATTCGGCTAAAAGAGAAGCATTTTATTGGTTGGCCATTCTGTTTACCTTTGCATTGGGGACAGCAGCAGGTGACTGGATTTCTGAAGGTCTTAACCTTGGTTATTTAAATTCTGCACTCATGTTTGCAGCCATAATTGGAATTGTAACCATTGCACACTATCTTTTCAAATTGAATTCGGTCCTTGCATTCTGGATCGCCTACATTTTAACTCGTCCTTTTGGGGCATCCGTGGGTGACTATCTATCGCAATCACGTCATAATGGCGGCCTTGGTTTAGGGACAACAGGAACAAGCATTATCTTCCTTGTGGTGATTCTATGTTTGGTTATGTATCTGACAAAAACAAAAAGAGACCAGAGCCCGCTTGCTATCTAACAAGGATCTAAGTATTTTAACGTTCATAAAAATTGTGTACCTTAACCATCCCCAATAGGATGGTTTTGTTTTTTAATTCAACCTTTATTCAGCTTCAAAAAGTTGTTCAATATAAATCCTTTTTCTGGTAACCTGCCCCGGTACTTATGTACGATTCTTCATATTCTTTGATGTAAAGGATTCCTTCCAAAATTGATCGTAATAAAAAATAGCTACAATACATGAAATGGACATTTTAACTCATAATTAGATTAAGGAGGTATTAAGCATATGAATTTCAGTTGGTTATTTGGGCTAGTAATTTTATCTCAACAAATGAATGTGCCAGGAAGTTTAGTAATCACTAACAACAGTCAACCTATACCAGTTCACACCCCAACTTACTTTTCGATGAACTTTCCTATATTACCCATTTTGGATACTGAAAAGTTAAATAAATTTATGGATGAAATAGATCTGTATGTTACTAAAAATCCTAAAAATGCAATTATTGATAAAAACGGAAATATTATACCAGAACAAGTCGGTTACCGTTTAAACCGCCAAGTTTTCACAGAAAATATTTTTTCTTATTATTTTAATAATGGTTCCTCTAATTTAGAAGTACCCTTAGCAGCCATTTATCCAAGGGTTGACAGTGAATTACTTGGAAATATTCGAGGTGAAAAAATTGGGGAATATATAACATTCTTCAATTCGAATAACAAGGAAAGAAATAACAATATATATCTTGCTGCAAACGCCATTAATAATTTCGTGCTTTTTCCAGGAGAAATATTTTCCTTTAATAATGTTGTTGGAGAAAGAACAGCAGGAAAAGGATATATGCCTGCTACTGTTATCGTTAAAGGGGAATATTCAGAAGACTTTGGCGGTGGAATTTGTCAAGTCTCATCTACCCTTTTTAATGCAGTAGATAATGCAGGTTTAAAAGTAGTTAAGCGTTATTCACATAGTAGAGAGGTTTCATACGTTCCACCAAAGCGGGATGCCACTGTTAGTTGGAATGGTCCAGATTTAATTTTTAAAAATGAATACAAACAACCTATACTCATTCTCGCAAAATCGTTAGAAAACAAATTAAAAGTTGAAATCTATTCTTCAGATGTAATTACTTATTCGCCTAAAAAAGTACCGTATCTTCCATATCAAAAACATCCCCCAAAGTAAATACTTTGGGGATTTTTCATTTTTCATTAACCTGACCGTTGGCACAATAACAAAAAGGTTTTGATACAGTGAGCCCGTATTTTCGTTAACACGAAATCAAAATGTAAATATTATGTCACAGTAATATCGTTGTAGTTAGGTATTTTAAATTATAAACTATTTTTACTATCTGAGGAGTGATTAAGTTGAAAACAGTATTGGTGAATAAACTAAAATTCAAGAAAAATTTATCGATGATTGAGCAATTTGCAATCAAAGATTTCCTGTTCCAATGGGTTGGTCAACCAACTGAAGGATTAGATGATTTTCTACCACTGGATTACACTGATGATGTCTTTGCTAAGTTGGAGGCAAAACAGGAATCATCTTTCCTTATCAATGGGGATGAACATTTTAGATATGTAACAATAACAGAAGATAATCAAATTGTAATAGGCTATTTAGATTCGAATAAGGAGTTAAAGCATAGAATTATTTCTCTGGATGAGATTAATTAGGTAAGCACTTTTTGGTACTTGCCTCTATAATTTTCCGCTCTCAATTTTATTTTTCATGATCCTAGGAATGTTGGATTCACCTAAACTGAACAAAGAGAGAATGTTAAACTAGTGTAAATTAATAGTTGTGACTTGAAATCATTAAATTATTAAGACTATACTTCCAAATAGAGAGACATCACATTTTTTCTCCTCTTTAGAAAGCTGAGCTGTGTGTCCTTGAATACAAACCAAGGAGCAAATGAAGGGAATTGAAAACATGAACGAACACATCATAGCTTTTATTTTGGGAATAGTGGAGGGATTGACAGAATATCTCCCTGTTTCTTCTACAGGTCACTTGATATTAGTAGGAAGTTTGTTAGGATTTACCGGACAAAAGGCGAATACTTTTGAGGTCATAATACAACTTGGATCGATGCTTGCTATTTTAGTCTTATATTGGAAAAGATATCTTTCACTATTAAATTTCAAAACGATTGGAAAACCAGAGAAGAAATTAGATGTTGTACATATCATATTAGGAGTCATTCCGGCTGCTTTGGCGGGGCTGTTGCTGCATGATTTCATTAAAACACAGCTTTTTTCACCCAAGGTTGTCGTTGTCAGCCTTGTTGCTGGAGCGATTTTGATGATTTTTGCAGAAAAAAAACACAGAGTCTTCACTGCTGACAATGTGGATGAATTGAGCTATAAACAAGCTTTAACCATTGGGCTATTTCAATGCTTGGCGGTTATCCCTGGTTTTTCCCGTGCTGGATCGACGATATCAGGCGGGTTGCTAGCCGGCGCCAATCATAAAACAGCCGCTGAATTTTCCTTTTTAATTGCCCTTCCGATTATGGTTGGGGCAACAGGTTTGGATTTTATAAAGAATTTAGACATATTACAGGCAAGCGACTTTCCATTGTTCGCTATTGGCTTTATCACAGCCTTTGTGGTAGCCATGTTTGTAGCCGTCCTGTTTCTTAAAATTTTAGGGAAAATCGGCCTAACGGTTTTTGCTTATTACCGAATCGTCTTGGCCGCCCTATTCTATATTTTTGTCATTCTATAGGATAGAAAGTTGAAGTAAGCCAGTCCCTGCGCATTAAGGGGGACTGTTTTTTTTTTTCTAATTATGGACATTAAATTTTAATATAAATCGATTGAGCAGCCTTTATATCGGGTTCCTTAAGCGTTAACCTTATGGAGAAGTACATGGGAAAAAGGGAAAGGCTTTATCCGTAAAGCGGGGACGTAGGAGGATCGGTTTTCATTGGCATGGTGCCTTTGTAAATTTGAGATACTTTTTGTCCCAATAATTTCATATGTAATACTGAAGGAGGTATTACTATGAAAAAATTATTAATCGCTAATATATTGTTAATGGCCAGCTTACTATATGTTGTATTTCGTGTCACCCACAAAACATTGTATCTATATAAACTCTCTGTTAATGCTGAAAATCCGGTTAGTATTCATTGGAATTCCATCACTATTGATACTGGATTTATCCAAGATAAATTTGGTCATTCCATGCCCGGCTCTATTTACTTTATTTGGATGACTCCCATTTATATATTTGTTTTAGTGGCAATAATTCTTACCTTATTGGCGTTCAAAAAGAAAAAGTAAAACTAAATAGCTTTTTTATGTTTTTATGAGTAACTTATCCAATCCTTTTCGATATATCAGCATAGTATGTAATATTACTATGACTAAGAAGGGACTATTATGAAGTTTACAAAAAGCTTTATTAAAATAGGGATAGGTTCGAATCTTGTGGTTTTTCTTGCTATGATGCTTTTACCTGCATTTCTTGTTTCAGACCAGTTAGATGTCTTTGAGAGAGTTATTTCCTATATTTCAGAAAAATAAAGCTGCCTATCATAGGCAACTTTTTATTTTATAAAGGATTATTTTGGCATTTTTGGACACGATAACAAAAGCGAATAAACTGTTGGTTGGGGTGAAACTCGCTTATGGCAACTAGGAGGCACAAAAGATTTAATCTCTTTCTAATTTTGATACCATGGTTATCGTTGTTATTTATCGGAAAACGAAGTATAAAACGTTATTCGTTTGCGGGCGTTTTTATCGTTTTATTTGAGATCCTCAATCATATGTATGGCCACAAGCGGAATTGGTGGAAGTTTTACGAAAAACGAAAATCATTCCTCAGGGACGAGCTTCCTTTCGCCATCGGACCATATATGCCGTTATCTATGTGGATACTTAAATATTCGTACGGAAACTTTAAAAAGTTTGTGCTGCTTAACGTGATTTCTGATGGACTCTTTGCTTTTCTTTTCGCTGAAATTTTAAAAAAAATGAAAATAGCTCGGCTGAATCGGTTAAATCATTTTCAGTTTTTTATCTACCTGCATTATAAAGCCTACTTACTATACGGAGGACAGTATTTGTTTGAAAAAATGAAAAGATAAAAACGCTTGGATTGATTGTCCAAGCGTTTTTCGTGTTAGTAAAACCTCTTAAATCCATCAAAATGTTGTTTCCAATAAGCATTGGTTAGATTACTAATGGCAACGCCATTGTCGCTTGCGTGGATAAATTGGTTGTCGCCAAGGTAGATTCCCATATGGGAGATTCCTGGCTTATATGTATTTTCGAAAAAGACGAGGTCGCCTGGTTTTGGCTGGGTCACATAGTAAGCACGGCTGTAGTATCCATCAGCGGAATAACGGCCGATCTTCATGCCCGCCTGGTTCGCCACATAATAAATGAACCCGCTGCAGTCAAATCCGGAGAGAGAGCTGCCGCCCCATACATAAGGCGTTCCGATCAAACTTTTTGCAGTCGAAACCATCTTTGCCGCAAAATCAGTTGGCTGTTGTGTAGTGGTACTAGGCTGCTGGCCCGATACCTTCAGCTTCTGCCCGACATATATCATGTTAGAGGTCAACCCATTTAGCGACTTCAAATTCTCAACCGTCATGTTAAACTGCTCGGCAATTTTTCCAAGCGTATCACCGCTTTTGACGGTATACTCGGAGACGGTTGATGGTGCAGGTGTCGTTGGAGCAGGTGTGGCTGGCTTCGTTGCCGGTGGTGTCGTCGTGGATGTTTGCGCCGCTGTGACCTTCAGTTTTTGCCCGACATAAATCATGTCAGATTTCAAGTTATTCAATGTTTTTAACTGGGCAACCGTCATGCCGAATTGCACACCAATTTTACTCAAGCTGTCGCCGCTCTTAACGGTATATTCGCTGGTTGTCGTGGTGGACGTCTGCGGCACTGGTGCAGGTGTCGGTGATGGTGTGGCTGGCTTCGGTGCAGCCGTTGTTTGTTTCGGAGCCGAAACCTTCAGGACTTGTCCAACATAAATGATATTGCTATCCAGGTTGTTCCATTGCTTCAGCTCACCGACCGTGACGTTATAACGGTTGGCGATTTTAATGAGAGCGTCGCCTTTGACTACGGTGTAAGTGGTCGTCTGTGGTGCCTGGGGCTCAGCGGAAATGATGAGAGTTTGATTTTCATAGATATTATCAGATTTCAGGCCGTTCAGAGTCTTGATATCTTGAACACTCGTATTATACTTCGAGGCAATTTTTGATAAGGTGTCACCTTTTTGAACTTTGTATGTATCGGCGAGGGCGGATCCAGCAAAAAGCGTCGAAAAAAGCGCTGCTGTCGACAGCGTACGAATAATCGTTTTCTTCATCTTGTAAAAATCACCTCTTTATCCCTTTTTTCTTAATATTTTACCATAGTTTTCTAGTATTTCGGGAAAAATTTGCTAAAAAGTGGCGCTAAAGATGGATTTTTGCGGAAATAATAGAGTTATTTGCGGAATTCTAGTTCTGTACGGCGGAATCCCTGTCCTGATTTGCGGAATCAAATTAAAATTTCGCGGAATTCAGTCAAGTCCTGATTATTGTGTAAAATCAAAAGCAATTGTTTTCAGCTCTACCTTTTATGATCTTTATCCATACCCTTTCATTTTTTTGGGCGAAACTTCCATGGCTTTTTATCTACATATCCGGGAAGGGCTGTCAAAGGCTTTTCACTTTGACAGCCCTTCCCGGATATGT
>NZ_JAQMWQ010000021.1 GCF_030403775.1 Paenibacillus sp. BSR1-1
GGAGCTGACTGATACTAATCGTTCGAGGACTTAACCAAGTCATTAAGGTGAACTCGTTTTTACACTACTTCTTCTGCATTATCTAGTTTTGAGAGAATGAATTCTCAATTAAAATTGTCTGGTAATTATGGCGAGAAGGTCACACCCGTTCCCATACCGAACACGGAAGTTAAGCTTCTCAGCGCCAATGGTAGTTGGGGCACGCGCCCCTGTGAGAGTAGGACGTTGCCAGGCACGAAAAGGGACAGCTAATGAACGAGCTGTTCTTTTTTGTTTTCATTTCCAAATTTATTGAAGCGGTGGAGAAATCCAACGTTTTTTTGTGTCAAAAATTTCTTCCATTAATTCCTTCGCTAAATAAACACTTTTTTCCTTCTTCTACTGTCATCGGTAGGTCCAAGTGGAAAAAAATCGAATAACATCAAAAGGCCGAGTGGATTACCATTCGGCCTTTTATTATTGCTTATCAAAACTCGACAGCGGAATAAATTGATGAAAAATTCCAATAGATTTCACTTTTCCCATGCCTACATCGGAAAAATCGGTTTCATAAATAGAGAAAATAAAATAATCGGATTTTTTAGTGCCTGCATCGAAAATAGGTTTTCCAGCAAGTGAGAGAATGCCTTTTTGCAGCAGATTCGAGGACTTGTCCATCGTTTTGTGATTAATCCAGTCGATATATTCTGCTCGACCCGGATTGGTGGAAGATAAGACAAAAATCACTACAACTAGAAGAATAATAGAAGCAAACTGTTTCATTTTTTTAAGACCCCTATTCGTCATAAAATGTGTAAACTAGTATAAGATGTATTAATAATTTGGAAATGAACTCACACTGCTTGTACATTCTTATGTTAAAAGGGCAGAAAAAATGACGGTTAAATGATGAAATGGAAACAATATTTTGGTGATAATTGCCTGTCGGTATGTTAAATTATTACTATTATAATCTTGTAAAATGTTAAGGGGAATTGCCATGACAAGAAAATGGAAGTGGGCCATTGCCTGCTGCGTATTCCTGCTTTTATTTAACGGACTCGGAATCCTGGCAGCCAATATTCTTGGTAAGTAACAGGAGATTTTTCAAATCACAGGCAAGGAGTGACACGGATGACATCAAATTTAACAAAACCGATATCGAAAAAGTTACTCTTTGCAATGCTCATTGTGGCGGTTGGCGCTGAAGTCCTTCTTTATCTGGCCCGTTACAGCTATTTGGCCAGTACCCTGTATGATGCGGTCATGGTTTCATCTTTTTTTGTTGGCTGGAAGCTATACCGGCGGCTGGGTTATGAGAGTGTCCAACAGAAAACCAAGCGCCAGCGGATTCTACAATTCACCAGTGCTTTTCTGATTTTTTTCGTCGGCAGCACGATCATCAATATTTACTCCAGTGCGATGTTTACAGATTTCAACGATGATTATGACCAATATGTTGAAGATTATACCGATAGTCAGTCATTCGCAGCGGAAGACGATGAGGCAGTCGCAGCGGATGGTCCCGTTTGGGCCTTTTTTGATAAGGTCGATACGATTGGCGGGGATTTATATACGGATGCCCTCGCTGGTTTAGAAGAGGTATGGCGCCTATGTTATATCATTTTGCTGCTGATGGTGTTTAAAAAAGTATTCCGCCGCCGCTGGGAAAGCGGCTCTAGAGATATATTCCTGATGTTGGCCTTGTTCTTAACCTCAATTATCTTCGGAATTGACCATACATTGGATACGGAGCAGCCGTGGTCGATTAAATTAGGGGCAATCGTCACGTTTGGCAACATGGGTTTATTGTTGGGCCTCATCCTTCTATGGACACGAAGCCTGTGGTTAACGGTTATTGTCCACTCGCTTTATGATATCACGGCTACCTTGTCATGGTATTATATCGATTATGCATTAGAATTTTTTGCGCTTGTTGTTCTTTTTGTGCATGTGGTGCTGTTTTCAATGGAAAAGATGCATCAAAAGCGACCGGAACACCAGGTGGGTATGCAGGAACTATCAAATTTGCCCGAAGAAAAAGGTACGGAATCATTTTGATTCCGTACCTTTTTCTGTTTTTTTATGCCTTAAGAAAAAATTTTTTTCCGAGGTCTGTTCCAGACCTTTATGTAGGTATTACCTTCTTTACAGCGAAATACCTTAATCCCTATTAGTTTTAGGGGAGTGAATATCTCTTTCATATGCAAAAGCGGCATACTCTCAGCCTCCTAAAATAGTAGTTATTTCCATCATAACGGATTTGGAGGAATCAGGAAACTGATAAGACTCGATAATTATCGACTTGATTTCCCAGGAAATAACGATTTTTGACAAAATGCTTTGTAAAGATAAAGTAAGTATAGTGTGTTAATATGGTAAAATTGTTAAATTTTGTAGATTAGCAGTTTGTTTTAAAGTAGAATAGTAGGTGTACGACAAAGGTTACTAGAAGGGGGAATGCCTATTTAGTTTGTTTACTACCATTTAGTCGCAGGTATAAACATTCAAAAATGAGGAGGCGTAGAGATTGAGGTTTATTAAAAAACAGCTTTTTATTGTAACCACTATTTTAACATTATTAGCAAGCTACGTGTTGCCTTACCTTCATCATGCAAGTGCAGCAGAAAATTACATAACGGTAGCACAAGCCATTGCCAATAACTCTGGAACGGCAACCGTGAAAGGGTATATTGTCGGCTATGCGAAGTCAGGAACAAACTATCAAACGGCAGCACCTTTTCCAGATGATTTCAATTTTGGTATTGCCGATAGTGCAACTGAAACCGACCCGGCAAAAATCCTTCCAGTTCAAATAACTTCAGGCTTAAGAGCGGAGTTCGGGTTAAAAACGAATCCTGCGAATATTGGGAAGGTTGTATTTGTTACCGGAACATTAACAGCCTATTTTAGTGTTCCGGGATTAAAATCCCCAACTGCCATGAGCTTTACAGCTCCAGACGGAGGCGGCACTGTTGACCCGCCGCCAGTCCCAGAAGATGGCTTCAAAATCAGTGCCATTCAAGGGGAAAGCCATACTTCGCCATACAATGGCAAAAATGTTACTGGGGTGACCGGAATCGTCACTCAAGTGATGGACGCAAACAATTTTTACATGCAGGACCCATCTCCGGACAATAATCCGAAAACCTCCGAAGGAATCCTTGTTTACAAAAAAGCGCACGGCTTTGTGAAAGGCGATAAAGTGGCCATTGATGGATTAGTTAAGGAATGGGTCATCGATGGATACAGCGACAAGCTGGAAACGGATCTTCCTTCCACGGAAATCGATGCAAATGCAGGGAAAACTACTAAACTTGCGAGCGGACAAGAATTACCGCCTGCCCTCGTTTTTGGCAAGGACATCAATCCGCCGACACAAGTCGTTGATAATGACAAATTTGCCAGCTTCGATCCTGAGGAAGACGGAATCGACTTTTTTGAAAGTATTGAAGGAATGCGAGTGGCCATTGAAAATCCAGTCGCAGTTGCGCCGCAGAGATACGGCGAGGTTCCAGTCATAGCCGGGAAAGTGGATGGTAAGACCTATACAACTCCAGGAGGTATTCCGATTACAAAGGACAATATGAACCCGGAAAGACTGCACCTTCTGTTTGGCAACAAAAACTTTGTTTCTAAAACCGGTGATCGCTTTGATGGTACCGTTTATGGCGTTGTAACGTATACTTTCCAAAACTATAAAATTCTTACTGATGAAGCATCATTGCCAAAGCTGGTGGAAAGTGATTATAAGCAAGAGATAACGGATATCGTCAAGAAAGAAGATAGGCTGACTGTGGCTTCATATAACATGGAAAACTACACAAAAGCCGATGCAGCGAAAACAAATAAAATCGCCCAGTCCATTGTCCAAAACTTGAAAACACCTGACATTGTCGGTTTAGTAGAGGTTCAGGATAACAATGGTGAAACAGCAGGCGGGGGAACAGATGCTTCGCAAAACTACAAGGCGCTTATCGATGCGATTAAAGCGAACGGCGGTCCTGGGTATCAGTGGACAGATATTGCGCCGGTTGACAATCAGGACGGCGGCGCTCCAAATGGAAACATTCGTGTCGGCTTCATTTACAATCCTGATCGCGTTTCCTTAAAAGCAGGAGCAGCAAAAGGTACGGCCACTCAAGCTGTCGGCTATGAAAATGGCTCGTTAACCTTGAACCCAGGAAGAATTGATCCGGCTAATGCTGCGTTATCTTCCAGCCGTAAACCGATTGCTGCAGAATTTATGTTTAAGGGCGAAGACGTGATTGTCATTGCCAACCACTTTAACTCCAAGGGCGGCGACCAGCCGATTTTTGGAAAAAATCAACCGCCGGTACTGGGCAGTGAAGCGAAACGGGTGCAAATCGCCGGCATCGTGAACAATTTTATTAAAGATGTAAAAAGTAAAAATGCAGATGCAAATGTCGTCGTTCTTGGTGACTTGAATGACTTCGAATTCTCCAAGCCATTAACAGCATTAAAAGGGGCAGAATTAACAAACTTAATCGAAAAAGTTCCTGCACCTGATCGCTTTACCTATAGCTATCAAGGAAACTCACAAGTGCTTGATCACATGCTCGTGTCTAACAATCTAGCAGATCGTTCCGAAATTGACATCGTCCATTTGAATTCACCATTCACGGCCGCACAGGGACGTGTCAGTGACCATGATGCCGTACTAGGTCAGTTCAACCTGAAAACAGAAACGGCGCCTTCCGCACCTAAGGCCATTGACCTGTCAATCATGCACGTGAACGATACACATGCTAATGTGGAGCAGTATCCAAAGCTGACGACAGCAGTCAACCAAGTAAGAGGCGAGAAACCAAATGCCATGCTTGTTGACGCAGGGGATGTGTTTTCAGGAACACTTTACTTCAATCAATATCTTGGAAAAGCTGATTTAGGATTTATGAACACGCTTGGCTATGATGCGATGACATTTGGGAACCATGAATTTGATAAGGATTCTGCCACTCTGGCAAGCTTTATTCAAGACATGAAGTTCCCAATGTTAAGTGCAAACGTCAACGTAACCAATGATCCTATTTTAGGACCGCTTTTCAAAAATCAAATCAGTGACTCACCAAAAGGCGGCAATATTTATCCGGCCATCATCAAACCGGTTGATGGTGAAAAGGTCGGCATTTTTGGGTTAACAACGGAGGATACTTCTTACCTTGCCAATCCATCGGATAAGATTGTGTTTGAAAATGCAACAGAAAAAGCGAAAGCAACAGTTACGGAGCTTAAAGCAGAAGGAGTCAATAAAATTGTCGTCCTATCCCATCTAGGCTATGGACCAGACCAGGAGCTCGCAAAAGCGGTGGATGGAATTGATATTATCGTGGGCGGACATACCCACACGAAGCTTGATCAGCCAGTTGTAATTGAAAAAGCAGAACCAACCGTCATTGTTCAAGCGAACGAATACCTCAAATACTTGGGTGTATTAAATGTAAGCTTTGACGAAAATGGTGTGGTGACAGCACAGGACGGCAAGCTGATTGATTTGGGGCCAAATTCTACGGTTGTGCCTGATGCAGCAGCACAGGAGAAGGTTGACGAATTAAAGGCTCCGCTAGAAGAATTGAAAAAGACTGTCGTGGGATCTTCTAATGTTGTTCTAGACGGTGAGCGTACTAATGTACGTTACAAAGAAACAAACTTAGGTAACCTTGTCGCCGATGCGATGGCCCAGAGAGCGAATCAACTAGTGCCTGGTACCTTTATCGCGATGCAAAATGGCGGCGGCATCCGCGCCTCGATTGACCAGGGAGATGTCACGCTTGGCGAGATTTACACGGTTATGCCATTTGCTAACTTACTAGTTACATTAGATTTGACAGGAGCTGAAATCTGGCAGGCACTTGAACATAGTGTCAGCAAGGTGGAAAGCGGAGCAGGTCAATTCATGCAGGTTTCTGGTATTCAATTTAAATATGACCCTGCTAAACCTGCATTTGATAGAGTTTGGGACGTGAAGGTTAAAACTGCGAACGGCTTTGAGCCTATCGATTTGGCGAAAACCTATTCTGTCGCTACGAATGCGTTCGTTGCGGATGGCGGTGACGGTTATACAGTCTTCAAACAAGCGAAAACAGAAGGACGCATTCACGAACTGCTTCTTGTCGACTATGAAATTTTAACGGATTATTTTGCAAAGAATAGCCCGGTTTCTCCAACAGTTGAGGACAGAATCACGGCCGGAGCAGAGCCGCAGCCACAAAATGGCTGGGTGCAGGCAGACGGTAAATGGTATTACTATGAAAATGGGGTCCTCCATACTGGATGGTTAGAATTAGAAGGTAAAAAATATTATTTTAACCAAGATGGCGTGATGCAGACAGGCTGGATGAAACTTAATGAAAGCTGGTTCTACTTCGGCATAGACGGCGTCATGCAAACCGGCTGGCTAGCACTTAATGGAAACAAGTATTACTTGGGAACGGACGGTGTTTTAAAAACTGGCTGGGTAACAATTGAAAAGATAAACTATTTCTTCGGTCCAAATGGTGTCATGAAAACGGGCTGGGTTTATGCTGCTGGAAAGTGGTATTTCCTTGGTGCAGATGGTGCCATGCAAACCGGACTTGTTGAAATAAATGGCAAAAAATATTACCTCGGAACGGATGGGGTAATGCAGACTGGCTGGATCACAATCGAAGGAAATGTCTATTACTTTAATGCCAGCGGCACTATGCAAACAGGATGGCTCGATTTAGGCGGCAATCGTTATTATCTTGGAACGGACGGCGTTTTACAGACAGATTGGGTTGAAATCGAGGGCAACTGGCATTTCTTCGATGAAACTGGCGCCATGGTCACCGGCTGGGTACAAATTGACGATGAGTTCTATTATTTCGATCCAGATGGCATCATGGCAATTGGATTGAACTACATTGATGATGAACTTTATTATTTTGACGAAGATGGTGTAAATCAAATTGGCTGGGTCGATATCGATGGACAATGGTACTACTTTAACGAGGATACAGGGGCCTTAAAGCTAGGCTGGGTATTATCAAATAAAAAATGGTACTTCCAGGATGAAGATGGAATTGTAACAGGCTGGGTGAAGGATAAGGGTAAATGGTATTTCTTGCACTCAGATGGTGTTATGCAAACAGGCTGGGTGAAGGATGCCGGCAAGTGGTACTTCTTAGCCTCTTCTGGTGCGATGCAAACCGGCTGGATTAAACCGGATGGGAAATGGTATTATCTTGACGCTGCTGGTGCCATGAAAACTGGATGGGCCTATGTCAGTGGTTCCTGGTACTTCATGAATAACAGCGGCGTTATGCAATCCGGCTGGCTGTATACAGGCGGCAAGTGGTATTACTTATATGCAACTGGGAAAATGGCGAAAAACACCACGATTCAGGGCTATAGGCTCGGCGCAGACGGCGCTTGGATCCGCTGATAAACTCTTAATGAAACAGGCCAACTCTACTTAGTAGGGTTGGTTTTTCTATTTTAATATAGAAATAACATTCCCCAAACTGGAAATAGACATCTTGTTTTATTATTTAAAAACCCTATTATTATGCAATTCCGACATAATCAGATAACATGCCCCGCGTCTATTCTTTCAATTTTTACAAAAAGTTATCCTCAAAAATGTGACAAGATGAATCTATAAAAAACATGTAAATACAATTTTTTTCCCAATATGCCTTAAAGTGGAGACATAAACCCATATATGACTATAGTCGCACTCCTTTTTGTCGAAAATTGCGAAAAATACTTCTTCGTTCTCCGAATAATCTATTGCCAATTCTAGACAAAAATACTAAAATTATATTTGTATATTCCGACTTTTCTAACTTAATAGAAAAAGGGATAAACATATATGTAGAATTACATATTTCACATTAGGGGGGGAATCTTTAATGAGCAAAAAGAACCACAATAAGAAGCGCAAAATTGCTACATACGCATTAGCGTCAGCTCTAGTTCTGACAAACTTCGGTTTTGTTTCCCAAACAAATGCCGCGACTAATAAGCCAGGTGATTTAGAAGCGAAGCTTAAGCAATTCAAGCAAAATCAAACAAGAACATCATTTAAAAAAGCGGCAGCTAAAACTAACGCACGCGATAATCTTAAAGCGACTGACAAAGTTCGTGTCATCGTTGAGGTTGACGGACAAACTCCAGTTGAATATGCAACCCAGCAAGGTGTTCTATATAAAGAATTATCAGAAGATAAAAAATCTTCACTCGTTTCTAAAGCGGAAAGCCAGCAAAAATCTGTAAAGGCTAAAATCGCGGGTAAAGGTGTAGCGATTAAGTACAAGCAAAATTATTCCACGGCCTTCAATGGTTTCAGCGGTGAAATGACTTACGGCGACATCGCAAAGGTTGAAAGCGTTTCCGGTGTTAAAGCGGTTTACTTATCAAATGAGTATAAAAAGCCTGAAATGGAACCAAATCTAAAAACGAGCCACAATTTTGTTCAATCCCGGACAACTTGGAAAGATGCCGGATTTAAAGGCGAGGGTATGGTTGTAGCGGTAATCGACACGGGTGTGGATCCAAGCCACCGTGACTTTAAATTGACTGATTCTTCCAAAGAAGGATTAACAAAGAGTTCGGTTGATAAAATCGTTGCTGACAAGGGCTTAAAAGGTAAATTCTACACAGACAAAGTCCCTTATGGTTACAACTACTATGATCAAAACAACACCATCCTTGATTTAGGGCCTGGCGCAAGCATGCACGGTATGCACGTTGCTGGTATCGTAGCAGCAAACGGTGACGAAGCAAATGGCGGTGTTAAAGGGGTTGCTCCGGAAGCGCAAGTTCTTGCGATGAAGGTATTCTCTAACGACCCAATTTACCCATCAACATGGTCTGACGTCTATCTTGCAGCGATTGATGACTCTATTAAACTAGGTGCCGATGTTCTAAACATGAGCCTTGGTGATGTTGCTGCATTCTATCAAGAGAACGGAGCAGAAGACCTTGCAATTCAACGTGCAACAGCTAACGGAATCGTTTGTGCGATGTCTGCTGGTAACTCCAACCATATCGGCGACGGCTGGGATGACCCATATGCGCAAAATCCTGATATCGGTGTTGTAGGTGCACCAAGCTTAAATCCTGATGGTATTTCCGTTGCTGCTTCGGGTAATGAAGCATACTTGTATCAAACGAATGTTACGGTTGATGGCCTAGCAGGATTCACTGCATTAGGTAAGGGTATTGACGACTGGTCGAAGCTCTCTGCAGACAATGGCGGCAAACTTGAACTTGTCAGTCTTGGTGCCGATAAGCTTGGCTCTCCAGAAGACTACGAGGGTCTTGATGTAAAAGGTAAAGTGGTACTTGTTCCACGTGGTACTTTATCTTTCTTTGATAAAACTAAAAACGCAGCTGCAGCGGGTGCAGCAGGAATCATTGTTTACAATAAGACAAATGGAGTCTGGTTCGATAATCAAGGCGGTTGGGATGTTCCATTCATGTTGATTCCTGGTGCAGAAGGCGCTACACTTGAACAGCAAATCGCAAATGGACCAGTGTTCATCAATGTTGCTACAGCCAATAAGCAAGAAAGCCCTGAAATGGGTCGTATGACTAGCTTTACTTCATGGGGAACTACACCTTCTTTAGAACTGAAGCCGGAAATTACAGCTCCTGGTGGAAATATTTATTCTACCGTTAACAACAATCAATACGAAGTAATGAGCGGTACTTCGATGGCATCTCCACATGTTGCTGGGGGATCTGCTTTAGTTCAGCAATATTTACAAGGTGATGCCCGCTTCAAGGATCTTTCTGTTGCAGACCGCACGCATCTTGCAAAAGTATTATTGATGAACACTGCGCAAGTGATTAAAGACTTAAACGGCCAGCCGTTCTCACCACGCCGTGAAGGTGCAGGAATGATGCAAACATATTCAGCTGTGACAACACCTGCTTATGTTGTAAACAAAGCCAATGGCGCTCCAAAAGTAGAATTGAAGGATTTCCAATCTAAGCAATTCTCCATGACGTTCACAGTAAAAAACATCTCAAAAGACAAATCCGTGACTTACAATGTAGATACTAGCGTGTTAACAGATACTATTCAAAATTTTGGCAAGGACATTCCTGAATACAATGCACTAATTGCAGGTAATCTAGAAGGTGCAAAAGTCGAAGCTCCTAAAACTGTAACAGTTCCAGCTGGTAAATCAGTTGATTTTACAGTAAATGTGAATTTCACTAATGCAAAAATTCCTGGGCTTGATGCAGAAGGAAATAAGACACTTTTCGATTTAAGACCGAACATCTTTGTTGAAGGATCTGTTAATTTAACTGGCTCTGATGCAACTATTCCTAACTTAACTGTTCCATACGTAGGCTTCTATGGTCATTGGGATGAGCCGCAAATTGTAGATGGATTTAAAGATCTTGGTGAAGTTCGTTATTATGATTTAGAGTATGGCTTTAAAAAATATTATAAAATCCCAGATGGTTCTGATGTGTTAATGGATGATGAAGAATATTTCACAAAGCCAGTGCCTGAGAAGAATTTCTATGCTCTTTCACCAGATGGGGATAATTATCATGATAGCATGAACATACTTCCATCATTCCTAAGGAATGCAGCCGAAGTTCAATTTAACATTTTAGATAAGGATTTCAATCAAATTAAACGTGTGAAGTCTGAGTCAGATGTTATTAAAACTGCATTTGATGGTGGAAATGGTAATTTCTTTAACTATAAGGCTGACCGGGTATGGGATGGAAAAGTAAAAGGCGAACCTGTTAAAGACGGCTTGTACTATTATGAAATTAAATCAGTAATTGACTATGCTGGTGCTAAATGGCAATCGAAGAAGATTCCAGTTTATGTAGATACTACTAAGCCAGTGGTTGCTGCTACCTTTGATTCTGAGAAGCAAGCGGTAACTTGGAAGACAACTGAAAACGGATCTGGTGTTGAAAGCTACGATATTTATGTAAATGGTGAGCCTGTTGACTCTGTCGATGGCAAAGCAACTTCTTTCTCATTTGCAGGATTAGAAACACCTGTACCAGATAAAGCTGTTGTTGAAGTAATGGCTTGGGACTACGCTGGAAACGTCGGTACTGATACAGCTGCAAAAGGCGATGTGGATCTGCCATTAATCATTATCAGCGATGGTTCAAAGGATAGTACAGGAGAATACGTTCCAAATTCACCAGAGCCATGGGGAGCTTACAGTACAAAAGAAGTTCCTGTAAAAGGATTTGTTTCTGATGATACTGGTATTAAAGCCATTAAGGTAAATGGAAAAGACGTTGAATTTTCGCAAGGTGAAGATGGCAAGTTCTACTTTGATACTACTGTTAAGTTTGATAAGGATGGCTTATATGATGTAACAGTTGAAGCGACTGATCACTCTAATAAGTCCTTCTCAATTGCACGTAAAGTCTTTATCGATACAACAAAACCAGTGATTAACGTAAACGCACCTTCACGCGTAGATAAGAATGTGGACAAGGTTACCTTAAATGTGAACCTGCAAGATAACTTCCACTACTTAAGCTTCTATGTAAATGAAGATAATGAGTTTGAAGTTCCAAAGGTAAGCCCAATTGATGATATTCAACCATTGAATAAAAACTATTCCGTAACTGTACCTCTTATGGAAGGCGAAAACAAAGTAACCCTTAAGGCGAAAGACCTTTCTGGTAACGAAACAGTGAAGGAAGTTGTCATCAACCGTCAGGATGCTGTTGTACAGAAGAATGGCTGGAAAATGGAGAACGGTTTTTGGTTCTATTATGTGAACAATGTTAAAGCTACTGGCTGGGTAAAAGACGGCGGTAAGTGGTATTTCTTGAAGAAAGACGGCCAAATGGCTACTGGCTGGGTATTTGATGGTGGAGTTTGGTATTACCTAACTAAATCTGGCGATATGAAGACTGGCTGGTTATTAGAAGAGGGTAAGTGGTATTACCTAAACGCTAACGGTTCCATGGCAACTGGCTGGAAACTAATTAACGGCAAATGGTACTACCTAAACAAAAATGGCGTTATGGCTGCTAACACAACTGTTGATGGCTATAAGCTAGGAAAAGATGGAGCTTGGATTAAGTAATCATCAGATCCAATGAAGGCGAACAGATTATCATCTGTTCGCCTTTTCGCTTGATAAGCGTATAATTGTCGACTTTGAGAATTGTCCAGCTCCAGCGCCTAGCCCCTCGAGGTTTCTTGTCGGGGCTTACCAAGACGCTTCCGCTTTTCTTGTGTATACTTTTCACCTTCGGAGCCGAAAATGGATTCTGAAGGAGGAACCATTCATGAGAGTAATCTTTATCCTATCTTGGACATTATTGATTTTTGTTTTTACCTGTACCGCAAACTTCTCAGAATTGATGGCATCAGGAGCGGTTTACTTCGAGTGGGATGCGCACCCGCAATTTACTGAATTACTGGAACCCCTTCCTGTTAGTATAAACATGGGATTCATCATCCAAAAAGTAGGTCATCTAACCGCTTTTTTCATCTTAGCGCTATTACTTCAGACCAAAGTTCACTCGAAATTTGAGGTCTTTATTTTTGCGGCCTCCTATGCAATATTAACCGAGTTTCTTCAATTATATTTCACCAGGGACGGCAGGCTGTTTGATATCGGAATTGATAGTGCCGGCATACTCCTGTCAATTGCCATCGGCAGCTTCGTGAACGCAAGGAATTCAAAGGAAATCAGTCATTCCTAAATGAGGGAGTGGCTTTTTTCATGCCCATAACGGAGGAATTTTCCAGTTTATATCCAGCAAATGTTGAAAGTTTCGCAAAATCGGTAGTAAATTCCTGAAAATATGTAGTAAGTGCCCAAAAATGTGTCAAAAGCTCCTCGAAATATGTAGTAAGTGCCTAAAAACATGTCAAAAGCACCTCGAAATATGTCATAGGCTCAACCAGCACCTAATTAATTATTAATACCATTGACCCAAACCTCTTACTCTACTAAAATTAAATTAACATTTGGATTTTTCTAGCAAAAATGTAATTGACTACTAGAATAGAACAGTTTAAGTGTAAGTGGTGCCTATTAGGGGGGAAAATGGATTATGAGTCTAAAGTCATTAAAAAAGAGAAAAAAAATGACTACTTACGCGTTGGCGTCCGCATTGGTGTTATCTAATCTTGGTTTTGCGGCACCATCCAAAGCGGCAACAACACAAGCGCAGGTTCCAAAAAAAGATTACACTGCAATGGTAGAGCAATTTAAAAAGAAGCTAAATGTAAAAAGCGGCGAAAAGTTTCAACTAAAGAATAAGGTTAAGGATCAATTTAATGCACAGGACAAAGTCCGCGTGATTGTCGAGGTCGAAGGACAGACTCCCGTCGAGCTGGCTACCCAGCAGGGGAAATTATACAAAGAATTATCACAAAGCACAAAATCCTCTGTTAACGAAAATCTTGTCAAACAGCAAAAAACGGTAAAAGACAAAATTAAGGCTAAAGGAGTCAAGTTTACATACAAAAACCACTTTTCCACTGCCTTTAATGGTTTCAGCGGTGAAGTGCCATTTGGTGATATTGCCAAGCTTGAAGAAATTGACGGAATTAAACATATTTACTTGGCCAATGAATATAAACGTCCCGAAGAAAAACCAGATATGAAAACGAGCAAATCATTTATCCAAACGAGCCAAACATGGGCCGACGCCAAATTAAAAGGTGAGGGTATGGTGGTGGCGGTCATCGACACAGGCATCGACCCAACCCATAAGGATTTTGTCCTGACTGATCCGTCTAAAGAAGGTCTTACAAAGGATAATATAGCGGCGATTGTTAGCAAAGATGGGTTAAAGGGAAAATTTTTCACGGATAAAGTCCCATATGGGTACAACTACTTTGATCAAAACGACACGATTCTCGATAAAGGAGCTACGGGCATGCATGGTATGCATGTGGCTGGGATTGTAGCCGCTAATGGAAACGAAGAAGACGGCGGCATCAAAGGGGTGGCACCGGAATCCCAGGTGCTGGCGATGAAGGTTTTCAGTAACGACATCCTGTTCCCTTCCACATGGTCTGATGTGTACTTAGCGGCCATCGACGATTCGATTAAGCTTGGGGCCGATGTCCTGAATATGAGTCTTGGCGAAGTGGCTTCTTTTTATCAAGAGCAAAGTGCTGAAGATGTTGCGATTGCAAGAGCCACCAATAATGGTATCGTTTGTTCGATGTCAGCAGGAAACTCAAATACGATTGGTTTTGGCTGGGACAACCCTTTCTACAAGAATCCAGATATCGGAGTAGTTGAAGCACCGGGAATCAATCCTGACGCAATTTCAGTTGCGGCCTCAGGAAATGTGTCTATGGAATATCAGCATTCCCTCACGATCGATGGCGCAGAGGTTACTACCTTCACAGGGTATGGAATTGATGACTGGACTAAGCTTGCTTCAGAAAACGAGTCATTAGAGCTAGTAAGTTTGAATGGAGCACCTGGTTTTCCCGAAGACTACGAAGGATTGGATGTTACCGGTAAAATTGTTGTCCTCAAACGCGGTGATTTATCTCTTGCGGATAAAGCCTGGTTCGCCGCAGAGGCAGGTGCTGCCGGAATTATTGTCTACAATAGCGACGGCGAAACCCTTTATAAAAATCAAGGCGGCTGGGATATTCCATTTATGATGCTATCAGAAGAAGAGGGTGCTGCCCTTGAGACTGCGATTGAAGAAGGGCATACAACTCTTCACGTAGCTAAATCGGGTGAGCAGCTCGATCCGGAAACTGGCAGGATGACGGAATTTTCTTCATGGGGCACTACGCCTTCCCTTGAGTTAAAGCCGGAGATCACCGCTCCTGGGGGAAGAATCCTTTCGACGTTAAATGATAATCAATATGGGGTATATAGCGGTACGTCGATGGCAGCGCCGCATGTGGCCGGTGGTTCAGCGCTTGTACAGCAATATTTACAGAATGATACGCGTTTCAAGGGTCTTTCAGTAAGCGAACGCACCCATCTTGCCAAGACTTTATTAATGAATACGGCAAAAGTCATTGATGATGTTAGTGGAAAGCCATTCTCGCCTCGCCAGCAGGGTGCTGGGATGATGCAGACTTATAATGCGGTGAAAACTCCTGTTTATGTTGTTAACAAAAGTACTGGTACAGCGAAGGTTGAGCTGAAGGATTTTACCACTAAAGATTTCACCATGACCCTGAAAGCTAAGAATATTACAGATAAAGATGTGACGTATAATGTCAGAACGGATGTGTTAGCCGATACTCTTAAAGAGAATCCAGAAGGCGAAGCGCAAAACGCCTTGAATGAAGGGCGATTGCAGGGAGTGAAGTGGGATGGCCCGAGAACCATTACCGTTCCTGCAAACGGATCCAAAGATCTAATTATTCATGTTGATTTAAGTGAAGCAAAGGTACCTGCCATTGACGCAGATGGAAACAAAACGAGCGTCCCTTTAATGGAAGATATGTTTGTTGAGGGGTTTGTCCGATTAACAGATGCGGACAAGACCGCAGAAGGTAAAAAAGAGCTAAGTCCTGACCTGACCATTCCTTATGTTGGTTTTTACGGAAAGTGGGATCGTCCATCGATACTTGACGGCTTTAAGGATTTAGGGGAATCTCGTTTCTTTGATCTAACAGGATTGTTTGACGGGGAAGATGAAGAGGGGAATAAATATGAGGAGCCGGTGCATGATATGCTCTCCGATGACTGGTTCTTAGAACCTGTTCCTGAAAAGAATGTCTACGCATTCTCGCCAAATGGTGACTGGATGCACGATGATATTAATACGCTCCCATCATTTTTAAGAAATGCTTCAGATGTACAGTTTAATATTTTAGATGAAAATAAAAAATTGCTCCGCCGTGTAAAAACAGAAAAGGACGTATTTAAAAATTATTTTGATGATGGTCTTGGCATTCCTTTCTCCTACAACTATGACCGGACATGGGATGGAAAAGTGAATGGGAAAACAGTCAAGGATGGCTTGTACTATTATCAAATCAAGTCCGTCATTGATTATGCAGGAGCACAATATCAAACAAAGGATATTCCGGTATTGGTTGATACGACCGCACCGCAAATTGAAGCTAAGTATAACGAAAAAACCTCATCCGTTGTTTGGGATACCGTAGAAGAGGGCTCTGGGGTAAAGGCGTATGCCATCTTTGTTAATGGCGAATTCATTAATGAAGTCACGCCTGAAGTGAACCGCTATGTGTTGAAGGACCTGCCGGAAAATGCGATTGTTGATGTCCTTGCTGTCGACTATTCCTTTAACTTTGGCGGTGATTCGGTTCCGATTGGCGAGGTTGAGGACGCGGAACCACTGATTATCATTGATCCTTGGTCCACGATGCCATATGGTGCTTACAATGCTAAAGAGGTTCCAGTTGGGGGCTTTGTTATAGAGGATTTGGGTTTAAAATCTCTAACGGTAAATAATAAAGAAGTTTCGTTTTCGCAAACTGGACCTGGCATGTATTTCTATTCGACAACAGCTACCTTTGAAAAAGATGGGTTCTACGATATCATTGTGAAAGCGGTGGATAACGCTGGTCAGGCGTCGTCTATTTCCCGAAAAGTATTTATTGATTCAACGGCACCAATCATTGATGTGAAAGCGCCAAGCCTTGTCCCTGAAAGTGTGGATGAAATCACGCTTAAACTTAACCTGAAGGATAATTTTAACTATCTATCCTTATTCGTGAATGATAATCACGAATTTGAGAAGGCTGTTGTCGGCCCTGTTGATGTACTGGCACCGGCAAATGACTCAGTCGAAGTTAAGATTGCCTTAGAACCGGGGCAGAACAAGGTTAGCTTAAAGCTGCGTGACCTGGCAGGAAATGAAACCGTAAAAGAACTTTCCATCCAAAGGGCAAATGTCAATGGCTGGGTGAAGGAGAACGGTTTCTGGTATTTCTTAACCAACAGTGTCAAAACGACAGGCTGGGTGAAGGATAAAAATGCCTGGTATTACCTAAATGCCGATGGAAAAATGCAAACCGGCTGGTTAAAGTACAAAAACAAATGGTATTTCTTAAATAAAAACGGCGCGATGGCCGTCAATCAATGGGTTTACGAAAATCATAAATGGTATTTCCTGAGCGCAGACGGTACGATGCAAACAGGCTGGATTGCCCCGAACGGCAAATGGTACTATTTAAATTCCAAGGGTGAAATGGTAACCGGGTGGATTCAGCTGAGCGGCAAATGGTACTACTTCTACCAATCCGGCCAACTCGCCGTCAACACCACCATCAGCGGCTATAAACTAGGCAGCGACGGAGCTTGGATTAAATAATTTATGGTGTCTTTTATGGTGTCAGGCACCCCTTGTGGACACTTGTCCACGCGGGACGGACAGAGTGATCTGTTCGTCTTTTTTTGTTCCAATTATTAACTTGATATGACAATTTTGCTAAAAACGACACAATTTTCAATTTTTTGTTGAAAAAATGTGACAAAATGAGACAATATAGGTATACATAATTGATTGAATGAGAAAGTTGTCCTAGGAAGGATTGGCTAGCAGATTATTTACTAGATTTCCCATATCCATAAATTTGGAAGTTTAGTATAATCGTCATAGTGATATTTAAATTTAATTAATTAATTAATTAATTAATTTGACCTATTTTCCGCGTAACATCCTCATCCTTTAGCAACTTTTTCAAAAAGTAAAATGATAGTTTAATAGATAAAGAAATTTAAGTGGGGGGAAAGAGTTTGAAGAAAAAACGGATCACTGCTTTGGTCCTGGCAGGCATGTTGTTCTCCTCGTCTGCATCAGGTACTCAAGCGGCTGTGACCTATACATGGAAGTTTCAGAATAACAATTGGTATTACTATACTTCAACAGGCAAAGCTGTAACTGGCTGGATTCAATACAAAAACAGCTGGTATTATCTCGGAAGTAACGGGGTGATGAAGACCGGCTGGCTAAAGTATAACAATCAATGGTACTACCTTGATAAGAATACTGGAATTATGAAAACTGGCTGGCTCAAAGAAAATAATCTTTGGTATTTTCTGCAGCCGAGCGGTGTGATGAAGACTGGTTGGTTACTTAATGCAAACAGCTGGTACTTCCTCGACCAAAGCGGTGCCATGAAAATCGGCTGGATCGTAGATAAAAATGTAAAATATTACTTAAGCACAAGCGGAGCTATGGTCACCGGTCAAAAAATCATTGATGGTAACCCATATGTTTTTGCCTCCTCAGGTGCCCTTAATACTGCGCCGCTTACCGGCTGGTTCCGAGATGGAGCGTATGTAATGTATTTCGACCAGGACGGTACGGTGCATAAAGGCTGGCTGGCCGATGGTGATAAGAAGTATTATTTTGACCAGAATGGACAAGTTTATTCTGGCTGGCTGACCGAAAATGAAAAAAAATATTATTTCGCTAAGGACGGTACGATGCAGGTCGGCTGGATTAGCGATGGTGATAAACGCCTTTACCTTGGTGCTGATGGAGCGCTGCAAACCGGATGGCTCGAAGACGGCGGAAACTCCTATTATCTAGGAACAGATGGAGTCATGTTCAAGGGCTGGCTGACCGAAGGAGATAAAAAGTATTACTTCGGTTTGGACGGCGTGATGACAAAAGGCTGGAAAACCATTGATAGTGTACGCTATTATTTTGCTCAAGACGGAACACTAAAAACAGGCTGGCTGGCCGAAGGAGAGAATTCTTACTATCTCGGCACAGACGGCGTCATGTATAAAGGCTGGCTGACCGAAAACGATAAAAAGTATTACTTTGCTCAAGAGGGAACGATGACAAAGGGCTGGCAAACCATTGATGGAGCCCGTTATTACTTTGCACCGGCAGATGGCGTTATGCAGACAGGCTGGCTGCAAGATGGCGGCAGCACCTATTACCTTGGCACGGACGGTGCCATGTATAAGGGCTGGCTGACCGAAGATGAAAAAAGCTTTTACTTTGATTCAGAAGGAAAAATGCTGACTGGCTTGCAAACCATTGAGGACCAAATATACTATTTTGGTGCAGATGGCGTTATGCAAACTGGCGGCTGGATGCAAATTGAGAATAAAAAGTATTATCTTGGTACGGATGGTAAGGCCTTAAAAGGCTGGCTGACCGAAGGAGATAAAAAGTACTTCTTTGGTTCCGATGGAGCGATGGTAACCGGTTGGCTGACGGATGGCGGCAGGAAGTATTATTTTGATACGAATGGAATGATGATTTCCGGCTGGCTGGCTGCCGATGGCAAATCCTATTACTTTGGAGCTGATGGGGCTGCCCAAACTGGCTGGCTGGTCGATGGCGGTTATCGTTATTATTTTTCTGCTACTGGCGAGATGCAAACCGGCTGGCTGCTGGAGAATAATAAGTGGTACTATCTGAACAGCGACGGGAAAATGTCTACTGGCTGGGCATACGTCAATGGGAAATGGTATTGCCTGAACACAGACGGCATTATGCAAACCGGCTGGTTAACGGATAACGGCGCTACGTACTATTTAACCAAAAGTGGCGATATGTCTATTGGCTGGCTGTTTCTGGATAATAAATGGTACTATTTTGACGCTAATGGAAAAATGGTTACCGGCGAGCAAGTCATCGACGGCAAGACCTATAACTTTTTCGATAATGGTGTCTGGAACCCTGGTCCAGTTATAAAAACCACAACATATAACGTAACGTTGCAGCAAATGATTGACATGGAAATGCAAAAAAGTCCACAAACGGATAAATATCGAAACAGCCCGGCATATGTCAGCAGTACGTATGTATTAAAAGATGCCAAGGACCCAACAAAGGGTGTGGTCACTTCATCTACGTTAAATGTTCGCGAAGAGACAAATGCAACTTCCTTTGTTTTCGGTGCCTTAAAGCAGAACGCTCAAGTCCAAATTGTCGCAACTGTCGGTACCTGGTATCAAATCAAATATGACACATGGCGGAATGCGAAAGAATCGGATGTTTCTTATTATGTGAATCCAAATAACTTTAGTTCAACAAGTGCAGATTATTTCCAGTTCCTGCTCTTAAATAAGAGTCCTGGTGTCGATCCTCAGGATATCAATACAAAAGTCCTGGCTGGAAAAGGTGTTTTACAGAATATGGGCGCCGCGTTTATTCAAGCCGGCAAGCAAAACAATATCAATGAAGTATATCTCATTTCACATGCCTTGCTTGAAACCGGAAATGGTACCTCTCCACTATCAACTGGAAAAATTATCGTAAGTACGGTCGATGGTAAACCAGTAGAACCAAAAGCTGTTTATAACATGTATGGCATTAATGCCTTTGACAGCTGCCCAAATACGTGCGGAGCAGAATATGCGTATAAGCAGGGCTGGTTTACACCGGAAGCAGCGATTATCGGCGGTGCAGCTTACATTGGCAATGGCTATATTAACGCTGCCACCCCTCAGAACACACTTTATAAAATGAGATGGAACGCACTCAATGTGAATCATCAATATGCGACCGATATTGGCTGGGCAGTCAAGCAGGTCACTAATATCAAAAAAATCTATGATTCTTTAAGCTCGTATACTTTATATTTTGATGTTCCTGTATATAAATAGGACTAAAAGGACTGTGCGTTTGCACAGTCCTTTTGTCACTTTTTCTCGAAATTTGTCTATGATATTCTGAGAAATGGTGAAATTAGAGTTTCGTAGTTTCATATATTTTTATTTGGGAGATTGAGAATGAAAAAAATTTTGATTAACCTTTTACTGTTTAACCTATTGGCTTTTCCAATTGAAGCGGCGGCTGAGGAAACGGTAAATACAGGAGCAGTATCTCCTGGAAGCGAAAGTGTGCCAGTAAAAGATGAAACTTTAAATGGACAAACAAATGCCGATGCCAAAACTCCAACGGTTGATTCAAGCGAACAATCGGTTACTAAGGATTCCACTAGCGTAAAGGCAGAAGTTATGCCAGCTGGAAGATGGGTTGAGGAAAATGGAGTTACCTACTATTATATCGGTGAGGAAAGAGCAAAAGGCTGGATGGAAATCAGCGGACAAAGATATTATTTTGATCTTGAGTCTGGGGCTCTTCAGAAAGGTTTTTTTCAAGAAGGAGAGCAAACGTATTACCTTGATGCGCAAACTGGTGCCATGCAATTAGGCTGGGTTCTCATTGATGGGAAATGGTACTATTTCAATCCAGACTCAGGGGCCATGCAAACCGGCTGGATTAAGGACCAAAATACATGGTATTACCTTGATGAAAAAGGTGTTATGCAAACTGGTTGGTTACTTTATCAAAACCAGTGGTATTTTTTGAATAAAAATGGTGCGATGGCGACCGGCTGGGTGTTTGTGAATAACCAGTGGTATTATCTTAGACAAAATGGAATAATGCAATCTGGCTGGCTCTATAATCAAAACAATTGGTATTACTTGAAAGCCTCTGGTTCAATGGCAAAAGGGTGGCTGATGGTTGACGATGCCTGGTATTATTTTTATTCCAATGGAATAATGGCCAAAAATACGACGTTCCAAGGGTCCACGTTAGGAAGCAATGGTGCCTGGGTTGCCAATTTAGTGAATCCAAAGCAGACCTATTCCTACAATGACATGGCAGCAGACATTAATAAATTTCAAAAGAATTTCCCGGGTTTTATCAAGACTCAGATAATTGGAAAGTCAGTCGATGGCAGAAACATTTATGCGATAAAGCTGGGAAAAGGGAATAAAGAAATCTTTTTAAATGGCTCCCACCATGCCCGAGAGCATATGACCACGAATGTTTTAATGGAAATGCTAGATCAATATGCATCCTCGTATTCAGCAAATCGCAATTTCAATAGTTACAATGTTAAAGCTCTTCTCAATAAGGTTTCCATTTGGTTCGTACCGATGGTTAATCCAGATGGTGTCATGCTTGTCCAGGAAGGGCGCTTCACGGCGAAAAACCCCAACTATGTATTACAACTAAATGGGAACAAGACTGATTTTTCCTCATGGAAAGCGAATATCAGAGGGGTAGATTTAAATCGTCAGTATCCAGCGGACTGGGCGAACATTGCAGGTAACACAGGCAAGCCGTCCCCTGAAAACTTTAAAGGATATCAGCCATTAAGCGAACCAGAAGTACAGGCGGTTTACAATTTTACGAAAGCCCATCAGTTCAAAGCGGCTGTTGCCTATCACTCTTCAGGACGTATCCTTTATTGGAATTTCCATCAAGCTAAGGCAGAGTATGACCGAGATTATAAAATTGCCGTAAAGTACTCCAATTTAACAGGTTACAGTCTGGTTTTTCCAGGCCCTAATCCAAGCGGGGGCGGCTTTACAGATTGGTTTATTCAAGACATGAAGATGCCGGGCTTCACACCGGAAATTTCTACTCATACGTTTAGTAAACCAGTGCCGCTTGCTAATTTTGATACTATTTGGAAAGAAAATCAGGCAGCAGGACTTATGGTTGCACAGGAAGCACTAAATCTTTAATGGAGATGGATTATTCCATCTTCTTTTTTATTTCCTCTTTATATTGCGAATACTAACCACAAAACGACTTTTTTATTTACAGAATTTCTGGGCTGCGTTACAATGAAAATGCATTCAAATATTGAATTCATCAGAGGAGGGGGCCGACCCCATATGGAACAGCACTTACTTCAATTATTAGAAGCAATTAATAAAAATTCGAACATAAATCAAAAGAAAATGGCCGAGCTTTGCGGCATCTCTATCGGTAAGGTGAATTATTTAATCAATGATTTAACCCACGGGGACTTTATATATAGTGAAAAAAAAGGCAGAAATATCAGCTATTATTTAACCCAAAAAGGAATTGATTTTTTACAAAGCGGAATCGAAGCTTACCATCACAAAAAGGTTAATATCCATCAAGAACCATTAACGGAAATTAAACAGGCCGTGATTTTAGCAGCCGGTTTACGCAAGGAGTTCAACAAGCCGGCCGGACTAATGGAAATCGATGGCATCACACTCCTGCAAAGGAATTTGGATATCCTTCAGGAAAATGGCATCAACCATATCGTATTGGTTACTGGATACAATCCGGAAGCATTCAAGGATCATCCTGAATTCAGCCACATCCAGTTTGTCCATAATTCTAAATACAAATGGACTGGATCGATGGCATCCCTGGCAGCGGCTCAGCCATTTATCAATAGCGATTTTTTGTTAGTCGAGGATGATATTTTAATTGAAGAGCGGGCGATTAGAGAAATCCTGCAGCATCCGCAGCGTGACACGGTCCTGATCAGCAATGAAAGCGGCTCCGGAGACGAGGCGTTTGTCGAAATCCAAAATGGCTATCTTCATAAAATTTCAAAAGACGTTCATCAATTTAACCGCATCGATGGCGAAATGATTGGAATCAGCAAGATTTCCTATGATGTGTATTCTAAAATGGTCAGCGAATATCAACAAAACAATAGAAACCCACTTATACACTATGAATATATGCTGCTAGACATTTCCCGCCACTTCAATATTGGCTACTTAAAGATGCATAATCTGATTTGGGGCGAAATTGACACTCGGAAGCACTATGAAACAGTTATCGAAAAAACCTATCCGATGTTAAAACGGAAGGAAGCGGAATTCCGGGAAATTTTTATTAAAAGTCATTTAATGGAAGCTCTTGACCTTGCCTATGAGGATATCGAGGACATCCAGCCGTTCGGCGGCATGACGAACAAAAACTTTAAAGTCGTTATAAAGGGAAAAGAGTATGTGCTCCGAATCCCAGGCAATGGAACGGAATCGATGATTAACCGCCGTGAGGAAAAATTCAATGCCGCACTGGTAAGTAAATTAGGCATCGATACCGAGCTGCTGTATTTTAATGAAGAAACCGGCGTTAAGATTGCCGAACTGATTCCAAATGCCGAAACAATAAACAGCAAAATGGCAAAGCGCCAGGATATCATGGAGTTGTCAACGGCTAACTTTAGAAAGCTGCACAACTCGGGTCTTGAGATGGCTAACCGCTTTGATGTGTTTGAAAAAATGGACGAATACGAGCGATTGATGATTGAGGCGGGCGGACAGCCGTATCACCCATTTAAGGAAGTAAAAGAACAGGTTATGGTTCTGAAGCGAATTTATCAAGGAATGGATATAAAACTTACACCGTGTCATATTGACCCGGTGCCTGAAAACATGGTGAAAAGCGGCGAAGATAAGCTTTATCTCATTGACTGGGAATACAGCGGCATGAATGACCCAATGTGGGACCTCGCTGCACATTCCATGGAATGCAGCTTTACACCTGAAGAAGAGGAACTATTTTTATCCCTTTATTTGCAGCAGGATGAAATCCCGCTTGAAATTCAACAGCGAGTGCTGATGAATAAAATTTTCCAGGATTTCCTTTGGAGCACTTGGACCGTTATTAAAGAGGCGAAGGGCGACGACTTTGGCACCTACGGAATTGATCGCTTTAATAGATGTAGAGAGAATTTAAAACACGACTTAATTAGGGAGATGGCATATGAATATAAAAAATAAAGGATTACTTTTCGGATTGTTTTCCGGATTCACTTGGGCGCTCGACACGGTTTTAATCGGAATGGTTTTATCAAAAGCATTGTTCGTATCCTCTGATTTGGTGATTTTCCTTGCGCCGCTAGTGAGTACCTTTTTCCATGATTTATTGTCCAGTGTCTGGATGCTGATCTATATGACGATTAGAGGGGAAGTCAAGGTTCCTTTTCAAAAATTAACGACCCGAAGCGGACGGTTCGTCATGCTGGGCGCATTACTCGGCGGACCTATTGGTATGACAGGCTACGTGCTTGCGGTTAAGTATTTGGGTGCTTCCTTATCGGCTTCCGTTTCAGCCGTTTACCCGGCGATTGGTGCATTTTTTGCCTTTGTGATCTTAAAGGATAAATTAACGTTAAAAAACTGGATTGGACTTTTTATTAGTATTTTATTTATTTTCTTATTAGGCTTTGCAGGCGGCGAACCGTCACCAAGCTACATTCTTGGTTTCTCGTTTATCCTTTTATGTATTTTCGGCTGGGGGATGGAGTGTGTTATTCTTGCGTATGGTATGAAGGATGATGAAATCTCACCGGAGCAAGCGCTGCAAATTCGTCAATTGGTTTCAGCTGTTACGTACGGCGTGTTGATTTTACCATTTTTCAAGGCGTATCCGCTTGTGGGTGAAGTGTTCAAGAGCAGTGAGTTTTTCTTGATCGCGTTGATTGCCCTTTCCGGAACAGCCTCGTATGTATTTTATTACAAAGCGATTTACGTTATGGGTCCAACCCGTGCGATGGCCTTGAATATTACGTATGCTGCCTGGGCGATTCTGTTAAGCTTTATCATTTTAGGCACACCAATTACCTTTAAGCTTGTGTTCTTTAGTATAATGATTTTATTAGGATCCATTATTACGGTTGCCAGCCAAGAGGAACTCAAATGGATGAATGTTCTTAAAGGCAGGAAAACGGCGTAATAAAATTTTTAAAGAGGAAGGAATTACAGCTTAATGAGAGCAATTATTCTTGCAGCAGGGATGGGCACAAGATTACGTCCACTAACGTTGACAACACCTAAAGCACTTACTGTCGTAAACGGGAAACCAATGCTTGAGAGACAGGTGGAGTTTTTACAAGAAGTCGGCGTTTCGGAAATCATCGTGGTAACCGGCTACTTAGCGGAAAAGTTTGAGTATTTAAAAGAGAAGTACGGTGTGAAGCTCGTTCACAATGATAAATACGATGTTTATAACAATATGTACACGATGTATTTAGTGAGGGATTATCTGCCGGATTCATACGTCATTGATGGCGATAATTACTTGGACCGCAATTTCATGTTAAAGACACCAAAGACATCCATGTATTTCAGCGCCCGCAAGCCGGATTTTAAGGGTGAATGGATTATCCGTTACGATGATCATTATAAAGTAACCGATATCGAGGTTGGCGACGGTGATCATGAGTACATTCTTTGCGGCGTGTCCTACTGGTCCGAGCAAGATGGACGTTATATTGTAGGGAAACTTGAAGAAGCTGTCGAAGGCGGCAATTTTGTGGAGTTCTGGTGGGATGAAATCGTCAAGAATAACCTGCCTAACTTAAATGTCTACCTTCAAGAAATCCACCCTGATGACAGCTATGAAATCGACTCCGTAGCAGACCTTGAAAAAGTAAATAAATTGTTAGCAGCGAAAAAATAAACGGGCACTTGGTGCCGGTTTATTTTTTTTGTGTCCGAAGCATTTGAAAAAAGTGTAATTTTTGGTGGCTCCTAATGTCTGTTGTTATGAAAAAAGAGCTTAAGCGGTAATTAGGAGAAGGTCCAAATGCCCGTTAAGTTGAAAAAAGCACGCAAGCGGTAATTAGGAGAACGTCCAAAATCCCGTCGAGTTGAAAAAAGCACGCAAGCGGTAATTAGGAGAACGTCCTAATTACCGTCGAGGTGAAAAAAACAGGCAATCGGTAATTAGGAGAGCGTCCTAATACCCGTCGAGGCGAAAAAAGCAGGCAATCGGTAATTAGGAGAGTGTCCATATGCCCGTCAAGAAGAAAAAAACACGTAAGCGGTAATTAGGAGAGCATCCAAATGCCAGTCAATACAAAAAAAGCTTGGGTGTAGTAATTAATAATGGTCACACAAATGGAAGCTTCTCCGCGATCCTAAAAGAGGACTCAATTGCCTAGAATTTCAAATTACTCATAATAACAAAATCTTGTATTACCTTTAGTTGTAAGGTTTTGCTTTAAAATCCTTCTGATTGACTTAATAGAAACTTCCCCGTTGCACCATTCATGTACTAGGTTCGTGGTAATTTTCATCTCTGGAAAAAGCACTTTTAATTCCGAAACACCCCGAATTACAGCGGTATCAATAGCTTCTTCATGCCCACAATCAGCACAAACGCATTTCTTCTCACTGGCGGAAAACGACAATGAGTCGCAAGCACAACATGAAAGACCTTTTCGCAGTATCCCATAATTATATTTAGGACTATGAGTATATGGAGATTTTGTTATATGTAAAGAAATTAATTGGTCAGCTAACTTTTTGTGCCGGCTATTTAGTTTTGATGGAATCATATCTAACTTTTTCTTAAAACGATCAAGCTGCGTTGGAAAAATAATGGGCTCGTTTAGTGGGTTTTGATATAGGGTAAACGCGGGGTTAATAAAAATAACATTTGATTCAATATTAAAATGATATCCAAGATTATGGAGTAGTAGACGGAACAGTGATGTACTTCTTTTTAGCTGTTGTAAAGGATTCTTAATATCTTTTCGGGACATCGTGAAGAACTCTCCAGATTCAAAAATATAATCTCCCTCATGATTTTTAACATCCAACAGGTAAATAGTGTCTTGAAAAATAAGGGTAGTATCAATTTGGAATAGGGTGTTGTTAACCTCAAGCAATAAATCATTTAATACTAAGCATTCACTAGAAATTTTCTTAGTCAATAAATCAAACTTTACCTCCCCTTCATAGCCTTTTTTTAGAGTTAAATAATACTGTTTCTCATTTTCTGAAAGTACCATTCTTCCATCTAAATAATGAAGGATTTTTAACATTAAGGGTTCAGTACGAGGTTTATAAGCCATGTTTCACTTCCTTCCTAATTCACTATTAATCTTATAAAAAAACATCCGCGAAAAATAAAAAATGTATGAATATTCTATAACATTTCTTGGCAGCAATTGTCGAACTAAGGGTGGAAACCGTTGGAAAATATGATACTCTTATAGAGAGAATAATAGATTGAGAGGAGAAAAAAGTGAAAAAAGTAGTTTTTCGTAGTTTTTTAGTTGTCCTATTGTTGATGGGGATCTTTCATAGCAAGGCTTCAGCAGCACAAACAACAGCCGCATCAGTCCCGAACGAAATGAGTGTATTTGTCACAGAGCTGCCAGTTTATCGCAGTTATGAGGAACTATCGGATTTTCGAATTCATTTGGACCCGAATTATCAACCATATGCTGAATTGAAGTTTAACGACAAAGTAACCATCCTCAGTCAAAAAGACTATGCGGCTGAAATTCAAATGGCCGACGGCAGAACGGGCTGGGTACATAAAGACTATTTAACCAGTGACCTATCCAAACAAACCTGGCTTGTGAAGGAGTGGAGAAATGTCAGAGACAACCCTGCTACCCCTCCAACAAGTGGAAAAATCATTCCTAATCATTCAAAAGTATATGTCCTTGATTATGACCCGGCAAGTAATTATTTTAAGGTACGGACTGCAGATGGCCTACTAGAAGGCTGGATCTATGGTTTGTACTTGAAGGATGAATCATACAAACCAGGTGCAGGAAGCAATATTATTCCATATGAATTTGAAAATGAAGGAAAGGTCACAAACAATATTACGATTTTTACCCCCTTAAATACGAAAGCCAATGTTACGGTTAATCAACTTAATGAGTTTATTAACTATAAAACTGGATGGAAACCAACCTTAATGACGGGAATGGGTTCAGCTTATTTGGAAGCCCAAAATAATTACAGCGTCAATGCCATCTATCTTTTGGCACATTCCGGTCTTGAAACCAAATGGGGCACATCAGATATCGTGAAAACAAAATTCAATTTCTATGGAATTGGAGCAGATGATAATCAGCCTGCTGCCAATGCAGATACGTTTTCGGCAGCAAGAAGTGGAATCGTGGATGGGGCAAAATGGATCAATGAGAACTATATTAGTAGAGAAAAATCCAATGTAGATTATCCATTTTCACAGCCAACGCTTGATAATATGAGATTTAACCATACATTCCATCAATATTCAACAGACCAAGCATGGGCTGGAAAAATAGCTCAAATAACAAAAGAGTTTAATGCTTTTACGGCTAATGCAGGCTGGAAAAATTTAAACGGTGAATGGTATTTTTATAATAGCAACTGGGCACTCAAAACGGGATGGCTGCAATCAGGCGGCAAATGGTACTACCTCAATTCATCTGGCGTCATGCAAACAGGCTGGCAATATATTAGCGGCAAATGGTATTATTTAAATCCTGCTGGGGATATGAAAACCGGCTGGCTGAATTCTGGCGGCAAGTGGTATTTCCTTGATCAAAGCGGTGCCATGAAAACGGGCTGGGTAAGCACTGGAGGCAAATGGTACTACATGAACAACAGTGGTGTTATGCTAACAGGCTGGGTCAAGGTTAGCGGCAAATGGTATTACTTATACACTGACGGTCATATGGCGGCCAACACCACTATTGGCGGATACCGTCTAGGAAAAGACGGTGCGATGTTATAACCAAAGAACCACTCCTTTCAAATGAAAGGGGTGGTTTTACTATTAATGAATAATATATTTGAATTTATAGTCGATAAGTCTTTGTTTTATTTTTGACATATTTCATCGGTCCCCAGTAATCAATAGGATAAAAAGCATAAAACAGCTGTGTCGTAAAGCCTGTTTTTCTATTTTTTTTGACGTTTTTCTGAAAAATTCGATAATAAAGTCGAAAAAGGTCAATTTTTGAAACATTCCTGTAATAATATTAAAAAATAACTGTAAATTAAATCTATTAAATTTTATGAGATACTAGAATTAACAAAAAAGAGAGAAAAAGAAACACGGGGGTTATCATGAAGAAGTTAATAGTTACAGGTCTACTATCATGTTCTTTACTCTTGAGCGGATTAATCGGCGGACATAAAACAGAAGCGGCATCCTTTGGAGATACGGTTACAGATATTGCTCTTGATTATATTGGCGTACCATATGTATGGGGAGGAACATCTCCAAGCGGATTTGATTGCTCTGGATTTACAAGTTATACATATAAGAAAGCTGGGGTTACTTTACCACGAACTGCTGCGGACCAATACACAAAAGGACAAGCCGTTTCAAAAAGTAATCTAGTAGATGGCGATTTAGTTTTCTTTAGCACATATAAGGCTGGAGCATCGCACGTTGGAATTTACATAGGTGACAATAAATTTGTACATGCATCTTCTAATGGGGTTAAGGTCAGCTCTTTATCAGAGTCTTACTATACTAGAACCTATATTGGTTCAAAGCGGATTGGTAACACTAAATATGGCTGGGTACTATCGGAGGGCTCTTGGTACTTTTACAAAAACGATGTAAAACAGACTAGCTGGATAAAAGATGGGGCTACATGGTATTACTTAGATTCAAACGGTAAAATGAAAACTGGCTGGTTATTATGGGATAATAATTGGTATTATTTAGGATCTAGCGGTGCAATGCTAACTGGCTGGATTTATTCCGGCAGCCACTGGTATTTCCTAAACTCAGACGGCTCAATGGCCAAGAATACAACAATTGATGGATATGTAATCGGAAGCGACGGAGCTTGGATTAAATAAATTGTTTATAAAAAGCGAAACCACACTCAAGATGGTTTCGCTTTTTTTATGTTGAATTTATTATTTCTATTATTATAAATTATTTGATTTTTTCCATTTTATTCCGAATAATTTGATATAATGTACCTAGTAAATTTAGGGGGTTAATAGAGATGCAGAAATTTAGCAAGATCATGCTGGCCTCTGTTCTATCGCTTTCATTCATGGCTTCATTGAATACGAAAGCAGCCGAACAAACCAAAACGGTTACACAAACCGCGCCAGTCGCTGCCAAAACGGCAAAATGGATTAAAGAATCCTTTAAGCAAAAAGCACTCAATGATTTGCAGAGGCAACAACCAGGATTAAGTCAGCAAACACCAAACGCAGTCACACAAGGAACAAACGATGTGGTTACGTTCAAAGATACCAATTTGGCTAACGCTGTGCGTGAGGTTTTAGGAATCAACTCCTCAACACCCATCACCCAAGGTAAACTAGCAACTCTAACAGAATTAGATGCAACAGAATTAAACATTACGGATTTAACAGGTCTAGAATTTGCAGTAAATTTAAATTACCTTAATCTATCATTTAACAATATTAGCAATCTAACACCATTAAGCAAATTAACCAATTTAATGGATGTAGGTCTAGATCATAATAAGCTTGTTAACAGCAGTATAGGTTCACTTAACGGGCTTTCGCAATTACATTATTTAGATCTATCAAACAATATGATTAGTGACGCCTCAGGATTAACGAATTTGCCAGGCTTAGAATACTTAGGTTTGGGATATACCAAATTTGTGAACAGCACCCTGTCTACGCTTAACGGGTTAACAGTATTAAAATATGTAGATTTATCTGGTAATAATATAAGTGATTTCTCTGGGTTGAGCGAAGTACCACAATTAACAGGCCTAGGAGTTACAGAAAGCAACTTCACCGATCTTTCTTCTCTTAGCGGGCTGACAAACCTAGAAAATTTAGATTTAACAAACAATGGTATTACAGATATTTCCGCATTAAGCAGCCTTACGAACTTGACTTCTTTAACGCTTTGGGAGAATAATGTTACCGATCTTTCACCGATTGCTAATTTAACATCTCTGACCTCTCTAGACATAGAATCTAATCAAATTACGAACCTACAGCCATTAAATGGCCTAACAAATCTAGTGGACTTGTATATTTCATCAAATCCCGCATCTGATATAACACCATTATTAAATTTAGCTCAATTGCAATTTGTCTGGATGACGGAAATGCCAAATCTTGATTTGACTAAGGATTCAGGAGCCATGCAGGTAATCGGCGAGCTTCTAGCCAAGGGTGTTGATTTAATTTATGATGGCAACTATGACCCAGGAATCGAATATGGCTGGACAGTAGATGAAGACAGAAATCTCTACTACTACGATGAAGATGGCAATATGGTTACCGGCTGGTATAATATTGACGATGTGAGATATTATTTTGATCCGGTAACTGGTGTGATGGCCTCTTACAAATGGATTTTCGATGGCGGCAAATGGTATTACGTTGATGAAGAAGGTATGATGGTAACGGGTGGTGTTATGGAAATTGACAATGCCCACTACTTCTTTGATAACAATGGTGTCATGAAAACCGGCTGGGCCTATGACGGCTACTCTTGGTACTATTCCAACAGCAAAGGACAGTTGTTAACTGGCTGGCTCAGCCTTGGCGGAAAATGGTACTATTTAAAACCTAATTTTCAAATGGTAACAGGTGTATTTTTGGTTGGCAGCACACCATACTATTTTGATGGTAATGGTGTCATGAAAGCAAATGGCTGGTATTTCGATGGCACCTATTGGCATTATGCTAAGAGCAGCGGCACTCTATACAACAAAACCTGGCTACTTTATAAGAACAAGTGGTATTACTTCAATTCTTACGGCAACTCTGTTTCAGGCAGAAACCAAATCAACAATACGTACTATTACTTTAGTAAAAACGGTGCAATGGTTACTGGCTGGGTTAAACAAGAAAATTCTGCATACGATTATCGCTATTATAAAAGTAACGGAGCCGAGCTTCGCGGCTGGTTAAAATACGGTAAATATTGGTACTATTTTAACACGGATGGCTTAATGGTACACGGAGTTTATTTAACAATTGGCAAAGAAGTTCATTATTTTAACAATAATGGAGCTTGGGGCGGATCAAAACCAATTAATTAATATTTCAAATTAGCAGGCGGGAATTTTCCTTCCTGTTTTTTCTTTTTGTTTTCATACTCTATCCGGTCGCTTTTTTTTGAAAATATTCAACATTTTCGTGAACTTATGACAAAAGGAGCAAAATCCGACATCGTTCCCATCTGAGAGTTTCATTTACTTAAGTTTTTTGTTAAAATTAGTGAGGTAAAAATTTAATCGTCATACTTTTTGGTGGCTAGACTGCATCAATAAAGTAAAATATAAGCTTATAGGTTTTTAAAGCTTGGCAACGAAAGGAAGTCACTTGATGAATAAAATTTGTGTTATTGGCCTTGGTTATATCGGTCTTCCAACATCTGTTATGTTTGCCAACAACGGCATCCATGTTCATGGTGTGGACGTAAATTCTGCAGCTGTAGAAAAAATTCGAAATAAACAGCTTCATATTGAAGAGCATGGGCTGCAAGAACGCCTAAATGTGGCAATTGATAGCGGCAATTTTACCGTTTCAACTACACCAGAAAAAGCTGACGTATTTATTATCGCAGTTCCTTCACCAATTAACCCTGATAAAACGGCAGATATGAAATATGTCGAGTCCGCAACCAAATCAATTGTGCCTTTTCTTGAAAAAGAAAATCTTGTTATTCTGGAATCAACGGTTCCACCAAGAACAGTTGAGGATGTCATGATGCCGATTTTAAAAGAGAGCGGACTAGAAATGGGCACTGAATTGTTAATTTCCCACTCTCCAGAACGAGTTATTCCAGGACGGGTATTCGAAGAACTCGTCAATAACAGCCGTATTGTCGGCGGAATCAACGAAGAGTCGGCCGAAAAAACACGTGATCTGTACCGTGCTTTCGTAAAAGGCGAAATTTTCATAACTGATGCGACAACAGCCGAAATGGTGAAGGTTATCGAAAACACATATCGTGATGTCAATATTGCTTTTGCCAATGAACTTGCCCGTGTTAGTGAAAATATCGGGGTCAATGTGTGGGAGGCCATTAAGCTTGCGAATCACCACCCTCGTGTAAATATCCATCTGCCAGGTCCTGGTGTTGGCGGTCACTGTATCGCGGTCGACCCATGGTTCCTTGTCGAGCAGGATCCGGAAAATGCGAGAATCATTCATCTTGCACGTCAGACTAATGATTCCATGCCGTTGTTTGTTGCCAATAAAGTGAAAACCATCGCTGAGCAGCAACAAATTAAAAATCCGAAAATTGCCGTCTTAGGCTTGTCCTTTAAAGCGAATATCGATGACATGCGAGAAAGTCCGTCTGTAGAGGTTGTCCATCATCTAAAGGAAATGTACTTAGAGCTGACTGCTTTTGATCCGCATATTAAGGAGCAAAAATTGCCTCAGCAAGCCTTAAACCTTGAAGAGGCTTTACAGAATGCGGATATTGTTGTTATTTTGACAGAGCATGATGAATTTAAGATTTTAGATCCAAAGCAAATAGCGAATCTTGTGCGTTCGAAAATTGTGCTCGATACAAAAAATTGCCTTCCGCGCGATGCCTGGGTTAAAGCAGGTTTTGATGTCCGCGTGTTAGGTGATGCTAAACATAGTTAGGACTGAAATATTCACTGCGGCCAGAAACCTGAGCCGCAGTTCGTTCATATGTGAAGTCTAAAAGGTGGTACGTTATGAAGGAAAACTTTCTCGGGGTAGATGTCTGTAATTATGATTACGACCAGCTCGCCTCGTTATTAATGCAGGATATCGAAAAGAAGAAGAAGTCATTTATTGTGGCAATTAATCCGGAAAAAATCATGAAGGCCCAAGAAGATGAAGAGTTAAGAAAGCTTCTGAACCGCGCTGATTACCAAATTCCAGATGGAATTGGCGTTATATTGGCCTCAAAAATAAAAGGCGGCCAGGTAAAAAGCCGTGTAACCGGTATCGATATGATGCTAAAGCTTTGCAAGACAGCAACAGAAAACGGGAAACGGATTTTTTTGTTTGGTGGCAAGCCCGGAGTCGCTGATACTGCAAAAGCGGAGCTAGAAAAACAAATTCCCGGCATTCAAATTGTCGGTACGCTGCATGGCTATGAAAAAGACGAAAAGGTTGTTGTCGATACCATTAATCAACATAACCCGGAAATTATTTTTGTGGCATTAGGAAGTCCGGCACAGGAATATTGGATCGTCAATCACATGAACCAAGTTACACCATATGTTTTCCAAGGGGTGGGCGGTTCATACGATGTGATTTCAGGCAATCTAAAGCGGGCCCCGGAGCTGTTCCAGTCACTCGGCCTCGAATGGTTCTACCGTCTAATGAAAGAACCATGGCGCTGGAAAAGACAGTTGATTTTGCCGAAATTTCTGCTGAAAACCTTAAAAAAATAAAAATAAAAAGAGCAAAACGAGTCGAATTTAACTCGTTTTGCTCTTTTTATTTTTATTAATTTTTATTAATAAAAGGATAAAAAGATAAATTGAATAATATATATTAATCTATTAAAATAATAGTAATAACAGTGCTAAATTGCTATAAATTTAAATTAAATAGCTATAAAAACAATAGCGATAGTGCTAATAATACTAGTATTGGTGGTTTCAAAGTGAAGGCAATTAGGATAATGTTCATGTTGTTATTTTTATTTAGTAATCTTTTATTTTCCTTTGCAATTCCCTCTCATGCTGAAGAGGTTAAAGGTACACAGAAAGGGATTCCTGTTCTTTTATATCATCATATTTTAAAACTGAGTGAAAATTCTTCTCCTAATAACACAGCTGTGATTAACTTGGAAAAGTTTGAAGAACAAATGAAATATTTGAGTGACCAAGGTTATTACACTGCCTCTATATCTGAATTAGTTTCCTATATGAATGGGGAGAAAACACTTCCGGATAAAACTGTAGTGATTACTTTTGATGACGGGCATAAAACCAATTATTTATATGCCTATTCTGTTCTTAAAAAGTATGGTTTTAAAGCTGTAAGCTTTTTGATAACAAATCGTATCTCTGAATCGCCTGTCCCATTCAATCCAGCGGGCTTGCAGTTCTTAAGCTGGCCTGAGATTAATGAAATGAAGGATGTATTCGAATTTGGCAGTCACACACATGGTCTTCATTATACTACTAACGGGATTGCTGCCATATTAATTCAGCCTGAACAAGTTGTCCTGGAAGATTTAGAGACGAGTAGAGACCTATTATCAACGGATTATTTAGCATATCCTTTTGGTGACTATGATGCTGGTACAATTGAGCTTTTAAAAGCTGCTGGCTATAAATACGCCTTTACGACTATGCCCTGGAATGTAAAAAGGGGTGATAATCCATTTGAATTAGGTAGGAAATGGGTATCTCCATCTTTTTCTTTATTAGAATTTGACCGCCTGCTTAAGGATGGTTGGATGTGGTATGGAAACTACTGGCATTATATTGACGAAAATCGAGTATCGTTGCAAGGCTGGCAAAAAATTGATGGCTACTGGTATTATTTTTCTACGTATGGAAAAATGCTCACTGGGTGGATAAAATTAGCAGGAAAATCGTATTACCTGGATGAGACGGGAATAATGAAGACCGGCTGGATAAAACAAGGTAACAAATGGTATTTTCTAAGTGAAAATGGAGTAATGAAAACTGGATGGCTAAATTGGCGCTATAAATGGTATTATCTCGACAGAAGCGGTGTAATGAAGACTGGCTGGTTAAAAGAGGGGGATAAATGGTATTTCCTTGATAATAATGGAGCAATGAAGATTGGGTGGTTAAAGGAGCGGGATAAATGGTATTATCTCGACAAAAATGGAGCAATGATATCCGGTTGGTGTTTAATAAATCAAAAGTGGTATTATTTCTATCCAAATGGAAGCATGGCAGCAAATACATCTATTGGAGGCAATAAATTAGGAAAAGATGGTTCTTGGATAAGGTAGGTAAGAAATGGGAAGATACAAAGTGTCTTCCCATTTCTATCTTTTTATCATTATTATTTTATCCTTGTAATCACTCTATCATTGTTATAAAATCCTCTCTAGTGAATAGTTATATATTGGAATATTGAAATAAAGTAGAATTGGAGAGTTTCCTTTGAAATCTATGCATCTTATTTTGTTATTTTTGTTCAGTTTACTTACTTGTGCTATTCCATTAAATTCGGCTAATGCGGATGAACTTCCTCCAAGTAACGAGCCCTTGCTGCAATTCCCGGTAATCAGCGATATTCATATTGGAAATGACCTCCAAAAGGATCTATTTACGAAGGCGTTAAGTGATCTGCGAAAGGTTGCTCCTGATTATCAAGCCATTGTAATGGTGGGGGATATTACAAATAACGGTACTGAACAAGATTATGATAATTTTAACCTGATCCTAAATTCTAATATCAACCCGAGTGCCGAAAAAGTCATTTCAATGGGGAACCATGAATATTTTGAAGGGGTCTTTTCCGGGGGAGAATGGAACAAAGACGACTATATAAATAGGTTTGTAGATAAGACCGGAATGCCTGGCCTTTACTATGATAGTTGGATCAATGGGTATCATTTTATTACCCTTGGGGGAGAAGGGTTTCCAAGTCAATATGACCATGACCATGCCAATATTTCGGATGAACAATTTAGATGGCTAGAAAGAACACTAGCAAAAGGAGCGAATCTAGCACAGCCCATATTTGTCTTTTTGCATCAAGCAATCGATCATACAGTGTATGGCAGTGATGACTGGGGTGCTGGATTTAAGGATAGTAGGCTGATGGAGATATTAAAACGATATCCTCAGGCCATCTTGTTTTCAGGACACTCCCATTACTTATTAAATCATCCAAGAACGATATACCAGGACGGGTTTACCATGGTGAATACTGGTTCAGTTGCCTATGCCTTTTCTGATTTTGGTGCCCATAGGTTATCACAGGGGCTCCTGGTGAAGGTATATCCAGACAGAGTCGAGATTAAAGCAAGGGAGTTTACGGATCATACATGGATTCAATCATTTACGGTTCCCATTCCTTTTCAAAAAACTTATGAGGATGAAGAAAAACCATTTTTCGCCGAAAGTTCAGCGGTAAGGGTGGAGAAAAATATAAATGGGGATTCTGTCACCCTTTCGTGGGATGCCGCTATCGATAATACCTTGGTTGACAGATATCTGATTAAACATAATGGCAAAGTCATTTATACCAAATATATGAAGTTTTGGGAAACTGGTACCCCAGAGGCAAAGGTAACGTTGGAGATCCCGAAATTGACTCCAGAGACGGCATATAACCTGGAAATAACCGCGGTAGATGCTTGGAAAAATGAATCCGAAACAGGACTATCTGTGTCCTTTAACACTCCTAAATTATTTGGGTGGAAATTAGAGGAAGGAAAATGGCACTTTTATAAAGAAGGGCTACTTGTCACTGGATGGCAAATTATAGATGGAAAATGGTATTTCTTCTCAACAGATGGGTATATGGCTACAGGTTGGATTACATCAGGAAATAAAAAGTATTATTTGAATGCTGACGGTGCGATGCAAATTGGCTGGAAGGAAATTGACGGGAAGTTTTACTATTTCAATATTGACGGAAGTGTCCGTGTTGGCTGGTTACTCGATCGTGGAAATTGGTACTATCTAAAATCTGAGGGCATGGTAACAGGTTGGCTGCTTGACAAGAATAACTGGTACTACTTTTCTGACCTGGGCATGATGAAAAAAGGCTGGATACAAGTAACTGGAAAATGGTACTATTTTGAAAGCAGCGGAGCGATGAAGACTGGCTGGGTGCAATTAAATGAAAAATGGTACTTTTTGGATATAGAAGGTGTTATGAAAACCGGATGGCTTCTTTTCAAGGACGATTGGTATTATCTGCAGTCCAATGGAGCAATGAAAACGGGCTGGTTAAATGAAACTGGCAAATGGTATTTCTTTAAAGCTGACGGTACGATGGCAAAGAACACAAAAATTCAAAGGTATGTCTTTGATAAGAATGGAGTATGGATAAAATAAATAGGCCGTTTTAATCTTGGCTGTTGATTTCCACTCCACATAGGTACAAAACCATCATTGACCTTTAACATAGCAAAAAAATAAATAAAAAGAGGGTATCCCCTAGATACCCTCTTTTAGTATATTATGACTTTGCCGGCCTTCCGAAACGGCCTTTTATCTTATTAAGAAACATGAAAAGAACTTCGTCTTTTGTGAGAAACAAAATGGCCACATAAACTCCTATACAAACAATCACCGTTACTAAAAATAATGGAATGTAATGAGAAATGACCATTTGTAATAGATAGTGAATTGGGATGAAAATTAACGAATAAAAGAAGTATTTTATTTTTGTAATACTAAATATAGAAAAATTCACCTTTAAATATTTTTTGATAAAGATATATTCCATTCCCAATAATAGAAAATTCGATATCGCTGTAGTCAAAATGGCTGTTGTTGGATTGAAAATCTTCAATTGAATCAATGAAATATTAAAAATAAGGTTTAGAATCCCACAAATAAATACTAATCTAACCAGGATATTTTCCCTTTTCTTAACATAAATAACCTGATTCGATAAAATCGACTCAATCCCAACTGAGATCATATAAATCGCAAAAATCTTAAGGGGCGTCTGGGCACTGATGTATTTATGTCCTCCATATAGTAGAATTCCAGCATCTGCGGTGACGAAAAGACCAATCGATGCAGGAAATAAGAAGGCAAAATAGACCTTAGAAATATTGTTTAACAGTTTGACATAAGAGTCTTCGTCTTCATTTCCAGTTAAATAAGATAATCTTGGAATCGTGACTTGTATAATACTGAGCATTAACGTATTGATGATACCCATAATCTGCTGGGCCATAACATAGTAGGAAACGGTCGCTTCATTGATGAATGACCCAAGCATAAAGCGGTCAAGCTGATTATATAAAATATTGGCGTTGGAAAAAAAGACAACTAATAAAAGAGGCTTAATATGTTTTTTAATACTGATATTGCTAAAATCAAGTTTAATTTTCCTTTTAATGTAAATGAAACTGACGATATTATTAAGAAAAGTGGTTAAAATTAACAGAAAAGCATAGGTCTTATAGTCATGGGAGGTTTTTACAAGGGTAAACAATAATGAAATATAAACAATCTTTATCAAGATGGTTTTAAGTGTGATAAAGTTGTACTTTTCACTTGCTTCATTTACCCACTCGACATAAAAAATGTTCCCGATAAGGTTGACTGCATAAATCATTAATACCGGGAAAATTGCCCGGTCACTATATCCAATATAGCAAAATACCAGATACACTATCAAAGATAAAATGCTTGTTCCTATGCTAATCGTCAGCATACTTGTAAAGAATTGGTTAACCTTTTTCTGGTCAGTCTTGATTCGACTCATTTCTCTCAAGCCATAATTGTAAACTCCAAAAACGGCAAATATAAAAAAGTAGTTAAAAATTGTTTCGGAAAGCTGTACCTTTCCGATGGAAGTCGCCCCTAGAGTTCGATAAACATAGGGCCCCACTAATATGGGGATAACGATATTAAACACGTTCAATAACATTTTATAGATAATGTTTTTAATTAAAGAAGTTTTTTGCATAAAACACCAGCTTGCCCTTTCTCCTATAAAGAATGCATAAAATAGGAATAAAATTATTCTTTAATTAAGGTAAGATTTGTCATATGGCTTTGCCGTTTGTGTTCCTCTGGAATCTCCATATAATCTTCCCCATAAAGAGTTGTTAAGTAATGTTTAGGGTTCGCGGGCACTTTAAACCGCTCATTTTCAAAAATTCCTTCTTTCAAAGGGAAAATATCGTGAATATTATAATACGCCCATCCAAAATAAGGTGTTTCAATCCCATAGGTCACATAGTCCGACTTAGGGTTAATTTGTGAATAAACATCTTGTAATTGAAGTTTGTTGATGACTCTTCGTAGCTTATTTTTCATATTATTTGCCTCTGAAGGATATTTAATGCTGGCAATCCGATGGACAATTTTCTCCTTCATTGACATTTTATTTGGTGCGTTAACGAAATCATATGGAAAAATATCGATTGAAATGCCCCGCCGTTTGATCCCATGCCAATCAATCCAATCAAAATCTTCAAGATAAAGAATCTTCAACCAATTGTGCTTTCCATGTGTATGTACGGTTTCTGTTTCCAACTTGAATTTTTTTGGTAGCTTCGATTCGACCACCTTTTTAAATCTGGTATAATCCTTTCTCAGCATACCAATATCGGCATCATCATCCCATGGGATAAATCCTTTATGCCTTTCAGATCCAAGTAATGTGCCATCCGTTATCCAATACGGAATCTCTTCCGTTTTACAAATATTATCAACTACTAGCAACATTTCTAGCATAGTGATTTGGGCACGTCTTAAAGGGCTATTTTGTTCTTTGTCTATAGCCAATTTCATTCCCCTCCTGTTTCCAAACCATCAGGTAATGGCTTTAACTCCTAGCAGTTAATTTTACACAAATCGGGCATGCAAATCAACCAGTATCCCCGATACCCTAGGAGTGGCTCAAAAGGGTGATGGGATAAAACTGGACATGAGTATTCTATTACCATATTCATACATTTACGAAAAAGCAACAGTAGTGTATCCTATCTTTATAGAGAATAATATTAGTGAGTTAATATAGAAAACCAATTACTCATCATGAAAAAATAAAAGGTGATACTATGTGGAGGAAAAGGAACGGAGCCATTCTCTCCTTTTCTATTACAGCGTTAAAAGTTTATAACAAACGATCAATATACAAGAACGGAATCATTCGATGAACATGAGATTCGTGTAAAATTGCCAGATAAAAACGAACAAATGAAAATTGTTGTAAAAGTGGTAGATTCTAATTTCAAGATCTTTCCCAAAGCAACACATTTGAGGTAGAAAAATAACTAAAAAAACCTGGGATTTCTCTGAAAAACCTAGGTTTTTTCTTGTTGAAATAACACAAAATACCAAAAGGCAGTTTTTATTAGATTTCTTCGCATCACCTTGATATACTAATAAAATGAAAAAAAGATGAAAAGGAAGTAAAAGGGCGTGTACGGATTGAATTTAAGTTTAGAAAAAAGGAATTTTATGGAACGGATGTTGATTATCTTTATTGCCTTGCAGCCAATATTGGATTTGCTGACAAGTTTTTCGTTGCATTATTTAAAAAGCAGCTTAACGGTTGGTTTGATTACCCGAACCCTGATGTTTGGCATTACAGCTATTTATATTACTTATTCAGCTATTAAATATAGACAAATAAAGATTCTCGTTTATTTTCTATTTTTAGCACTTGTCTTAATATTGAACTTATTTATTGGTCATCAATTAAAATCAACTTTTAATTTAGTCGAAGAAATAAAATATATCACAAAAACTGTTTATTTCATTCTCATGCTTTTCTCCTATTATTTTGTTTGGGAATATATCAAAAATAAACAAACCGATGTCCTTTTAAACAAAATTGTGGTAGGGATGCTGATTGTCGGGATCGTCATGATTGTTTCCTTGTTAACCGGTACGGCCATTAAAAGTTATACGTACGGTTTTGGATCAAAAGGATGGTTTTCGTCGGGAAATGAAATTAGTGCAATTATGGCGATATGTTCACCATTGGTGATTATTTACTCTTTCAATCATACCAATTCGTGGAAAGACTTTTATTACTGGATTCCGACGTTATTGTTGCTCACTTCATCATTAATTGTTGGAACAAAAGTAGGGATGATTTCTGCATTTTTCTTCATTATTGTTACGATAGTGATTCTATTAGCTCAGTTATTCTTAAAGTCTAAATACAATAGAAGAAAATTAATCGTAAATATGCTTATATCCGTTTTTGTATTGGCATCAATTGGAACGTTGTCGCAAAATACAGGGGCTGTGAGTAATATCAAACAAAACAGCCAACGACTGGAAGCAAAACAACAGGCTGAGGAAGAAATGGATGCCGGGACTGATACCGGTAATGAACAAGCAGACACGACCCAGCAGACCGTAAAAACAAATAAAATCATTAGACTTCTTTTAAGCAGCCGGGATATTTTCTTAGTGGCAAAGAATAATGAGTTCAAACAAGCGAGTCTCGGACAAAAATTATTTGGCCTAGGCTACTCCACCACAAATGAAAAGGGTCATACTAAAATGATTGAGATGGACTTTTTTGATTTGTTCTACTCCTTTGGCATTGTCGGATTTCTTGTGTACATCATCCCGATTCTTTACTTCTTGTACTCATTTTTCCTAGCATTGCTTAGGAATGGTCGCGCCTTTTTCAACTTTGATAATATCTTGATGTTCTTAGGCCTTGTCATCGGAATGGGGATTTCAGTAGTGGCAGGACATGTATTTTCCGCTCCGGCTGTCAGCATATATGTTGCTATCATCATGGTTTATCTCTATCGGAATAATCAAACCAAAATGATCAATTAATCGGAAGAGAGGTTTGCAGAATAAGTCTGCAGGCTTTTTTTCATTGCTTGTCTAACATTTTATGTTATGAAATAATATATCGGAGGAAAATTTTTTACATATAGGCTGTATTTTAGGTTAAGTTGGATTTTGTAGCTATGTGGAGCGGAACTTCAACAGCGAAATTTAGCACAGCCTACACATAAAAGCGATTACGTTTGAAAAGGAGATTTCTCAAATGAGAAAAGTTAAAAAAGCGATCATTCCGGCTGCAGGTTTAGGGACACGTTTTTTGCCGGCAACGAAGGCGATGCCAAAGGAAATGCTCCCAATTGTGGATAAGCCGACCATTCAATATATTGTAGAAGAGGCCATTGCATCGGGCATTGAAGATATTATTATTGTTACGGGTAAAGGAAAAAGAGCGATTGAAGATCATTTTGATCATGCTTTTGAATTAGAACAAACGTTGTTCGAAAAGGAAAAGTTTGAGTTGTTGGAAAAAGTGCAAGCTTCTGCAAATTTAGTGGATATTCATTACATCCGCCAAAAGGAGCCGCGTGGACTTGGTCATGCCGTCTGGTGTGCTCGTAATTTTATTGGCAATGAGCCATTTGCCGTATTGTTAGGTGATGACATTGTTCAAGCTGAAACGCCTTGCCTCCGCCAGCTTATTGATGAATATGAAAGAACTCTTTCCTCTGTCATTGGGGTAATGAAAGTCGCTGAAACCGAAACACACCGCTATGGGGTCATTGATCCATTGGCACAGTTTGAAAGAAGATATCAAGTCCGACAGTTTGTTGAAAAACCAAAGCCAGGGACTGCCCCATCCAACCTCGCCATTATTGGAAGGTATATTTTAACGCCTGAAATTTTCATGTTTCTTGATAGACAAGAAGTTGGGGCAGGTGGAGAAATCCAATTAACAGATGCAATTCAAAAGCTTAATGAAATTCAACGGGTTTTTGCCTATGAGTTTGAAGGTAAAAGATATGACGTTGGAGAGAAGTCAGGCTTTATCGAAACAACGATTGAATTTGCGCTGCAAAATGATGAAATCAAAAATGGTCTGCTTGAGTTTATGGCTGAGAAGTTAAAAGAACATCGTCTATTAGAGTAAAGGGGTAAAGAAATGAAAAAAATTAAAGTTCTGCATGTTTGCGACGCCCTAGATAAAGGCGGCTTGGAAGAAGTTATCTACAATCTAGTCAAAAATACAAATGATGAGGAATTCGAAGCCGGTGTTGCCTATTTTAGAGGAGGCGTCGTGGCAGATCGCCTTAAAGAAAAAGGATTCTCCTGTAAGGAAATCAATGAAACAAGTAAATTTGCCCGGATTAACCAATTGAAAAACTATATTAAAGATGAAAAGATTGACATTGTGCAAGCTCATTTTTGTTTTCATGGCATTTTGGCTGCAAAACTTGCAGGGGTAAATGTAGTAGAGACCACCCACAATACCTATCACTTTTTTGAAAATCCATGGGGGAGTATAAAGTATAGTTTTTATCTCAACCTCGTGGATTCCATCGTCTCAGTCTCAAAAGCGGTAGAAAATTTCAATTTAACTAATTTTAAAGTGATGAAACAAAAGAAATGTACGGTTATTAGAAATTCCATTGATTCAGAAAGAATTATCCCAACAGAACGTTCGAAAGAAGAATTGAAACAACAATTCGGATTGCCCGAGAATTCATTTGTGATTAGCACTCTATCAAGGCTCGATGTTCAAAAGGGATTGGAATACTTTATTGAAGCTGCGAAGAAATTGAATCAAAAATACGACCATCTTGTCTTTTTAATACCTGGCGAAGGCTCTAAACAATATTCCAAGTCATTGCTCAAAGAAGCTGAAGGTGAAAGCAATATTCGTTTCATTGGTCACGTTTCCAAAGTGAATGAATTGTTTAAGGTGATGGATGTTTTTGCAATGTCGTCATTATGGGAGGGTGCCCCGCTTACGTTACTGGAGGCGATGGCGTACGGGAAAGCTGTAGTCGTCACCAATGTTGGAAATACAGCGGAAGTGATTCAGGACGATGTCAATGGCTTTATTGTGGAGAAAAAAGATGTTGACTCCTTTGTTGAACGGCTTAGCAGATTTATCGATCATCCCGAAAAACGTGCCGAACTCGAAAAGAGGGCCAAAGAGGACTTCGCTGAGAAATTCAGTAATCAAATTATGATCAGTCATTATAAAAATTTATATAAATCATTACTAAAGGTATAAAAAGAAGAGTGGCTGAATTAAATAGCCACTCTTCTTTTTATTTTGTATCAAGCACGTGTAAAATTTCCTTAAAACGCTCATCCCATGTTGTTTTTGCCAAAAAAGCATCTAAATTCCCGTAAGGCAGCTTTGCATGGATCAATTGTTTATAATCATGCAAGATGGCTGCTCTTGCTTCTGCTTCAGTGTCACAATGGGTAACGAGTGGGTATTTTCCGATATGCGGAATACCGGTTGACACGGTTGGAAGCCCAAAATATAAGTATTCATAAATTTTTATCGGATCGACGGCATCGGAAAGCTTACTTGTTTTAAACGGAATGATGCCGATATTCCATTTCTCGACAAACTGTTGAAGCTTGCTTGGATGTACTTTTCCATAAAATTCACAGTTCGGAAGTGCCTCGATTTTGGATAAAATCTCATCGGTTGCGCCGTGGCCGATAAAATGGAATACGAATTGTTGGTTTTTTGCAAGGGCAAAAATGAGATCCCAATCAAACCAGGATGGTGTCATATGTCCAAAATAGCCGATATGAATTTTATTATCAGGGGCTGCTTGTTTTAAAGAAACATTTCTTTTCCCAGATAAGGCGGCGTTATATCCATTTCCGATCACATAAATATCATTTCTGATTGATGCGAATTTGTCCTTTAAAGGCTGTGATACAACTGTTACCAAATTAGAATGTTGAACAAATGCTTCCTCAATGCTGCGGTTATACCATGGTGCATCACCTGTTTTATAAAACTCTTCCCACTCATCCATGATATCATAAACAATTTTATAATTTGATTGATTGAGTTGGCCAAGGCATCCATAAAACAGCTTGGCAGGGAACGTTGTAATATACGTTTTCTTGGCAAATTCATCGAGCACTTTTAATTTCTCAATATCATAAATGAAGTCGTATACAGGTATTTGGAAAATATTTTTATAAACCTGTTGATAGCTCTTTTCAAGCTTTTCTTGATCATCCCATTGCCAAGCAACAAAGAGTACAGCAAATCCTTGGTCAGATAAATACTTTGCAAGATTAATAGTCCGTTGATTATACAACTCTTCAAACTCACGACCGGATGTTAAAATGACAAGTCCTTTTAATTCCTGGCTTTTATTCAAATCGATGAGTTTTACATAAAGATCATGAAGCTGGGCGTTATTTCGTTTGAATACTTTGTTGACTCCTAGTTTCGTAAACACCCGTCTTTGTGCTCTTTGAAAAGTATTTTGTAACCCATTTTGCTGTATGGATTTAAGACTTTTCCGTAATACATGTTTAACTGACATTTTCTTGCCCCTTTATTTAATAGTGGTTCCATTATACCTTATTCACATGGGATTTGAAATTCTGTCTAATTATCCGATATTTTGTCCTTGCTGATTAAAGTACTCCATTTTTCCATAAACCATCGTATTGGTTGTAGTCATCATCCCATTTTCCTTGAGGAAATACCAGTTATCTTTCTCAAAGTACCAACCTACTCGCATAATACCAATCGGATTGAAATTGTACCACCGTCCATTTAACTTTTTCCAGCCTGTTTGCATTTCTCCTTTTTCATTAAAGTAATACCAATCATATTCAATATTTACCCACCCGGTTTTCATCATTCCGCTTTCTTTATCAAGATAATACCAGTGTCCATCAGAATGTAACCAGCCTGTCTTATAATTCCAGTTGGAATCATAGTAGTACCAATTATTTTCGTCCGACACCCATTTTCCCGTTTGCGTAGAACTCGATTCATTTAACGGCAACGTAACCGTTCTAATCCATGCCCCATTACTGAATTCTCTTGCTTTAATTTCTACTTTGTCATTGTAAACATTGATGACATAGCCTTGTGATTGATCATAGTTTTCTTTGCCTTGTGGGGTATACGTATAAGCCACAGAGCTTGTATTTACCATCGTTATGCCATCCCGATAGATGCTTTTAGGATTATTTAATGGAAAGTGTGAATGTCCGGAAAGAAGAATGACTTGTGGATACTTCTTTAGTAATGTTAGAATCTTTTGGTCATCAAGGCCAGCTCCCCATTCGCTCCCGTAAACAGTATTGGTAATCGGCTGATGAAAGAAAACAAAAATCGGTTTACTTACATCAGCATCTACCTCCAATGTTTTCTGAAGCCATTGAAACTGTTGATCAGAGATATAGGCAGAATCCCGTTCTTTATCTCCATATTCTGAAAGCACCGTTTTCTCTGATTTCTCGCCAGCAATGGTAATAAAATGATAGCCCTTGATCCACTTATCATAATATAGATTGGAAACGTTCATCTTATTTAAAAATCTATTTTTTAATTCCACATCCGTCACAGCAGGATTCAAATGGGATTCCAGCCATTCGTGGTTGCCCATTACCATAAATTCTTCTGCATTCCGATTTTTATTGGCTTGGAATATGGAGTTAAACAAATTATATTCTTTTACTTTTCCAAAATTGGTCATATCGCCATTGACCGCAATGACATCGTAGTCAGGGGCAACCGTGTTCAAATCCTGCAGGGCCTTACCCAATTTCTGATTAACCTTTGGGGTGGTTGTATCAATATGCGAATCACTTATAACTGTAAGCTGTAAATTTGGCGTATCAGTGATTGCTTGTACTGATTCAAAACTGCATCCAAACAGTCCACCTAGGACTAGACCAATTGATAATAAATTCTTATACATGACCTCTACCTCACAACAATTTATTGATTAATTGTTTATGATTATAGAATCGTTTTCTTAATTCTTTCTTAAGAGATATATCTATTATTGTTTGTACTTAACCTTCTAGATATAAAAGCAATTATTGTAAAAAAGCACTAAATTGAGCCTAAGTCCTAACCATTTGCTCTCCTTTTGCATAAATAAAAAGTAAAGGAGAGGATAAGCAATGAATATTATTCAAAGACTCATTCCTGCTTCCCATACCGAAACCCGCCCGGGGTTAAAAATGGTCCCAAATACATTACCATTCACGAAACAGATAATACAAGCAGGGGAGCTAATGCGGAAGCGCACGCACGATTACAGGTGCGGGGGAACAGCCGGACGGCATCCTGGCATCTGCAAGTCGATGACCAAGAAATCATTCAGTCAATCCCCTTTGATGAAGTGGCCTGGGCTGCCGGAGATGGCAGCAATGGACCTGGAAATCGAACCTCTATCCATATCGAAATGTGTGTAAATGCGGATGGTGATTATGAGAAAACTATCTCTAATACAGTTGAAGTCGTCCAATATGTAATGAGCAAATTCAATATACCAATTGATCGCGTTGTACCTCATAAACATTGGACGGGTAAGAACTGCCCACGAAATCTTTTGCCAAATTGGGATAGTTTTATTAAAAGATGCCAGCAAAAAACAAATGGCTGGGTAAAGCAAGGGAATCAGTGTTTTTACTATAAAGGCGGCCGCAAGACGACGGGATGGATGAAAGTCGCAAATCAAATTTATTATTTTGATGCCAATGGAGTCATGAAAACCGGCTGGGTGGAAGTGGACAACAAGTGGTATTATTTTGATGAGAAAGGGCCCATGAAGACTCGTTGGGTACAGGTAAAAGGAAAATGGTACTACCTTGGAGCCAATGGAGTCATGCAGACTGGCTGGGTGAAAGTGGCCAATAAATACTACTATCTTGATTCAAGTGGAGCAATGCAAACCAGCTGGATTAAAGTCAATGGAAAGACCTATTATTTTAATGCTAAAGGTGAAATGGTAACTGGAGAACAAACGATTGATGGGAAGACATACAATTTTGGAGATAATGGACTGTTGATTAAAACACCTTCAGCCGAAGAAAATAATAATAATCCATCAAGTGAACCGACTCCTTAAGAGAAAAACAGGGCATGATTTGAAAAATCATGCCCTGTTTTTTTCTAATATTAATTTTCTATAGCATATTGCTGTTTAATGGAACTAACTTTTTTCAGCTGAAGGACGTCAAAGTTCGTGATTTGATGTTCAAAATTTTGAAGCTTTGCAACGTATTCCTTTTCAGATTGAACAGGTTTATGGGTTGCTAGGTAATCAATAATCCAGTTATTGATGAAATTATAATAATGTACGGTATCACCCTGATAATTATCGATGTTAAAAGTAATGTCGTGCATATCCTGGAAGTCGTATAGTTCTACATTAGGATATTTATGCATCAGGTCAAATACTTCTTTTTTAAACTTCAATCTTTCTGTCAAGTATTCTTTATTCTTTTTATAAAAAGAAACATGATTATAAATCGGATATGGTGCATAGAAAAACGTAAATTTGGTGTTAGGATGTGCTTTCACCAGCGGTATTACATTTTCTTTAAAAGATTCCATTTGGACTGATGCTCTCTCATATGAAGGAAGCTCATCCATTGGTTGAACTCCTTTTAAGAAAGCATCAACGTGCTCAATTGACTCGACCGGGGCGACTTGTCCAAATTTATAAAGTGTTTCCACTTCCCGTCTTTGCTCGTTTCCCTCTTTATTCGCCATCAGATTTTTATAAAGGATTTCTACAGAATAAGAACTGAACAAATACCTTAGATCATTGATTTTGGATTTATCGTACATATATGTTGGAAAATCACTAGGCGGACCGGCTACCCAGTCGGGATCTCCAGCAAAGGAATAGTAATTCAATTCCCAAATGACCCTTTTTAAATTTGGTTTGTCGCGAAAGGCTGCTTCTGCTACCATCGATTGCTCTTTTGCGGTTGATGCTGGTAATGATCCATTAAACGATTTAGTGCCGAGCTTTTCATTTGCAAAACTTTCACGGAAATTCCGTCCCATCGATGTGGCGGTGAAAAGTGTATCGTAATCTTGGTTTTTTAACAGCCCCGGCATTTGATACCGTTCAGCCGCTAGATATTGTGGCCTGTATAAGTCTGGTTTTCGAAAATAAAATAACGGGTCAATATAATACATCACTATCGAAACAATGCCAATAAGTGCAGCTGACATGATGCCCGCTGCTGTAAGGAATTTTTTATAGGACATGAGGCTAACTCCTTAAAATTTAAAATATAAGAATTCACTGACGCGGTTTAAATACAATAACGAGATTACCGCAATCAAACTAACAAACACAGCCATACGATAGCTTGGTTTGAATGTATTCAAACGATCAATTGAGTTTTTCGCGAACAGGACAATTCCGAACATAAGCACAAATAGCAGTACCATTTTTAAATCAAAGTAATAAACTCCAGGAATGAAGTGGGTGCCAAGTCTTTCGTTGAATAGTGCAGTCAGCCCAGCTGGAAAATGGAACGCTTGAAGACTGAACATCTTTGTCAGCATTAGCTTGGCTGTTGTCAAATCCGGTGAACGGAAGAAAACCCAGGCAATATGGACAAACATGAATGTAATGAACCAGGCAACAAACTTTGGCAGCGTAATATTAAAGGTTTTCCAGAACCTGTAGATCACACTAGCAACTCCATGCATAATTCCCCAAATGACAAATGTCCAGCCTGCACCATGCCAAATGCCACTGACAAAGAAAATGATAAAAAGGTTTATATAAGTTCTAATATTGCCTTTTCTGCTTCCGCCAAGTGGAATATAGAGATAATGAGTGAAGAAGCGGCCCAAGGTCATATGCCATCTGCGCCAGAAATCTTGGATATCCAACGATTTATATGGTGAATTAAAGTTTATTGGCAGCTTAATATTGAAAAATAGACCTAAACCAATGGCCATATCACAATATCCGCTAAAGTCAAAATACAATTGGAAGGTGTATGCCAGGGTAGTGACCCAGGTGTCAAAAAACGTTAAGTGAGCGAGATTGCCATAACCAGTATTCGCCCAACCGGCCAATGTATCCGCAATGATTACCTTTTTAAAAAGTCCGATTGAAAAAATATACAGCCCTGAGCCAATATTATTCAATTTGATTTTATAATTTGTGCCGTCTCTTAGCTGGTCGATGATTTCCCTGTGATGGACAATCGGTCCAGCAATCAAGTGAGGGAAGAAGGTAACAAAGAATGCATAATCAAGCAATGAATATTCCTTCGTTCCTTCGCGGAAGGTGTCGACTAAATATGCAATTTGCTGAAACGTAAAGAAACTAATGGCTAATGGCAGTGCCAGATGTAACAGCGAAATGTCCGTCTTGAAAACAGTATTGACGTTGGTCATAAAGAAGTCATAATACTTGTAATATCCAAGCAAGCCAATGTTAAAAAGAATGCCCATTGTTAAAACGGTTCTTTTTATCGCCAGCTTTTGAATTTTATTTAGGATGGTTGCCAAGGTAAAATTGATGGCAATCGATGAAAGAATAATCGGCAAATACTTGACATTCCAATAGCTGTAAAAATAAAGATTCGCAATCACGAAAAAGATCTTCGCGATATTTTTATTCTTTAATTTCAAAAGCAGATAGTAGCCTGCGAATACTATTGGAAAGAAAACGAGAATGAATATGTAGGAATTGAATAACAACTTTCGAACCTCCTATTGATGATAAAAACAACAAAGATATTATATCATAGTAAAGGACAACTTCGCATTTTGTTGAAAAATGTCAAATGATAAGAAATTGAAACGAATATGTAACTTTTAGTTTGTGTAATTCGTCAAATTTCATGGTATATTAATAAGAACTATGTAGGTCCAACAGGAGATTTCATGAAAAAAAAAGTAACTGTCATTTCTAACATGTATCCGACGAGCGAGCATAAGAGCTTTGGAATCTTTGTGAAAAATCAAGTAGAAGCACTGCGCAGCAAGGGTTTGGATGTGGATGTCCTTGCGATAGACAATCCGAACAAAGGTAAGCTGAATTTGCTGAGGAAATATGGGAACTGGATGCTCAATTTTGGAGTTCATCTGCTTTTTAAAGGGAGCAAAACATCCGTTGTCCATGCCCATTATGTGTTCCCAAGCGGCTGGCTTGCGAAGTGGTACAAAAAGCTTTTCGGAGCCCGTTTTATCGTCACTGCACATGGCGGCGATATTGATAAAATGGTGAAGAAAAGCGGACGCATTCAAACTATGACAAGAAGCATTTTAGCAGATGCCGACCACGTCATTGCGGTTGGCCAAGAATTATTTTCCACCCTGGAAAAAGACTTTGGGGTGCCGCGGTCAAAACTTTCTCTCATTAATATGGGGGTAAACCTGAATGTTTTTAAGCAGGTTGATAAAGTGCAGGCTCGGAAGCAATGCGGAATTTCAGAGGGGAAGACTCCATTATTGTTTGTGGGAAATATCATTGAACAAAAAGGTGTTAATGAATTGATTGAGGCTTACAGCCTTCTCAAAAATGATTATCTAGATTATGAACTGTACATACTTGGTTCGAATAAGGACCATGGCTATTATCAAAAAATCAAGTCGCTGATAGTAGAAAATGGGCTCTCAGAAAGCATTCATTTTCTTGGAACTAAGAACCAAGCGGAGGTTGCTTTATGGATGGCCGCTGCAGAAGTGTTTATTCTGCCTTCCCATATTGAAGGGTTCGGGCTTGTGGCCCTTGAGGCGATGGCTTGTGGAACACCAGTGGTTGGAACCAATGTAGGCGGACTGAAATATCTGCTCGATGAAGGCAATGGAGTTCTGGTGGAAGTAAATAACGCCGATTCACTAAAAAAAGGAATTCTAACGGTCCTTGAATCGGCAGAGATTAAACAGGAACTTATTCGAAATGGTTTAGAAATGGCGAAGGAGAACGATCAAGACATCATGACCGACCGCGTCATTCAGTTATACCAAGTGGAAAATGTAAGGGGCTTAAGCTAATGCCCTTTTTATTGAATTCCATCTATTAAAATAGTAATTATGAAGTTTATGGAAAATATGAAATAATTAGTCATTTGCTTGAAAAGGAAAATCTATTTAAAATAAATTTTACCTGTGTTATAATCCACATGGTACATTTGTTAAGTTGTTATGTAATTGATTGTTAAATAGATAACTAACTTTCTAGTAACCTAGATGGTTACTCCAACTATATGAGGAGGATCATGATGATCTACATCACCCTGATATTATGTTTTATTAGTTCTATTCTTCTTACGCCTTTAGTAAAAAAACTTGCCTTTAAAATTGGGGCTACTGATAAACCAAATCAACGAAAAGTCCATCAAAAAATCATGCCACGTCTTGGCGGATTAGCCATATATCTAAGCTTTATCATCGGAATGCTAGTAATGCGTCCTGGAGGGCCGTATGCGCTGCCGATTATCATTGGCAGTATTATCATTGTCATTACTGGAATACTAGACGATATGTTAGAGCTATCGGCGAAAATTAAATTCATAGCTCAAATAGCTGCTGCAGCCATTGTGGTGATTTGGGGCGGCGTTCATGTCCAATTCATCAACCTGCCATTTGGCGGCCAAATCGAATTCGGTTATTTTAGTATCCCACTGACGATTATTTGGATCGTCGGGATAACCAATGCGATCAACTTGATTGACGGTTTAGACGGACTAGCTGCCGGTGTTTCTTCCATTGCCTTGATTACCATTTGTGGAATGGCGATTATCATGGGGGATGGCTTTGTAACAGCTGTTGCCTCTATCGTTCTAGCAAGCACGCTTGGATTTTTGCTATACAATTTTCATCCAGCCAAAATCTTTATGGGTGATACAGGTGCCTTATTTTTGGGATATATGATTTCCGTTTTATCCTTGTTAGGTTTTAAAAATGTAACACTGATTTCCTTTATCGTTCCTGTTATTATTCTTGGTGTACCGATCTCTGATACCTTCTTTGCCATCATTCGCCGAATTGTGAATAAGAAGCCATTATCTGCACCAGATAAATCGCATTTACACCATTGTCTGCTCCGTACTGGCTTTACCCATCGTCAGACAGTGTTAATCATTTATGCAATGGCAGCATTCTTCGGTCTTGCGGCAATCATCTTTTCACAGGCAAAGCTTATGGGAGGATTCTTCCTCATCCTTGTCTTATTAATTCTAATAGAATTGATTGCGGAAACCGTTGGGCTTGTCGGCAAGAACTACCGCCCATTAATCAAAATGATGCGCGTTTTACTAATTAACCACAGTACGAAATAGATAAGCTGTAAAGCCTGGCCAAAGCGGTCAGGCTTTTTCTTCGTTATAAAAAAATGTATAATGTTTCTAAAAAATGGTGGAATTATTAATATGACGAAGTTTTTAAAGTTTGGTGCTGTTGGTATTTTCAATACTCTCATTACTATAGGGAGTTTCACTTTGTTCGTTTATCTAGGAATAAATTATATCTTAGCGAACACCCTTGCCTATGGCTTGGGGACAATAAACAGTTTTTTTTGGAACAAAAATTGGGTATTTCAAGAAAGGTCAGGAAATCTGACGCTTTTTGTAAAATTTGTTATCGTTAATATTGTAATGCTTGGATTTAATACATTAACACTATACTTATTAGTTGATCAATTTAAAATTGGTTCTACCGCAGCTCAAGTCTTTTCTACATTTTTAGGAATGATGATAAATTTTTTATTTAATCAAAAATGGACTTTCAGTAAGAAAAAGCCGCATCACGGAATATGATGCGGCTTTTTTCTAATTATTGTTTTCGCTTGAATTTGTGTCATTATTATTTGAATCTGAATCACTGCTAGCATCTGTACTGTCTGTTGTACTGGAGCCACCGGCAGTTGAATCGGATGCTAAATGCGCTTTTAAGATTGATTTTGTTTCTTCAAGTGAAGCATCATCGAGCTTGTAATAGTAAATTCGATTGATATATTCATCAGCACCCTTTAAGTTCAAGGTGTCGATTTTCAGCCCGCTGCCTGCAAGGCCGTAATCCATCAACGACTTCATATCATTGAAGGACATATTTGTCTGCATATTGTCGCCAACCGCTTCAATCATGTCAGCATGTTTGGTAATCGAGCCAAGTGAAAGAGCTTTTTTAAAAATTGCCTTAATAATTTCCTGCTGTCTCATTCCGCGCATTACGTCAGAATCTTTATGTCGCGTTCGGGCAAGGGCCAAAGCTTGTTCTCCTGTCAGCGTTTGTAAGCCCGGTTTTAAGCGGATGGCATTGTGATGGTCTTCAGAATCCTTTTCTGAAATCGCATAAGGTACGTCAACATCAATTCCATCTAAAGCATTCACCACATCGATAAAGGCATAAAAATTAACTTTTACATAATAATCAATCGGAATATCGAGCAATTCTTGAACGGTGTCAATCGTATATTTAGGTCCGCCGTATGCGTGAGCATGAGTGATTTTATCATATTTGTCCTTATCCGGAATATAAACATACGAATCACGAGGGATACTTAACAGCTTTACTGACTTTTCCTTTTTATTTAAGGTAGCTACTAGAAGTGCATCAGATCGAACGGCATCACCATATTGCTTTTTCCTGCTCTCACTTTCATCGACCCCAATAAGAAGGATGGAGATGTTATCTTTTTCTGGGTCAACCTGGGTAGCACGTTTTGACACGGTTTTAACAGGATTATACGATTTATTGACAACTGACTCCGCTTTTTTAAGCAAAAATGTTGCATATGCTGCACTACATAGGGCAACAATTAAAACCGGAACGAAAATCCACATAAAAACTCGCTTTTTCCGGATCTTTTTCTTCTTCTGCGCTTTACGCTGTGAGCGTTGAATTTCGGACATATATTTTCTCCTTTATATCAATATCATCATGATTCATTTTTTTTAAGTATAAAAGACCAATTTACATTTTACCCTTTTTTTACAGTTACGTAAACTGTAGTTTAGTGTCGAAATTTGAAAAATAAAATTCTTCTATTTTTCCACCTTTCCTGCGGAAAACTTCCCCATAATAGACGTTTTTCAGATTGGAATTGTTACATATGATTTTAAAGCCTTAAGCCGCTAGAACCCTTGAAAATTCTAAATATTCGGGCTAAAAATAATTTACGAACTTTCAACAAAATACCAACAATTATTTTACAAAAAAGACTATGAATCTATTGGAAAAATTAGTAGAATAGTCTTGCAATACAAATATTTTTTGTCGAAGGGCGGAAAAAGTGTGAAGAGAAAGATAAAGAGAAGCATGAAGAGACGCATGCTTAATAGTTCTCTAGCTGTTGTGATAGCGCTTACAACGGTTCCATTTAATATTTTCCCACATGTGGCAAAAGCCGCGGGAACAGTTGAGAGCACTGTAAATCTTCGTTTAATGGAAACAACAGATTTGCATGACAATGTCATGGACTACGATTACTATAAGGACGCTCCAACTATTGAGTTTGGACTTGACAGAACTGCCCAGCTTATTCACCAAGCTAGAGCAGAAGTAAACCAAAGCAACTCAATGTTATTTGATGCGGGTGACCTGCTCCAGGGTAACCCTATGGCAGATTATGTTGCAAGAGTTAAAAAACTAGGGGCAACAGAACAACACCCTATGTTTAAAGCTATGGGCATGCTGGGATACGATGCTGGTATTGTTGGCAATCATGAATTTAACTATGGTTTAGATTTCCTTAATAATGCATTAGAAGAATCCCCTTATAATGTTGTAAATGCTAATATTTATGATGCGGTAACGGGCAAAAACTATTTCCAACCTTATAAAATTATTGATAAAAAAGTAATAGATGATGCCGGAGTTGAACAAACCATTAAAGTCGGTGTCATAGGTTTTGCCCCACCGCAAATTTTGCAATGGGATCATGATAATTTAGCAGGTAAAGTAACTGTAAAAGGCATTGTTGAATCAGCTGAAGAGTTCATTCCTAAAATGAGAGCAGATGGTGCAGATGTTATTGTTGCAATCGCACACTCTGGTTGTGATGTAGCAGCACCTAACCAAGCAGAAGCAGAAAATGCTGTGTATGCTTTATCTTCAGTTCCTGGAATTGATGCTCTGCTTTTTGGACATGCACACGTGAACTTCCCGGGTGACGCAAAGTTTAATGGTAACAATACGATTGATAACGTAAATGGACATATCAATCAAGTACCTGCAATGGAAGCTGGTTTCTGGGGTAATAACCTTGGTGTTATGGATTTAAACTTGCAAAAAGCAGATGGAAAATGGCAAGTGGCAAGCTCTAAAGCTGCATTGAGACCAATCTTTAAGAAAGTTCCTGATGCAAACGGTAAGTTAGTTTCTGTAGAGACGGTTGACGGGCCAGACCAACAAATTGTTGATGCTGTAAAAGACTATCACCAAGGTACGTTAGACTATGTACGCGGCAAAATTGGTACAACTTCAGCTCCACTATACAGCTTCTTTGCACAAGTACAAGATGATCCAACTATTCAAATTGTTAATAATGCGCAAACAGAATATGTTAAAAAGGCAATCGCAGATAAGCCAGAACTAAAAGACCTTCCAGTATTATCTGCAGGTGCGCCTTTTAAAGCTGGAGGAAGAAGCGGAGTCTCTTATTATACTAATATTCCAGCTGGTGAACTTTCTATTAAGAGTGCTAACGACTTATATTTATATCCTAATACCTTAAAAGCAGTTCAGGTTACTGGTGCAACAGTAAAAGAATGGCTTGAAATGTCCGCTGGGCAATTCTTTCAAGTAGACCCAACCAAAGCAGAACCTCAAAATATTGTTAATGATGACTTCCCATCCTATAATTTTGATGTAATTGATGGTGTCAAGTACCAAATAGATCTTACACAAAAACCTAGATATGACAAGAATGGTAATCTGATTAATCCAGATTCACATCGCATTGTTAACTTAACAATGCCTGATGGCACAGCCGTAGATCCAAATCAACAGTTTATTGTTGCAACTAATAACTACCGTGCTGGCGGTGGCGGAAACTTCCCAGGACTAAAAGGCGGAGTTGCTAAAATAGTTGTGGATTCACCAGACGAAAGCCGTCAAGTTTTAATTAACTATATTACAGCTAAAGGTACTGTAAATCCTTCAGCAGATAACAACTGGAAGTTTGCTCCTGTTGGCGGAAAAGCAGTTTTACAATTTAATTCTTCTCCAGATGCGAAGATTTATGCAGATGCTTCCCCTAATATAAAAGATGCTGGTGCAAATCCAGATGGTTCTGGCTTTGAGCAATATACTCTTGACCAAAACGTCCACATTCAATTATTAGGTATTAATGATTTCCATGGTCAGCTTGATACTTGGAGACAAATAAAAGACAGTTCTGGTAAAGTTGTAGATTACTCTGGGGGTATTGAATACCTTGCTGCTTACTTGAAGCAAAGAGAAGCAACAAACCCTGCCAATACCCTAATGGTTCAAGCCGGTGACCTTGTTGGAGCAAGCCCTCCAGTATCTGCTCTTATGCAAGACGAACCAACTATCCGCATGATGAATGAAATCGGCATTGACGTTGGTACAATCGGTAATCATGAATTTGACGAAGGCGTTGCTGAAATGAAGCGTCTGATTTATGGCGGCAGCAATCCAAAGACTGAGAAATACGAAGCGAAGTATGGCAAGTTTACAGGCGCTAACTTCCCTTATGTAGTAGCAAACGTTGTGGATGAAAAGACTAATCAAAATATTTTACCTCCATACGTGGTAAAAGAAGTTGATGGCGTGAAAATTGGCTTTATCGGTGTTGTAACAACTGAAACTCCAACAATCGTTACTCCAAGCGGCGTTGCAGGTGTAAAATTCACAGATGAAGTAACTGCTATTAATAAATACGCAAAAGAATTAACAGATAAAGGTGTAAAAACAATTGTCGTTCTTGCACACGATCCAGGAACTTCAAAAACAGATGGTACAGCAGCAACTGGTAAAGTTGTTGACATGGCTAAAGCAATTGATCCTTCTGTTGACGTTATTTACGGTGCGCATGACCATAAATATCTAAATACAACTGTTGACAACAAGACATTAGTACAATCATGGTCATATGGTACAGCATTCTCAGATATTGACTTAACTATTGATGCTGTTTCTGGCGATATTATTGACCGCAAAGCAGAAGTTGTAGATACACTTCACAGCAAAATTACTGCTGATGCAAAAATCAAAGCTGAACTTGATGGCTACCAAGAAGACATCAAACCGATTGTCAGCCAGGTAGTTGGTTCTATTTCTGCTCCAATCACAAACGTGGCAAATGCTTCTGGTGAATCTGCACTTGGTAATTTAATTGCTGATGGAATGCGCAAAGTCACTGGTACTGAATTAGGATTTATGAATTCCGGCGGTATCCGTAATCCGCTTCAAGGTGGACCTGATGGAAAAATCACTTGGGGCGATTTATTCAAGGTTCAGCCATTTGGTAATGACTTAGTAACAATGACTGTCACTGGTGACCAAATCAGAACCTTATTAAATCAACAATTCCAAGCACCGCCAAGCTATAACAAAATCATGGCAGTCTCTGGTCTTCGTTATACTTGGACCGATTCACAGCCTTATGGCAGTAAAGTGCTTGATATTTATTTAGAAGATGGTTCACTAATCGATCCAGAGGCTGAATACACAATTACTGTGAACAACTTCATGGCAGATGGCGGAGACGGTTTCTCAGTCCTTAAGTCTGGTAAAAATCGTGTAACAAACGTGGTGGATTTAGACGGTTTCATTCAGTACTTCAAATCCTTACCGCAGCCGGTAAGTGCACAAATTGAAGGCCGGATCTTAATTGACAACTTTGTTGAAGAACCGCAAGTTTCAGTAACAAACTATGACGATACACTTTATGGTACAACAGAGCCAGGTGCAAAGGTTGTAGCAAAAGTTAGCGGAAAAGTTTTAGGTACTGCAACTGCTGATGACCAAGGTTACTTTGAAATCCCAATGGGACAAACATTTGCAAAAGGTACAGTAATTCGTTTAGACATCACTGATAGAACTGGAAACTTAACTCCATTTGATATTACTGTTGAAGCACAAACAGGCTGGATCTATTCCCAGGATGAAGATGGAAACGACGTTTGGTCTTATGTTGATCCTGAAACGGAAGAGCTTTACACTAATAAGTGGCTTCACGATGAAGATGGTTTATGGTATTACTTCGATAATGACGGTATCATGGAAACTGGCTGGGTGAAAGTAAATGGCAAGTGGTACTTCTTAAGCGAAGATGAAGAAACTGCTGGTGCTATGCAAACTGGCTGGTTTAAAGAAGGTAACATAAAGTACTATTTAGATGCAGTTAACGGCGACATGAAAGTTAACTGGGCACAAATAAATGGCAAATGGTACTACTTTGATATTCACGGTGTTATGCAAACTGGTTGGGTCCTTGTGAACAAGAAGTGGTACTTCCTTGATACAACTACTGGTATCATGAAAACTGGCTGGGTATTATCTGGAAAGAACTGGTATTACTTAGCGAACAGCGGTGCTATGCTAACAGGCTGGGTACAAGTTAGCAATAAATGGTACTATCTATATAATGATGGTAAAATGGCGGCTAACACTACTATCGGCAAATACAAACTAGGTAAAGATGGCGCTTGGATTAAGTAATCTTTCTTAAAGAAGAGGCAATTCCTTCAGGGATTGCCTCTTTTTATTTTTTCCGATTTTTACTATGATTTGTTTGTTTTTGATTTCTGTTTAATGGACAAACTTACTATCAAGGAGGATTTTTTTATGCTTTTTCTTACCTTGATAGTATGTTTTTTCGTATCAATACTTATTACTCCACTCATAAAAAAATTTGCCTTCCTTATTGGAGCCACTGATAGGCCAAACCAGCGTAAGGTCCATCAATCGATTATGCCAAGACTTGGAGGCTTAGCAATATTTATCAGCTTTATGATTGGAATGATCCTCTTAAGGCCTGGAAATCCCTACTCGTTTGCGATACTTCTCGGCTGTTTAATTATCATCCTTACCGGACTATGTGACGATTTGTTTGAGCTGCCCGCAAAATATAAACTAATTGGACAGCTGGCAGCCGCCTGTACCGTTGTTTTTTTCGGAAATCTGCAAGTCGTTTTTATTAATCTGCCGTTTGGCGGTCAGCTGCAATTTGGTTTTTTAAGTATTCCGATTACAATCCTTTGGATTGTTGGAATCACCAATGCCATTAATCTCATTGATGGATTGGACGGATTAGCAGCTGGGGTATCGTCTATTGCGTTAATAACGATTTCGGGGATGGCGATTATTCAGGGGAATTTATATGTTGTTGCGGTTGGGTTAATTGTACTGGCAAGTACTCTAGGATTTATTTTTTACAATTTCCATCCAGCCAGTATTTTTATGGGAGATACCGGGGCATTGTTTTTAGGATTTATCATTTCTGTTTTGTCTCTTCTCGGCTTTAAAAATGTCACCTTTATTTCCTTTGTAATTCCTGTAATTATTCTTGGAGTGCCGATTTCGGATACTTTTTTCGCAATACTTCGGCGTATTATTAACAAAAAGCCTTTGTCCGCACCTGACAAATCTCATTTGCATCATTGTATGCTGCGCATGGGCTATTCACACCGCCAGACTGTTCTGCTTATTTATGCAATGTCAGCGTTTTTTGGACTAGTTGCTGTCATTTATTCACAAGCCCGAATTGGCGGTGCCTTATTTTTAATCGCTGTAGTTATTCTTTTTATTGAAATTATTGCCGAAAAAATCGGACTTATGGGACGAGACTACCGCCCATTACTAAATATCGTCCAGACGCTAAAAACAACCACTGCAAAAGACCGCTCATGACAAAAGGGACTCATACTTTGAGCCCCTTTAAATTTTCCCAATTGTAATCTATCTCAAGACCTAATATAATCTTCCTCAAGGTATACTCTTTCACCTTTTTCGATGGTGCATTGGCCGTTCGTGAGTTCGATCATCCATTCGACAAAGGTTTCGACACTATTTTCCTCGACAAACGTATCAATGATAACGTTATCTAGGTAGTGAATTTCTTTCAATTTAAATTCCGACGCCCTAAGTTCTTTTTCTAACTTCCCAAGCCAAGTGTAGTCAATTTTTACATGGATGACTTGGGCAAGTTTTCTTTCGACGATTCCGACGGTATCAAGACCTTCAGAGGTGGCTTTGCCATAAGCGCGAATAAGGCCGCCGGCGCCTAATTTGATTCCGCCAAAATAACGGGTAACTACCACGGCACTGTCCTTTAGCCTTCTCTTTTTCAAAACTTCAAGGATCGGGACACCGGCCGTTCCGCTTGGTTCCCCGTCATCATTGGCTTTTTGAATCTGATCCTGCTCGCCAATCAGATAGGCAGAGCAATTGTGGGTGGCGTCCCAGTGCTTTTTCTTAATGACTTGAATAAATTCCTGGGCTTCCTGTTCCGTTTCGACTCTTTTTATATGAGCAATAAACCGGGATTTCTGGATTACAATTTCGTGTTCTCCTGTTTCTTTTACTGTAAAATAACTTGCGAGCATGTTAAACTCCTTTCTATTTTTAAAAAATATAAAATATGGTTGTAATATACCTTTAATATGATAGTAAAATTCGAATGATATAATAATCATAGTTCAGTGATGTTAATATAGGTTATAGGATGAAAGTAGTAGAATAATATTATCATTATACTACTTTTTACTGAACTTTGAGGGTTGAGTCTTTAGATAGTGCCTTCAAAATAGCAAAACGCTCCATATATAGGTAAAATATGTTAGAAGGCCTAAAGGGAAAAATATGCAATCCCTGGAGGAATGAAAATGAAAATTAAACAGATTAATGTGAAGTCTATTGATGAAATCCGCGAAGAAATGATTGAGACAGTAACCTGCAGTAAGAGTGACATCTTTCGCATTAGTGAAAAATGCCGTCAAGATTACGACAACATGACAACAGAATTAGACAATATCAAACAAATGATGGTCAAGCTTAATGATGAAGGAGAACAGCTCGAAAAGCAAGTGCACCAAGCGAGAGTCATGCTGTCTGAAGTTAGTATGAATATAAAGAAGTATTCAGAGGAAGAGATCCGTGATGCCTATGAAAAAGCGCATCAGTTGCAAATGGATCTTTCTATAAATTGGCAGTATAAAAAGCAGCTTTTGGATAAACGCGATGATCTCGAACGACGGCTATTTGGATTAGTTGACACAATTGATCGGGCTGACCAGCTCATTTCACAAATTTCTGTCGTCATGAACTATTTGCAGAGTGATTTAAAACAAGTTGGCGAGGTAGCCAAAGCAAAGCAGGATTTTGGTCTGAAAATTATTGAGGCACAGGAGGAAGAGCGGAAGCGGCTGTCTCGTGAGATTCACGATGGACCCGCACAAATGCTCGCAAACGTTATCGTCCGTTCTGATTTAATTGAACGTGTCTATCGGGATAGGGGTGTTGAAGAGGCATTTTTAGAAATAGATAGTTTCAAAAAAATGGTCCGTTCAGCCCTATATGAGGTACGGCGAATTATTTACGACTTACGTCCTATGGCTTTAGATGATTTAGGTCTCGTGCCTACCCTCAGAAAATATCTGCGTACTATCGAAGAATATCATAACCACTCGAAAATTAGTTTTGAGAACATTGGCCTAGAACGTCGGCTTCCGACTAAGTATGAAGTCGCATTGTTCCGCATGATTCAAGAATCAGTGCAAAATGCACTTAAGCATGCGAATGCCTGTGAAATAAAAGTAAGACTCGAAATAACCAATTCGTCAATTAGCGTTTTGATCAAAGACAATGGCGTAGGTTTCGATATTAACCATAAGAAGCCAGAGTCTTTTGGAATGATTGGGATGAGAGAGCGGGTCGACCTGCTCGATGGTGAAATTTCATTTGATTCAAAAATTGGAAAAGGAACAGCAGTATTAATTCATGTTCCATTAATCAACTAAATGAGGGGGCGTAGCAAATGACTACTAAAATTGTCATTATTGACGATCACCAACTATTCAGAGAAGGCGTTAAAAGAATACTAGAATTTGAAAAATCGTTTCAAGTCGTGGCAGAAGGCGACGACGGCAGTGAAGCGTTAAACCTTGTACAAGAATATCGTCCGGATGTTGTCATCATGGACATCAATATGCCAGAAAAAAATGGTGTCGAAGCGACACGTGAATTAGTCGAGAAATATCCTGAAACAAAGGTAATCATTTTATCGATTCATGATGATGAAAACTATGTGACCCATGCACTGCAAACCGGTGCCTGCGGCTATCTATTAAAAGAAATGGACGCTGATGCTTTAATCGAAGCAGTACGTGTCGTGGCTGATGGTGGTTCCTACTTGCATCCAAAGGTCACTCACAACTTAGTCAACGAATATCGCAAGCTAGCTGCTGGTGTGGTCCGAGCAGGTTCCTACGTGCAGACGATCGAAATTCGTCGTCCATTGCATTTGTTAACTCGCCGTGAATGTGAAGTGCTGCAAATGCTTGCAGATGGAAAAAGCAACCGCGGTATTGGTGAAGCTTTATTTATCAGTGAAAAAACGGTCAAAAACCACGTATCTAACATTTTGCAAAAAATGAACGTAAATGACCGTACACAGGCTGTTGTTGTTGCAATTAAAAATGGCTGGGTGGAAGTACGTTAATAGTTTCGTCATGAGCATGCTCTAAATGGGCATGCTCTTTTTTGTGGTGCATTTTTTAGGATTTTCATATAAAATAGTCATACTGTATTTATAGACAAGGATGGTAGACATATATGAAAACGGCAGTTGTCACGGATAGCACAGCGTACATAACGAAAGAATTGCGAGAAAAATTTAATATACATATGATCCCGTTAAATGTCATTTTCGGGAATGAGGTTTATCAGGAGGAAATCGATCTCTCGTGGAGCCAGTTCTACGAGGAGGTGCGGATCAAGGCGCTCCCAACGACCTCCCAGCCGCCGATTGGTGGATTTGTTGAATTGTTTGAGCAGCTTGCATCTGCAGGTTACGACGCTGTTATCAGTATTCATTTGTCCAGTGGAATCAGCGGCACCTATCAAGGGGCGGTTTCCGCTGGAACGATGGTTGAGGGAATCAAGGTGTATCCATTTGATTCAGAAATCAGCTGCATGGTTCAGGGGTTTTATGCCTTGGAAGCAGCTGGGATGGCGTCTTCGGGCATGGATGCAGATGCCATTTTGGCTAGGCTTTCGCAATTAAAGCAGACGGCACGTGCTTATTTTATGGTCGATGATCTGGCACATTTGCAGCGCGGCGGCCGTCTTTCAAGCGCCCAAGCTTTCATCGGCAGCCTATTGCAAGTGAAACCATTGCTGCATTTTGTGGACAAGGTTATTGCTCCGTATGAAAAAATCCGCACCCGCAGGAAAGCGATGAAGCGGATTGCCGATTTGCTTGGCGAGGATGCCTTGAGCGGTGGCGATTGGCGGGCCGTCATCATCCACGCTAATCGCGGGCAGGAAGCTGAGGAGTGGCGTCAGGAGCTGATTGGTCTATACCCCAACGCAGAATTCTCTATTAGCTACTTCGGCGCCGTCATCGGCACCCACCTTGGCGAAGGCGCCATGGGCTTGGGCTGGATGAAAAAACTTTAAGATTGGATACCCGCCATTTCGGCCTTTTGGTCGGAATGGTTTTTATTTTGAGGTTTCGTCGTTTATAGTGAGAGTATTTCATTGTTTGGCGGAAATCAAAGGGAAGTTCGCGGAATCTCGGCACGAGATCGCGGAATAAATTCAGGGATCTGCGGAATAAATCCGAAACTTCGCGGAATCCCAGCCTGAATCCGCGGAATCTCAGTGAAGATGCAGCACTTGAAATTTATGCAATCTAAGCTGGGTTAAAAAAAGGTAACTTTAAAAAGGGCTTTGCGGAAAAAGAAGAGATATTGGCGGAATTCCGTTGTGGGTTCGCTGAATAAATATAAAATTTTGCGGAATCAAATCGGAACTTCGCGGAATCCCAGCCTGAATCCGCGGAATCTCAGAGAAGATGCAGCCTTTGAAATTTGTGCAATCTAAGCTGGCTTAAAAAAAGGTAACTTTAAAAAGGGTTTTGCGGAAAAAGAAGAGATGCTCGCGGAATTCCGTTGTGGGTTCGCTGAATAAATACAAAGTTCTGCGGAATAAATCCGAAATCTCGCGGAATCCTCATTCCCTCTAACCATAAGTTCAAAATATCGACAATTTTCTTCCGCAGGAATTTCAGAAAACACGTAGAAATTTATCAAAAAAGACAAAGGAGTGATTCATTTTGATATGTAAAGAATTACCGGTACCACTTATGCTGATATTAACCGAGATAATGAAATATCGATTAATTCCCGGCCATTTCAAACATGCAGAAATTGAAAGGGATTTAGCCAAAAGATGGGCAGGTTTCTGGGGCGAAATTACTTTAGCCACTTATGTAAAAGAACTTCCTCAAGATAAATACCTCATTTTTCACGACATCCAACTTCAACTCAATGGAATTCATTTTCAAATTGATACACTTCTAATCTCAAAAAGCTACATACTCATCTTAGAAGCAAAAAACATAATAGGTACTTTGTTTTTTGATAATTTATTTAAACAGCTGATCCGTAAAAATGAGGACGGATCCGAAGAAGCATTTGAAGATCCACGGGTCCAATGCCAACGCCTTCAATCCCTATTGAAACGTTGGATGATCAAAAACGGTCTAAATTTACTGCCAATCGACTACCTTGTATTTTTTAAGAGCGTCAATACCATTTTAAAAACTACCCCCGGAGAAATAGCTGATTTTAGTAGAGTGTGTAAAGCAAGAGATATTTTTAACAAAATAGAAGTAATGGAAAATCGTTACACTCACGAATGGATTGATAATCAGGCGCTTAACAGTATGAGCAAAATCCTGCTAAGTCAGCATTCCCAAAAGCAAATTAATATATTAGAGAAATATGCCCTTATGCAAAAAGACATCCGCAGTGGTGTTCGTTGCCCCGAATGTTTAAATATTGCTATGAACTACAAAAGGGGGAAGTGGAGATGTCCGATATGTAAAATTTCTTGCAAAGATGCCCATATCGAAAGCCTTAATGATTACTTTTACCTGTATAAGCCATTCATTTCTAACAGCGAATTTCGACATTTCCTCCATATCTCATCCAATGATATTGCTCAAAAAATACTATTATCATTAAAATTACCATCCACCGGCACAACCAAAGATCGCAAATACCATCTTCACCCCAAAGGAGATTCCCTATGCGTTTTACCTTAAGAAGCCAGCAATTAACGCCAGTCAAATTTCCACATGAAGATTCATTTAGAATTTCCCAAATCCCATTTATCCCACAGCCACTGCTAAACCCAGATTTTCCTTACAACAAAGACCTGCAGCAGCTTCTTACCGGAAAACAGCTTCTTCTTGAGGACATCCCATTCCCCCTCAACGAAATTCATACACATTATGAAAATGGATATATTACTTACCGCTCCGGAATCCAATACAAGGGTAAAAAGCCTTGCTGCGGTCGGTGTGGAAATAAAGATCCGCAGTGGTTTTCTGCTTACCCTTGCAAAAGGTGCGGTGAAACCTGCCTCTATTGCCGGCACTGTATCATGATGGGGCGGATAAGCGAATGTACCCCGTTGCTTGGCTGGAATGGCCCGGTGCCTGACACCGCACTCCCACAAAAAATTATGGCTTGGGAGGGGAGACTATCAGAGGGACAACAAGTCGCATCCGACCATGTGGTCAACGCCATCCAACAAAATAAAGAGCATTTAGTCTGGGCTGTTTGCGGGGCTGGAAAAACCGAAGTGCTGTTCGCGGGAATCCAAGATGCCTTAGCCGACCAAAAAAGAATTTGCATCGCCACACCGAGAACGGATGTGGTTCTTGAGCTCACCCCTCGATTAAAGGCAGCATTTCCTGAAATCACCATAGCCTCTCTATACGGAGGCAGCGAAGACCGACATTTATTCGCCCCGCTCACGATTGCGACCACTCACCAGCTGCTCCGTTTTTACCATGCCTTTGATGCAATCATTTTAGATGAAGTCGATGCCTTTCCCTTCACGGTCGAGGAATCACTCCAGTATGCTGCCATTCAGGCGCGGAAACCAAACTCGGCCATGATCTATCTAACCGCCACACCCAACCAAAAATGGCAAAGAGAATGCCGGACTGGAAAAAGGGCCTTTACCACGATACCTGCCCGCTTTCACCGCCACCCGCTTCCTGTTCCTGAATTCATTTGGTGCGGCAACTGGCAAAAGCAGCTTCACAAAAATAAATTACCCCCGAGTATCCTCAAATGGATAAAAGACAGGACCGTCTCAAACAAACAAGCCTTACTCTTCTTTCCACACATCCCGCTTATGGAAAAAGCACTTCCAATCGTGCGTGGGCTTGCCCTGGATACTGAGGCTGTCCATGCAGAAGATCCCGTCAGGAAAGAAAAGGTTCAAAAAATGCGTGCAAAAGAAATTCCTCTCCTTCTTACAACGACAATCCTTGAACGCGGCGTAACGTTTCCCAATATCGACGTTGCCGTAGTTGGGGCTGAGGATGATATTTTTACAGAGAGTGCCCTAGTTCAAATTGCTGGAAGAGCGGGGAGGAGCAAGGATCACCCGGGAGGAATAGTGACCTTCTTTCATTACGGAAAAACGGAAGAAATGCTGAAAGCCAAAAAACAGATTGTCGGAATGAATCGTGAGGGCATAAGAAAGGGATTAATTGATTAGTTAAGGCTATTTTCGCATAAATTGTTGTTTTTCGTATAAGTTTATAAGCCCGTATAAATAGTGTGTCGTGGCATCTTTTCGTAAGCACTTAGAGGACTTAGTAAACGAACCTTATTAGGTTTCAAAAACAACATAGTTTACGAAAAGAGCCTTAGTTAGATAAAGGATGAGAAGAATGAATTTATTTCTGCAAGACCGCTGTTTAATATGTCACGAACTAATCCGCCCCAGCATCAGCTGGCGAGCCATGATTTCAGTAGAAAAAGAGCATTCTATTTGCACAGCATGTGAAAGTAAGCTAGAAAAAATAGAAGGGGAAACATGCCATATTTGCTGCCGCCCCTTTATTTATTTAGACGAGAAATTTCGTCATGGAAATCTATGCAATGATTGTACGCGATGGGAGGAGGACCCGGAATGGCAAGGTTTTCTTGATAAGAATATCTCCCTTTTTCTCTATAATGACTTTTTAAAAGAAGTGCTTGCGAAATTTAAATATCGTGGAGATTATGCGTTGGTAAAAGTATTTTCAGAACTTATGAAAGACAAGTTGATAAAAATGGAACCAGACTTGTTTGTTCCGATTCCATTAAGTGATGAGCGCCTTTATGAGCGGGGGTTTAATCAAGCGAAAGCAATACTCTTAGTGTCAGGCTTTACCCCATCAGAAATCATTACCCGAATTCATACCGAAAAACAATCGAAAAAATCAAGGTCTGAGAGAATCCATCTACCCCAAGTTTTTAAGCTTTGCCAGGACTTAAATTTAAAGGACAAAAACATTGTAATTATCGATGATATCTATACAACAGGCTCAACCCTAAGGCATGCCGCAAGGCTTTTAAAAGGTGCAGGGGCTGCAGCTATTCAATCATTAACGATAGCGAGATAAGTGCCTGACACCCTTCGTGGACAATACAAACAATTGTCCATGTGGGGTGGATATTAGATTGGTGTACGCCTCCAGTGGACAAAGGTGGGGAAATGTCTTTTTATGGTGCCTGACACCAAAAACATATTTATGGCAAATTATCCCAACTAATATTAATATAAAACTTAAGATGAATAACTATTCATTTTAGTAAATGTTTCATATCAATGTCAAAGGCTGTGCCAAACATTGTCACTATTTACCTATTGTTTTTGTCAATAATTCGACAAAATTTTTGTTCTGATTTAGCAGGATTATCATAGGGTAGAATAGAAATGTTATTACATAGCCTTAACTAAAGGAGGAGTCCACATGAATTATAACGTTCGTGGCGAAAACATTGAGGTTACTCCAGCAATTAGAGAGTATGTAGAAAAGAAAATTTCAAAATTGGAGCGCTATTTTACGGAAGCTCCCAACGCAAAAGTAAATGTGAATCTTAGATTCAATCAGGATAAAACTTCTAAAGTTGAGGTAACCATCCCGCTGCCGCATTTAGTTTTACGTGCTGAAGAAACAAATGTTGATATGTACGCAGGAATTGATTTAATTTCTGACAAGCTTGAGCGTCAAATCCGCAAGCACAAAACAAAAGTAAACCGTAAATTCCGTGAAAAAGGTGATTTTCCTATTACCTTTGCAACTTCAGAAAATACCGAAGTACATGATTTAGATGAGGAAGATTTAGAGTTAGTGCGTACAAAGCGCTTCGACCTTAAGCCAATGGATAGCGAAGAAGCGATCCTGCAGATGAACATGCTGGGTCACAGCTTTTACGTTTTCACGAACTCAGATACTAACCGTACTAATGTTGTTTACAAGCGTAAAGATGGCCGATATGGCTTAATTGAAGCCCATTAATATGAACAAGAACGTCGCACCGGATAGCCGGAGCGGCGTTCTTTTCAATAAAGGATTCCTTTATATAGTAAAACGAAAATAATAAAAGTATCCTTATTAAGGAACAATTAAAATACATAGTTTGTGAGGGAATAACATGACATTTTCAATCGTAGGTTATGATCCAATTGAAAAAGAATGGGGTATAGCTGTACAATCCAAATTTTTAGGTGTTGGAGCTGTTGTTCCTTGGGCCAGGGCAGGCGCTGGAGCAGTCGCAACGCAATCATATGCGAATACCTCTTATGGCCCAAAGGCTCTGGAATTAATGGAACAGGGTAAATCAGCCGAAGAAGCGCTTCAAACGCTTCTGGCAGAAGACACTGAAAGAGAGATGCGCCAGGTCGGTCTTATTGATGCAAATGGAAACGCAGCAACCTTTACCGGAAAAGAGTGTTATCATTGGGCAGGCGGGGTGACGGGCCCCCATTTTGCTGCACAAGGAAACATTTTAGTAGATGGAAATACGGTTGAAGCGATGGCGCACGTTTTTACTGAGACCAAGGGTACCCTTGGTGAAAGACTTCTTGCCGCACTTGATGCCGGACAGGAAGCAGGCGGTGACAGCAGAGGAAAACAATCAGCGGCACTATATGTTGTAAAAGAAAATGGCGGTTATGGCAGCTTTAATGATCGCTATATCGATTTACGAGTGGATGACCATCCTGATCCAATTAAAGAATTAATTCGAATTTATCACCTCCAGCAATTATACTTTGCTCCTTCCAAACCGGAACAAGTTGTCGCCATTGAAGGCGAGGTTATGCGAGAATTGACTGCTTGCCTTACCAATTTCGGCTATCTCACCAATGGTCAAGATAATGAGGATGACCTTTTAAAAGCTCTTACAGCCTATATTCATACTGAAAACTTTGAAATGAGAGAACAACCGGCAGGATTCATTGATTTAGAAATTCTTCAATATATGAAAAAAGAGTGCTAAAAAAATGCCCCCTAAAATTTAGGGAGGGCTAATTTTCCATGGGGAAAATTTCAGATTCAAAGTTCTGTAAAATATAGACAAACTTTTTTAATAGTACCGCCGTAAATTCAAATTGATATGCGTAATTTTTAGTAGGCTTTTATTAGGGGGACAAATGTCATATGAAACACAAAAAGATTAGTAATTTAGTAACAAGTGGTATGCTTGCTTCAACTTTAATTTTTTCATTTGGTGCAGGCAGTGCGTTCGCAAATGGCGATGGCACGGAAGCAACAACGGATTCAACGGTTACAACTGATCAAGTTCAAAATGGAACAGACCAAATCGAAACTAAAACGGATCAAAACGGAACGGATCAAGTTGAAGGAGAAGCAACAACAGAACAAGTGAAAGTAGAAACTCCTTCCTTAGTTCCTGGTGACTTCTTCTATTTTGTTAAAACCTTGACAGAAAAAATCCAGCTTGCCTTCACTTTTGATGATTATAAACAAGCTCAACTTTTAGCGGATTTTGCGTCTGAACGTATTGCTGAAGCCAATGCATTATTTGCAGATGGCAAAACGGAAGAGGCAGCAGCGCTGTTAAAAGAAGCCATCGCCACACAGGAGGAAGCTAGTCAAACATTACCGGCAACTAAAACAAATTCTACCGATGACTCTCAAAGTGCTGAGGAGGGCGAAGTAGAAACAAAGCTTGCCCATAATATCGATGCTTTATGTGCAGCAGTGGCACACGTTAAGAACCCTACTGCACAGCAAGCGATTATGAAGAACGTTCAAAAATCATTTGCTAAATTAGCAAAAAAGGCAACTAAACTGGAAGAAAAAGATGCCAAATTTGCTGAAAAAATGGGCCAAATTGAGGACAAGTTTGTAAGTGGAAAAGTTTCAGATGATGAAGCCGTAAAGGCAAAGCATAAGCTTCCAAAAGAGCATAAGCAGGAAGAAGAAGCAACAGAAGTAGAGAAAACCGAACAAGAAAGAACGAATGTCGCTGAAGACCACGCTAAAGGACAGCAAATACAGGCGGCAGCTAACAAGGCTGAAGCAGCAAATAAAGCGGTAGAAAAGCAGCAAGCAGCAGTGAAAAAAGCAGATGCTAAACAACAAGAAGCAGCAAGTAAGGTCCAAGTAAAGCAGCATGAAGCAGTTAAAAACTCCAAAGAAAACAAGCAAGATAATGATGATAACCAGCATGGACAAGGTAACGGAAAAGGTAATCATTAATTTAATAATCATACCAAAGGGTGCAGCCAAAAAATGGCGCACTCTTTCTTTTTTTTGGCAATGAAAAGATACTAGGTAGTTTGCACTATTTTAATAGGAAAAACTATTGAAAATATGGAAAAAAATCCATTGAATTGTAAAAGTACATAATTATTTTGAGAATTTAGGACTATGGAGGTAAGAACAAAGTGGGGAAAAGGTATTTACAGGCCGCAAGCGTCTATTTACCAATTCGGGTTTTGGCTGGGATCATAATGGGGATTATTCATGACTTTCGACTAGCATCCGTGCACGCCCATATCAATCTATTAGGCTGGGTATCAATGGCGCATTTTGGACTAATCTATCATTTTTATCCACAGGCGGCAAATTCGAAGCTTGCAAAAACGCAGTTCAGGTTTCATAACATTGGCGTTCCGGTTATGTTGGGAGGAATTGCGGTGCAAGTCATTACCGGAAGTAATGCGGCACTTCCAGTTGCAATTATAGGATCCATCGTTGTTGTAGCTGGCGTTATTTTATACACAAATAACTTGTTCAAACATATTGGCAAGGATTCACAAACTATGATTCGAATAATAAGTTTTCCGCCTAAGAAGGAAAATATTGCGACCTTCAAATAAGATGGTCGTTTATTTTTGAAAGTTATCCCCATGTGGATATCTGCAAATCCAGAATGAATATCCACAAAATTCAGAGAGTTATCTACAATTTCGCATCACTTATCTACAAATCCACAAAAACCATACCTAAAATAGGAAAAGAGCCGGCGATTTCTATGCCAGCTCTTTTTAAATCGATAATTTATTTCGCTGCTCCACAACAGTTCTTATATTTCTTGCCGCTGCCGCAAATACATGGGTCATTGCGGCCGACTTCTATTTGGTTAACTTTCGGCTTCTTCTTAACAGCTTCTCCGTCTTCCTTTGGATTCACGGCTTGGCCTTTCGCTACCTCTTGGCGCTCCAAATTGTTACGGATTTCAGCCTTCATGATATACATGGCTGCTTCTTCCTCAATTGATTGAATCATCGCTTCAAACATCGCGAAGCCTTCATGCTGGTATTCACGAAGCGGGTCGATTTGGCCATATGCACGTAAATGGATACCTTGGCGAAGCTGATCCATCGCGTCTATATGGTCAATCCATTTGGAATCAACCGCACGAAGAGTAACCACTTTTTCAAACTCGCGCATTTGCTCAGGGAAAAGAATTTGTTCCTTTTCCTCGTAGCGCTCCTTCACTTTTGCATAAATGGTATTGACCATTTCTTCTGGATCCTTGCCTTTTAAATCCTCTAACGTGATATCACCTTCCTGAAGCAGGTTGGCATGTACGTAATCCACAATTCCCTGGAGGTTCCATTCTTCTTCATCCTCATGGTGGGATGCGTGGGCATCGACTGTACGTTGAATGGTGCTTAAGATCATCTTTTGAACAATTTCCTGAAGGTTTTCTGATTCTAACACTTCGTCACGCTGAGTGTAAATAATTTCACGCTGCTGACGAAGAACATCGTCATATTGGAGAAGCTGTTTACGGGCATCAAAGTTGTTGCCTTCAACGCGTTTTTGCGCAGATTCAACAGCCCTGGATACCATTTTACTTTGAATCGGCTGGGTATCATCCATGCCTAGACGCTGCATCATGGTCTTCATATTATCTGAACCAAAGCGGCGCATCAATTCATCTTCCATGGATAAATAGAACTGGGTAACCCCCGGGTCCCCTTGACGTCCAGAACGTCCGCGGAGCTGATTGTCAATCCGGCGGCTCTCATGGCGCTCTGTACCGATTACAGCCAGACCTCCTAATTCAATTACTCCCTCGCCAAGCTTAATGTCGGTACCGCGTCCTGCCATGTTTGTCGCAATTGTAACCGCACCTTTGTGACCGGCTTCTGCGATAATCTCGGCTTCGCGTTCATGGTTTTTCGCATTCAAGACATTATGATGAATACGCTTTTTGAATAAATAAGTGGAAATTAGCTCAGATGTTTCAATCGCTACCGTACCAACTAGAACAGGCTGTCCCTTTTCGTGGCGTTCAGCAATATCCTCGACCACAGCTCTAAACTTGCCGTCCATCGATGCATAAATTAAATCCGGTCGGTCATCACGGGCAATTGGTTTATTGGTTGGAATCACGATAACGTTCATATTATAAATGTTACGGAATTCTTCTTCTTCCGTTTTAGCCGTACCTGTCATACCAGCCAATTTTTCATACATACGGAAGTAGTTCTGGAATGTAATAGTTGCCATTGTCATGCTTTCATTTTGGACTTCAAGGCCTTCTTTTGCCTCAATCGCCTGGTGTAAGCCTTCGCTGTAACGGCGGCCCTTCATTAAACGGCCGGTGAACTGGTCAACGATGACAATTTCGCCTTCTTGCACAACGTAATCAACATCGAGGTGCATACTGACATTTGCTTTTAACGCTTGGTTAATATGATGGTTTAAGGTTACATGCGACATATCAAAAAGGTTTTCAATGCCGAAAGCTTTTTCCGCTTTGCTGATTCCTTCTTCAGTCAGCATAACGCCCTTCGTTTTTTCATCATAGGTATAATCCTGGTCTTTCGTTAACATTCGGACAAAAGCATTGGCTTGAATATATAGCGCAGCGGATTTTTGTGCGGAGCCAGAGATAATTAATGGTGTCCGCGCTTCATCGATTAAAATGGAGTCAACCTCGTCAATGACCGCATAAAAAAGCGGGCGCTGCACTTTTTGCTCTTTATAAAGAACCATGTTGTCACGAAGGTAGTCAAATCCGAATTCGTTGTTTGTACCGTAGGTGATATCACAGGCATAGGCAGCCTGTTTTTCATCTTTATCCATGCTGTTTAAGTTAAGTCCGACCGTTAATCCTAAAAATTGGTAAAGCTGACCCATTTCGTTCGCATCACGGCTGGCTAAGTATTCGTTGACAGTAACAACGTGCACGCCTTTTCCAGAAAGTGCATTTAAATAAACCGGCATCGTCGCTGTTAACGTTTTACCTTCCCCGGTCTTCATCTCCGAAATGTTCCCTTCGTGAAGTGAAATACCCCCCATCAGCTGAACATGGTAAGGATACAGGCCAAGCACGCGGCGCGCACCTTCACGAACGACTGCAAAGGCTTCCACAAGGAGGTCATCAAGGGTTTCGCCATTTTGATAGCGGGCTTTAAATGCCTCCGTTTTTTCACGAAGCTGATCGTCTGTCAGCTTTTCAGTTTCTGCCGCTAATGCGTCAATTTGTATAGCAAGCTTTTCCAGACGCTTCAGCTCACGCTTATTAAGATCAAATACTTTATTTAAAATCCCCATCATGTGATGAACGCTCCTTTTTATCGAGACTACAAGAACATTTTTTCAAAAAAAATCATATCAAACTTTTTCGATAATTTCCCTTTTCATCTTACCATTTCCTCTATGCAGTGACAACATTGATGGTGTAGAAGCAAATATTGTCAGCCTACTATTAAGACCAATGCTCCATTAAAGATAAGTTCTTTTTTTCGTCAAATATGACAGATTGATGGCTTTTTATGGAAAATCCAATCTAAACAAGATTAATAACGAAATAACCAATCAAATATTTGCATAAAAAGAACAACGTGTGGATATTTATTCAACATTTCACTACCGCCATGGTGCTAATTAAACCTTTTAAAACAACATATTAATAGTGTTTTTAGAGATAATGAACCAACTGATTGGAATGAAGAAATATTCACAAATTGTACATTGGAATAACCTTTCCCAATGTTAGATACTACCTTTAGAGAGGTTAAAATGGAAAATAAATAGATAATGAATCCAGGATGAGAAGGGTGAGAAAAGTGGCCTTTTGGGGGAAAAAAAATAAAGAAAATAATCCCGATACTAGAGAAGAAAGAAAAAAAGTTGGCCCTATTCGCAAACTTTGGCAAAAGTTTCGAAATATAGATTGGAAGAATCCAGTGAACAGATGGAAATTACTCTTTGTCTCACTGATTGGCTGCATTGTTGTTTTTGGCGGGGGATATGGAGTTCTTTCCTTAACCAACTCACCAACCTTCTGTGCCAGCTGTCACGAGATGGCACCAGAGTATTCAACTTATACAGCAAGTGCGCATAACCAGATTTCCTGTGTTCAGTGTCATATTAAGCCAGGGTTCACGAACATGATCACACATAAAATGAAATCTATGAAGGAAGTGTACTACCACGTTACAGGCGTTCCAAAACAAATTGTGCAAACTGAGGAAGAGGCTGTTTCGAACGATAACTGTTTACAATGTCACTCGAAGAACCGGTTGGTTACAGCGTCAGGGGATTTAAAGGTAAATCACAAACAGCATATTGAAAAAGATATCCCATGTGTCACTTGTCACGCTGGTGTCGTTCATGCCAAAATTGCCGGACGCGGTATTAACGTTGAAGAAGCACGCGGTGAATGGACAAAAGAAAATGCAGAAAAATTAATCGAGAAAAAATACCTGCAACCAAACATGGGAACCTGTATTGATTGCCATGACAAGGTAAATAACGGTGAAGAACCTTGGAAGGATGTTGCTTATATTGTTCCTCCAAATCCAGAAGAACTAGAAAAAAAACTTGAAGAGAACAATCAAGAAACTGTAAAAGACACCTCCGCTGAAGCAACAGCTGAAGGAGAAAAGACCGAAGCCGCCTCTTTAGAGCATGAGCAAAAAACACAAGATATCATTTTGCAGGCAATTGGAAAGCAGAAGAAAAATGTGAAAATTTCAATGGAATGTAAGACTTGTCATAAACAAACAGTGATTCCTAAATCACATAAAAAAGTGAATTGGAACCAAAACCACGGCGAAACTGCTGTCCAACAGCTTGATAAATGTATGAACTGTCACCAAGATTCCAAATGGGTACGGGAAATTCCAAAAGAGGATATCATTTCGCTTCTGAAAATGGGAAATCAAAAGATTAAGTACACACCGAATATGACTCTAGCAAAAGATCAAGCGCGAACCAACAATTTCTGTGCAGCCTGTCACGCCGATCGTCCGGATGGACATGGCGAAAGTAATCAATGGTTGACAGGTCACGCTTCTAAAGCCAAAACAAGTGATCAGAAAGCAGAATGTTTCGTCTGTCATGACCAAGATAAACCAAAAGCGGACACTAACGCAGCTAAAGCACCAAAAGATGTTTATTGCAAATATTGCCATAGAACCGGTTTTAAAGATGATAAGAATTAAGGTTTAAGAGGAGGGAAAATAGTGGAAGAAGAACACATAAAACAGACCTCTCCTCCACGGACTCGCTACAAACTATATAAATATTTAACAGTATCACTGTTAGTTATCGTCGTCTTTTTCGCATTGGGATTGATAGGAGTGGAATCTACTTCGAGTTCAAAATTCTGCTCCTCGTGCCATGAGATGAAGCCGGAGTATTACACGTGGAAGGCGTCCACACATAGCGAAGTAGATTGCGTTAAATGTCATATAGGCTCAGGTACAAAAGAATATGCTCAAGCGAAGGCCAATGGTCTTCTACAGGTATACAAGAAAGCGACGCAAACGTACACAGCGCCTATTCGAATGCCTAAGGAAATACCTGATAGTGCCTGTGAGAGCTGCCATGATGTATCCAAACGCGATGTCACAGCATCCGGGGATATTATCATCCCCCATGATAAACACAAAAACAAAGATATTGAATGTATCCAATGCCATAACGGTGTTGCTCACGGTAAAATTGCCGATCGGAAAATGACGTTCCAAACCGACTATGATAAATGGGATTCTAAAACCGGTGTTTCTGCGATGGCGGATTTCAAATTCATCCGTCCAGATATGGACACCTGTGTGGAATGCCATAAGGCTCGTAAAGTAACCACTGAATGCTCAGCCTGTCACAAAACGGGTATGATCCCTAAAAGCCATAAAAAAGCTGATTTTAAAACAAAAACGCATGGAAAGCTGGCGGAAGAAAATTTAAAGAAATGCCAACAGTGCCATAATGATATGTCGAAGGAACCTTTAAAAGGGTATGAGGATCCATCTGTAATTGATAGTTTCCTTAATCAGGATAATACTCTCACAAAACAAAAGAACCAATACGACTATGCAAAAGAGAATACATTTTGCAAGGACTGCCACAGCAAGCGTCCGGCTAGCCATGATAGCAGCTTTTTCAGCAGTCATGGATCGATTGCAATCAAAAATCAACAATCTTGTATCGCATGCCATGATGTGAAAAAGTCTAGTACCGCAACTGGAAATCAAGTGAATTGCTCAAGCTGTCATCCGAGCAAACATAGTCAAAAGAATTTCAAAGAAAACCATCCTATTCCGTTAGAGGGAGTTAAGAGACCCTCAGAAAAATGCTATACGTGCCATTCAAAACCAAAGTGTACAGCATGCCATAAGCAATAGTGCAGTATAAACCCGTGTAACAGTCAGTACCTGTGATTTAGAGCGATATAGGTTCTGAAAGTACCGATAAGGCGATCATGGGTAATCAGAAAATACAAGTGAATTTGAGGTGGATATTATGGAAGCTAGAGAGCTGCCAATCAATCCAGAAAAAGAAATAAACGAAAGAGCAAAGTTGAAGGAAAAAAGTAAGTATTTTACTAAATTACAAGCTTTTATGCTTTTATTTGCTACTTTAATTCTAAGTGTAGGCGGAGGCTATTTTGTAAGTGAAAAATATTTATGGTCCAATTCAGACCAAAGCCGGCTTGATAAACAAATCGATTATTATCAAGCATTAGTGGATGATAAGCCAAATAATGCTGAAAACCGGGTGAATTTAGGCTACTCCTACTTTGTAAAAGGTGATAACGACAATGCCATTAAACAATTGAAGGTGGCAACCGACCTAGATAGCAAATACTTTGGTGCCTATTTTAACTTAGGTCTTGTTTATATTAAGGAAGAAAGATACAACGATGCTTTAAAGCAGGCTCAAAAAGCAGTAGAGTTAGGACCTCGTAATTTTAAAGCACATCTGCTATCAGGAATGGTTTATCGCAATTTGAAAATGTATGACGAAGCGAATAAATCTCTTAAAGAAGCCCTAAAGTTAATGCCGACTAATACAGATATCATCACCGAAATTGGACGAGTGGCAGAGGATCAAGGCAAAAAGAAGGAAGCTGAGAAGTTTTTCAAAGAGGCTTTAACCTATGATCCGCTTTATAAACCTGCCTCTGAAGGTCTGGAGAGAATTGCTGCAAAAGGCAAAGACAACAAATAGAAGGAGCTGACCACACTTGAAAAAGAGAACTGTTTATATATTGATGAGTAGTATTGTCGCACTTTCCGTTGCCTTTTTTGCAGCAATCTATTTCTTTAATTTAGAATCGACGATCAAACCGATTGTTGCCAAAGTAGATCCGAGCGGACCGCCGATATTTACGAATGCCCTATACGGGGAGTTTAATGCACCGCTAAATAAACCAATGGATGTAACAAAAATTGGGGAATTTGTTTATGTAAGTGATACAAATAACAAACAAGTGCAAGTGTTTGACCAGTCAGGTACTTCGGTGTTTAAGTTCGGGAAAGAAGGTACAAAAGAAGGCGAATTTAAATTCCCATATGGAATAGCAGGAGATAAAGATGGCAATGTTTATGTTGCCGATTTATACAATGCCAATATTTCTATTTTCGATTCGAAAGGTAAGTTTCTCAAATACTTTAATGATAAAGAAAAATTGCTAAAATCACCCGGCGGGCTGCGGATTGTTGATAAAAAGCTCTATGTTACTGATATTAAAGCAAATAAATTGTTTGTTTTTAATTTAAGTGGAGAGAAACTACTGGAAATCGGCGGCGCTGGTATGGAAGAAGGTAAATTCATCGCACCAAACGCGGTAGCGGTCGATAATGATGATCATATTTACGTTACAGATTCAGGGAATAATAGAGTCCAAGTTTTTGATAAGTCTGGCAAATTCATCAAAATTATCAATGGATCAAAAGACGGAAAAGGGGATCCTACCTTCCTAAATCCAAGAGGGGTTGCCGTCGATTCTAAGGGCAATGTTTTTGTGGTAAACAATCTTGCACATAATATTTATGCTTTTGATAAGAATGGAAAGGAATTATATGAATTAGGTGGAATGGGAACTGAAAATGATAAACTCTATCTTCCAAATGGGCTGTTTATTGACGATCGAGACACCTTGTTTGTGACAGATACTATCAATCAAAGAGTATCCGTTTTCTATTAAAATTCCCCTTCCAAGTAAGGGAGGTGAGCCGGAAAAAGTAAAATTCTTGCATTTTACAATTAAATAAAGAGAGAGAGAGAAATTTGGGAGGTTTTAGAAATGAGTAAGTTAAGAATTGGGTTATCAACTGTCTTTATGCTTATGTTATTGAGCATATTCAGTGCAGTTGCCTTTGCGGAGGATGGCGTACCGCCTACTTCTACAAACCCTGCACCTGGAATCCATGTTGGTGATGTTGATAACTTTGGTAATCAAAGTACTCACAGAACACATGGTAATTTCCAAAACAACACGAACTCTTGTGCAAACTGTCACAGTACGCACAACGGTGAAGATGAAATGTTGTTAATGAAAGATGGAGAATATGAGCTTTGCATGTCCTGCCATGATGGAACAATGGGTTTTTATGATGTTACAAAAGGAAGCGGTGCAGGAACTTTTGATGATTCCCATTTAAGTTCATCAATGCACAATGTTGATTCAGACTTGTTAGTGAAACAAGCACCTGGTGCAGTAAAGAATACCTCGACAGATATTTTAGAATGCTCTAGTTGTCATAATCCACATGGTTCAGCTAATGACAGATTATTGAAAGAAACAGTGATTGGAACTACACCTTTCGCTTACAATCCAACCACATTTGTGTCGGTTCCAGTGGGCACTAAAACGATTAATCTTGCCTTGACAGAGGATCCTGACTATACGGCTATCAACACACTTACAGGTGGCGGATTAAAAATCACAAAATCAATCGGTCCAAAAGATACACTTGATAAACAATACTATTCTCAATTCTGTTCTGCCTGTCACGATGACTACTATGGAAAGAGATCATCAGGCAGACCTAGCAATGCAACGAAAACAGATACACATGACTATCTGTTCTCACATACTACAAACTCTACATCACAAGGAAGAAACTGTGCTGCCTGTCACTATGCACACGGTACAGATGTAACAACTTTAACAGATGCATTAGGACAAAAAGTTGCTGACCTTACTAAGCCGGTTGCGGATGGCGGAAAATATGGCTGGACAGAAGAAAAAGCTGAAGCATATATGAAAGATGTAAGCGTTAAAGGCTCTTCATTAAAGAAATACACGAACATGGCAATCTGTTTTGCTTGTCACGCAACTAGTATTTCAAATCAAATTGATCCAAAATACATCGGTCCAGACGGCCGTTTCATCGGAAGAGGACTAATCAGATAATATTTTAGCAGTTTATTGGCAAGAAAAAGTTGATTTCAGAACAAGGTAGCAATTTTAGTATTGTTACCTTGTTTTAAATTAAGGGGGTGGTGAAGAAAAGAAAGTCTATTATTCTGTTCACCAAACAAAAAAGAGAGAAAACAAACAGAGAGAGATTTTAGGGAGGTTTTTAGAGTGAGTAAGTTAAAAATCAGTGTGTCTGCACTATTCATGCTTATTTTACTAAGCATGTTCGGCGCTCTTGCTTCTGCAGAAGAAGTGAAACTACCATCTAATGTTGGAACTGTAGATAACTTTGGAGACAACAATACGCACAGAACACATGGTAATTTCCAAAACAACACAAACTCTTGTGCAAACTGTCACAGTACGCACAATGGGGAAGACGAATACCTGTTAATGAAGAGCGGCGAATATGAGCTCTGTATGTCCTGCCATGATGGTACAATGGGCTTCTATAACGTTAAAGCAGCAAGTGAAGCTGGTGTTATGGGTTCTCATGAAGAAAGTGCTTCTATGCACAATGTAGATTCAGATTTAGCAGTCAGTGCTGCCCCTGGTGCATTAAACAATAAATCTACTGCTGTATTTGAATGCTCAAGCTGTCATAATCCACACGGATCAGCTAATGACCGTTTATTAAATGAAACTGTTGCCGGTAAGCAATACGGTAACAACTATAATGTCACTATCGTTGGCTACGCTGAAACAATTACGAAATTGAATCAGGTTCCAACTGGTACAAAAGCTATTAAGCTTAACTTAGTAGAAGATCCTGCATACGCTGCTATTAATAGTGCTACAGGTCTATCAGGCTTAAAAATTTACAAATCAAATGGTATCTATAATAAACCTGCTGATGGATTAACACAAGCACAGGTTTATGATTACAAATTGAACTACTCTGAATTCTGTGCAAGCTGCCATGACGATTACCTAAAAAATAGAGAAAATGGCCCTAGAGCAGACGGAGTACACTATACACATACTACAAACAGCACTAAGCAAGGCAGAAGCTGCGTGGCATGTCACTATGCACATGGTACAGATATTACAACATTAAGAGATACAGCTGGTAACACAATTGCTGATTTACAAACTAAAAAAGGGTGGACTGAAGTACAAGCTAAAGCTTATATGAAAGATGTAAGTAAAAAAGGTTCTTCCTTAAAGAGATTCACAAATATGGCTGTATGTTGGGCTTGTCACCAATCTACACACCAAATCGCCAATACTCCGGGAACAACAAATTATCCTAATACTACAGATGCTAGCAAGTACTTTGTTCCTGGTGGAGATTACTCCGGTAAGAACTTAATAAAATAAAAAAATGCTAACAAATAGCCTCACTATTTGTTAGCCCTGATTAATATCATAGTAAACAAGGTGACAATATCACTATTGTTGCCTTGTTTTTATTATTGCATCTGGACTAGAAACTGTCAAAAATATTTAATTTAACCATGAAAATTAATGTTTAATCAGTTGATATAATTAAATAAAAAGCCTTTACTTTTTGTAAAGGCAATTAGAAAAGGATGAATACCGTGAAAAGGATGAACTTCAAACGAAAAATAATTTCATGCATTGTCATATGGGGCGTAATTATTGGTTCCCTCCTTTCCTATTCTCCTGATACTCATGTTCTATCGGCTGGGGGTGTACCGGAAATCAGTATCATCGCCCCCCCAGAGGAATCGGTGTTTGATGCTTCAGCGGTCGAAGTTACCGGCACCATTACAGATGATGATACACCGCCTGAAAGCCTTCTTGTAAAAGTATTTGATCAGCAAAGCGCTGCCCAGCAGCCGAGAGAGATTACAAATGAAGGAACGCTGACGATCAAACCAAACGGTCCTTCTGCTGATTTCACTTATGTGAAGAATGATTTTAGTGTGGGAAATCATACAGTCTCCATTATAGTCACAGATAAGGATGGCATTAGCAGTTCGCCTATTGAACGGACCTTTACGGTAAATCAGTCTGGATCCGAGGAGACGACAGGCACTGAAATAGGAGCTGAAAATCAGGCTGCCGATACAGGACAAACTTCAACAACTACAGAATCAAGTACCAGCCAACTATCTATCGTAACCGGTGTTCTAGCTGCAGACACACTGGGAAAAAGACCTTACCTGGCAAAAATGTATCTGATTCCAATTGATGCTTCAGAGGAATATGTACCAGATGGAGACGTTCCTAGCAGCTATTTACCAGTAGAGGATATGACTCGTGTACCATTGGATTATAAGATATTACTAGATATCAGAAGCACAGAACCATTAATCGATATTAAAACGCAGCCATTGTTCACTTCTTTTGGTGATATTACAGGAGTTGAAAGGTTAGTAAAAACGGCCGCATTGTCGAATGATCTTAAATCCTATGTATATTCATTTACACCAGATAAGGATTTTTTACCAAGAACTACTTATAATGTTTATTTAAATCCAAAATTCAGTACTGTATCACAAATTCCCATTATTCCTAGGTTCCTAAAATTCACTACTGTCAGTAAATATGAAGAATATCAATTTCCTGCTGACAAAGGAGACACTTCGACTAATTACAGGGATAACGACTATGTTCATGGGCCGTTTTCCGTTGTAACCAATGCATGTTCATATTGCCATAGTACACATAATGGTACCAATGAATTTCTCATAAATGGTAAAAAAGGTGAAAATGAAAATGATATGTGTATGGCGTGTCATGATGGGACTGGTTCACCAAAGATTGAAGATAATAGTCAGCATAGTAAACATTTTGAGAGTACAAGTGTTTCATGTTCTAGCTGTCATGACCCTCATACCCCAGGGACAAAAGATAATCCAAATAGCATTCACCGAATGGCGAGTGGAAATGGTCCTTTATATAGCTACAAAAAAGCAGGAACAGCTGCAGGGATTTCAATGGACTTCTCATTATGTTTTAGTTGTCACAATGGAAGCAAAGCAAAAAATATTGAAAAGTATTATACAGACGGGACCTTTAAGAGCCAATCCGGACATAATATACAAGCAACAATTGACAGCGGAAGTTCGCTAAATGGCCAGCTTCCATGTGCTGATTGCCATGAAACACACGGAGCAGCTAATTTGAACATGCTCAGAACAGAGCTTGGCAACGAAAAGCTGCAGGGTGAAAAACCTAAGACTGATCAGCTTGATGATAATTGGTTTAGTAAGACAGATGGTGATTGGGACATCGATTCGCAGCGTAAATTTTGTTTATCGTGCCACAATGGTCAAACCGTATTATATGGTGAAACAGGCAAAGCCATCTATGATAAAGAAACAGGGATAAGCCTGACAACTACTGTTGAACATAATAGAAAAAGTACAACAGCATGCTCAGAATGTCACAGCGATAGCAAATCATTTATTGATACTGCACATGGACCTAAAAGGATTACTCCATAAAAAAGAGCGGAACTTTTCCGCTCTTTTTAACTTATTTAATACTTTTTAACCACTCTTTCAGCCCCTCAATCTTCCTCCACAAATGCAAATGCATGTCGGCATATACAATTGCTTCATTTTCATCTCCAAACCCGTAAAATTCTGGGGTGTAGGCCGGAAGAAGTTTTCGTCCCGTTAGATAGGAAATGACATGTTTGTTCTCTTTTTTTGCCGCCTTTAAGAGCTTAGCTGCATTTGCTGTAAAACCATTATTGTGCAGCTCAAGCAACAGCTTATTGTAATAATATTGGGCAGATTCCTCTTCGTATTGTTCGAGCAAAACCCTTGCCTTATTCATTTCACCCAAATCGATATAGGCTACAAACAAAGAGTAACGAACACCTTGATTATCCATAGGGTTTAACTCGAGCAATTCTTCATACTGCGTGGCTGCCTCAGGGATTTTTCCTAAGAGAGATAGGGACTCAGCATAATGGAGTTTTGCCCGCATAAACGGTCTTGTTTCGACTAGCCCCCAGAAGTAGCCGGAGTTTTCTTTGAAAAACGCTTTGCCTAGTTCTCTCTCACCGGCTTGAATTCCTTTTTCATAGAGAAGAATCGCTTCTTCAAGACTCTTTGTTTTTTCTGCGAGAATGACGTAGGCATCGGCACAATCTGGATTAAGCTTTAGTGCTTCTTCAGCTAGTTTATATCGATGTTTTCCTTCTGTCTGCATGGCATCGTAGATCATATTTCTAGCTCGTTCTTGAGCGCTTCTCGATATCTTTTTCGAAGGGCTTTTTCCTTTTTTCGCAGCCTTTTCAGCACTTGGCAATGTCAGCACATTGGATTCAACCACATTTATACTCCGGCTTTTAGGAAACTCAATCACGGTTGCTTCCTCAAATGGCGGATCTTCGCCGTCATTGAATACGAGTCCCATCAGCTCAGTAATTTCTGATGATAGTGCAGATTCCAGCTCTGAATAAATTGAGCTGATACCTCCTGGAGAAACTTCATAAAGTTCAGCTAATTCCTTTTGAGTAAACACTTTTTCCATAGGAGCGATGGTAGAAAGTAAATAATGAAGGGCAGCTGCATAAAGGTACGGATTTTGGATGCGTTTTTGTTTTTTTAGGCAAAAATTCAGCCAAAGAATAACGCCTGTATCGACAATCGGGGTCGGCACGCCAAAGGCATCAAGCCTATTTTTGAAAATATCCGCGACTTCTTTATAAATCGGTGCTGGCCAATCCATTTCGTCAATATCAAGCAAGCCGCCAATCATCGGAAGTTCACTCAAAATCTCCATGAAAAAATCAGTCAGGTACTCTTGTGGAGAATCATAATCTTCGTCTTTGCTGCCATCCTTAATATATTGGAAGGCATGTTCGGGCTCTATTTCCGGCAAATCAAATGGGGATGGGAAAAAGACATAGTTTTGTTCGTAGGGCATCAAAATTCCAACGAAGAAGGAGCCTTCCTCAATGGTAACCGGCATGCCTGTAACGACCGCATCCATTTGTTCGCCAGTAAACCCGTCTTCAATGGTCATTTTGTTATTTTCCAGGGTAATGACCTGTCCGGCAATGGCTCTGGCATTCGTCCAGGTTTGTAAAATTTGCTTTAGTTTCGGACGCTTCATTTTGCCAGTTTCCGAAGCAATAAATTTCTTGATGATTGTCTCTCCGTCTTCTAATTCTTCAAAAAGCGAAAACCAAATGGTATGGATCAATTCATAAAAATGCAATTCCTGTTCATTATCAATGTCCGTGAAAGTCTCGAAGGCTTCAAAATCCTCTTGAATGTCACGTCCATAGTGATAGACAGCAAAATGAATCAGCTGCTTTTGCAGGTCATCAATTTCCCCTTCAAGGATTTGCGAGATAGAAATAGCTTCATTTGCGCCGCAGCACTTTTTATACTTTTTCCCGCTGCCGCAAGGACAAGGGTCATTACGGTTTATTTTCTCCAACTCACTCCGCTCCTTTATATCCTGATTTTTGTGAGAATGTTATGTAGAAAACTAAAAGAATTTATGTGCATTTTGTCCAATTTGTTCATATTTAATAGTACCATTTTTGACAGGATGGTAGATGAAATATACGAAGTATTTTTTCTATCAAACGGTCAAGTTTTGAATTTTATACGGCAATCACGCTATAATGGATAAGAACTGAGCGATGACTTCAGAATATACTAAAATACAGGGTATGATTTTTACTTTTATAGAGGTGACGAAAATGGAATTAGCAGAAATTCGTAATGAACTGGAAAAAACAGCTAAGAAATTAGCGGACTTTAGGGGGTCTCTTTGACCTTGAAAATAAAGAAGCCAGAATCGCTGAGCTAGAGGATGCTATGCTGCATCCTGATTTTTGGAATGATCAGCAGGCTGCACAAACTGTTATTAGTGAAGCTAACGGTTTAAAAGATCAGGTGAATGAGTTCAATGAATTAAATGACTCATTAGAAAACTTGGAACTGACCTATGAACTGGTCAAAGAAGAAAATGATGCCGAACTGTTTGCAGAGATGGAAGACGAGCTTCTGCAGTTAACCGGCCGCTTAAATCAATTTGAACTGCAGCTTCTTTTAAGTGAAGAGTATGATAAAAATAATGCGATTTTAGAGCTTCATCCTGGTGCCGGTGGAACGGAATCACAGGACTGGGGATCAATGCTTCTTAGGATGTATACACGCTGGGCCGAAAAGAAGGGCTTTAAGGTGGAGACACTGGATTACCTGCCCGGCGATGAAGCGGGGATAAAAAGTGTGACTTTGTCGATAAAAGGTCATAATGCTTATGGCTATTTAAAAGCAGAGAAAGGTGTTCACCGGCTTGTGCGGATTTCGCCGTTTGATTCCTCAGGGCGTCGCCATACTTCGTTTGTCTCTTGTGAAGTGATGCCTGAATTGAACGATGATATTCAAATCGAAGTCCGGACAGAGGATTTAAAAATTGATACGTATCGTGCGACCGGTGCGGGCGGACAGCATATCAATACAACGGATTCAGCGGTGCGGATTACTCACCTTCCAACTGGTGTGGTAGTGCAGTGCCAGTCAGAGCGCTCACAAATAAAGAACCGTGAAGCTGCCATGAAAATGCTAAAAGCCAAGCTCTATCAACGGGAAATTGAGCGACAGGAACAAGAACTATTGGAAATTCGCGGTGAACAAAAGGAAATCGGCTGGGGGAGCCAAATACGGTCTTATGTCTTCCATCCTTATTCAATGGTAAAGGATCACCGAACCAGTACGGAAAGTGGTAACGTTCAGGCTGTAATGGACGGGGAATTAGATCAGTTTATAAACGCTTATTTGCGTTCAAGAATTTCATAAAAATGTTAAGGCCTTTGTCGATAGGTTCGGCAAAGGCTTATTTATTTTTCATGAAAACTATTGCAATAGTAAATGCTAATAAAAATTTAATCCTTTAATACGTCAGCCCAATGCCATTTACAGCCTAATTGGGTCATGCTATACTCACTCTCGGTTAGTGAAATGAAGAATTTTAGAGGAGAAAGCAATCATGAATATTTTAAGCAATATTACCAATACATATCCGAAAACGAGAGTGGCGATTGATTATGTATTTGTCTTAATCGGCTCTGCAATCATTGCGGTTGCCTTTAATTTGTTCCTGCTGCCAAACCAAATCGCCTCTGGGGGTGTAAGCGGCATCAGCACGATTCTGAAAACGGTCCTTGGCTGGGAGCCGGCATATGTACAGTGGGCATTTAATATTCCGCTGTTTATTGCCGGTGTTATTTTATTAGGAAAGCAATTTGGGGTAAAAACCTTAGTTGGTACGATTTTTCTGCCGATGGTTGTATTTGCTACAAAAAATTTAGAACCATGGACACATGATGCGCTCCTTGGAGCTTTGTTTGGCGGAATTGGTGTCGGTCTCGGCCTTGGAATTGTTTTTAGAGGGAAAGCATCGACAGGAGGAACGGATCTAGCCGCCCAAATTATTAATAAATACACAGGATTTACGTTGGGTAGATGTGTGGTTATGATTGATGGAATTATTGTTCTAAGTGCTGCCATCGTATTCGATATCGAAAAAGGGCTGTATGCTTTAATCGCTCTCTATGTGACAAGTAAAACAATTGACTTGATACAAGTTGGATTTGGCCGGTCGAAAATGGCGATGATCATTACCAATAAGCAGGAGGAAGTTCGGGAAGGTATTTTGAAAAAAGTTGACCGGGGAGTGACCAAGCTTTCTGCACATGGGGGATTTACTGATAATGAACGTCCCGTGTTAATGTGTGTGGTCGATCAATCGGAGTTCACAAAATTGAAACAATTGGTTAAAACTCTTGATCCATCTGCATTTGTCGTTGTTATGGATGCGGCAGAGGTGCTAGGTGAGGGTTTTAAACGGGCCTAGTACTAGTTTATACTATTATAGTAATGGAATTTTTTTCTGTAGGGGGAAAAATAATGAAAAAAAAGCTACTAACGCTATTAATGGGGACATCTTTAGTAATGGGACTTGCAGCGTGCGGCGGCGGCTCAGACGATGACAATGGCAAGGATACTGCTTCTGGCGGTGAGGCAGTAAAGATTGTTGATCAAAAATGCTCAGGCTGCCATGGCGGGGATTTAAAGGGGGCAATGGGGCCGGACTTAACTAAGATTGGATCTAAATACTCTAAAGATGAAATTTTAGACATTCTTAAAAATGGCAAGTCAGGCGGAATGCCAGCGAACCTAGTGGAAGGCGATGACGCTGAAACCGTAGCGGCATGGCTTTCAGAAAAAAAATAAAAGGATTGAAAAACGTTCTGTCAAATCACCAGAGCGTTTTTTTATTTATCTGAAATGTGCAGTTTTCGCGAGATTATGTAGGAAATCAGCGAAATAAATGCTAATTTCCGCGGAATAAAATTGAAAACCCGCGAAATAAACCAACAATTCCGCGAAATCCCCGTTAAAACCCGCGAGATCCCCGAATCCCTCTAAAATTAATAGACCTTCTTTCCTACCGAATAAATATGCAAGCGAAAAAAATCGACAAAACCATCTTGGTATTTTTAAAAAAAAGAGCATTAACATTAGATAATTATGGCGGATTTTGTATTCTTTGAAAAGAAACTGTAATATTTTTACCGCTTTTTTTGACGATTTATGATGTTATAATAATATCATGCGCAATTTTGCACACATTGTCTTGGAAATTGGCCGTTTTTGAAAATAAAAGAAGAATTTTGTCGAATTTTCTAAAATAAACTCTAAAACTAGGTGATATAAAATGATAGAACTGCAAGAGGTATATAAAAAGTACCCGAACGGCGTAACGGCCGTAAATGGAATAGATGTCCGGATCAACCAGGGCGAATTTGTTTATGTCGTTGGCCCAAGTGGTGCCGGGAAATCGACCTTCATTAAAATGATGTACCGTGAGGAAGTACCAACCTCAGGAACCATCATGATGAACGGTGTGAACTTAGCAAAACTAAAGATGAAAAAGGTTCCCCTTTTCAGACGGAATCTAGGTGTTGTTTTCCAAGACTTCAAGCTGCTTCCTACTCTAACAGTCTATGAAAATGTTGCGTTTGCATTAGAAGTAATTGAAGCACAGCCGAAGTATATTAAAAAACGGGTTATGGAAGTTCTTGACCTTGTGAACTTAAAGCATAAGATTAAAATGCTGCCTTCCGAGCTTTCCGGTGGTGAGCAGCAGCGTGTTTCCATCGCTCGCTCCATCGTCAACTCACCGAAAGTTGTTATTGCAGATGAGCCTACTGGAAACCTGGATCCTGATACGTCTTGGGAAATTATGAAGATTTTTGAAGAGATAAATGAAAGAGGAACAACAGTTGTGATGGCAACCCATAACAGGGAAATCGTTAATACATTAAGGCATCGCGTGATCGCTATTGAAGGCGGAAAAATCGTACGTGATGAGCAGAAAGGTGATTACGGTTATGAAAATTAGAACAATTGGCCGTCACGCCCGCGAAAGCATAAAAAGCATTGGCAGAAATGGCTGGATGACCTTTGCATCCGTTAGTGCTGTTACCGTTACATTAATTTTAGTCGGCGTCTTTTTCGTTATTATGATGAATCTTAATAGAGTGGCAGAGACCATTGAAGAGGACGTGCAAATCCGCGTTCACATCGACGTTGCTGCAAACAAACAGGATCAGCAAGCTTTAAAAAGTGAGATTGAAAAGATTCCTGAAGTAAAAAGTGTCAAATTCTCACCAAAGGAACAAGAATTAAAAGACTTAGTGCAAAGCCTTGGTGAAGAAGGAAAGGCCTTTAAGCTATTTGAACAGGATAATCCGCTGAACGATGTATTTATCGTAAAAACGAAAAAACCGACAGATACCATGAAGGTTGCAAAACAAATTGAAAAAGACAATTTCGTGGCAAAAGTAAAATACGGGCAGGGCAAGGTTGAAAAATTATTTAAATTTATCAAGGCAAGCCGAAATGTCGGGATTGTCTTAATTATCGGCTTATTCTTTACAGCGATATTCTTAATCTCTAACACCATTAAAATTACCATTATTGCTAGACGCAGAGAAATTAAGATTATGAGATTAGTAGGGGCTACCAATAATTTCATTCGCTGGCCATTCTTCCTTGAAGGACTGTGGCTTGGAATACTTGGTTCAATATTACCGATCATCCTGATCGCAATTGCCTACTATCGTGCTTATGACTATATCGGACCGAAGCTTCAGGGAACGTTTATCAAAGTTCTGCCATTTGATCCATTCGTCTATCAGGTTTCCGGCATCCTCATTTTAATGGGGGCTTTGATAGGAGTATGGGGAAGCGTCATGTCCGTTAGGAAGTTTTTAAAGGTTTAGGCTGTATAAAAGACTATTGTTGATTTTTAGCACTGTTGATTGGAGCGAAGCGTCTGGAGCGCAAATCAACTACTATTTTAAAAGACCCAAGGTTTAAAAATCATCAGGGAGGGCTCATTACGTAGTCCTTCCTGATTTCTTCGTGTTAATAAACAGACAGATAAAGAACGATTTACCTGTACATAGAGAAATGGGAGGAGAAATCGAGATGAGGAAAACATTAATAACTCTCGCTACCGTTGCCGCAGTGGGAATTGGAACCATTTTTGCGGGAGTTCCGGCTAAGACAAGCGCAGAATCCATCTCTAAACTAAAAGGCGACCAAAATAAAATCCAAGAGCAGCGTTCCGATGTGAAATCAGGAATAAATGCATCAAATGATAAAATCAGTAACCTGCAAAGTCAGCAGGCAGACGTAAAGGACGAAATGAAGCGCCTGGACTATGCCATCACAGACGCGACTAATAAGATTAATAATGAAACGGCTAAAATAGAAAAAACCAAAGTAGAAATTACAAAACTTGAAGAAGAAACAAAGGTTTTAAAGGATCGAATTAAAAAGAGAAATGTACTCTTAAAGGACCGTGCGCGCAGTTATCAGGAAAATGGCGGAATGGTCAACTATCTCGATGTCTTAATGGGCTCCGAAAGCTTTAGTGATTTCATTGACCGTGCCAATGCGGTCGCCACCATCATGCAAGCGGACCGGGATATTTTAAAGCAGCATGAAGCCGATAAAAAGGAACTTGAAACAAAGCAAGCACAAGTGGAAAAAGACCTTGCCAGCCTCCAGGCCATGGTGGCAAACTTAGAACAATTGAACAAGCAGCTGGCTGCTCAAAAGGCGGAAAAAGATAAATTATTAGCCAGTCTTGTGGAGCAGGAACAAGAAGAACACGATCATGTTATGGATTTAAAAGAGCAGGAAGAAATCTTGGCAGCACAAGAGGCAGCGGTTCAAAAGGCCATTCAATTAGAACAAGAAAAACAAGCTCAGGCGGCAGCAAGGGCAGCAGCCAATAAAAACAACTCCTCAAGCTCAAGCTCAAGTTCAAGTTTAAGCAGCGGCGGCGGAGCGAGTTCTGGAGCCGTACCGGGTGTTTCCAGCGGCTATTGGACACAGCCGGCTGTCGGAACATTCACTTCCGGATTTGGCGGACGCGGTTCAGAATTCCATTATGGTGTAGATATTGCCAATCGAACTCAGGTTCCAATTGTGGCTGCGGCAGATGGCGTTGTTATTCGATCCTATCTGTCCAGCAGTTATGGAAACTGTATTTTCGTTTCGCACTCCATTAATGGACAAGTTTATACCACTGTCTATGCCCATATGAGCTCTCGGATGGTTGGTAATGGAGCTGTTGTGAAGAAAGGCCAGCAAATCGGTGTCATGGGTAACACTGGTGATTCTACTGGACAGCACTTACACTTTGAACTTCATAAAGGTCCGTGGACACAGGATAAGCGTAATGCCATCAATCCTGTAGGAATTGTTCCACTGCCATAATAAAAAATAGGAGAAGCTTTGATGCTTCTTCTTTTTTTATATTCTTTTTTAATCCCTCATATGGTTCGTCCACATTTCTATTCATAACTCGTCCATTTCTTTCATATATGTTAATAATCGGGCAGGAAAATGATGCCTTTATATAAAAATAGATAGGAAATAGGCAATTAAGCTGAGGAGGATCTCAATGAATCGAAAATGGATTGCCCTGTTAATGACGGGTTCGCTTCTCACGGGAGCGGGGGGCACATATGCAGGAATGCAGTTTTTTGAAAAAAAACAATCAAGCTCCGCCCTCGAGCAAGCATTATCTCCAAAAAATAAAGCTGTAAATTCTGCATCGGAAACTGCCGACTTGGGAAAGGTCGAACAAGCCTATGAGTTGATTTCAAGCCGATACGTTGAAAAAGTAGACAATGACAAGCTGGTTGAAGGGGCCATTCAAGGGATGCTTTCCGTTTTAAAGGACCCTTATTCGGTTTATATGAACAAGGAGACAGCCCAGCAATTCACCCAATCTTTAGAATCATCTTTTGAAGGAATCGGCGCTGAGGTCGGCATGGTGGATGGCAAAATTGTTATCGTCTCTCCTTTTAAAGATTCCCCAGCTGAAAAAGCAGGCATTAAGCCAAACGATCAAATTCTAAAGGTAGACGGCAAGAGTGTGGAAGGACTTGACCTAAATAAAGCGACGTTAAAAATCCGCGGCAAAAAGGGCACCACTGTAAAGCTGGAGATAGCCCGTAATGGATTAAAAGAACCGCTCACTATTGAGGTGAAGCGTGATGAAATTCCCCTTGAAACCGTCCACGCTTCGGTTAAAAAGCAAGATGGCAAAAAGGTCGGTTATATTGAAGTGACGTCATTTTCAGAAGATACAGCAGCAGATTTTAAAAAGGATTTAAAGGCTTTGGAGAACGATCATATCAAAGGTCTGATTATCGATGTCCGGGGAAATCCGGGTGGATTTTTGGAGAGCGTCGGTGAAATCTTAAAAGAATTTGTGCCGAAGGATAAGCCATATGTGCAAATTCAGGAACGAAACGGTGATAAGAGACGCTATTTCTCTACTATTTCTCAAAAGAAGGATTATCCAGTAATTGTTTTGATAAACAAGGGCAGTGCATCAGCTTCGGAAATCTTGGCTGGATCCCTTAAGGAGGCCGCTGGTTACCAGCTGGTCGGTGAAACCACTTTTGGCAAAGGAACGGTGCAGCAGGCTGTACCAATGGGGGATGGAAGTAATATTAAATTAACCCTAGCTAAATGGCTGACCCCAGATGGAAATTGGATTCATAAAAAAGGCATTAAACCAGATGTCGCCATCAAGCAGCCGGCCATTTTTGGAACTCATCCGCTTCAGGTTGAGAAGCCGCTTGTGGAGGACATGAACAATGAGCAAGTAAAGAGCGCCCAAGAAATTCTTGACGCCCTTGGATTTGCTCCAGGCCGGACAGACGGATACTTTAGTTCCGAAACAAAAATTGCTGTAAAAGGTTTCCAGCAACAATATAATCTGACACCGACAGGAAAAGTGGACAGTAAAACAGCTGCTAAACTGGAGGAAATTGCGATTAAAGAAATGAAAAAAGAGAAAAATGATCTCCAGCTTCAGACGGCGTTAAGGCTGATTACAAAATAGGAAACAGGGGCTTTTGGCCTCTGTTTTTTTGTCATTTTTTTCTACTATCGAAGTTGATTCGCGGAATAAACTGCTTTTTTTGCGGAATTTTCGAGAATTTCCGCGGAAATAGCGGCTAAGTTTGCGGAATAAATCTAAAATTCCGCGGAATTCCGGCAAAAGTCCGCGGAAAGTAGTGGCAGTTGCTCGCAAAGACACAAAAAGGCCTGCCGAAATTAGTAAGAAAGACATTTTTTCATTTTTCTAGAAACTAGCAATATGTTTTATGGTTGTTATTTGGTAAAATAATCTTTAAGAGATTTTTTACTAGAATGCTAGAAATTTAATAGAGGCAGGTGACAGGAATTGGTGCAAATATGGCTTGTAGAGCTTCTTAAAGGGACAGGCAAGTTATTTCTTAATCCTGTTTTATACTATCTCGTTTTCCTTGCAGGGATTTTAGGTGTCATGAGGGTGAAACGTGAAAGAAAAAATTTTCATATTCGGGCATATGATGCCTATTTTGAACTCCGGCAGTTGTTTCCAACTGGCCTTTTAATTGGTCTTGTGCTTTCCATTATTGTTGTCGCGGCAGGTATTGTCGTTCCTTTTGCCGCAATCTTGCTAATCGCCGGGTTTACGTTTTTGTGGTCTCTTACAACAAATGTTCGTTGGGTTTCACCAGCCTATACGGTAGGCGCAGCCTTTTTTGCTATCATTTTGTTTGCGGAAAATAACTGGTCCATTCCCCCATTTACGGATGCCTTTCATTCCATTGGTGATAAGGTGTATCCTTCCATGGTCATCATATTGGGGCTTTTGTTAATCGCGGAAGGGATGATGATTGTTAAAAATGGAAGTATTGGGACCTCTCCTAAACTAGCAAAAAGCAAGCGAGGGCAAAGCATTGGAGTCCATGAAGTGAAGCGAATCTGGATGCTCCCAATGTTTTTCCTGATTCCAGGTGATGTTCTTCATCTTCCATTCGAATGGTGGCCAGTCTTTCATATCGGTGCGAAGGAATTTTCGCTTATCCTTGTTCCTTTTGCGATTGGTTTTCACCAACAAATTAAAGGAATGCTGCCAAAAGAAGCTGTTGAGCTGCATGGCCGGAGAGTCATCTTCCTTGGAAGCCTTGTTACGATCCTTTCCACAGCCGGCTATTGGAATCCGCTATACGCCATTGTGGTTGCCTCATTGGCTATCATTGGCCGTGAGTCTTTAGCATTACTTGCTTATTTGAAAGATGAAGGACTTCCATTTTATTTTTCAAAAAAAAATCAAGGCCTGATGATTATCGGGATTATACCGGAATCACCTGCCGATAAAATGGGACTTCAAGCAGGGGAAATCATCGCAAAAGTCAACGGAATGCTGGTACTTGATGAAAAAGTGTTTTACGAAGCCCTGCAAAAAAACCGTGCCCATTGCAAACTCGATGTTCTCGACACAAATGGCGAAATTCGCTTCGTTCAGCGGGTTTTATTTGAGGGGGATCACCACGAGCTGGGGATTCTTTTCGTGCATGATGAACGTAAATATGATGAGAAAATTGGTTAGAGAAGGGCTGCTTCCGGCAGCTCTTTTTTTATTGGTAAACCGATAAAAGTAAAAAATGATTAGAGTGTGGAGAAAAATAGAGCTTTTCTTAGAATAATTAAGCAAAGTAATATATTTTATATCTTTTCCCCCGATTACGGACCTTTTAAAGTAAATTTAATCATTTACATTCCAATCATTAAGGAATAAAATTGCTTCAAATGAATTTAATAAATCGGCTTAATCCTGAGGAATCTCAGGAACGGAGGAACCAATTATTTGGGGTTAATTCTGGAATCAGAAGGGATGAGAAACTCTTTCGCCATCCTACCCGTCAGCTAACTTCGTCGGCTAAAGCGAAGGAGGTCAAAGACCGCCTAATTCAGGGGGCTTTTTTTGTTTTGCAAAAATAGCTTCTTAAGAAAAAATGTGGTCTTTTTATTATGCCTTTTTTTGCTAAGCTGGGCCGCGGCGCTTCATTTATTCCATAAAAAGAAGGGATTTTACCGTGACACATCCATCACAGATTTTAGAATTTATTTTTGCCGCCATTGCTTTAATCGCAATTTGGTTTTCCATCACTAATTTCAGCAGTGTTAAACGAATATTAATTGGAAGGCCGATGCGAACAGCAGAATTGAACGCCCAGCACAATAAATTGCTTTGGTATATTGCGCTTCCTATATTGTCAGCGGATCTGTATTCCTCTGTTTCCTACGGACCCGAATCTGGGATCACCGAGCTGATAAATTTAGGATCAGAAGCAAAATGGTATATTATACCAATAACGATTTCTACCATCATCCTTTTGGCCATTTTGATCCTTTCCTATATTATGGGAATACTTGCCTATCCCAATGGCGGAGGAGCTTATGCGATTGCAAAGGATAACTTTAAGCAACGCTGGATATCTCTAGTGGCATCCAGTTCATTACTGGTGGATTATATCTTAACCGTAGCGGTTTCCGTTTCTGCTGCACTGGAAGCAGTCTCATCCGCCTATCCTGTTGTGGCTCCCTATGAAACAGTGCTTGCTATTTTTTGTGTTTTTATTTTATTAATAGTCAACCTTCGGGGTGTGGCAGAATCGGCTAAAATATTTGCCTGGCCAACCTTGGGATTCATGGCCTGTATGTTGATTTTGATTGGTTTTGGTTTTATCGATGAGGTTAATCATGGATTTGTTCAACGTGCCACGCCGCAGTTTGGCACGGTTCCAGACGGATTGACGCTCTTGGTATTATTAAAGGCATTTAGTTCCGCATGTTCTGCGCTTACAGGAATCGAGACCATTTCAAATGCGATTCCAGTTTTCAGGGAACCACAACAAAAAAGTGCAATCAAAACGTATATTGCCTTAGGAACGATTACATCTATCACTCTCTTAGGGTTTGCGTATCATTTGTATGTTAGAGGTATTTCTCCTGACCCTCATAATACCATGTTATCACAATTAACCCAGTATTATTTTGGACATGGGATTGTCTATCAAATTATCATTTGGTTTACATTTATCGTATTAATTCTGGCAGCCAATTCCACCTTTACAGGCTTTTCACAACTAGCTGCCATCGTAGCTGCCGACGGTTATTTACCGCGTGGACTTACAAATAGGGGAGACAGGCTGGGATATTCAAATGGAATTATTGCTTTGGCTGCAACAGCGAGCCTGCTGATTCTTGCCTTCCACGCTCATACGAACGCTTTAATTCCTTTATACGCCATTGGGGTTTTCTTATCCTTTACCGTAGCACAATTTGGCTTAGTGAAAAGGTGGAGACGTGTTAAGGGATCACATTGGAAAATGAAATTTGCCATTAATACTGTTGGTGCTTTTATCACGAGTATAGTAGCGGTTATTTTTGCAGTCACAAAATTTACAAGCGGGGCTTGGGTAGTTTTAGTCGTTATACCTGTGTTTATTCTCGGTTCCATTTATGTGCAGAGACATTATAAGGCTGTTGCAGCCGAGTTAAGAATAGATCTTAAAACGGAACATCCTGAAACGAACAGAGTCATAACCATCGTACTTGTTTCGGGAATTCATCGAGTCATCATAAATACATTATCTTTTGCCAAAAGTTTAGACCAGGAGAATTTATTAGCCGTTTATGTAGGCTTTGACGATGAGTCCATGAAAAAGATGGAAGCCAAGTGGGAAGAGTGGGGGACACCTTGCCGATTACTTACATTAAAAAGTAAATATCGGTCCATATTAGAACCACTAACAAGGTTAATCCATATTATTGAAGAAAAAGAACAATATAAAGCTCAAATCCATATTATTATACCTCAATTTATTCCTAAAAAATGGTGGCATAACTTATTGCACAATCAAACAGCATTACTGCTTCGTTTATGGTTAATAAGGCATAAAGATGTTGTCATTTCCACTGTACCTTATCATTTAAAAAAATAACTTAACAATATTAGGGCAAAATCCACCACAAGCGATTCTGCCCTATTTTTTTAAACCCTTAACAGGATAAGATAAAAATGGTTGACAAAATGTGAAATGTATTATATTATTATTTCGAATTAAAGATATTTAAATTTGAGATGAGATAAATCAAAATATCTCAAATTGAGATTTTTACTTTTAGGTGGTGCTAATAATGGGATTATTAGATAAATTATTTGGAAAAACATCCGAGGAGGAAAAAACTGTGGAAAAATTAAACATTGGTATAATTTTAGGAAGCACTCGTCAAGGACGCGTAAGTCCACAAGTGGGAGAATGGATTAAAGGAATTGCTGACAAACGAGGCGATGCTAATTACGAAATCGTCGATATCGCAGATTTCAATTTACCATTCTTAGGCACAACTGACGGTTCTGAACCAGGCATTGCTGCATGGAACCAAAAGCTTGCTGAACTTGATGGTTTTGTATTCATCGTTCAAGAATACAACCACAGCATCACAGGCGCATTAAAAAATGCTCTTGATTTTGCTCGTGAAGCTTGGAATGACAAAGCTGCTGGAATCGTCAGCTATGGATCAACAGGAGGAGCGCGTGCGGCTGAACACTTACGCGGCATCTTAGGAGAATTAAAAGTGGCTGATGTTCGTACACATCCAACATTGTCATTATTTACTGATTTCGTTAACGGAAGTGAATTCAAGCCAGCTGAATTACACCTTACAAATGTAACGGCTATGCTTAACGAAGTCGTTTCTTGGAGCGGTGCATTAAAAACAATCCGATAAAAAACTTGAGGGGATGATTATATTAATCATCCCCTCTCTTTATTATAATTTCCGGTATTTTTTCATAGATAAGATATTTAAAATGACAAAAATCAGTGCGAAAATGACCAAAGCCAAAAGATCACCGCTGATTTCACTAAAACTAAATCCCTTATACATAACGCCCCTTAAAGCGTCCCCGGCATAAAACATTGGGAACAGCTTTGCAATTACCTGCAGCCAATCGGCCATTCCTTCAAGCGGGAAAATCCCTGCAAAAAAGATTTGTGGAACGACCGCGATGGGGATAAACTGCATCATTTGAAATTCAGAAGCGGCAAAAGTTGATAACAAGGTTCCTAAAGAAAGAGCGACCAAGGCTAACAGCAGATTAATCAGCAAGACATTCCAAATCGATCCGACCAGCACGATATTCAAAACATTAATCGCATAAAAAACGACGATACATGTTTGAATCACTGCAAACATGCCATAACCGGCGAGGTAGGCTGTAACAATTTCTCCCCTGCGAATGGGAGTCGACAATAACCGTTCCAATGTTCCGGTCGTCCGCTCGCGCAATAAACCAATTCCTGAAATGATGAATACAAAGAAGAAGACAAAAAATCCAACTAATATCGGGCTTAACACATCAAAAAAGACTGTATCTTTATTTCCATAAACGTAGTTTGTTTCAATCTTTTTGGGCATCATGCCTGCGAGTGCCGGATTTTGCTGGATCAGTTTGGACTCTGCGATAGCCACAACAGTTTGATTAACCTTTGCCTGCAAACCCCTAGCTGACGTAGGATCATCATTTTGAAGTGTCAAATTCATTTGCCCGTCTTTCTGGACCAGCAGCCCGTTCAGATCATCATCCACCACTGTATTTTTTGTTACATTCTCATATTCCCTTACCTTTATATCGGCATTCTTTAGAGCTTTTATTAGACTGGTATCCACACCCGATACGCCTAATTTCGGTTCAACTGTATTCCCATTAAATAAAAAATACATCAAGGTCAAAATCAACAGCGGTGCAACAAACATTAAGGCTAACGTTCGTTTGTCACGAACCATTTGCTTTATGATTCTTTTGATTAGCGCCATCGTTCTCATGACTGCTTCACCCCGGCTTTCCGGAATACCTCATCGAAATCATCTGTACCGTATAATGCTTTTAACTCATTAGGCGTGCCGCTTGTCAATATGCGGCCGTCGCGAACCATGGCGATATAATCACATTTAACAGCTTCATCCATCACGTGGGTGGTCACAATAATCGTTTTTTCATCCTCATTTTTTAAACGTAATAATTCATTCCAAATCGACAACTTCAATTCGGGGTCAATCCCAACTGTAGGTTCATCCAAGATTAAAATTTTCGGATCTTGGATGAGCGCTATCGCCAGGGAAAGCCGACGCTTCATCCCGCCAGAATAAGCTGCAACCCGTTTCTTGAGATCACCCGTCAGGTTGACTAAGTCCGCAGCATAAGCAATTCGCTTCTTTCGCTCTTCTTTATTAAGCTTATATAGAGAAGCAAAAAATTTAAGATTTTCTTCACCGGTCAGTTCTACATACAAGGCATCGGATTGTGCCATATAGCCTATTTCCTGCAACAGGGCAAGATTTGGCATCGGTACATCTAATACATGAATCGATCCGGCATCCGCTTTTTCCATGCCAACAATCATTTTAACTAATGTGGTTTTCCCTGCCCCCGATGGACCGATTAGTCCGTATAATTGCCCCTTCTCAATCGTCAAATTGACGTCATTTAAAACGGGCTTTTTTCCGAAGCTCTTGCTAACCTGCTCCACTTTAATGGTTGGATTCATCAAAAAACGCCTCCTTATCAAGCACTGTAATGAACACCGTGTTGACCATCTATACCTTAATATTAAAATGCCATAGCAGGAAATACAATGAACAATAATGAGGAAAGTGTTCATTGTTACTGGTTAGACTCCGAAGATTGCTTTTTCTTCGATTCGCCGATAAAAGGCATGGATTCGCCGATAAATCCAAATATTGATGCTAGCATAAAAAGTGGACACAGGTAGTGGCGTCATGTTTAAATCATAATCAACAATATTAAGGACGTGTTTTACATGGCGAAAAAACA
>NZ_JAQMWQ010000022.1 GCF_030403775.1 Paenibacillus sp. BSR1-1
TTGTAAAACAGAGGAAGAGTTAATACAAGCAATAGATACATATATGTATCACTACAATTATAAAAGATTCCAAAAACGACTAAACCATCGTGCCAGTTGAATATCGGATCACGATGGCTGCATAGTCTTTTTAGAGCTGTCTACTTGACGGGGTTAAGTCCAAATAGCAGGCTTTTTATTGAGTAATAATTAAGTTCAAAAAATGTCTTTTAGTATTTAGGATATTAATACAGTGTTGCGTGTGGTGGTTGTGGTTGCGCTGGGAGATGTACTCCTTGTGGCGGCTGCGGATGAGCTGGAAGATGTACTCCCTGTGGCGGCTGCGGATGAGCTGGAAGATGTACTCCCTGTGGCGGCTGCGGATGAGCTGGAAGATGCACTCCCTGTGGCGGCTGCGGATGAGCTGGAAGATGTACTCCCTGTGGCGGCTGCGGGTGAGCTGGAAGATGTACTCCTTGTGGCGGCTGCGGGTGAGCTGGAAGGTGTACTGGGTATGGTGGGTATGGGTGTGGAATGCCAGGTGCTCCATATCCGATACCAGGAAAATAACCAAAACCTGAGCCCGGTCCACCTAATCCAATGCCTGGATAAAACCATAAGCCTAGTCCAGGTTCACCAAATCCCAGACCGGGATAAAAACCATAACCTGAGCCTGGTCCCCCCAGACCGACGCCTGGATAAATCCTTTCATCTGTTGGACAATCAATATAATATTCATTTAAATATGGAATCACTATTATCCTCCTCATTGTATATTTCATTAGAGCATATTCATTCCTAGAAGAATGGTCTTGGGTATTTGACCTAAAATATTATTATTTATCTGACATATGCTGATATAAATAATACTTAGAAGACAAGACAAATACCCAAGAACATTTACCCAAAAACACATAAACTCTACTGTAGAATTAAATGAGGAGGATGAATGTGATGATTCCAATTAATTATGACCCAAGGGTTGGTGTAGGTGGACCAGGCTCAGGATTTGGTTTTGCACCAGGAGTTGGATTTGGAGCTCCAGGGCCTGGCTTGGGCTATCCGCAGTACCATCACTACTACCCGTATCATCACCACCACTATTACCCATATCACCACCACCACTACTACCCATATCATCACCACTACTACCCATATCATCACCACCACTATCAATATCCATATTAAGGTTTGCTGATAAAACCGTTCAAAAAATAATGAAAAGAAATTTCCTGTGAAACAGGCGTGTCTCTAGATAGTAGACACGCCTGTTTCTTTTAGGAATGTGAAGGCGAGGAATAATTAATATAGTTGACACTAACTCATACGGGATCAAGTCTCACGTTTGTGCCGTTTTATCCCGAGGCAGCATAATAAGACCATTGAGAAGGTAGCTGTTAACGGGTCAGAAGATATCACTACGGTTCTAAAAGAAATAGAAAGCGGACCAATTCCTTCAATAGATGATTTCTATTGGTAAAAGCTATTCTTTTTAAAGAGATACAGTTCTCGACATCTTTTATTGCATCTTGAGAGGGAAAATCCAAGAGTAGAGCGTGCTGAGGCCACTTTTAAATAATCGATTGATTAAATGACAAAAAATTTGCCCTTAAATCAACTAAAATCCTTAATTGATTAGGCTTTATTACGCTTTTAATCAAATGATTGATTAATTTTGTTAGAAGGGGATTTTGTAGAATATTGAACCAGGGTGACGGTTCTTCTGGCTTTTACTAACCCAATCAGAAACCAGGAGAACCGTGCCTGTGGCTTGTTTTATTCTTCCGTAGGACTTTTAGGTCCGTTAAGTTCTAATTGATAAAATGCTAAGTCTAGCCAGCGATTGAATTTGAAACCTGCCTTTTTAATCGTACCTGAATGAACAAAGCCAAAGTTTTTATGCATGGCAATGCTTTTTTCATTCGCTGCATCAATTCCAGCAATTAAAGTCATATACTCTCGGTCATTGGCAATCGCGATTATTTCTTTCATTAAAGAAGTCGCGATTCCTTTTTTTCTATATTCCTTATTTACATAAACAGAATGTTCAATGGAATATTTGTAAGCGGGCCATGCCCTAAAAGGACCAAAGGTCGCAAATCCAACCACTTTATGATCTTGTTCGCATACTATTATTGGATAACCTTCAGCCATCTTTTGTTCATACCAAATTTGTCTGCTTTCAAGGGTTTGGGGTTTATAGGAGTATACAGCAGTAGTATTGATAATGGCATCATTATAGATATCTAAGATGTCCGCTAAATCTTTTTGAGTTGCTTCCCTTATCATGGTTTTTCTTCCTCTCATACTAAATTTCTTTTCCTCCATTTATTGTAGAAGGTTCCATACAAAACGTAAAATTGAACTTTTTAACCCCTTGCTATAGGATAAAGTTATAGCAAAGCATCCAGCAAAATCATACAAAGGAAGGTGAGGACATGACGCCCCAACAATTTCGATACATAGTGGAGATTGCCAAGCATAATTCAATTAGTAAAGCTGCTTCTGCACTCTACGTAACGCAGCCGAGTATCAGCAAAGCGGTCCGTGAACTAGAAACAGAGTTAGGCATTACTATTCTTGATCGAACGAATAAAGGCGTTGTCTTCACAAATGAAGGCACTGAGTTATTATTTTACGCAAAAAAGCTTTTAGAACAAATGGAGTCTGTGGTCCATCATTTTAAAAAAGAGAAAGCAATGAACGTAACCAAGTTTTCTATTTCATCTCAACATTATGGTTTCGCTATCGAGGCTGTGGCCAATTTAATGGATTATTTTGCTGAGCAGAAATATGAGCTTTCAATTCGAGAGGGTAAGACAACGGATGTAATTGATGACGTGTATGCAAACAAAAGTATTCTTGGAATTTTATCTCTAAGCGATTTAAACAAGCATTTTTTTGAGCGTTATTTCACCTCAAAGTTACTAACATTTACGCCCCTTTCTTCATTAAAACAGCACGTCTTTCTACGAAAAGAGCACCCCTTGGCTCATCTTGAGTGTATTACCTTGGAGCAGTTAAGGGACTATCCTTATCTGACCTACCAGCAGGACGACATGTTGCTGCATTTTGCCGAAGAAGCCCTGAATGTCGACAATATCGGAAAACTAGTATATCTCAAGGATCGAGGGGCGATGAATAATCTCCTGTCAAATACAGACAGCTACAATCTGGGAACAGGCTGTATCGTGAATAATTACATGAACCCTAATATTATCTCGATTCCCTTGGAAGGAGGCAATCTAATTCAAGTTGGCTTGGTGAAACGAAACGATGTGTTTTTGCCAGAAGAGGTTCTCGTATATATTGATTTTTTGAAATCAGCTTTGGAAAAATCTATACCAAATGAGATTTTTTAATTGTCTTGGTTTTTCCTATTAGTAAACTAATAAAACGTGGTATTAAAGCCAGGAGAAGAAGCCATTCATTAGGGTAGCATATATAGAAACAAAGGAAATGTCATGGAGAAGGCACTTGCGTTCAGATTAACATCAATTAGACTATTAGTACGACCATGTGGTGTTCCATTTAATATCCTACCACCTAAGTCCAAATCAATAAAGGCGGGTCTTTGAACTAAATAAAGCCCTCCAAATTGGAAGGGCTTTATTTAGTTCAACCATTGTTGCTAAAAACAATACACTACATTGTTTTTTTAAAAAATAAAGATTCATCATCGTAGATTTTAAATTCATTAGTTATATCTCTTGTTAATTTTGCTAGAACCCTCTTATCTTGGTCTTCAAGGGCAGTATAATTACCAGTCAATAGTCTTATTGCATCATCAGGGCCGCTAAAAAGTGTTGGGAATGTTTCTAATAAGGAATTTATATAGTTCCTATTATAGATACGAGCTCTTACTATTTGTTCAACTACATAGTCTTTATGCGCTTCATTATATAATTCTTTAAGTTTAAATTTGTTGGCAGTTCTTTCTGCTTTAATATAAAATTCATCGTCTTTTGGTAGAGTGGGACTTGTAAAGTCTAGTTCAAAAATATTTATATTTCTATCAAATAATGTTAGGTAATCCACATTATAATCATTCAAGAATTTGACGGTAAACCTAAAATCATCTCCCATACCTTTTATATGGGGGTGTAAAAATTTATCAATAGTAAACGTTTTAGTACCTTTTAGACTAGAGTTGCAAGTGTAACAGCTTGGAATTAAATTATAGAAAGATAATGCTAGATAAGGGTAAGAAGCCTTATCTAGATAGTGATCAATAGTGGGACGGGTTTTTCCATTTTTGGAATAGTAGGTTGTAATAAAGCTTCTATTGCAATACGGACAAACAGAGACACCTAGTTCCTTTGTGAATTTATACGCTCCCCATTCATGATCTCCTCTTTCTACGAAATGGTCATAGTTAAAAATTTTCTTTACCACTTTGGTTATGGGGCTTTTCTTACTTTTTAATTTTTGAATGGAATTTGAATATAACTTATTGACTTCTTTGATGATTTTTGACTCCAACTCTTCTGGTGAGCCCATAATTACGGTATCAATTTTATCCTTTAGAAAATTTAAAAAAGCTTTATCTTCCTTTGATAGCCTACTTTTTTGTGGTAAATTATCAAAAATATTTATAAAGTTTTTTTTGAAGTAATTTGTAAAATAGTCTTGGGCGAGCATTTCAAGGTTAATTGAGTTATTACTATTAATTCTTATCATTTTTTTCGAGAGCCCCAATTCGATTTTCAAGATTCTTTATTGATCTTTTTAAATCACTTACTTCACTATAAGCATTAAGGTTATTATGTTGATTATACATTTGTAATAACTTATTTTTTATTAGAGGTTCCCCAATTAAGTGAATCGTTTTAATAATTTCTACACGTCTACTCTCAATTTCCTCTTTATCGCCCGTTGTTAGTATCCTAATTACTTCATTGATTTTTTGCTTAGCAAATGAACTTATTAAACCATCTTTAATAAAAAAGGAATTAGTAAGTAGGTTGTGTATGTTGGAAGCAAAAGTCTGTTGATAATTATCCAAGTGTGTAACCACTTTAGTAAGTCCATTATCTTTCCGTAACAAAATTATATTGGACTGTGGTAAATCAGAAACAATGAAAGGTGAATTCGATGTCATAATAACTTGAATATGTTTTCTTTTTAGAAAATAGGTTAAAAATTTCACCACATAGCTTACATATTCTTTTTGCCATTGAGGATGAAGATATAATTCACCCTCATCAATTAGAAAGATGAGATTCTCCAACTTGTTTATTTCTTCAATTTTATCGTGAACCCTAGAATAGAAATTAAGAAAATTCATTTGTCCAGAGCTAAGTTTATGCCATTTAAAATTAATAAAGCCACCATGTTTAACAATTGACTTTTTATACAAATCTAAAATATTTGCTAGTTCATTAGAAGTTGTTTCTAACTCAAGGTAGTCCTTTTCTATTTTCTTCTCATTTATTAGGGTAAGCAATTTAAAACTCGATAAAAATGCTGTCGTGTATGGGTTGATTTTATCTGTCATTATTTTAGATAAAATCATAAGATTATCAATAATATCCTGGAAGTCTGAAATTTCCTCTGTGAACTTAAAGTCTGAATTTATGTTCGAAGGGATTTCTTCCTTGTTTTTAATTGTTTCTATGTGCAAATGGGCGAGGATTGACATAAATGGTCTGCTTTTTTTAACAGATACCTGTTGTTCTAAGAATTTAAATGATGAATCAAAAAATGCAGAGAGACTATCTGCTTCGCCGGAAAGTTTTAGTTTATATACATTTTCATTTATGTGCCATCTTAATTCTATTAAAGTTGGAAGAGTGAAAGGGATGTATTCTAAATTTTTTTCATCTGTAAGAAAAGGAATGATGAAACTGATTTGTCTGTTTATTTCCTCAATATTGAAATCAAAGATTGTTTTCTGGTACATATTCCTAGTTAAATAATTAGTAGAAATATTGATTTGGTGATCATTATTTACTTCATCATTACCGTCAAGTACATTAGAAAAGAATACTAGACCATAGTCTGATTCTTTTACAATAGGAGCAAGAGAAAATAAAACATCATTACTCGATGGGTAAGGTTTTGGAATGAATGTATGGGTAGTATTATTTGTGATAAGAGGTTCTTTTAAATCTGCATGATAGACATAATAGGAATATGTCTCTCCTATCTTAGTTCTAATTACTAGAATATCGGCTTCACTTTTTTCTTGAACAAAAGGAGTACCCCCTATTCTTTCTTTTAAAAAATTTAGAATGGTAGATTTACCTACCCCGTTCTCGCCTACAATTGCAGTCAAATTTGTAATAAAAGACGATTCCAAATCTGGGTCACTAGTGTTAGGTATTTTAAAGAAGTCCTTAATATAATTTGGATTTGTATTTATTGTTAGTTCATTTTTCATATGATTATAACTAAATAGAAACTCATTACTAAAGTTTAATGAGGTTTTTTTAAGAATCGTTTTATAGTCATCGATCCATGCAAATAGTAGTTCCATATAAATTTGGTCTCCTTTGTTCTAAAATCCCTTATTATTATAACAAAGATATACATAATTGGAATTATTAGTTTAAGGCGTTTCTAATAATAGACGATCCTGGTGAATCTATGAAAAGAATAGGGGGGGCAAACAGATGAATTGGACACTTTTTGAGGAAAAACTCCACGAACGAATGGAAAAAGAACATATTTTAGGAGCTGCTGTTGCCGTAAGCCAAAATGGAAAAATCATTTATCAAAATGGCTTTGGTGTAAAGAATCTGGATACAAAAGAGCAGGTTTCGCCGAATACGATTTTTGGAACAGCATCTGTAACGAAATCCTTTACTGCCTTAGGGATTATGAAGTTAGAGGAAGAAGGGAAACTATCGGTTGATGACCCAGTCATTGCATACTTGCCTGAATTCTATTTCCCCTCCGTAGACTCTATGGAATCAATTAAAATTCATCATTTATTGACCCATACTGCTGGACTTGCGCCGATAAGAAGAAGGGAAGAATTGAATCGGTTCCAGGAACACCTGACCTATTTAGCTGAGTACCCTTACCCTATTTTGGGCAAGCCGGGTGAATACCTTAGTTATTGTAATGATACCTTTTTGCTGTTAGGTGCCATAATAGAGCGGATAACTGGACGCTTATTTAGGAGATTTATAACTGAAGAAGTGTTATATCCATTACAGATGTATCGCTCGACCTTCAGTCTAGAAGAATTACATAAATTCGAGGATGTATCTACTCCATATGTCTATCACCCAGAAGGGGACAGGTTTGAAAAGCAATCCTGGCCAATTCTAGGAAACTATGAAGCTGGTGGGGGTATTCGTTCTAATGTTCTCGATTTATTAAAATATGGTGAGCTTTATATTGGGCAAGGAATACTTGATCATAAACCATTTATTTCGAAGAAACAATTGGAGAAAATGCGGCAGCCAACCTATCCAATTAATCGAAGTTCTTATTATGGATATGCCCTCGAGGTGACACCTAATTACCACGGATTCACATTGGTAGAGCATAGCGGAGGACAGCCAGGCGTTTCGTCTAACTTTGGTTTTATTCCAGAGCAAAACCTTGTCGTGGCTGTTTTAACCAATGTCTCGGATGTTCCTGCAAAAGACATCTGGCTTGAGGCTGTAAATTATGCAATTGGAATACCTTTGGAGGAGAAGCGGAATACGGAATTGTCCGTTGACCTTTCAGAAGAACAACTGAAGAAATTTGTTGGGACGTACCAAAGTGAAGAAGGGGATTGTCTCCAGATTTTTATCGAGGATTATACGGTAAAAGCAACGATCAATAGCAAGGAATTTTCGATGAGAGCAAGCGGGGAGGCCACCCTTGTCATCACAGAAAAAGAAAAGCCGATTCAATTTTATTTTGATTCGAACGGAGAAACATGGGCAGCTTTTATGGGGTTAAGGGTGCTTTTAAAGAAATAAGAGACCAGGGATGATGACCAAGGGGGACGGTTCTCATAGAGCGCTCATGAGGACAATTCCTAGGGAGGAACGCTGAAAACTGTCTTCATAGAGTGTTCATGAGGACAAAATCAAGACTGGTAAACTGAAAACTGTCTTCATAAAGCATTCATGAGACAAAATCAAGACTGGTAAACTGAAAACTGTCTTCATAGAGTGTTCATGAGGACAATTTCTAGGTAGGAACGTCGAAAACTGTCTTCATAGAGCGTTCATGAGGACAAAATCAAGACTGGTAAACTGAAAACTGTCTTCATAAAGCATTCATGAGGACAAAACCAAGACTGGTAAACTGAAAACTGTCTTCATCAAGCATTCATGAGGACAAAACCAAGACTGGTAAACTGAAAACTGTCTTCATAGAGCGTTCATGAGAACAAAACCAAGACTGGCAAACCTAAAACTGTCCTCATGAATTTAGGAACCATGAGAATCGTCCCCGCGGACTGTGGGGATATCGAATCATACAAGGGTGGGAGTAAAAATGTTAATGAAGCCAAAGAAATTGCAGCCGGGAGATTGTGTTGCAAACGATATTAGAAAGTAGAGTGGAATAGAAAATACAGTTTTCGACATCTTTTTATCGCGATTTGAAAGAAAAACCCATTAGTGAAGCGTGCTGGTGCCACTTTTAATTAAACGTTTGATTAAATGACAAAAAATTTGCCCTTTAATAAATAAATCCTTATTTGCTCAGGCTTTACTACATTTTTAATCAAACGATTGATTAGTTTTAATATTGGCGGATTTTGTTGAGCCATGCAGACAGGACGGATAAAGATTTCTTTAGTATGGTCCACTTTGGATAAAAATGGGGTTTTGAAGTAATCCAGACGATTTTAGGAATTCCTATTCAGGGGTTCCTATTTTTTATTTGCCAGTTTTAGTGGATCCCGGTAGGAAATCCATACTGAAAGTTCTGATTACCAAAAATTACGGATATATTTCTGTTATAGACGCAGCAAAAAATCGTTTCCAGCTACAGATTCCTATTTTAATACAGATGAACTGCAGCTATTTCCTCACTCTGTATGGAGGTGAAAGAAAACCATGACGTACATTCTGGCATTTGATGCGGGTACTGGCAGTATTCGCGCTGTTTTGTTTGATCCCTTAGGCAATCAAGTCGGGGTTTCCCAAATAGAATGGAACCATTTATCAAATGAACAGTATCCAGGATCTATGGACTTTGATTGGGAAACAAACTGGAAGCTAGTCGTTCAGTGTGTAAGGACTGTTATAGAGGAAACAGGAGTAGACGCCAAGCAAATAAAAGCGATAAGTGCTACGAGTATGAGGGAAGGAATTATCCTATATGATAAAACAGGTCAGGAGATTTGGGCTTGTGCAAATGTAGATGCTCGAGCTTCTAATGAGGTAAAGGCGTTAAAGGCATTAGATCCTGAATTAGAATACAAGATTTATCGATTATCAGGCCAAATGTTTGCCTTAGGGGCACTGCCCAGGCTTTTGTGGATAAAAAATCATTTACCGGAGATTTATGACAAAGCCGCTGCCATGACGATGATTAATGATTGGATTCTGTATAAATTGTCAGGGAAACTACAAGTCGATCCTTCAAATGGCTGCACGACCGGAATTTTTGATTGTAAAAAAAGGACTTGGAATCGTGCTGCAGCAGAAATGTGCGGACTAAAAAATAATGTATTCCCGCCGGTTAATGAAGCGGGAACTGTCATCGGTCACGTGACGGTTGGGGCAGCAGCGGATACAGGATTGAATGCAGGAACTCCGGTTATCTGTGGAGGCGGAGATGCTCAAATGGCCTCTGTTGGTGTAGGGGCGGTAAAAGCAGGGCAAGCGGTTGTATCAGGTGGATCATTTTGGCAGCAGGAGGTCAATGTGGAACAGCCTTTGATTGACAAAAGCGGCCGTATCAGGGTTAATTGCCATGCCGTTACTGAATTGTGGCAGCTAGAAACCATTGCTTTTTTCCCTGGTCTTGTCATGAGATGGTTCCGTGATGCATTTTGTGATTTGGAAAAAATCGAAGCAAAAGAGACCGGTCGGGACCCTTATGAAATTTTAGAAGAAAAGGCAAGGAATGTACCAATCGGGGCAAATGGGATTATTCCAATCTTTTCAGATACGATGAATTATCGCTCTTGGCGCCATGCATCCCCATCGTTCATTAACCTCACTTTAGATCCTCTGAAAACGGGCAAAAAGGAAATGTTTAAATCCATTCAAGAAAATGCGGCGCTTCTTACACTAGGAAACTTAAAGATTATCGAAGAAGAAACAGGATATTATCCAACAGAAGTTATTTTTGCAGGCGGAGCCTCGAAAGGAAAGCTTTGGAGTCAAACTCTAGCAGATGTTCTTGGAGTACCAGTGAAAGTCCCTGAAGTGAAAGAAGCAGCCGCATTGGGTACAGCGCTATTTGCAGGTATCGGGGCAGGAATTTATGAAAATATCGAGCAGGCCGTTAACCAAGTTGTAAAGTGGGAGCGGACCCATCTCCCTAACAAGGAAAACCATGTTCAATACTTACAAATCTATGAAAAATGGAGAAATGTCTATCAAGAACAGCTTCAGCTTGCGGATCGAGGTTTAACGACTCATATGTGGAAGGCGCCTGGTCTTGATTAATTTGAAAGTGGGTGAAGGGAATGAAGAAAGTTCACGAAGATGACTTCGAATATCGGTTTGGCGATAATGGGCCGAAATATTTAACTAAAGGTCCGAATGTTGATGTTGGTGTGGTGGTATTGAAGCCGGGCCAAGATTTCCAAAACCATTATCATTCTGTTTGCGAAGAGATTTTCTATATCCTCGAAGGGAAGATTGATTTTTATATAAATGGGATTAGAGTTCCTGTCATACCCGGTGATATGATTCAATGCCTTCCGGGTGATGCTCATTACCTTATCAATCAAACGGATCAACCCTTTAAAGCCCTCTTCATTAAATCACCGCATATTTTGGAAAGAGATGTTGTAAACATTAAGAATCCAGAAATCAATGATAGGAGTGAGTAGATCGTGAGCTGGGGATTCCAAAATCGATTAAATAAAATATTGCCCAATAGAAGGGCAGTCATGCTTGCTATCGATCATGGCTATTTCTTAGGTCCAATAAGGGGTTTAGAAAAGCCTGAGGAAACGGTCAGAGACTTACTGCCCTATACCGATTCCCTCTATTTAACACGAGGTACACTGGCTGCCTGTATTCCAAATGATACAGAAAAACCAATGGTTCTTCGTGTATCTGGCGGTCCTACGACGCTCGGAAAGGATTTAGCGAATGAAACAATTGTTACTTCTATCAAAGAAGCCATTCGCCATAATGTGGTTGGTGTAGGAGTTTCGGTTTTTATCGGTTCTGACTATGAAACTCAAACCGTAACAAATCTAGCTCATGTTGTAACGGATGCTCATGATTACGGAATACCGGTACTTGGAATTACGGCAGTCGGAAAAGAGCTGGAGAAACGGGATGCCAGGTTCTTAGCATTGGCCTCAAGAGTTCTTGCCGAAATGGGAACGGATATTGTGAAAACCTATTACTGTAAAGACTTTGAACAGGTAACGAGTAAGTGCCCGGTACCGATTGTTATTGCAGGCGGCCCCAAATTTGATACCATTCGTGAAGCACTTGAAATCACCTATAATGCGATGGAGCAAGGCGCGGCTGGAGTGGATATGGGAAGGAATATTTGGCAATCGAAGCATCCTCTTGCCATGATCCAAGCAATACATTCCATCGTTCATAAAGGATTCACGGTCAAAGAAGCGGTAGATTTATATGAATCTATTTCATAAAGGGACCAAGGGGACGGTTCACACGGTTTTTTTGAACCATGAGAACCGTCCCTTTGGTGCTTCAGGAGGAATGCCCCAGTTTCATTCGTATCGTTTCAATACAATGGCTGAATTATGCCCGCCAAAGCCAAAGGAATTAGATAAACCGATAGATAACGGAAGCTTTCGTGCTCCTTCTGCCACATAATCCAAATCACACTCTGGATCTGCCGTAACTAAATTGATGGTTGGTGGTACAATCCCTTGCTGTAGTGTTTTAACTAGAGCAATGGCCTCCACCCCGCCGGCGGCACCAAGCATATGGCCAGTCATAGATTTATTAGCCGTAACTGGTATTTGATAGGCGCGTTCTCCGAATAAACTTTTTATGGCCATGGTTTCAGAACGATCTCCTACTGGTGTACTTGTCGCATGAGCACTGATCACATCCACATCATCCGTTGAAATGTTTGCTTTTCGCAAAGCATTTCTCATCGCTAAATAGGCGCCTTTTCCTTCAGGGTGTGAAGCGACCATATGATGGGCATCCGAACTAGCTCCATAACCGATGACTTCGCATAAAATCGGTGCATTTCTTTTAACAGCATGTTCTAAAGATTCTAACACTAGTATTCCAGCTCCTTCACTCATGACGAAACCATCTCGTTCGGAATCAAACGGGCGGCTTGCGAGTGTCGGCTCCTCATTTCTTGTAGATAATGCTTTGGCATTCCCGAAACTCGCTAAGGATAAAGTAGTGATGGCTGCTTCCGTTCCACCCGCAAAGATAACATCTGCATCACCGTAGCGGATGGTATTAAAGGCTTCGCCAATTGCGGTGTTGCCGATTGAACATGCCGTTACTGGCGATAACGATGGCCCATGTGCCCCAAATTTTATGCTTATTTGTGCAGCCGCTGCATTGGAAATCATCATTGGAACCAGATTAGGACTTACTCTTCTCGGTCCACGTTCGTTTAGGAGGTTCACGTTATCAATAAAAGTGTTGATTCCGCCGATTCCTGATCCCACATACACGCCAAAGCGGTCCTGCTCTAATTTTTCTAGTTGTAGTTGCGAGTTTTCCAGAGCCTCCTCGGCTGCCGCTAAAGCAAACTGTGTAAAACGGTCTAATCCTCTGGCTTCCTTCGTACCCCACCGTTCTTCCGGATTAAAGTTACGCACTATACCGCCAATTTTAGTTTTGGAATTGGATACATCTAACGTATCAATCGTTGATATACCGGATTTTCCTTTTAGTAAAGAGTCCCAAAACGTATGCACATCGTTGCCAAGAGGCGAGATGAGCCCCATTCCTGTAATAACCACTCTATTCATCTTCATTCCTCCAATCAGTTCATTTTCTATCATTGTAGCTCATTTTTATCCTATTACAAGTTGTTGTTTATCATAGTATAATTAGTACTATGATAAATCGAACGAAAAGAGGAAGGGAAAATGAAACCTGAAACCAGACTTGAAGCACTTTCAGAATTTTTAAAAGCAAAACGTTCGAAGCTTAATCCACAAATGGTGGGACTGCCAATGGGAACCCGCAGAAGGACACCGGGTTTAAGGAGGGAGGAAGTGGCTCAATTAGCTGGTGTCAGCACTACCTGGTATACCTGGTTAGAACAGGGCCGGGATATTAAAGTTTCTACTTCCGTATTAGACGCTATATCAGATGCACTGAAATTAAGTAATGATGAAAAAAAGTATTTGTATGCTTTAGCTTTGGAGGAGGGGGGCGGGGCCAATCCTTCATTCTCCAATACAGAAGAAATTATCATCAGCCCATCTTTAAAGCGGATTTTACAAGAGCTTCGATATTGTCCCACCATCATTACCGATCGGCGATGCTTTATTGTAGGATGGAATCAGGCAGCGGCCAATGTGTTTTTGGATTTTGAACTGATTCCAATGGAGCAGAGGAATCTCATCCAGTTGTTATTTTCAAGAAAGGAATTTAGAAGTTTAGCCGTTAATTGGGTCCATTTCGTAAAGGGGTTCATCGCCATTTTTCGGACGTATTACGGTCAATATGTGGCCGATCAATGGTACAACCAATTTATTCAGGAGATGGAACAGGCTTATCCGGAGTTTCATCAATTGTGGAATGAAAGTGAAGTGAGTTCAGCACCGGAAATGAAAATTGAATTCCGGCACGCGAAGGCAGGAAAAATGATCTTTAATTTAACTTCTTTACAAGTTCAAGGAAATAATGATTTAAGATGCAGTGTCTATACACCGGTTGAAAACACGGAAACAGAAATGAAGTTAAAGCGCCTCATGGAACATTAAATGGGTGGACCATGGGGACAGTTCTCTTTAAAACCTATTTTTCTCAGCCGAATCAACAGTGTGTTTCAGCAGCATGGCAATAGTAACAGGGGGTGTTATCGATGATTGGAAAAAATACATTGCATATTCTTAACGGGCAAGAAATGTATAATTATTTTAAAAAGACACATTTTCTCGAACAAGAATGGATGATTCCTTTTAATGAAGCTATGTGTTATGGAAACACGTGCGACAATCTCTTTTCACAGAAATTCGTCGAAATACGTGCAAAGGTTCATCAAGTAACGCCGGCACAATATGCTGAAATCACGCTTAAACCATTAGCTCTTCTCTTTAGGGGAGATTTTACTCACATTGCCTTATGGTTTGATTCCGATATGTTTTGTCAAATTAATATCCTCACCATTCTTGCGTGGTTGGACCAAACAAATTATAAAGGTAGGATTGATCTTCATATAGTCGGAGATAAGTTTGAACCGGTGGATTCCTTCGAATTAAAAGCGAATGGATATTATCAACTTTACAAACAAGTATTGATACATAAAACATTGCCTGCATATATCCATCCGGCGCCCTTAAAGAAGGGGGTGGAACTATATTTGAATTACCTTAATAAAGAAGGTGATCTATTGTTGTATATTCAAAAGCACCAAAATGTTCCGGAAAAAGAACTTGTGCCTGCCCTAATCGAAAAATTCAGAGATTATGGTTTAGGAGATACACAATACTTCGAAATTATTAAGGCTCATCGTAAAACAAATCCATAACCTTCTTTTTCACTAACTTTGAACGAAAAGGAAATAGGAAGCTAGTCTTACAAGAATAGCTTCCTATTTGTCCTTTAAAACAGGTTATTCTCAGCTGAATCAACAGTGTGTTTCAGCAGCATGGAAATGGTAACAGGGCCTACACCGCCTGGCACAGGTGTTATGGCACCAGCAGCCTCGTAACAACTCTCGTAATCTATATCTCCAATATTTCCTTTGTTATATCCAGCATCTAGGACAACGGAGCCCTCCTTAAGCCAACTTCCTTGAATAAATTTAGGCTTACCAACGGCAGCTACCACAATGTCTGCTTGTTTTAAAATATCAGGTAAATTAGCCGTTTTTGAATGACAAGTTGTAACCGTAGCATTTTCGTTAAGAAGCAGCGCGGAAACAGGCTTACCTAGAATTGGGCTTCTGCCAACAACTACGGCATGTTTACCTTCGAGTGAAATCTTGTAATACTTTATAATTTCCATAATGGCTGCTGGAGTACATGATGGATAATTTCCAAATCCGAGTGCAGTCTGACCGTACCCAGCACTTGTAACACCATCTACATCTTTGCGAATATCAATTGCTTCGAAAGCCATTCGTTCATCAATCTGCGCTGGAACTGGATGTTGTAAAAGGATACCATGTACGGTTGGATCTTCGTTTAATTCTCTAATGGTTTCTAACAATTCGATTGTCGTTGTTTCTTCAGGCAAATGTACACGAATAGAATTTATGCCTAATTTCTTACAAGCATTCCCCTTCATTCTTACGTATGTTTCTGAGGAAGGGTTATTACCAACTAAAATCGTGGCAAGGCATGGTGTGATCCCATTGTTTTGTAATGATTCAATTCGTCCTTTTAATTGATCCTTTATATTTTGAGCTACAACATTTCCATCCAAAATGATTTTCTCCACTTTTTTCGCCTCCAGGAATGATAATAAAAAAGAGATAAGGACACTATCCTTATCTATAAAAAGGATAGTACCCTTATCTCTGCCCAGACGACCCGACATTACCAATCACAGCTTCCTTGTGGTCTTTTCCACGGATGTCGTCAGTTACTGTGACTGCTTCATTTATAACAAAAAGATAACACATAAAAGAAAAATGTCAAGATGACCAAGTGGACGTTGGGTATTCAGTTAATAAAAAAATATCTGGATTGAATCGATAAAATCCTATGTAGTTGTTGAATAAAAATAGAGGGAAGGTCAACGTAATGATTTATTGATTTAGTATGTTTAGCATCCGATAATAACCTATTATAATCGTTCAGTAGTTTGTCTAGTTCTTGGCTGCAATAGATCGTTTCTTCATCTTGAAGTCCTTTAGTCATTCCTAAATGTATCATTTCGGCCCTTTTCTCATTTATTGCCGCTTCAAAGTGTTCCAGTCTCATTGCAGATATCACCTCGTAAATTCCAGTAAACTTTTAGTAAATTAAATTATCTTAATTGAGATGAATTATAGCATTCTTTGCCGAATATGGAATAGATTCGATAAAACAAGATAAAAGGAGACAAAAATAGACGAAGAGTGAAGGTGTTCTTTTTCATTAGTTAACAAATTCCATCAAGATTTGACAAATTCACGACGTTTATTTTAATAGATGTTAAAAAAGCTAATTTGTCAGGCTTTTGCGTGGTTCCTGTGGCTTTATCGATGTGATATAAATCATAAGTTATTTGGGGATTTTTTACTCAGGAAGTTTTTCAAGCACTTTATCAAAAAATGGCGGGGACGGTTCTCATGGAGCGTTCGTCATGAAGACAATTCCAGGGCCGGCAAACCGAAAACTGTCCTCATGGAGCGTTCATGAGGACAATTCCTAGGCCGGCAAACCGAAAACTGTCTTCATGGAGCGTTCATGAGGACAAATCCTAGGTAGGAAAACCGAAAACTGTCTTCATGGAGCGTTCATGAGGACAAATCAAAGGTAGGCCAACCGAAACTGTCTTCATAGAGTGTTCATGAGGACAAATCAAAGGTAGGCCAACCGAAAACTGTCTTCATAGAGTGTTCATGAGGACAAATCAAAGGTAGGTCAACCGAAAACTGTCTTCATGGGAGTGTCCATGAGGACAAATCCCAGTCAGGCAGACCGAGAACTGTCCTTCTAGCCTACTCCAGATATAAATCCGCAATCGAATAGAGGGCGGTCTTGCCTGCCATCTTCACTCGGGTATCTTCATATTTACAGTAGAGTGTACCGCCTCTTTTGGATACCTGCTTGGCTGTCATTTCCTTTTTGTCTAGTCTTTTTGCCCAATATGGAAGTAAGCTGCAGTGCAAAGAACCTGTTACGGGGTCCTCATTTATTTTTAACTTTGGGAAAAATCCTCTCGAAACAAAGTCAAATTCAGTTCCTTTAGCGGTGATACAGACACCGAGGCCATCCGGTAATTTTTCTAATTTTGCAAAGTCCGGGTTTGCGTTGACCACGGCTTCTTCCGATTCTAATACCAATATCAGGTCTCTGTTGATATAGGCTTCGATCGGTGTGACCCCCAACGCTTCGATAATCAGTTCCGTTACTGGATATTCTTTGGATGCAACAGCGGGAAAATCCAACTCATACAAATCACCGATTCTATTTACCGTTAGCAATCCGCTCATCGTATCAAACTGAACGGAAGCCAGTTCCTTTTCATAATAATTCATAATAACAAAAGCGGTGGCGAGGGTAGCATGGCCACAAAGGTTGATTTCTCCTCCTGGAGTAAACCATCGCAGCCGATAATGAGCACCTTCCCCAACAGCAAAGGCGGTTTCGGATAAGTTATTTTCGATGGCAATTTTCTGCATCAAGTCATCCGAAAGCCAATCTTTCATCACACAAACTCCTGCAGGATTGCCTTCAAAAATTTTCTCCGCAAAGGCGTCAACTACAAAATATTTCATGAATTCATCCCTCCGTGAGTACCTATGGTATTTACTATTGAGATAAGTATAACACTCAAACAGCAAAGTTTTTTAATAACTAGTAGAAGAATACCTGAAATTATATACTTAGATTAATAGAGTTGGTTACAAATATAAAGGAGATAAATATGACGAGAAAGTTAAAATCAGCATTATTCTCAACCCTGATGTTGAGTGGATTATTTTTTCTGTCTGGAGTCATTGAGGGATCAGTTGGAGCATTTAGTATTGTCGTTTTGTTTTATGCCGGAGTGGGGAACTTTCTTTATGGCATACCTGTATCATTTTTATCAGATTATCTTACAAGAAAACTATTGAAATTTAGGTTCATGGTGGCAGGATTCATACATCTATTATTCGGTACTTTAACAACTTTTGTCATTGGCGGTCTTGGCATTTTTGCTGTGGTTTGCTCCTTGCTCTTTTTCTTATTTGAAGAACTGCAAAGGAAGAACCGTTTACAATTTAAGGTCAATAGAAAAACGATCTTTATTAACGGGATCATAACAATCAGTTTGTTCTCGTTAGGGATATATGGGTTATGGCATTCTATGGGTACAAATTCTGAAAAGGAAACAAATCAAATCTATTTAATTCCTAGTGGTTATAAGGGTTCTATTGTGGTTTACTATGATGTTTCGAAGGAACCCCCTTTAAAGAAAGAAGGCAAATTTTCAGTCATTCCCGTAAAAGTAGAGAATTTAGAAGCCTTAGCGGACACAGATATAGAACAATATGGTATTACATTGACTTCTACACCTATGAATGAAGATGGGGGTACCATTAATGACAAATATTATTACGTAGACGAAACGGGAAAAAGAACGGAAATAGACCAATATTGTATCTCAAATGGTAGCAGTGGTTCTTTTTCAGCTGATAATGAGAAGGAAATTCAATATACAACTCTTCAAATCACAAAGACCGATTGCAGTGAGGAGTTTTTTCTAAATGGTAAGGACATTTATCATACTCAAATGGATGAGGTACATGATTACTGGAGGAATAATTTATTGGCAGAAAATTAATTTGAGCCAAGAGGACTGTCCCTTTGGTGGCTATTGGTGATTAGCAGAATTAATAAATGGGAAAAATATGAGAAAGCAGACAGTAAAAAAATCTAAGGAGGTAACAGTGAAACGTATAGCGGTTTATTGCGGTTCAAGTTTCGGTGCTTCAGAAGCATATAAAAATGGAGCCGTTCAATTGGGAAAAGAGTTGGCTAAACGGAACATCACGTTGGTTTATGGCGGTTCGAGCAATGGTTTGATGGGTGCAGTGGCGGATGCTGCACTTCAAGAAGGCGGGCATGTAATTGGTGTTATTCCTAGGGTATTGGAAGAACGTGAAATATCTCATAAAGGTTTAACGGAGCTGCATACGGTTGAAACGATGCATGAGAGAAAAGCAAAAATGGCAGAACTGGCAGACGGGTTTATTGTGCTGCCTGGCGGGGCCGGAACACTTGAAGAGTTTTTTGAAGTGTTCACCTGGGGTCAGATCGGCTTGCATCAAAAGCCATGCGGCATCCTAAATATTCATCACTATTACGACCCGCTGATCAGTCTGATTGATCATATGATCAATCAGAAATTTTTACAGGAGAAATTCCGTGCTATGGTGATATTCGAAGAACAGCCAGATGGTTTGCTTGATCAATTTTCCAAATATGTACCGCCATCGATCAAAAATTTCAAATAGGAGAGAAGTGTTCGTGCACTTCTCTTTTTTTTATTTTCCCTATGTAATAGGCTTTTTCGCATATTTAATCAAACGTTTGATTAGTTTTGAGAGAGTGTGATTTGTTAAGGATTGTCAGTTTATTATAATGGGATTTCCCAAAATCTTAACAATTAATCCAGTAAAAAAAGAGCTAACAAGCTCTTGTTTTTGTTCGTATTAGCCCCACCTTCGCTAAATACGGTGATGTTCACATTAACCATCCAACCCAGTATAATTATACAATAAAACGCTTACATATTCAACGTCTATTCATAGACTAATATTTTCCATATTAAGAAATCAGAGGGGCGATTTTGGGAAGCGTTCATGAGGACAAAAACAGGGCCGGAAAACCGAAAGCTGTCCTCATGGAGCGTTCATGAGGACAGAACTCAATCAGGAAGAACCGAGAACTGTCCTCATGGGGCATTCATGAGGACAAAACCAAAACCGGAAAACCGAAAGCTATCCTCATGGAGCGTTCATGAGGACAAAAAACAGACCGGAAAGCCGAAAGCTGTCTTCATAGAGTTCATGAGGAAAAAACCAAGACTGGCAAGCCCAAAACCGTCCCCGTGGTGTTCTACTGAACTGTAACGGAAGTACCGGCCGGGGCACTGGTACCCGCAGCATTTGATGCTGTTACCGAAATGATATACGTTTGACCTGGCTCCGGTCCACTTAACGTTGCTTGTGTTTCTGAGGTAGGCGCCAATCTATACGTATTGCCCTTCACCGTAAATGAAACGGTAAATTGGACATTTTGAGTAAGGTCATTATTGTTGGTCCAGCTAATCACAATATTATTAGAGTTTTTATCGAAGTAAGCTTGTAAATTGCTTGGACTGATTGGTGCTGCTGCTGCTGCTGCTTTTTCTTCAACAGTTATGGAAACAGAAGCTGGATCACTTTTTATCCCATCAGAGATGGCAACGATCGTAAATGTATATGATTTTCCTCTTTCCGGGCTTTGAAGTGCAGCTTGCCTATTACTTGTAGATGTTAATTTTGTTGTATTTCCATCCACTGTAAATGAAACATCATAGGTTGGTTCTGAACCAGTTTCAGAAGCGTAATTCCATGATAATTGAATGCTATCTGAAGCTTCATCATATTTTGCTTGAACATTGGTTGGTTTATTCGTCTTAGGTGGCTGCGGCTTTTCTCCGCCTTTTACATAATATTCCTTGCCTAATTTTCCAACACTGGCTGGCTGCGTAAATGCTTCCGTGCTGGTAGCTGCTTTTGACATAATCGCTTTAAAGGCTAATTTAGAGAAGTTGGCGCTTTTGCTTCCTAAAAAGTCATCCTTAGAAGTAGTTTGAGTGTAGCCTGTCCAAACAGCACTGGTGTACTGCGGTGTATATCCTACAAACCAGGCATCTCTTGTCGCATCATTGGGTAAGCCATATTTCGTTATTGCAGATTGATCGAAGCTGGTGGTTCCGGTTTTTCCGGCTATATCAAGACGAGGAATATTTGCCATGGTTCCTGTACCTGAATCCACAACTGTACGTAACATGTCTGTGATAAGGAAGGCCGTAGAATCCTCCATTACTTTCTTCTTACTTGAAGCTAAACTCATTTCCGTTCCATCATGATAAATGATTTTGGAAACAGTAAATGGTTTTGCATAGTAACCGCCATTCCCAAATGCGGTATACGCTCCCGTCATATTAAGAGGAGAGGCTGCATCAATCGCTCCAATAGCATTGGATTCATTTGCTTTTTGGGCTTCTGTAATCGGAAAACCAAGGCTATTGGCAAAATTAGTGGCATAGTCTGCTCCTACTTCCTGATAGGTTTTTAATGCAGGAATATTACGTGACCATTTCAGATGATCTCTAATCGATTTATCCCCTGCATAGGTATGACTTGCATTTCGAATCGGGGCTCCATTTGAGTAGTGATACTTTTCATCTTTTATTATGTGCCCGGTAGACCATTTGAATTTTTCAATGGCTGGTCCGTAGTCAAGAATGGGCTTAATCGTAGATCCCGGATGACGTTTAATCTTAGTTGCATAGTTAAATTTGCCGGTGCTATAATTTCTTCCTCCTCCAATCGCCTTAATGGCTCCAGTCTGGGTCTCTGCAATGACAATCGCTGTTTGGAGATTACCATTATTCGGAAAGTTGATATAATTATTTGTTGAAAGAACATCTTCGGTTACTTGCTGGATTTTAGGATCAATAGTTGTATAAATTTCCAATCCATCTTCAAAAATATTTGCCCCTGTTTTTTCTTGTACCTCTGTAATGGCCGTATCAACAAAGGCTTGATATTTATTTGCTGGTGGTTGTTGAATATTTAATGTACCTTCAATTGGTGTATTTTGTGCTTTCTCCATTTCTGCTTTGGAAATATATCCATGCCTGTTCATATAATAAAGAACCATATTTCGGCGTTTTTTGGCTGCGTCAAGATTACTTTCAACCGTTGGTGTATAGTTATTTGGACTTTGTGGAATCCCGGCCAGGAGTGCAGCTTGTTCCAGAGTTAATTTATTTAATTCATCTGGATCAAGTCCAAAGAATCTTTGAGCCGCCTTTGCGACACCATAAACATCATTACCATATAAATTTTTGTTAAAATACATTTCCAGAATTTGATCTTTCGAGAACCTTCTTTCTAATTGAATCGCTAAATACCATTCCTGCACCTTTCTTGTAGGGGTTTTTTCAATTGATAAAAAAGAATTTTTCACAACTTGCTGTGTAATCGTACTGCCACCCTGAGAGGAACCAGTCGTAATATTCGTCCAAATGGCAACGAGTGTACGTTTCACATCGATTCCATGATGCTGATAAAAACGGGCATCCTCTGTTGCCAAAACAGCATTTTTTAAGACATCAGGTATTTGCTTAATCGTAATTTCATCCCGTTTTTCTTTACCGATTTCGGCAATGAGGGTTTTCCCATCACTAGCATAAAACCTTGATGATAAAGGATCTTTTAATAGCGTTTCGTTAAATTTAGGAGCGTCTTTTATAATCCATGCTAAAGCGCCGCCTCCTGCCAGCAACAAAACTATTCCTAATGTAAGACAAATATATAAGAACTTTTTCCAAAATCCTCTTCTGGGCTTCTTGTTCTCTTCCTTTGAAGAGCTTTGCTGCTGTTCTTGTATGTTTTTTCTTCGCTCAGTCCGAGAACTATACTCTTCTGACATGTTCCTTTCTCCTGCCTTTCAAAAATGCCATAGAGACGTTACTGCTGGTTTTATATTTAATGATTCCCTTTTAGAAAAACTCAATGCTTTATTACAAAAAAAAGAGACTTAAAACAGTCCCTAATTTATATTAATAAACTTTTTAATTCCTAATGATTTTCTAAAAGGTATTGCTTAATTTTATGAAATCGAAACTTTTTCCTTAAAACTTCACTGTTTTCATCATTGTAGGAGATTCTAGTTTTGTAGTAACTAATAATAATTTGATGTATGAACCACTTTATAGTTTTCATTAACACCACGCTCCTTTTTTTGAATATTCTAGCAAAAATATATTAAGAACTAATGACAGAGATGTAAAAAATTCAACAAGAGTTGGTTTTAAGGGGGCTAATCCCCACTAGGCTAGATATGAGAATATTACTACCAATGGGTGAGGCATTTCTAAAGAGAGCAGTCCCCGCAGAATTTTTTCTAATGGCATTCCAAATAATGGACATAAAGCCAAATCATATAGTATTTTTATTTTGTATCACGAAATTTTTTGGGAGGGATCAATATGGAATACCGTCGTTTAGGAAAAACAGGACTAAAAGTGAGTGAAATAAGTTTAGGCAGCTGGCTTACATATGGTGGGTACGTAGAGGAACAAAATGCCGCTGCTTCTATCGATAAGGCTTATGATCTAGGGATAAACTTTTTTGACACTGCCAATGTTTATATGCGCGGCGAGGCAGAAATTGTAGTCGGAAAAGCACTAAAGAAATACGTGCGTGATTCCTACGTTTTAGCCACAAAGGTATTCTGGCCAATGGGTGATGGGCCAAACGACCGGGGGTTATCCAGAAAACACGTCATGGAACAATGTCATGCGAGCCTAAAGCGCCTGAACACAGATTATGTGGACATTTATTATTGCCATCGTTTTGACCAGGAAACGCCGCTGGATGAAACTTTAAGGGCCTTGGATGATCTTGTTCGCCAAGGGAAGGTATTATATATCGGGGTTAGTGAATGGACAGCTGAACAAATTACAGAAGCGGTTCATCTTGCAGACAAAAAGCTCCTTGACCGAATTGTTGTGAACCAGCCGCAATACAGCATGCTTCAACGGTATATTGAAAAGGAAGTTATCCCAGTAAGTGAAAAACATGGCATTGGCCAAGTCGTTTGGTCTCCCTCTTGCCCAAGGTATTTTAACTGGTAAATATCTGAAGGGGGCTCAGGCTCCTGCAGGAAGCCGTGCATCACAGGAAAAATACAGTAACCTTTTTGGATTACTCACTGATGAGAATCTCGATAAAGTGGAACTATTAAAAGAGGTCGCCAAAGAAAATGATATGTCCCTTGCCACCCTGGCATTAGCGTGGATTTTACGACAACCAAATGTATCCAGTGCGCTTGTAGGGGCAAGTCGTCCTGAACAACTAGAAGAAAATGTAAAAGCAGCGGGCGTAAAGTTAAATGTTGAAACCCTCGCTCGAATTGAGGATATTTTAAGATAAAGCTAATAAATTTAATAAAAAAATCTCCGTCAAAAGTTAAGTTTTTATTAAGAAAAAAAAGCTATGATTAAGACAAGCTTTTTCAAGACCCCCTTTTATATAATTATTGGATGCCCTCGAGGATTGTTTTCGAACAGTCTTGGGGGCTATTTTTTTTGAAGGGGGAAGATCTTGTGGTTTTTAAATCGCAAATGATTTATATGATTTAAGAAGATAGCGTTCAATAAACTCAGCTAATCCATCATTTTCGTGGTGTCCGGTAACAAAATCGGCTGCTGCTTTAACCTTTTCGCTAGCGTTCCCCATTGCCACACCAGTACCGGCATGACGTAGCATCTCAATATCATTGGGTCCGTCTCCAATGGTTACCACTTCATTTGGGCTAATTCGAAGTTCGGGTAGTAAGCTTTTTATTGCAGACCATTTGGAAACATTAGGAGCAAGCAGCTCAAACCCGTCATTCCAATCGACGACTTCTGCTTCCTCTTTAAACAAAGCGGAAACTTTCGGACTAGCCGTACCTGTTCGAACACTATATTTAAGCACATCTTGATAATTTGCCTGTCTTAAATCTCCAATATACTGTGGCGGAATTTGCCCAACTTTTGTCCAATACTCGATTTCTTCATTTGTTTCCTTGCAATAAACCCCGTCTGCTGTATGGATGATAACATTCCAAGGATTTTCAGCAGTCAGAAGATGAAATCGCTCGTCGTTCAATCGGACAGTTTTCTTTTGCAATACTCTTCGTGTCTCTGCATCGTGGATAGCAGCACCATTTAAACAGATCATAGGTGTTCGTATTCCAATTTCTTTATGGTAAGGAGCGGTTACTTCATAGTGGCGGCCCGTGGCTAGAAAAACCTTAACTCCCTGATTCATGAGTTTATAAATTGCTTCCTTATTTCTGTGTGAAATGTTGTTTGAGGCTTTAAGTAGTGTACCATCCATATCAATAAATATCGCACGCACATTCATTTATTCTGCCCCCTCATTCCGTTGTTAAGGCAATCATATCATCTGAATATTAATGGTTAGTAAACGGAGTGTATAGTTTGAATGAAGTTTATTATTCTGGGTTCGGCCACAAAAAAACAATAAAGCTGCCTAAAAATCATTTTGAAAAAACGATCTTTTAGACAGCCTTTTGGATTTATTTATGCGGCTTAGCTCGTAGGGCCATTGTCAACATTGGCCTCGATGCTGCCTTGGATGCTTGTCGAAATTGATGATAGGAAATTATAGCCAGTCAAAGATTCAATCGAGTCAACACTTACCCTGTAGTTGCCCCAAGGTTGACTCGAAGCTGTTTGATCATTCGGCAACATTACAGCGATTACTCTTGTTGAAGTGGATACACGGCTAATATCATTAGTTCCTTTAGGCAATACGACGATTACCTTCCATACTTTTGCGGGCACGACAACTCCATTCCCTACTGTCGTTTTATATCCATTTGACCCGGTACCGCCACTTCCGTAACCTCCGGAAATAATATATAATTCGTTTCCAGCTGAAACAAGTTTACGGGAATATTCCTCTAAATTTTCCCATGTAATCTGGTTGTTATTTGGAGCTTGAGGGAGCATATTGGTCATCAAAAACGTAGCTGAATTGTTGGCAACAGAAGATGTACGGTCTCCAGATGGAGTCATGTGCCCTCTGTCAAATCCGCTTCCAGAAAATTCAGTAGCAGTAACCTGATACCATCCCGACGGCAATGTGGTATCTGCACGGAAGTCATCCTGACGCGGAGTGCTTCCAATATCAGAGGAACCTAAATGCCAGCTAACCCAGTTAGGCTCGTGTTTGCTATTGTTGTACGATAGTGTATATTGCGGCTTAGTCATTAAATAATTATTGGAATTGGTTGTAACAGCAGTAGCGCCACTTGGATTCCCCAGCCCCATATTATCATCATCAACACCTGTTTGTGTTGCAGGTTCAGCTGGTGAAGATGAATTCTGAGGAGCTAAGCTGCTTGTAATCACTAAGTCATTTGCATTATTGTTTGTGTCCCAGCCGTTACCTTGCCCCTGAACGGTTCCACCGTTATTGTCTTTACGTTCTGCACTTGTAGTAGCAGATAAGGTACCTACTGGAGATGTTTCTGAATTATTGGCAGAACCATAGCCCACAAAATCGATAACATTTGAATCAGTTGAACCAGAAACCGAGGTGGTGACTTTTGCCAATGCAACTTTTCCACTGGTGGCACTTAAGTTAATCGTATCTGTAGCATTAGCAGTCGGTAAATCAACCGTTCCGCCGCCGCCGCTAGCCTGTTTGATTAAATAGTATTGATGTGCACCAATACTGCCTGATAAATTGGTAATGCTATTGAACGTACCGGTTGAAGAGGCATATTGGATAGACCATCCAGACAAGCTAACACTAGAATTTGTAGGATTGTAGAGTTCAATATAATCATTTTTATAGGATGAGCCACTATTTCCTCCACCGCCATAAACTTCACTGATTACCACATTCGTTCCCACAGCAGCCTGTGCAGGTTTAATATTTAAATTTGCTATGGCACCTGCAAACACGAGGCACGTAGAAACAAGAATGGCTGCTTTTTTCATTATATTTCCTTTGCCCTTTTTAGATGTTTTTTGTATTCCGCTTTCGTGCATAAAGAGATAACCTCCTATTGATTTAGGAAAATGATATTGATAGAAAAATAGAAAATATTTAATTTAGCCTAATTCGTTCAATCACAGTTAGTGTTGTGCACCTCCTTGCTAAAATTTACAATAGCACAGGGATTTTTGTAAAAATATTAATTTTCTGTAAAATAATTCTACCTCTTCATGATTTCTCCTCTTGATGTTGATAAGTTTTTTGCACTGATTTTAAGAGAAGACCAATCTATTTTTTAAGAGTAAAACTCATATAGGGAATATATAATGAAATTAGCAAAGGAGGCGGTATTTATTTGGAAAATAAAAAAGTCTTTAATGATATAATCTCTGATTATGCAATAGCTCGGCCAGGTTACCCAACTGAGTTGTTTAGGGATATCATCGATTATTCAAAAATAAAGAATGATGCCAAGATACTTGAAATAGGTTCAGGACCAGGCCAAGCTACAGAGTATTTTGTGAAAAATCGATATTCCATTACAGGATTAGAGCTCGGAGAAAAACAAGTAGACTATTTATTAGAAAAATACTCTGCATATCAAAATTTCAATGCTTTATGTACGTCCTTTGAGAATTACAATGGCGAACAGGAAACATATGATTTAATAATTTCTGCTACCGCTTTCCATTGGATAAAGCCCGAAGTTGGATACCCTAAAGCATACAACCTGTTAAAAAGAAATGGAGTAATGGCCGTTTTTTGGCATTTGGCATCTATCATTGAGCCCAAAACTGAAATGTTGAATCAAATAAGAAATATATATCGAAAATATGCTCCGGACCTTGATGACTATATAAGTGTAGATGAAGCTGAAGATTTGCATAATCTAAGAATTTCACAAATACAAGTCCATCATTTATTCAATAATCCAGTGTCTAAGATTTATAGATGGGATGATGAATATACTACACAAAGATATATAAGGTTGATGAATTCTTACTCCGACTTTCATGATATCGATAAAGATAAGCAAAAGGCTATTTTTGATAGTGCTGCAGATTATATTGACAGTAACGGAGGTAAAATAGTTGTCCCACAAGAAGTAAGATTATATATGGCAAAGAAGTGATTCCAAAGTTGTAAAAAGAACCAAAATACGCAAGTAGAGCCTAAAATCTTAGGCTCTTTTCTTTTTTTTAAAAAGAGACGTTAAGAAAATCTTAAGATTTACATCATGTTTTTGATAAGATTTGCTTGATATGATTCTTTTTGTAGTCATACTAAAGGGTGATAGAAATGGTAACCGCCATAGTTGGGAGTGAATATCCGTGAATTTGTTGGTTTGTGATGATGATAAGGAGATCGTCGATGCGATCGGGATTTATTTAGAAAATGAAGGATATCAAATATTTAAGGCATTTAATGGTTTGGAAGCGATCGATATCATCAAAGATCATGAGATTCATCTTATTATCATGGATATTATGATGCCCATGATGGATGGGTTAAGGGCTACGATGAAAATTAGAGAAGCAAATAATATCCCTTTAATCATGCTCTCTGCTAAATCGGAGGATTCGGATAAAATTATCGGATTGAATTTAGGGGCAGATGACTACATAACCAAACCGTTTAATCCCCTGGAGTTGATTGCAAGGGTAAAGTCCCAGTTGAGGAGATATACCACATTGGGAAGTCTTGAAAAGAAGAAGAATGTTTTTCGGACGGGGGGACTGGTCATTGATGATGAAAGTAAAATCATCTCGGTTGATGGGGAGGAGGTCCATCTTACACCGGTGCAATATAAGATTTTGAAATTGCTGACGGCTAACGCCGGAAGAGTCTTTTCGATTGAGGATATCTATGAAAGGGTATGGAATGAAACCGCGTTTAGTCCGGAAAATACCGTATCCGTTCATATTAGAAAAATAAGAGAGAAAATCGAAATCAATCCGAAGGAGCCAAAATATTTAAAGGTGGTGTGGGGAGTTGGATATAAAGTTGAAAAAATATAGCCACTTATTAACAACGAAAATCATTGTATTTATGATCGCGGTCGGTTGTTTTACGGGTATCATCAAAGCGATTGTCCAGGTTGAAGTTGTCAACGATGGTTACTTCAGCATGGTTATGGAAGATGACTACTTTCGCAGCCATGCATTTATTAGAGTAAATCAAAAGGTCGTGGACAATCTCGCTGCCCTTCTCAGAGAGTACAAGAGTGAGGACAATATTTTAAAGGGCGGGTCGATTAATGAAGAAACCTTGAGGGTGGAAGAGGAGAATTTATATTCCGATTTTCAGGCTCATTCAAAGAGCTATCGGCCTGATTTAAATGAAGCGGAGAACTATTCCACCTTTAAAAAAGAGTACGCCGACAAGATTGCGCAGGCTCGGGAAAAGTTGATAAAGGATGATTTAAGGAATTATCATGCCATATTGCAAGAGCTCTTAGATCAGAAAAATCCATTGTATTATGCCAGCGATGGTGAAAACGTCTATACGAACACAACGAATTCAGAAAAAAGCCAGTTTAAAACGTATCCTGCCTATTTGGCGTTTGAGGGTTATAAGAGAGATGTTTATCCTAAAGTAATCGAAGAGAATGAGCAATTTCAATGGATTGCAGATCCAATTGAGGAATTGGACCAGGACAAAACGGTAGTTTATATAGCCTTTACAGACAACTTTTTAAACCAGAAAATAAAGGAATGGAATGAAGATAAAGCCGTTGTCACAAAAAACCTTTATATTTTAGCTGCATTTTTGCTAGGGTTCATTCTATCATTTGGCTATCTCATCCTCGTCGCGGGAAGAAGGTCATTTAAAGATGATCAGGTACATCTTTATCCTGTGAACAAACTATACAATGATATCAATATCCTTCTATGTATGAGCCTAATCGCCATTTGGATTACATTAATGGATAATGTGGCACACACAAGTATTGATAGAATAGCCATTCCTATTACCATCCCGATCTCAGCAGCCGTGTTTGGTTTGATTCTCTCACTGGTTAAACATTTTAAAAATAAAACATTGCTGAAACATACCTTGATTTTTGCCATCGTTCGTAAGGCCATAAAAATTGTAAGAAATGTCTATGAGACAGGGAATGTCGGGGTTAAGACGGTATTAATCGTCATTGGTTACCCCGTATTGATTGCATTAACGTTTTTTATGTTCCCGGTTACGATTGGTCTGGCAGCCTGGTTTGCCTATAAAAAGGTTAAGAGTTTTCAAGCCATCCAGGATGGAGTGGAGAGAATTAAGGCGGGCAGTCTTCATCATCGAATCAAGGTGCCAAACCGTGGAGAGTTTAAAACACTTGCTGCCAACATCAACAGCATCACGGATGGACTGAAAGAGGCTGTGGACAGTGAGCTCAAAAGTGAGCGCTTAAAAACGGAGTTAATCACCAATGTTTCTCATGATATAAGAACACCATTAACATCGATTATCACCTATGTGGATTTACTGAAAAGCGAAGAGGTTACGCCAAAGGCTGCCGAATATATCAATATCTTAGATCAAAAGTCGAAAAGACTTAAACTATTAACCGATGATTTGTTTGAAGCAGCCAAAGCGACGAGTGGAACTATTTCTGTTGATTTTGAGAAAATTGATATCGTGTCTTTAGTTACCCAGGGACTTGGCGAAGTGAATGATAAGATAGAAGACTCGAATTTGCAATTCAAGCTGAATCATCCCAAGGATAAGGTGTATATTAGCGCGGATGGAAAATTACTATGGCGGTCCATTGAAAACTTATTATCGAATATCTTTAAATATGCGCTCAGGGGTTCCAGGGTATATATCGATATCGAGGATGCAGGTAGTGAAATTCAGCTTTCCTTTAAGAACATTTCCGCCTATGAGTTAAATATTTCAGCAGACGAATTAATGGAACGTTTTAAGCGCGGCGATGAATCCAGATCCAGCCAAGGCAGCGGGCTTGGTTTATCGATTGCGAAAAGCCTGATTGAAGTTCAAAAGGGGAATTTTAATATCCATGTCGACGGAGATTTATTTAAGGCGGTTATTACTTTTCCTAAGATGACAGATTTGCAATCGAAAGTTGTGGAAGAAAGTTAATTTCGAGTACCCACGTAGGAAAAAGCATATATAAAACAAGCATAAAAGCAGTGGATTTCACACACGAAATCACACTGCTTTTCGCATTTTTAAGAGGGTTTGTATGTAGAACTTAGTACCGTGCCGTGGGTGATTACATATAATAAGTGAATTTATTAAATTTATACGAGGAGAAAATTTTATGCTTACAGAGGCTGATGCAATTAGAACAGGCCGTTTAATTACGGTAATGCTCCTTGGTCAATCGCCCACACGATGTGATGAAATACAAGAAATAGGGCATTATCCGGGTACTGGAATTACGCCTGCTCGAATTTTTCTTAGAGAGGGGAGAAAACCCGGAATGGAAAATATGTACTGTATACAGGGTGTAGGTAAAATATGGAGTTTAAATAGAGTGATTCTTGACAATTTTTCTAACACTGTAGAGATTTTTATAAATAACCATTTTGTTAGGAAAATTCGGGTCAAAGATTCCTCAGGGCATGGATGGTATAATATGCATTGATAAAGCCGATATGAATTATCATATCGGCTTTTACTTTTAGAAGTTAATGAATATAATCATAAATATTTTTCGCGAGCAATAAGCAGGTTACGGCAATAAACAGGGCACGAACATAACCGCTTCCTTTTTTGATCGCAAATTTTGAACCTATAATCGCCCCAACAAGTTGGGCAACCCCCATTATGAGTCCATACGTGTAATGGACTTGTCCTAAAAACATAAACATCAGCAATCCAGCAATATTACTGCCAAAGTTTAAAAACTTCGCGTTTCCTGCCGCCTTTAAAAAATCAAATCCGATCAATAAAAAAGAAAAAATTAAGAATGAACCTGTTCCAGGACCTATAAATCCATCATAGAAACCAATTGCAAAAATCGCCAGCATAAACATCATATAGCGGCGGAGGGACAATTCTTTAGGAGCCGATATGCTGCCCCAATCTTTCTTGAAAATAGTATAAACAGTGACCGCCGCGAGCATGATCAACATTAATGGCTTAAGCAATTCAGGGTTCATTAAATGAACAGTCCAAGCACCAATCATCGAGCCAATGAAAGTAAGTGGGAATAATTTCAACACTGATTTTATCTCGAGTTTACCAGAACGATAAAACATAATGGTACTCGTTAAAGAACCTATCGTTCCTGCCAATTTATTCGTAGCAACTGCTGATGCTGGATTCAGTCCTGTAAATAGTAACGCAGGCAATGCAATTAGCCCGCCGCCCCCTACAACCGAATCAATAAATGAAGCTAAAAATCCAAATAAAATCAAAATCATTAATAACGATGGGTCTATGTCTAGATGCATACAATCAGCCTTTCCTTTGGTGACTACTAGTATAGTACCTGATTATTGGCTGATTGTCATTTTGATGTTGTGAATTGAGAGTGCCCGAAATTTGGTCGGAAAACAGGTCTCTTGTTATTAAGAGGAGTTTTTAATGCCCATGATCAAGGAAAAATTGCCTCAACGGTAATTAAGAGGGAGTCCAAATGCCCGTGATCAAGGAAAAATTGCCTCAACGGTAATTAAGAGGGAGTCCAAATGCCCATGATCAAGGAAAAATTGCCTCAACGGTAATTAAGAGGGGCTCCAAATCCCCGTGATCATGGAAAAATTACTTCAACGGTAATTAAGAGGGGCTCCAAATCCCCGTTATCATGGAAAAATTACTTCAACGGTAATTAAGAGGGGCTCCAAATGCCCATGATCAAGGAAAATTGCCTCAACGGTAATTAAGAGGGGCTCCAAATGCCCATGATCAAGGAAAAATTGCCTCAACGGTAATTAAGAGGGGCTCCAAATGCCCATGGCCCGTCCACAAGAATCATTAAATAGTGATACCGCTTTTAAAATCCAGTATTTGAAAGAGTTTTTCGGCATCGACCGTGTCGCTGCTATTATCAAAAGATACCATTTTAATATTTTCCCATAAACACTGTTTTTCCTGGATGCTTTGAACATACTTATCCCAGTTGGCCAGTTTCCAGGTATCTCTTTCAAGAGCTCTGGCTTCCATCCTTTGTTTAAGGGTGGCGAAATCAACCGTTACCTTAAGGACAATTGGGTTGATCGTATGCCAGTTATATTTTTCTATCAATTCATTTATGTAATTATTATTTGAAAAATAGCCAAGGAATGGGGCATCCAGAATGACGGAATTGCCTAACTGAAGGTTGTCATTCGCGATGTCGAGTAAGGTTTGATACTCGAGATCCATGACCACATCTGTATAAAAAGAGCAGCCGTCGCGGTCAAAAGGAGAATACCCATTGGTTTCTAGTAATTTACCAGTGAATTTATTACAAATCATGTCTTTATCTAAGTAGCCAAAATTGTATTTAGAAACGAGCAGTTTTCCGACAGTTGACTTCCCGGAAGATGCAGGACCTATTAAAAATATGACAGTGGGCTTCATAAATCAAATCCTCCTCGTATTAAAAACGGTTACATTTTAATTCGCATATGTGAACCGTATTCCGTATATCGAATTCTATTTTTAGATTATCTCAACTTTTCCCTCATTTCAATCTCTATTTTCTAAAAAAACTCTATTAAATTAATTTTCAAAAAACTATTGAATTTATTTTTTGAGATAACTATACTTAAGGCATAAATTCGTAATACTGAATCAAGTTCGCATATGTGAACGCACTAAGGAGCCAAACCAAATGGAAAAAATCCGTATCAATAAATCAGCTGAGCGTGCGTTAGACCTGCTCGTCCTGCTGGCAAAAACGGGAACAGCCTTAACATTAAATGAAATTTGCACCGAGATGGGCATGCCCAAAAGCAGCGGCTTCGAATTGGTGCAGACATTACTTTACAAAGGTTTTATAGAGTTAGAGGATCCTAGATTAAAAACATATAGATTAGGATTGGCCGCTTTTGAAACGGGAATGGCCTATCAAGCGAATATGGAGATTACACAATTAGCCAGACCGCTGCTGCTGGAATTGAACAAACAAACGGGCAGCACAGTTTTCTTGGGCGTTGAGGACAAAGGGAAAGTGGTTTACCTTGATAAGGCGGAAAATTTCTCCGTCATGCGTCCGACGGCAAAACTTGGTTCACGTCGGTACCTTCATACGACTGGTGTTGGAAAAGCCCTGCTGGCAGCCATGCCAGATGAAAAAATTGAATATCTTTTTGGCGATGGTGAAATTCCGAGTAAGACATCCTTTTCAAAAGTGACCTTGCCGGAAATTTTGCAGGATATGAAAGAAATCCGGGAGCGGGGCTACTCGATTGATGACCGCGAGGACAATGTAGAAATGTATTGTATGGGATCTGCTATCTTTGACCAGTCGAATCAGCCGGTCGCCGCCATTAGTATTGCAAGCATGCTATCCAGTATGACACCTGAGCGAAAGGAGATGGTAAGTAATTTAATTTCCGAAACAGCGCTGAAGTTGTCAAACCAGCTTGGCTACAGTGCCAAACGATTGTATCAAAATGTATAGGGGAGGATATTGTTTTGCCTAGAAAACTAGAAAACTTAAACAAGATTTATGAAAGCGGTATAGTTTTAATTATCCGTTCAGAAAGCGAAGAGGAAGCTTTGGCCGTTGCCGAGGCTGCGATTCAAGGCGGAATTAAAGTTTTAGAAATTACAATGAGCGTACCCAATGCCCTAAATGTAATTCGTACACTAGCTAATCAATATAGAGACCAAGGTATCTTAATTGGTGCCGGTACGATATTGGATGCGGAAACAGCAAATGCGGCAATCCTTGCTGGAGCAGAACTATTAGTCAGCCCGCAATTAAATCCGGAGATGATTAAAGTAGCAAACCGTTACCAGGCCGTTACGATCAGCGGGGCTTTTACTCCAAAGGAAGTCATCGAGACGCTCGAAGCGGGTGCAGACATCGTGAAGTTATTCCCGGCTGAAGTAGTAGCTCCCAAATATGTAAGCGCCATTATGGCACCTGTTCCGCAAGCGCCAATTGTGCCGACAGGCGGCGTTACCCCGCAGAATGTGCATGAGTGGCTGCAGGCAGGCTGTGTCGCTGTAGGTGTGGGAAGCTTTATCTCAAAAGCTGCCCGTAAGGATGGTGATTATCAAAAGGTTTCGGCTGCCGCAAGAGAATTTCTACAAGCAGTTTCTGAAGCAAAGTATTCCTTGGCTTAAGAAGGAGCAAGAGTGGATTCTTGCTTTTTAAAAAGAAATGCAAAGGTTTTCATGATGACTTCAAGGATTTCTACATATGAAAACGAGTTTAATCGATTTTAAAAAAGAGGGGAGTTTTACGAATGGCTAAATTGCAGAAAGAAGTCATGCAAAATGTTCAACAGGCAAAGAGTATCAATAAAACGCGCTGGGCGATGGTCATGATTATTTTAGTTGGTGCGGTCGTTAACTATTTGGACCGTTCTAATTTAAGTGTCGCAAATCCTTTAATCTCGAAGGAATTTGGTTTATCTCCTTTACAAATGGGGGTCTTGTTGTCCGCTTTCCTTTGGCCGTATGCACTGGCGAATCTTCCGGCAGGCTGGCTGGTTGACAAAATTGGTCCGAAGAAAATGCTTACAGGCGCCATGGGTTCTTGGTCGATTGTTTCCTTGTTAGCCGCTTTTACAAACAGCTATTCAATTTTTTATACGCTGCGCGTCTTGCTGGGTATTTCGGAATCGCCGTTTTTCCCATCGGCTACAAAGGCAATCAATACTTGGTTTTCTAAAAAAGACCGCGGAACACCGCTTGCTATTGTCAATACCGGTTCCCAAATCGCGAACGGGATTGCTCCTCCATTATTAACGGCGCTCATGCTCGCTTATTCCTGGAAGATCATGTTTGTGATCATTGGGGCAGCAGGGCTTGTCGTAATGGCTGTTTGGTGGTCGGTGTATCGTAATCCTACTAAATTCGAACTTATTGAAATTAATAAAGATGAAGAAGAAGTTAAGGTTGACGCCGCTGAGAAGCAAATTGGCTGGGGCGGACTATTTAAATACAAATCTACTTGGTTTATGATTATTGGTAATTTTGGACTTGTTTATACCATGTGGACATTCTTAACCTGGCTGCCTGGTTACTTGGTGGCAGATCGCGGTTTGACGGTTTTGAAAACGGGCTGGGTGGCTTCGATTCCGTTCTTGATGGGGATCATTGGCGTGCCTCTTGGCGGTATCATTTCTGACTACTTTATCCGCAAAGGCTATCAGCCGATTAAGGCACGGAAAATCCCGCTTGTTTGCGGAGCAATCGTTGCCGCATGTGCGGTCATTCCAATCCCGTATGTGTCAGGTGTTACTGGTGCAATCACATTAATAACCATTGCTTATTTCGCTTCTTCGGTACCAACTGGTGTCATTTGGACGCTTGCGACTGACGTTGCACCAAAAAATATGGTAGCTTCATTAGGTTCGATTCAAAACTTCGGCGGCTTTGTTGGAGCATCACTTGCACCAATCGTGACAGGTGCAATCGTACAAACAACTGGATCGTTTGAGTATGTCTTCCTTGTTGGAGCGGTATTACTTGTTGTTTCAGCTGTCAGCTATGGTATCTTCTTGAAAAAGCCGATTACGGTGAAATAGTATGAGTAATAGGTTGAAATCCTTCAATAAAAATAGAAAACCATCCTAGAAGTGGCAAGCAACAGGATGGCCTCAGAGAAATAATAGTACCCTACTTGGCGGTAGGGATGAAGAGAGAAGTGTTCCTAGCACTTCTCTTTTATTATACTTTAAATTCATTCGGGAGACCAAGGTAACGGTTCCAGTGGCGGCATCCTTATTATTTCTTATCAAAAACAAACAATTTAAGCTCTTCAGTGTCTGGAGGAAGAATAACGAGTTTCTCAAATTTCATTCCGATTTTCTCTAGTAGATTGGAGGAATGGTCATTATCCTTAGAGGTAATCGCCACAATTCGATTGAATCCTAATTTTTCAATACCATACTCCAATGTAGCAGAGGCTGCCTCGTATCCATAGCCTTTGGATTGAAATCTCGATAAAAAGGCAAAGCCAATATCAACATTCTCTAAAGAATCCCTTTTGATCAGGCCGCAAATGCCAATCGGAATTCCTCCGTCTTTAAGCTCCGTTAAGTAAAGACCAAATCCCTGTCGAGTGTACATATCCATTGGTCCAGTTAAAATATAGTTTCTAGCATCCTCCAGCGTTCTCACACCTTTATCTCCGATAAATCGAATCCAAGATGGTTCATTCAAAAGTTCAAGGATAAAGGCATCATCATCAGGTGTTAACCAGCGGAGGATTAATCGATCAGTTTCCATTACTTTCATTCAAATACACCTCATTATCATTTTAGCACAGAAAGATATGGGGACAGTTCCAATGGTTTTACATTGTCTGAGGAATTGTGCCTTTCCAAATAAATTGGTCTGCTCCCTAGAGGGCCAGACCACTTCTTTTATTAGCGAAAAATCCCAAGTTATTTTCCTTGAATATACATAATTCTTTCAACAAGCCATTTTATAGAACAAGCCTTCATGATATAGAGTGGAAAAGAATAAACATACTCCCAATGCTCTAATTTATAAATACCTAACCAAACTGTGATTGGCTCACATAAGAAAGTAAAGACGGCTGCCATTATCACATTGGCGATTAAAAAAGATTTCCATTTCTTAAAGTACTGAAAAAGAAACATATGAGCAACAATTAGTATCCCACTATCTACTGCTATTAACCGTGGTATTAATTGTGTTAATTGATACGGATATGACCAAAGATGAGAATTTACACCCATATCATCCAATAGTCCAACCAAGAGCATTAATAAACTGCCAAAAAGCAAAATTTCCTTTAATCTCTTTTTCTCTACATATCTCCACCATATAATCCATGGAATGATTAAAATTAGTAAAAGCAGCCACCATTGAAAAGAAAACAAATCGTGATGGAGCCAATATTCCTTCTTCATTTCCCCTAATTTATAATCGAATTTCGTATTTTTTCGTAACTTGGATAGTTTTCTGTCAAAGAATTCACTCTTTCAATATAAGTTACAAATCACATAATATGTATTATTTATTTAAAAATATCCTTTTATTCCAGCACCATTTTTGGACCATTCCCGGTGTTATGCTAAGAACCAGGAACGTGATAAAAGCCAAACAATTCGAAGAGAATTATTCGAGGGTGTTTGGCATATTTTTTGTAGCGTCTAAATGACCTTGAATATCAAATGTCTGCTTCTCTTTTATAAAGCTCTGCTCAACAGACAGATCGGTTGAGGCATAAAAAAAGATTCTTAAGATTAATAGATGCAATGTGATGGATAGCCTTAAATGGGCTATCCATTTTTTGTATAGCTACTGGCACACGTGGTATAGTACGCTTTTAAAAGGTTTAATCTGAATTTTTAAAAATTGATGTTGCAAGGAATAAAGACCTATAGTAACATTAAAGATGTAAATCATATATATGATTTAACATCACATATGTGATTTAAGGAGGAGAAAGGATGTCTGTAAAGTCAGCGGAACGTGTGTTGAGAGTTTTTGAGTTGCTCGCCCAGTATCCAGGGGGATTAACGATAAAGGAAATAAGTGAAGCACTTTCCTTTCCGCAAAGCAGCACCTCTGGCTTGATCGAAACATTGTTTAAAAACAGCTACCTGACAACGGATGAATTTAGAAAATACAAACTTGGACCCAAGCTCATCCAGCTTGGCAGTGTAGCCATGGATTCCTTAGAAATCTCTGCACAAGGTACTCCTTATCTAAAACAGTTAATGGAAGAGGTTCAGGAAACCGTATTTATGGCAGAGCTTCACCATTCTGAACTTGCGTATCTGGTGAAAATCAATAGTAATCGGTCCATTCGAACAACAGCCGAACCTGGAAAAAGCAAGCCTTTGTACTGCACTGGTTTGGGAAAAGCCTTTTTAACCTTTCTTCCTCAAGAAAGAAGAGAAGAAATCTTAAATGGGTTAAAGCTTGAGCCAATTACTCAAAAGACAATCACCAATAAAGAATCACTTGTGGAGCAGCTTGATGTATTTGCTGCACTAGGTTATTCCATTGATGATGAAGAGAATGAAGAAGGACTGTACTGTCTTGCTGCACCTGTATATGGAGTAGACCATACCATCCAAGCTGCTATCAGTGTAGCAGGGCCAAAAGAAAGAATGTTGAAACAAAAAGAAAGTATCGTTGAGAAGCTGCTTGATACAGCTGGGAAAATATCAACTAGTATCGGATACAGACCTATTTAAATCATGTACTGTTAGATATTTTTTTGAAGAAATAATAAATCGGTTTAGTTTATTTTTTGTAAAAAATGAAAACGGTTACGTTTTGGAGATTCCTAGACTTATAGCAACTTGAAAAAAAGTTTACTAAACATTTGATTATGGAAAAAAATTTTTTGAAAATTGTTGTAATTCGAAAATCTCTATCATATAATGAAAACGTTATCAAATTTTGTAATTTTTAGTCTATTAATAGAGGGGGAAGATTATGAAAAAGAGTTTCGTAGGTTTTAAGAAAGCTGCTGGTTACCTTGCATTAGCGGTTGGAATTAGTTCTTCATTAGTGGGCTGTAGTTCTGGTACCAATACATCATCAGGATCTGGCTCAACAGGCAAGACGGAGAAAAAGGTAGAGGAAATTCGCGTAGTTGCTGCGAACCATCCGTGGACAGAATCTATTAAAGCATTATTGCCAGAGTTTGAAAAAGAAACTGGTATTAAAGTAAAAGTTGATAGCTACTTTGAAGACCAGCTAACACAAAAAACGGCAGTAGAGTTTGCCTCTAATTCAAAGAACATTGACGTGGTTATGTTCCGTCCACTTCAAGACGGTAAGATGTTCCATAAGAGCGGCTACTTTGCTGATATGACTGATTATGTAGGTAAAGAGAAGGGGTACACAGATGATTTTATTCCTTCTTCCCTTGGAAGTGTTAAGGATGGAGAAAAGGTATTTGGTTTACCACTTGTAACCGAGACAGAAGTTCTCTACTACCGTAAGGATCTTTTAGAAAAAGCCGGCATTGAGGTTCCAAAAACCCTTGAAGAGCTTGAAGCGGCGGCGAAGAAATTAAATGATCCGGCTCATGGAGTTTCTGGATTTGTAGCACGTGGAAAGCGCGCTGCAGCTGTTACTCAGTTCTCCAGCTTCTTGTATGGCTTTGGCGGAGACTTCATGAAAGATGGAAAGTCTGCTATTACAGCACCTGAAGCAATTGAAGCGTTTAACTACTATGGAAACCTATTAAACAAATACGGTCCTAAAGGGACATTAAATATGAGCTGGCCAGAAGCGATGGCTGTATTCACACAAGGTAAAGCAGCATTCTACACAGATGCTTCCTCTTTATTCACGAATGCAACAGATGCTTCTAAATCAACTGTAGCTGACAAGGTTGGATTTGCTCCATTCCCAGCTGGTCCAAATGGAACTAAGCCTTACGTTGTTACTTCTTGGGCACTTGGTATAGGTGCAAACTCTGAAAAGAAAGATGCCGCTTGGAAGTTTATTAAATGGGTAGAAAGTAAAGAGATGGTTGCGAAGCTTCAAGCTGAAGGAAACCCTGGTGCACGTATTTCTGTTTGGAACTCTCCAGAAGGAACGGCAAAATTCCCTAAGGATTTAGCAGCAGCGATTGCTGAAAACGGGAAGTCAGGTACACCTTATGACCGTCCAGTTGTAATCAACGTAGGAAATGCACGCGACACCATCGGAGATGTCATCCTTGCAGCTATTGAAGGAAAAGACGTCAAGGCAGCTGCTGAAAAAGCAGATGGAGAATTCCAGAAGATCCTTGACAGCGAGAAATAAGAAATTGATTTAACCTAATTCTTAACGGCTTTCGGTTAGCAATCTGGGTTTGATTTACCGGAGGCTCTCGAAGGCCGTTTGTTTTACAAGCAATAATCAACTGGTAAGGAGGAGCAGAAGAAATGACAAACTGGATTGATCGTAACATCAAGTGGGTTTTTACAATGCCAGCTGTGATTTTTGTAGCACTCATGATGGTCATGCCTGTGGGATATACCTTTTGGCTTAGTTTTCATGATTGGAATATGTCGAACGTAACACCCCCGTTATGGGTAGCATTTGAAAATTATAAGGTACTTTTTCATGATGAACTTTTTCTAAAATCATTGAAACTGATGTTTTACTTTACGATTGCGTCTGTAGCCATTGAAACGGTGTTGGGGGTGGGTCTTGCCATCCTAATGAACCAAAATATCGTTGGTAAAGGGATAGTAAAAACACTATTTCTATTGCCGATGGTAGCGACTCCGGTCGCTGTAGGTTTAATTTGGGTTCTTATTTACGAGCCAAACATCGGGATTGCGAACGTCTTTTTACAAAAATTAGGTCTGCCGGGCCAAGAATGGTTAACGTCACAGAACCTCGTTATGCCTTCGTTAATCTTCATTGATGTTTGGGAATGGACGCCGATGATTGCTTTAATCGTACTGGCTGGACTTGTGTCTCTTCCAAAGGATCCGTATGAAGCGGCGATGATCGATGGAGCGAACACTTGGCAATCGTTTAGTAAAATTACACTTCCATTATTAAAGCCAACGCTTTACTCAGCAATTTTACTTCGAATGATTGATGCGTTAAAAACCTTTGATATTATTTATGCGACCACACAAGGTGGACCAGGTACTTCATCTCAGACAATCAATATCTACGGGTACGTCTTAGGCTTTCAATATTTTAAAATTGGTCAGGCTTCTGCACTACTTATGGTATTTTTCGTTATTGTCCTTTCAATCAGCATTTTCACGATACTATTGCGCAAAAGAGCGGGGGTTAACCTATGAGTGGAAAAAAACCAAAAAAATTAAGCGCCGCCCTTACTCATGTTGGTGTCTACTTTGCCCTGTTTTTGTTTTTGCTGCCTTTCCTATGGATGGTTCTGGCGTCGTTTAAGACACAAGTGCAAATCCTGAATACATCTAAAATTTTTGAGATAACTGCAAATTTCAATAATTATATCAGCATCTTTAAAGAATACTCTTTTCTTCAATTTATTTGGAATAGCTTTGTCGTTGGGATTGGGGCAACCATTTTTGGACTGATTCTTGGTTTGCCGGCAGCATACGCCATTGCGAAATACAAGCAGCAAGGTTTAGGGCTGTTAATTCTTGTGGCGAGAATTGTTCCAGGTATTTCCTTTCTTATCCCTTGGTTTATTATTTTCTCAAAATTACATTTGATCGACACGTATACATCCTTAATTCTTAGTCATATGCTTGTAACCATGCCGTTTATCATCTGGGTGATGATTCCATTTTTTGAAGGGCTTCCGCATGAACTGGAGGAATCCGCACGGGTGGATGGCTGTTCAATCCCTTCTGCCTTTGTTCGTGTGATGCTTCCAATTTCTGGGCCGGGAATTGTGACTTCATCCATTTTAGCGTTTATTTTTTCATGGAATAACTTTATGTTCTCTTTAATTCTTGCCGGTGATAATACCAAGACATTGCCGATTGCGGTATTTAATTTCATTTCGTATTCGGATATTAACTGGGGAGGCTTGATGGCAGCTTCCGTTACGATTACAGCACCAGTACTGCTATTGGCCTTGTTTGCGCAGCGCTATATTATTGCGGGATTAACAGGCGGAAGTGTGAAGGGGTAATGGCAGACTGATTGATTTTTAAAAGATTGCCTGCTGTAACAACCTATTAGGAGATGAGTAGAATGACAGCCTCACTATTAGAGGAAGTACGAAGATTAAAGATTGTCGCAATCATCCGCAGTCAATCTCTTGATGGACTTGAAAATACCGTTAAAAGTCTTTATCGGGGCGGTATCCGTGCAATTGAAATCACGTTGAATACCCCTGGGGCTCTTAGTGGGATTGAACGTCTGAAAGAGAGGTATCCGGAATTGCTAATTGGTGCAGGGACCGTGTTAGATTCAGAGTCTGCTAGACTTGCGATTCTTTCTGGTGCAGGTTACCTCCTCACCCCAACGTTGAAAAAAGAAACGATTGAAACAGCCAACCGCTATAATGTACCGGTTATCCCAGGCGTGTTGACCCCGACAGAGGCGTTAACGGCCTATGAATATGGAGCTAAGATGGTCAAAATTTTTCCCATCAGTCATCTTGGGCCCAAATATTTGACTGACTTGAAAGGACCGTTACCTTTTGTAGAAACAATGGCGGTCGGAGGCATTTCGTTAGAGAATGCAGCGGACTATTTACTGGCAGGAGCAAGTGCGTTAGGAATTGGCAGTTCACTCGTGGATGAAAAGCTAGTGAAGCAAGGCGATTTTTCGGAAATTGAAAGACGGGCAGCCAGGTTCGTAGAGATTGCTCAAAATGTTCAATTACCAAAATAAATTCAATAGAAAAGTGGTGTTGAATTTGAAGGTAATCCTGATTGATTCTGGAACGACCAATTCTAGACTAAGGCTATATGATCGAAAAACCAGCCAAATTCTTGATTCTGAAAAGGTTCAAGTTGGCGTAAGGGATACAGCTATTTCAGGGAATAATCATCATCTGAAAGCCCAATTAAGTGAGGGAATAGCTAGATTGCTAACGAAAAATCACTTAACACCCGTTGATATTGGGTATATGGCTGCATCAGGGATGATTACCTCCAATCTAGGAATCTATGAAATCCCTCATGTCCCTAGTCCTGCAGGAATGAAGGACATTGCGAAGTATTCAAAAGTTATCAAGCTTAAGGAATTTTTTGATATCCCGTGTATCTTTATACCGGGGATGAAAAATTCGGTCAAGCATGCTAGTCCGAATGATGTGTTTGCCCGTATTAATGATTTTGATGTCATGCGCGGTGAAGAAGTGGAATCCTTTGGATTAATGAAGCAATTTAATGTGACGGGCAAAGGGATGATGGTTCTGCCAGGTTCTCATACCAAGTTTGTTGCTGTCGATGATCAGAAGGATTTGCAATATTGTTTATCGACATTAGGCGGGGAAACCCTTCATGCGCTCCAGAAGGAAACCATTCTTTCTAGTTCACTGGAACAAAGTCTGGTGGAAAGCATCGACAAGGAAATGCTTGAGTTGGGGTTTGAAGCGGCGAAGAAATATGGGTTAACAAGAACTTTTTATCATATCCGCCTGTTTCATTTATTTGCTAATCTGGATGCGAACCAGCGGGCGAACTATTTCGCTGGTGCCGTTATCTATAATGACCTGCAGGCTCTTTTTCAATCCATAGAAGAGATCGATGAGATTAAATGGTTCATCGTTGGGGGATCGGATCCACTTCGAAAAGTGTTCACCCATTTGTTAAGGTTTGTGAGTAAGGAGTGGGAAATCTTCGAGGCGGATGATTCACAGGTAGAATACTCAGTCGTTTTGGGGGCTGAAGAGATTATATCAAGGTGCAGCGAGTTAAATAGTTTAATTGATTGATAGATGTAATCTGAAAAATTTAAGGGAGTGTTTCGGATGAAAATACGGAGTTATGAGCTTTTCCAAGTTCCTCCAAGGTGGTTATTTTTAAAGATTGAAACCGATGAAGGGATTGTTGGCTGGGGTGAACCGGTGATTGAGGGACGAGCGTCCACGGTGAAGGCTTGTGTGGAAGAATTAATGGAATACTTAATTGGCAAGGACCCTTTGCGAATTGAGGACCATTGGAATATGTTATACCGTTCCGGATTTTATCGTGGCGGTCCGATCCTGATGAGTGCCATTTCGGGAATCGATCAAGCGCTTTGGGACATTAAAGGAAAATATTTTAATGCTCCTGTTTATCAGCTGTTAGGTGGTGCGTGCCGTGATTCAATCAGGGTCTATTCTTGGATTGGCGGCGACCGTCCATCCGATGTGGGCAAAGCGGCAAAGAGTGTCGTTGATGCTGGCTTTACGGCTGTAAAAATGAATGGAACGGAAGAGCTTCAGTACGTGGATTCTTATGAAAAAATTGATCAGGTATTGGAACGGATTGCCGCAGTTCGTGAATCCGTAGGACAGTATGTGGGAATCGGGATTGATTTTCACGGAAGGGTACACAAACCAATGGCTAAGATTCTGGCAAAGGAACTCGAGCAGTTCCGGCCGATGTTTATCGAAGAGCCTGTGCTGGCCGAGAATAATGAAGCCTTAAAGGAAATTGCCCAGCATACTTCGATTCCAATTGCGACGGGTGAGCGGATGTTCTCCCGCTGGGACTTCAAATCTGTTTTAGCTGATGGGCATGTAGACATTATTCAGCCAGATGTGTCACATGCAGGCGGAATTACGGAATGTAAAAAGATTGCCTCGATGGCGGAGGCTTATGATGTAGCTCTTGCACCGCATTGTCCATTGGGACCGATTGCGCTGGCTTCTTGTCTTCAAGTGGATGCGACCTCACATAATGCGTTTATTCAAGAACAAAGTTTAGGGATTCATTATAATCAAGGCAGTGACCTGCTGGATTATATAAAGGATAAATCGGTTTTTGAATATAAGGACGGTTATGTATCGATTCCTCAAGGTCCCGGATTAGGAATTGAGGTTGATGAAGAATTTGTAAGAAAACAAGCAGAAGTGGGCCACAATTGGAGAAACCCAGTTTGGCGTCACAAAGATGGCAGCATCGCAGAATGGTAACATTGGGGACGGTTCTCTTGGCTTTTTGAACAATGAGAACTGTCTTTTTTTTGTGGTCAAGACCAGGGGGACGGTTCTTGCGGATTTGCTCTCAATAACTCCCAGTTTGTACACTTTGTGATTCATATATAAACAGCAAGGATGTGCCTTAATCAAGTGTTTGACACTTGATAAGGCACATTCTTTTTTATATAGAGGAATTCATTGTTTCAGTGCTTTATTCACCGCAGCAATCGCATGAATCGATGCTGTATCAAATAACGGTACCTTAGAATCCTCTTGTTTTATCAATAAACCAATTTCCGTACAACCTAGGATCATTCCATCCGCGCCGTTTTCCATTAAAGAGTTGATTACTTTTTTATAATCCGTTCTGGATGAATCTAGAACTTTCCCTAAACATAACTCATTATAGATAATGTTATTTACCATTTCCCGTTCGTGATCGTTAGGGACAATCACATTTATCCCATTTGCTTCTAAACGTGATTTGTAGAAATCTTGTTCCATTGTATACTTTGTTCCGAGCAGACCCACAGTACTGATGCCACTCTTTTTAATTTGAGCGGCTGTTGCGTCTGCAATATGTAGAATAGGGATCATGATCTTTTCTTGGATGGCATCGACTACTTTGTGCATCGTATTGGTGCAAATCACGATAAAGTCAGCACCCGCTTTTTCTAGAGAAAGGGCCGCTGAGGCTAATATTTCTCCCGCTCTTGGCCAGTTACCCTCAGACTGACAGCGTTCAATTTTGGCAAAATCTACGCTATACATCAGACACTTTGCTGAATGAAGCCCGCCTAATCTGCTTTTCACCTCCTCGTTAATAATCCGATAATATTCAACCGAGGATTCCCAGCTCATACCGCCAATGAGACCAATCATTTTCATACACTTCACCCCAATTATCTTTATTAATCTAATCATAAACCGTATAGTTCATCATTTACAGGGCTAGGCATCGCATTAATTCGACATTCTTTTTTTGGGTCTTTTGAAATTAAAAGCCGTATTAATTAAAATTAAAACGCCCTCAGCATATTAGAAAAATAAATAGTTCAACATTTTCAACAGGTAATTCAAAATCTTCCACTAATTCAACCTTTTACTATTTGATATCATGAAATTTAGGAAATATTTAGTTTTGATTATTTAGTAAGCGGTTTCAGTGAGCGGGAAATGTGAATCAGATAGTTATCTGATAAATCTGGGGCGCAATCGAACAGAAATACATATGGAAAAATACTGTTACTAAATGGGGGCTGAAAATGTTTAACGTTATGGAACAGTTAGAATCCATCATGTTACTTTTTGCTAATGTTCAGAAAGTTAAGGTTGCTTTATTAATATTTTGTTATATTTAATATAAATGGAACATTCAACAGTCGATATTTTAGAAAGGGGCAAATGGATGAAAGGCTTACTTCAAGGCTTGTATACACTATGTGAATGGGTTATGCGTCTAACTATTTTAAACATTCTTTGGGTTGTATTCTCTTTAATGGGAGCCATTTTACTAGGTTTTTTTCCAGCAACAGCTGCTATGTTCGAAATCACAAGAAAGTGGCTTAAAGGAGAGACAGATATCCCAATTTTTAAGTATTTCTGGGCTGCGTATAAAAAGTATTTTGTCAAAGCAAATCTGCTGGGGACTGTTGTCGCCATAACAGGAATCTTTTTATATATTGATTTTAGCTTTTTTTCAAGCTTAGAAGGTTTTGCGTTTAAGGTGCTAACTGCCTTAGTAATGTTGGTATCTATTATATATTTTGTTCTATTAATTTATATATTCCCTGTTTTTGTAACATACGAAATTAATTTATTCCAAACTATTAAATTTGCCTGCTTATTAGGAGTATATCGACCGCTTAGTACAATAGGAATTTTATTAGGTAGCATCCTGCTTTATTTCCTATTTTCCACTTTCACGCCTGTCCTCGTCTTCTTTGGGGGCAGCCTGACAAGTATCATGATGATGTGGGTATCAAGAAGCACGTTTTTTAAAATAAAAAATAAATATTCAACCGAAGAAACGGTGTAGGGCAAATGAGATTTATACGTTTTCCCAAGTTTCGTCATTTGAAGAATCAATTGTTGTTCCAACATGCTCTGGGAATTACCTTCATTATCGGGTTAACAGCGATTGTCACTTATACCATCGCCATCCAAATCCAGATTAAGGATGCAGTCAGATATAATACTATAATGGTTACACAAATTAGTAAAAGTATCGATAATATGGTGGATTCCTTTAATCGTGTTATGGATGGAGTATCATTTAATAATGATGTACAGAGTCTCTTACAAAGCAAATATGAAAATGATAAAGAAAAGAATCTCTTAAATAGATACTTATCTTCTAATGTTACGGATGAAACAATGATGTTCAATGAAGTAGACCTTATCTATCTTTATGACATGGAAAGCCTAAGAGTGAATTTGAGAAGAAGCGTCAATAACAATGACTATCCGTTTTTTAAAACATTACGTCCAGAATTGTATGATGATAGTGGAAAAGTTACTTGGAGCTCAGAGCAGTCTGTTATTACAGCTAACCGGGTGATCTATGATATCAACTCTTATAAAATGAAAAAAATCGGCTATTTAACCATGTCGATGGATAAGTCCTATTTGCAGGAACGAATTCAGAAATTTGATCCAACTGAAGAAAGGCATCTCATCATCCTAGACCGTCAAAATAATGTGGTTTTATCGAATTCGAATGATGAAGAACTGAAAAGAGTCACATCGTGGCTGTCTAATTCAAAAAATATATCAACTGATGAAGATTCATTTATTGAAATACCGAAATACGGGAAAATGCTTGTGAGCACGTTCAAATCTAATTTAACAGGGTGGAAAATTATTTCTTTAGTAAGCTTGGATGAGATTTCAGAAGGCCCTGCGCTTATTGGAAAGTCTGTCTTTTTAATTGGAATACTGGCCATCATAATCGGTAATATCTTTATTTGGATAAGTACAAATTATTTTGTCAAACCATTAAATAAATTAAGTTTGGTGATGGATGAAGTTGAAAAAGATAACTTCAATGCACAGGTAGAAATCGACCGTGTCGATGAGCTTGGTAGAGTTGGAGAAAGCTTTAATCGAATGATGAATAAAATTAACACTTTAATTTCAGATATCTACCAAAAGGATATAAATGAAAAGGACGCTCAGCTGAGAGCGCTTCGAGCCCAGATTAATCCCCATTTTCTTTATAATACATTGGATGCGATTAATTGGATGGCACAGTTTGGAAAAACGGATGAAGTCAGTAAAATGACGGTTTCTTTAAGCAGGCTGCTAAAAACGAGTATTAAAAATAATCAAGAGTTTATCCGGCTTGAAGAAGAAATGAATTATATTGAAGATTATATGACGATTCAAAAAATTAGGTTTCAAGACAAAATTCATTTTTCGATCAATATAGCTCCAGAGGCTAACGATTGTTTGGTGCCAAAGCTTATTTTGCAGCCAATCGTTGAAAATGCTATGATTCATGGTCTTGAAAAGAAGATAGACCACGGGTATTTATTTATCAATGGAAATATAAAAGGTAACAAATTACACATACAAGTAATCGATAATGGAGTAGGTATGGATGAACATACCATCCACGCCCTTTCCGAAGGAAGCTATGTTCAACTTGATGAAAAGCAAGGGACTGGAAATGGTGTTTTAAATGTTCAGAACCGGATCAGGTTATTGTTTGGGGAAGAAAATGGGCTAAAGATTGAAAGTAATATCAATGTTGGAACCTTATTTGAGCTGATTTTACCTGTTCAAAGGGAGGGATTCAGAAATGTATAGAGTGCTTATTATTGACGATGAACCATTTATCAGTAAGGGGTTATCTGAAAAAATCGATTGGGCTAGTTTAGGTTGCATGATTTGTGGAATTGCTTCGAATGGATACGAGGGAAAAGAACAAATAGATTTGCTGAAACCAGATATCGTAGTGTCGGATATAGTCATGCCTGGTCAAACTGGATTAGAATTGGCTGATTATGTTCATCAAAACTATAAAGATATGATTATCATACTTTTATCAGGGTACGATGAATTTACATTTGCCAAAGAGGCACTAAAATATGGTGTATTTGATTATTTACTTAAACCAACGGTGATTGACGAGGTCATGAATGTAATCAAAAAGGCTGTAAAGGCTCTTGAACAAAAAAGAAATCAAGAGAAAAAATATGAATATTTGGAGTCTGCCTTACAGGAGAGCATTCCCATCATCGAGCAATCATTATTACATGATGTCTCCGTTAAAGGGATCGTGAATAGTCAAAACGTAAGCCAACGAATTGATCAATTTAATATTACGCTTGGCAAAGGGGCCGTTATTACCATCGAAGTATATGGTGATTTACAGAGTAAACAAGTTATTGAAGCTCTACGAACCTCTATTGAGGAATTATGTAAAAGCAAAAACCTTACAGTACGGTTTGTGAATCATAATCAGCAGCTCCTTGTCTTTCCTGCTTTTCCATTTCGCAACAATAATAAAGAAATCAAAACTCATTTAAAAGATTTGTCTAATAGTATTTTTAACTATTCTATAGAGGGTAATAGAATAAAAGCTCTGATCGGGATTGGCGGCGTTTATACTTCTATCCATTCCATCCATACCTCTTATTTACAATCTTTAAAGGCGTTAACGAAGAGCTTTTTTATCGGTAGTGGAAAAATACATTTTTATGATGAGATCAACGATGGAATGACGAATTATGATTTCTCAACAAAATCAGCTAGGTTTATCGAAATGTTTGAAGAATGGACACAGGAGGAAATTCTTCATGAATTAGAGACCATCTTCAAGGAGATTAAGTATACGTATGATAAGCGGTTAGTATTAAACCATTGTTTAGAGTTATTAATCAAACTTGGGTTGGTAGTGGCAAAATGGGATCGGACATTTAAAATGGTTGTTGGCTATGAGCAACTTGAACAATGTCAAACCTTTGATGAACTCAAAGATTTCATGAAACAAACGTGTGTATCGATAAAAAATCATCTTTATGAAATGATGAATCAAAATAATATAGGCGTCGTGGAGCTGGCAAAAAGAATGGTTGAAAAGGAATATGCCAATCCAGATTTAAGCACCCAGTTTATTGCTGACCAGCTTAATGTAAGCGTTAGCTATTTAAGTCGCTCCTTTAAAAAGGAGACAGGTGAAAATCTAAGTAATTTTATTACAGAAAAAAGGATGCTGATTGCCCAAAAGCTATTAATGACTACGGATTTAAAGACCAACGAAGTGGCAAAAAGAGTAGGGTTTTTAGATGCGAGATATTTTGGTCAAGTCTTTAAAAAAATTATGAGAACCACACCCTCAGACTATAAGAAACTCCCATGATTCAATGACAGAAACCCATGATGGAATTTCCATCGGGGTTTTTCTTTTTTCGGTCGAAAAAGTAAATATCAAAATTTTCAACAACTAATACAAATATTTCAACCATTCTCTCCTTTGGTTATCTAATAAAATAAAAATTAAGAATAATGCAAACGTTATCAAACAGGGGGAGGGGAATATATGAATCAGATAATCTATCCATTAAATCAACATAAGCCTATTAATCATTGGTTGGTCGCAGGGACTTTTGAAGAAGAAAAATCTTTTAAAAAGATCACAATGGATTTTACAGGGGATTTGAATCGCTGGCTTACTGAGGGGTTTGCTGTATTTGAAAATCCTAATCGAAAAGAATTCATCGAAGCTGAATTGAAGGTTGAAAAGCAAAGAATTGACATATCAGAGGTTTCCCCTGGAAGATCGTTATCCTACCAATCGTCAACAAAGACATGGCAGCTCTATTTTCCATGGAAGAACAAAAAAATTGAACAGTCAGGATTTTGGCAGCAACCCACCCATCTACAATCATGGGCCATAACCAACATTCGTTCAAATAAAGCCCAAAAAGCCACTTTTAAACTTTTTACATGCGGAAGTGTGAACCTTTGGGTAAATGGTGAAAAAGTATTACAATTTTCCCCTTATACAAGAAATGAAGAAAAGAATATTGGATTTGAGGTTTTGCTTCGTGAAGGAGATAATGAATTTTTAGTTCTTTCCGAGGATCTGGCAGAGCGGGATACACTGTTTTACTTTAGGGTGGATTACCTTGGGACTGAAGATTTAGAAATGGTGCTTCCAATTGGTGATACGTCCTCCGAAGACATTCATTTGTTAGAAGAAGCATTAAAAAATGCCTACTTTCCTAGCGATGTCCTCACGTCTGGTGAAGTTAGCCTTTATTTTGAAAACCCACTAGCGGGGCAAGTCCAATTGGAATGTGAGTTTAAAACAGAGTGGTGGGGCGAAAAGAAAGAGCTGAACAGGATTGTTCAGCCAAACTGCGAAAAAGTAATACTTGGTGAAGTTGAAGAACTTGGAATGGGCAATGTGCTATTATCCATCAACATCCGATACCAAACCGTTGTGCTCCAAAAAAATATGTTTCTTCAACTATATCCGGAAAACCTAGTACCACAAGATGTATCAGATTATCTTCATATAAGAAAGCAACAGGCTTCGTCCTTTATCGCCAAATATGGAAAAAAGGATATCCATCGAGCTTATTTATTAGCTAAAGCAGGCGATGATTTAGAGTTAGTTGAATTGATTGTTAGGGATACGCTGCAAGTGATTAATGCCAGGTTTGATTGCAGTGACTTTTATTTTAACCAACTGTTCCGTTTTTGGGCAGATTTTCATGATACGGGATTATTTGAAGAGAGCTTATGGGAGGAATGTAAGCAGACGATTCTCAATTATCGCTATTGGTTCGATGAACCTGGGGATGATGTCATGTGGTTCTTTAGCGAGAATCATGCCTTGCTATTCCACACTTGTGAATATTTAGCAGGACAATTATTTCCGGATGAAATATTCCCTAACGCGAACATCCTTGGTTCTGTCCATGTTGAACGGGCAAAAGTCAGGCTGAAAAAATGGTTTGAAAAATTTAATGATGAAGGCTTGGCAGAGTGGAATTCAAGTGCGTATATTCCGATAAACGTGATGGGATTCTTGCAAGTATATGATTTGGTCAATGACCTGGAATTGAAAAGTGCAGCCGAGCAAGCACTGGATACAACCTTTCGCTTAATGGCGTTAAATTGTCATAATGGCTATTTATCTTGTTCACACGGTCGTATTTACGAAAAAGAATTAAAGGGAAATTATAATAATGCGACTACTTCCTTACTTTGGATCGCCTATGGTAAAGGAAATTTAAATAATTCAACCTTTGCCGCAGCAGCATTATCTATGTCAGAATATGAACCACCTGATTATCGGTCCTTAATTGGTTTAAGCGCGGATGAGAATGTTGTGTTTAAGCATCATCAGGGAACAAAGGGCTTTGTCGATCTTTATACTTATAAAAACAGGTTCGGATTACTATCAAGTGCCGTCGAGTACCGGCCTGGTGGAAGCGGTTACTCGGAGCACGTCGTCCATTCTACGCTTAGTCCAGAAGCGATTGTATGGATAAATCATCCTGGAGAAGAGACGGAACTAGGGACAGGCCGGCCAAGCTTTTGGGCTGGAAATGGTCAATTGCCAAAGGTCGATCAATATCATGATATCGCTTTTATCCACTATAGGATTGATCCGGAAAGTGAAATTGATTATACTCACGCCTATTTTCCACTCACCGCTTTCGAGCAAGTGGAAATCACCGGAAATTGGTGCTTTGGAAAAATAAGAGATTCCTATATTGCGCTTTATGCAAAAAATGGATTGATCTTACAGACGGAGGGCCAGAACAAAAAACGGGAACTGATATCGATTGGTAGAGAAAATAAGTGGATCTTACGAAATAGCCATGTTCAACAGTTTGCTTCCTTCTCCCAATTTATCACTAGTATTAAGAATGCAGAACTGAAACACATTGGAGAAGAATTCATTTTTCATGATCCTATTCACGGTAAAGCTCAAAGCTCTTGGAAGGGGCCATTTACAGTGAATGGTGTTATTCAATTAAATTCAGATCAGCAAACAGAAGGAGTTTTAGAAAAATGGTCGTTCATTCAAAATTAATCGAATCAAAGGTTCATCTTGTAAAGAATGCACTGAAATCATTGAAAAATGATGATGGGTTTGTCGAAGAATTTCCGATTGGTTTGATAGACATTAATCTGTGGGAATGGCCGCAAGGTGTCGGGATTTATGGCCTGTATAAATACTATAAATTAACCAATGACCAAGAGACCCTTCAGTTTTTATTAGATTGGTTTGATCAAAGAATTGCGGAAGGCCTCCCTGAAAAAAATGTCAATACGATGGCACCGCTGCTTACTCTCATCCATCTGGCAGAGGAAACCAATGATTCCAAGTATATTGCTGTATGTGATGAATGGAGTACTTGGATCATAGAAGAGATGATTCGTACCGGTGACGGAGCCTTGCAGCATATGATTACAGGTGACCCGAATGATGGTCAGATATTAATTGATACCTTATTTATGACCGTGTTATTCCTTGCTAAAGCTGGTACTTATTTTAAACGGCCAGAATATATCGAGGAAGCGAAAAACCAGTTCCTCATTCATATTAAATATTTATATGACAAAGAAACAGGGTTATTTTATCACGGTTGGGATTTTAATGAGAATCACAACTACGGTGCTGTCCGCTGGGGAAGAGGAAATGGCTGGTATACATGCGGGTTGTTAGAGTTTTTTGAAATAGTTGAATTAGAAAAAAGTATGAAAGATTATTTATTAGCTACATGGCACAGTCAAGTGAAGGCATTGTCAAAACTACAAGCTGATAGTGGTTTATGGCATACCGTTTTAGACGATCCAAGTTCCTATGAAGAAACCTCTGCTACTGCTGCTTTTGGTTATGGAATCATCAAAGGTGTTAGAAAAGGGTACCTTGATAAGGAGTATTTACCAATTGGGTTAAAGGCTTTAGAAGCAGTGATGGATGTAATCGATGAACATGGTGTGGTTCAAAAAGTATCATATGGGACGCCGGTTGGACTAGATGACGAATTTTATAAAAACATCCCGATTAGTCCGATGACCTATGGTCAAGCCTTAGCCATCCTATTATTGGTCGAATCAATAGAGTTTGTTACTAATGAGACGGTGAAAAATTAAAAATTCGAAAAAGGGGAGATGTATTATATGAAAAAAATGCTAAGAATGCTTACGATGTCATTGCTTGCAGCTGTTTTATTAATTGGTGTTGCAGCCTGTTCTGATAGCTCAAAATCAAGTGGTACCAGCAAATCAGACGGTAAAAAGGTTACATTGGACTTTCTCTGGTTTACTGATGGGGTAGAAGGCGATGTCATGAGAGACATCATTAAAGATTATCAAGCAAAAAATAAAAACGTAGAAGTTAAGTTAATCGAAGTGGCCTACCAAGATTACACAACAAAATTAAAAACGATGATCGCTGGAGGAAAACCACCTGCGTTAGCACGTGTCACTGATACCGGAATCTTTGCCGAACAGGCGATGGACCTTAAACCATATGTTGGAGGAGTCGATAAATTCACCTCTCAATTCCTTCCTTCTATTAAACCTTACTATGTGAAGAAAGATAAAATTATTGCGACACCGATGGATGTTACGGCAAACGGCATCATTTATAACAAAACATTGTTTAAAAAAGCAGGAGTAGAAGTTCCACAATCACCAGATGATGTTTGGACATGGGATGAATTTGAAAACGCAATTAAGCAAGTAAAGGAAAAAGGCGGAGCAAAATACGGATTATTAGTAGATTTCACTCCACATCGATATTCTACTTTACTTTATGAATTTGGCGGAAGTATTTTTACAAAGGATGGTTCTGCACCAGCGATTAATAATAAAAATGGTGTTGCCGCATTAGACTATTTTAAAAAGCTTCATAAAGATGGAATCATTCCTGAGTCTGTTTGGTTGGGTGGGGAAAATCCTAATAACTTATTCCGTTCTGGAACAGCAGCTGCTCACTTAGCTGGAAACTGGATGTTAAGTAACTACAAAGATATTAACAACTTTGAGTGGGGTGTAACATACCTTCCAAAAGGAGAAATTCGTTCTTCTGTACCAGGCGGTAAATACATCATGGGCTTCCAAAAAACAGGAGTAGAAAAAGAGACAGCAGCATTTATTAAATACTTAGCATCAAAAGAGGTTAATGCCAAATTCAACCAAAACTCACTATTCCTAAGTGCTAGAAAAGATAATAACGAATTGGATTATGCGTTTGGTAAAGATATGTTTAAAGTGTTCTCTAATGAATTAGAAAATACACCAGAGGTTGCAGCAAATGACTGGGGCAATCAAGTGGTCATCTCTAAGGTTACTACTGATATAAGAGATGCAGTAGTAGAAGTTCTTAGCGGCGGGGTATCTTCAAAAGAAGCCATGGACAAAGTTGCCGAGAAACTTAAGGAAGCTATTGCAGATTCTAAATAATAGTCCACTGGTGACTGCCCCAGATTTGGGGTGGTCACTACTATTAAAAAGCTAAATAAATAATTTAGGCAGGTGAATATGGTGGAACCAATAATCAAAGAACATGCGGCGATAAAAACTGCCAAAAAATCCTCCTTTCGATCAGATAAACTGAAGCGGCAAATTGTTCCCTATTTTTTTGTACTTCCAAATTTCGTCATCTTTTTTACATTCATTGTCGTTCCTGCCATCGTGGGACTCTATTATTCTTTCACAGACTATGATGGATTATCGGAAATGAACTTCGTTGGAATTGAAAACTACAAAGAAGTGTTTCAGAGCTCTGAGTATTGGAAAATATTCGCTAATACATTTAAATATGCTTTTGCGGTAGTGCCGCTCATATTTATATGTTCCCTTGGAATTGCTATGTTGTTGATCAAGGAAATTAAAGCAAAAGGCTTCTTTCGTGCCATATTTTATTGGCCAACGATGATTTCAGCGATTATTGTTGGTGTGACCTGGAAATGGATTTTTGGGGATAGCTTCGGTGTCTTGAATTATTTGATCGAGTCATTAGGCTTCAAACCAATAAAGTGGTTATCCGACCCGGTATTTGCCAACATGACGGTTGTTGTTGGAACGATTTGGGCAAGAATAGGGTTCTTTATGGTGATTTTTATGGCTGGGTTACAAAGTATCCCTACCTCCTATTATGAAGCCGCCCAAATGGATGGAGCTTCAAAGTTTAGAATGTTTAGGAGCATCACCTTACCATTATTAAAACCAACTAGTTTTTTAGTGTTAATCTTGCTCTTGATTGAATCCTTTAAGCAATATCCGCTCGTCTTGGCCTTGACTGGTGGAGGACCGGCAAAGCAAACCACCTACCTTGTTCAATATATTTATGAATTTGGTTTCAAAAAAGGGGAATTGGGTTACGCAAGTGCGATGTCCGTTGTTCTGTTTGTGGTGATTGCCATCTTTACGGTTATTCAATTTAAATGGACAAAAGGAGGTACAATCGATTGAAAAAGAAATCTAATATCCTCATCTATTTAGCATTGTCTGTTCTTGTTTGTATCTTCATTTTTCCAGTCATATGGGTAGTCCTTTCTTCCATAAAAGATTCTACCGAATTATATAGTTGGCCTCCAAAATTTATTCCGGACAATCCAACCTTTGAAAACTTTATTGCAGCCTTTGAGAAAGGGAACTTCGGCACCTATTTTCTCAATAGTACGTTTGTGACGGTAACCGCTACAGTCCTAACGTTAATCATTAATACGATGGCAGGCTATGCGCTTGCCAAGTATCGTTTTAAAGGGGATACCTGGTTGTTAATCGGATTTATCTCAACCTTAATGATCCCTCTCGAAGTTATTATGACCCCTATTTTTTCGGTCATAAGCAAACTAGGTCTGTACAATTCTCTTTGGGGAATTATTATTCCTCCAGCAGCAACACCGACTGGGGTATTCCTAATAAGACAGTATTTATTGACCGTACCTGATGAGTTGATTGAAGCGGCTAGAATAGATGGCGCTGGCGAGTGGAAGATTTTTTGGAAACTGATTGTTCCGATTGCCAAACCGATTATTTCTGTCCTCGCCATCTTTTCCTTCATGTGGAGATGGGACGACTTTATTTGGCCGTTGATTGTTATTAGTGATCCAACGAAATATACCGTCCAATTAGCCTTATCCAATTTCATCGGTGAATTTAATGTCGACTGGGGAAGCCTATTGGCGATGTCCGTCGTAACCATGATCCCAGTTTTAATTGTGTTTTTAATATTCCAAAAGCAGTTTATTCAGGGAATGGCTACTTCTGGTATGAAAGATTAATAGATTGATCAAGTTTAACAGAGATAATCCAAGCGGTTTATCTCTGTTTTAAAAAGGTTATTTTCGCAAAGATTGTTGTTTTACGTATAAGTTCATCAACCTGTATAACAAGATTCTTCGTGGCATCTTTTCGTAAGAACATTTGCGAATATTGCCTGGAAACTTTGAAACTTTGTAAATGACTCTTAATTAGTTCCAAGAGCAACAAAGTTTACGAAAAGAGCCTTAAAAAAATAGCGAAAAGGTGAAAATCATGAGCTTGGCTTGGAAGTTTGACTTTATAAAGGAAGAAAATAATCAACTTTTCTTTGAATGCAATGATAAGAAAATCATTTTTATGGTTTTAGAAGAAGATTTATGCAGAGTATTTATGTCGTCTGATTTTGAACCAGCTCTATCGACGACTTGGGCAATAGCCCCGGATGCGGAAGATATTCCTTTTGAAGGAAGAGACCGTTTTGATTTAACTCCATTCTCATTACCAGCGTTCCAAAAACAAGTTGGCAGTGAGCAAGTAATCATTGAAACACATCTTTTAAAAGCGGTCATTCAATTAGACGGCTTTAAGATCTCTTGGTATGCAAAAATAAACGGCGAAGAAATTTTAATAGCGAATGACCGAAAAACACAGAGTTATAACTATAACAACAAGCTTGGAGACGGGGTCTATCATTATCTTGAGCGATACAAGGATGATAATTTTTATGGTTTAGGTGAGAAAAGCGGAACACTAAATAAGACTAGAAAGCGTTATATCATGAAGACCATTGACGCCATGGGTTATGATGCCGAGTTTACCGATCCGCTTTATAAGCATATACCTTTTTATTTGACCCATAATCAAAAAACGAAGCTATCTTATGGACTGTTTTATGATAATTACTCCGACTCTATTTTTGATTTAGGTGCGGAGCTTGACAATTATCATGGCTTTTACAGGTATTATTACGCAGAAAAAGGCGACTTGGACTATTATTTCATTTTGGGCCCTCATATTCATAACGTTGTTGAAAAATATTCAAAACTTACGGGCAAGACGATTTTCCCTCCAAAATGGAGTCTTGGTTATTCAGGGTCAACGATGACTTATACGGATGCGCCAGATGCACAAGAACAATTAAAGAAATTTGTTGATTCTTGTGTGGAATATGATATTCCTTGTGATTCCTTTCAGTTGTCCTCTGGATATACCACTATTGGCGGAAAGAGGTATGTATTTAATTGGAATTACGATAAAATACCTGACCCGCATGCCATGAACCATCATTTCCATGAGAATGGGTTACATGTTTGTGCCAATATTAAACCATGCTTACTTCAGGACCATCCGCAATACCCTGAACTGGCTGAAAAGGGAATGTTTATAAAAGCGGATAATAATCAAGATCCTGAATTAGTCCAATTTTGGGATGATGATGGATCCTATCTTGATTTTACGAATCCGGAGACTATCCAATGGTGGAAGGGAAATGTCAAGGAGCAGCTCTTATCCTTTGGAATTGACTCCACCTGGAATGATAATAATGAATTTGAAATCTGGAATAAACAGGCATGTGCTAATGGTTTTGGCAAGAGCATTCCTGTCGAGGATATTAAACCGATTCAAACTTTGTTAATGCTCAAGTCGTCTTATGAAGCTCAAAAAGAATTTGCTCCTAATAGTAGACCATATTTAATCTCAAGATCAGGCATGCCTGGCATGCAGCGTTATGTGCAAACATGGTCAGGAGATAATTTAACGGAATGGAAAACACTGCGATTTAATATCAAGATGGGGTTAAGCATGAGTTTGTCAGGTGTATATAATTTTGGACATGATGTTGGCGGATTTAGCGGTTTAGCACCAGAACCAGAATTATTTATCAGGTGGATTCAAAATGGCATTTTCCATCCGAGATTCACCATTCATTCGTGGAATGAGGATCAATCCGTCAATGTTCCCTGGATGTATCCGGAACAGATCGAGATCATACGTAGCTTTATGAAGGAACGTGTGAAGTGGATCCCTTATTTTTACCATTTGCTTCATAAAGCCAGTCAAGAATATAAACCAATCCTTACTCCTACTTTTTATTATTTTGAACATGATTCAAAAACCTTTGAAGAGAATGATGACTTTATGGTCGGTGAGAATTTATTGGTTTGTAGTGTAGTAGAAAAAGGAGCCACTCAACGAAGTGTGTATCTGCCAGAAAATGATAAGGGCTGGTATGATATGAATTCTGATCAATGGTATCAAGGTGGTCAAACTATTATCGTAAATGCACCACTGAACGTCATTCCGCTTTTTGCACAGGCGGGTTCCGCTTTCCCGATTCGTGATGGGGAAATCACGTTTAAAAATAAATCGGAGGATGCAAGAGGAATACGTCTATATCCTTCCTTAAGGGAAGAGCATATAAGCGAACGTTTCTATGAAGATGACGGGATTTCATTAAACTATACAAAAGGTGAGTCTTCATTCCTATTAGTAGATATGAAGACTACTAAAGAAAGTGTAGAAATCCAGATAACTATGGAAGGGAATTATCAACTTCCTTATGATTCTGTTAGTATCTATTTGCCAAAAACGGAAAAACGGAACCTTTATGTTAATGGGGAAGCAATAAATTCAGTACTTCCGGTTCGTGTGAAAATACAACAAGACGGTTCGAATAATGACAACTGGAGGCAGCGATGAACAAATTAAATGTTCTTTCCAGGATAACTGATTGTGGAGTGGTAGCGGTTGTAAGAGCTGACTCTAAGGAGGAAGCGATTAAGATATCAGAAGCCTGTGTAAAGGGTGGAATTTTTGGGATTGAGGTAACCTTTACGGTCGAAGGTGCTGAAGAGGTTATTAAAGAATTGGCTGACTTGTATCGAAATAGTGATGTTGTTATTGGAGCAGGAACAGTTCTTGATGCAACTACGGCAAGGATTGCTATTTTGGCAGGCGCTCAGTTCGTTGTAAGTCCTTGCTTTGACGGAGAAACAGCCAAATTGTGTAATTTATATCAAATTCCCTATATGCCTGGATGTATGACCATTACAGAAATGAAGTGTGCCCTAGAAGCTGGTGCAGATATTATCAAGCTGTTTCCTGGAAACGCCTTTGGACCGGAGTTTGTAAAAGCGGTTAAAGCGCCGCTTCCACAAGTTAATTTGATGCCGACAGGGGGAGTCAGCCTCGAAAATGTCCATCAGTGGATTCAAAATGGTTGTGCAGCCGTTGGCGTTGGCGGTAATTTAATTGCACCTGCTAAAACGGGAGACTATGAAAAAATCACTGATTTTGCCGTTCAGTATGTAGAAAAAGTCAAAGAAGCGAGAAGGAATAACCTATGAAAAAGATAGTCACCTTAGGAGAAATCCTGCTTCGGTTATCTACCAATCATGGAGAACGACTTTTTCAATCTAATCAGCTTTCAATGCATTATGGCGGTGCAGAAGCCAATGTTGCCATTGGACTGGCCAATTTTGGATATGAAGCTTCCTTTGTTAGTAAAGTGCCGAATAATCCGCTTGGGTTGGCGGCGGAAAGACATTTACGGTCATTTGGTGTTCATACTGACTACTTGTTGAAGGGCGGAGAGCGCTTAGGCACCTATTACTTGGAAGTAGGGGCGGGTGCCAGAGGTGCGCAAGTCACTTACGACCGGAAGCATTCAAGCTTTTCTCAGCTTAGCGTCGATGAGGTTAGCTTTACTGAAATTTTTCAAGGAGCAGACCTCTTTCACGTTTCAGGAATAACACCTGCGTTATCTAATTCGTTAAAAGAAGTGACTTTGCTGGCATTGAAAAAAGCGAAAGAGCTAGGTGTCACAACAAGTTTTGACTTTAATTATCGTTCAAAGCTATGGAGCCAAAAAGAGGCAGCGGAAGCGATTACCCCGCTTCTGCCCTATGTTGATATCTGTTCATGCGGGGAATTAGATGCTCTTTATCTCTTAAACATACAAAAAGCAGATACTACATTAAATAAAGAGCAGCAGCTTACGTATTACTATGAAAAAATAGTAGAAATGTATCCGAATATCAAATACTTATATTCGACTTTCCGAAACGTTCTTTCTGCCTCGTACAATACCTTGCAAGGGAATTTATTTTTAAATGGGACGTTGTATCAGTCAAAATACTATCCTATTGATGATATTGTTGATCGCGTGGGCGGCGGGGATGCTTTTGCGTCTGGGATTTTATACGGGATTATCGAAGAAATGCCGCCGCAACAGGCAATTTCATTTGCTACGGCAGCGTCTGTCTTGAAGCATACAGTGTATGGGGATTGCAATACCTTTTCTAAGGACGAAATTATAGCATTTGCTGAAACTGAACCTGGTAAAATTGTTCGTTAAAAATAGAAGCTTTATAGGAGGACATGGATCATGGAAATGGAAACGCGTTATGCAAACCACCCAGAAGAAATTAAAAGATTTAATACGGATGAATTGAGAGGAAATTTTTTAGTTGAAACCATTTTTGAACCAGGAAAAGTACATTTAACATACACCCATGCCGATCGCATGATTTTTGGTGGAGTAACACCGGCAGAAGAAGAATTGACCATTAAGCTTGATAAAGAATTAGGAGTCAGTTACTTCCTTGAACGCCGTGAGCTGGGAATTATTAATATTGGCGGAGACGGTCTTGTCATTTTGGATGGCGAGGAATATAACATGCAACTTCGTGATGGTCTGTATGTCGGCAGGGGAACGAAGGAAGTATTATTCCGATCAAAGGATCCAAAGAATCCTGCGAAATTCTATATTAATTCAACACCAGCCCATCATACCTATCCAACAGTAAAGATCGATATTAATGAAATTAAACCCTTAGAGGCTGGAGCTCCGGGAACCTTAAATGAACGGAAAATCTATCAATATGTCCACCCAAATGTATGTGAAAGCTGTCAGCTTCAAATGGGACTTACTATGCTATCTCCAGGAAGTGTTTGGAATACCATGCCTTGTCATACTCATGAGCGGCGGATGGAAGTCTATTTATACTTTGATATGGAGCCAGATACTCGCGTCTTTCATTTCATGGGGAAACCGGATGAGACAAGACACTTAGTCATGAAAAACGAACAAGCTGCAATTTCACCCAGCTGGTCGATACATACAGGGACCGCTACTAGTAACTATACCTTTATTTGGGGTATGTGCGGAGAAAACATTACCTATGATGACATGGACCATGTCAAAATGGAACAACTAAGGTAGTAGATTTAGTTTTAACATGAAGGGGGTTTAAATATGACAATTCAATTGAACGAATTCACATTGGATTTTTTCTCATTAGCTGGTCAGGTTGCGATTGTAACAGGTGGTAACACCGGACTTGGTCAAGCCTATGCGGTAGCGCTTGCTAAGGCAGGTGCCGATCTATTTGTTGTCACCCATGGAACTAATTGGGATGAAACGAAGGAACTTATTGAAAAAGAGGGTAGCCGGGTAGAATTTTTCCAGGCCGATTTAGCGAATAGAGAAATCATTAAGGAAGTCGTATCTGGGTGTCTAAAGGCATTCGGTAGAATTGATATTCTTGTAAACAATGCAGGCACCATTCGCCGTGCACCGCTTCTAGAGTATCAACAAGAGGATTGGGATGCGGTGATGGACCTTAATCTAAATGCTGTTTATTTTCTAAGCCAAGAAGCTGCAAAAGTGATGATGGAACAAAAGAGTGGGAAAATTATTAATATCGCATCGATGCTGTCTTTCCAAGGCGGAAAATTTGTCCCTCCCTATACGGCAAGTAAACATGCCGTTGCAGGTCTGACCAAGTCATTTGCCAATGAATTAGCTGAATATGGAATTCAAACAAATGCGATTGCGCCAGGATATGTTGCAACGAAAAATACGGCTCCTATCCGTGAAGATGAAAAACGAAATGCAGAAATTCTATCACGTATTCCGGCAGCAAGGTGGGCTTCACCTGCCGATTTAATGGGTGCCGTCGTTTTCTTAGCAAGCAAAGCGTCTGATTATATGAATGGACATACGCTTGTTGTAGATGGCGGGTGGCTGGCAAGATAAATTTGAAAAAGTAAGCCCTACACGATACGGCTTACTTTTTTTATCATTAGCAAATTCGAGGTGGTTGAATCATGAATATTGGTATAAGGGCACATGATATTGAAAACTTGCCATTAGAGGAATTAGTTAGAGAGATCTCTTCTAAAGGGCTTACTTCCGTTCAGTTAGCGTTAAACAAATCTTTTCCCGATATAAACACCGGCTTAGGGAGCCTTAGCCCTGGAATGGCCTATCATATCGGAAAAGCGTTCCGCCAGGAAGATATTCAAATTGCCGTTTTAGGATGTTACATCAATATGATCCATCCAGATTTGAATGAAAGAAGAAAAGCTTTGGACCGATTCAAGGAGCATCTTCGCTATTCCAGAGATATTGGATGTAGTATTGTTGGAACCGAAACGGGAAATGTTAACGCAGAAATTGTCTATACAAAAGAGAATTTTAAAGAAGAACCGTTTCTTGAAGTGGTAAAAAGTGTTCGGGAGCTTGTGGAAGAGGCAGAGAAATTCGGAGTAATAGTTGGGATAGAGGGTGGAATTAATCACCCTGTATATTCTCCTGGAGTGATGAAAAGACTCCTCGAGAGTATCAATTCTAACAATCTTCAAGTTATCTTTGATCCAGTAAATTATTTAACGATCGAGAACTATCAAAACCAAGAAGCTGTGATCGCAGAAGCATTTGAACTATTTGGAGACCGAATCGTGATCCTACACGCCAAGGATTTTATAATAGAAGATAATAGTATAAAGACAACAACCGTTGGAGAAGGAATGCTGAATTACGATCCAGTGTTCAAATTTATAAAAGAGAAAAAACCGTTTATCAATATATTACTAGAAGAAACCAAGGAACCATATATTGATAGAAGTATCTCTTTTCTCAGAGAAAAATATAATCGGGCATAATGTCTCATTATATATTTTTCCTTAATTAGTCATACAAAGCGATATGATAATAAGAAAAGAGGTATTTTATGACCTTCCAACATCAAACAATATTACCATCGATAAAAAATGGAAAAGGGCTTGAGCGGTTTTTGGAGAGTACGTACGAATATGGGGTTGTGTTAGATTCTCAGATTGCCCAAATCCCAAGTTTTGTTAAAGCCGCAAATCGGGTAAACAAAAAGCTGTTTATTCACGTTGACTTAATCCAAGGATTAAAGAATGACGAACATGCAGCTGATTTTTTATGTCAGTTAGTAAAACCGGCTGGATTAATTTCTACTCGAGCGGCCGTTATCACTAAAGCGAAACAAAAAGGGATCTATGCGATTCAACGATTATTCTTGCTTGATTCCAATGCAGTCGAAAAAACGTGTGAAGTCATCAAGAAAGTACAGCCAGACTTTATCGAGGTATTGCCAGGGGTTATTCCAAGAATGATTCGAGAAATCAAAGAGATGACAGGTATCCCTGTGTTCGCTGGCGGATTAATCCGGACGGTCCATGATGTCAACGAGGCGATTGAAGCGGGGGCCATTGCTGTGACGACTTCTAAAGTGGACCTTTGGGATTACTATTCAGAAAAATAATCCGGGGGATTTCGAATGGAAAAATATATTTTATCACTTGATCAAGGAACCACTAGTTCACGGGCGATTATTTTTAATAAAAAAGGAGAAGTCGTGTATTCAGCCCAAAAGGAATTCACTCAGTATTTTCCAAAACCTGGCTGGGTCGAGCACGATGCGAATGAGATTTGGGGAAGTATCTTATCCGTTATTGCTTCTTGTTTATCGGAATCCGGCATTAGCGCGGGACAAATTGCGGGGATTGGGATTGCCAACCAACGCGAAACAACGGTTGTTTGGGATAAACAGACAGGAAATCCCGTTTACCATGCCATTGTTTGGCAATCAAGACAAACAGCTTCCATTTGTGAGGAGCTAAAACAAGCTGGCCTTGAAGAGAAAATTCGTCAAAAAACAGGCTTGCTTATCGATGCTTATTTTTCAGGAACGAAAATAAAATGGATCCTCGATCATGTTGAAGGTGCTCGGGAAAAGGCGGAACGAGGAGAACTTTTATTCGGAACGATTGACACTTGGCTAATTTGGAAATTATCTGGCGGGAAAGCGCATGTGACAGACTATTCGAATGCGTCACGTACACTGCTTTACAATATACATGAATTAAAATGGGATAAGGAGATGCTGGAAGCTTTGGGCATTCCTGAATCGATGCTTCCAGAAGTAAAGCCCTCCTCAGAAATATATGCTAACACTATTGATTATCACTTTTTTGGAAAAGAAGTACCAATTGCCGGAGCAGCTGGTGATCAGCAAGCGGCGCTATTCGGCCAGGCGTGTTTCGAAGAAGGAATGGCTAAAAATACGTACGGGACCGGCTGTTTTATGCTGATGAATACGGGTGAAAGCGGCATTAAGTCTGATCAATCCCTGCTGACAACCATCGCCTGGGGGTTGGATGGTAAAGTCACTTATGCTTTAGAGGGAAGTATTTTTGTCGCAGGCTCTGCGATTCAATGGCTGCGAGACGGAATGCGGATGATTAAAGAGGCAGCAGATACAGAAAGTTATGCGAGCAAGGTTCAATCAACAGAAGGGGTTTATGTTGTTCCAGCCTTTGTTGGACTAGGCACGCCGTATTGGGACAGCGACGTAAGGGGAGCAGTCTTTGGTTTAACGAGAGGGACGTCCAAAGAACATTTCATTCGGGCCACATTGGAGTCACTGGCATACCAGACAAAAGATGTGTTAGCAGCGATGGAAAAGGATTCCGGCATTTCCCTTAAAGCACTAAGGGTAGATGGGGGAGCGGTGAAGAATAATTTCTTAACGCAATTCCAAAGTGATCTCTTAAATGTGCCTGTGGAAAGGCCGGTTGTGAACGAGACGACAGCCTTGGGTGCAGCGTATTTGGCTGGTTTAGCAGTCGGCTACTGGAGCAGCAAAGAGGAAATTGCAACGCAATGGCAAATTGATCGAACCTTTGAAGCTGAAATGAATGAAAACCAACGAAATGCCCTATATGAAGGCTGGCAAAAGGCAGTAAAAGCGGCCATGGCATTCAAATAAAAATTTTTGCATCATCAGTAAGAATATGGTATATTTTAATTAAGTTAATATATTGGTTGGAGATTAGGAGAGACCAAACAGCGTATACAAGAATACACTTGTATAGGTTTGTTTTGGTCTCTTTTTGTTTTTATTTATATGGGAAAAATTTCAAAATAGGAGCGATTGAAATGGGGACTTTTTCTAGTAAAAAAAGATCGGAACAACTATCAACAATGTCAAAAGAAAATCTTGATATTTTAGTGATAGGTGGAGGAATTACTGGCAGTGGCATTGCCCTTGATGCCACCACACGAGGGATGAAAGTGGGTCTTGTTGAAATGCAGGATTTCGCAGCAGGTACCTCAAGCCGGTCCACGAAACTGGTTCATGGCGGCCTGCGCTATTTAAAACAATTCGAAGTGAAAATGGTAGCGGAAGTGGGGAAAGAGCGTGCGGTTGTCTATGAAAATGGCCCTCACGTCACGACGCCTGAGTGGATGCTGTTACCCATTCAAGAGGGTGGGACGTTCGGCAAGTTCTCCACTTCCATTGGCTTGAAGGTGTACGATTTTTTAGCAGATGTTAAAAAAAGTGAACGCCGCAGTATGCTTAGTGCATCTGAAACACAGAAACGTGAACCGCTGTTAAGAAAAGAGGGACTAAAAGGCGGCGGCTATTATGTGGAATACCGTACGGATGACGCAAGGTTGACAATCGAAGTCATTAAACAAGCCGTCGATAAAGGGGCGCTAGCCGTAAACTACGCAAAAGTGGGAAAGTTACTGTACGATAATGGAAAAGTGGTGGGGGCAGAAGTGGTGGATCAGTTGACCAACAAAGCCTATAAAATATTCGCGAAAAAGGTAGTCAATGCAGCGGGCCCTTGGGTTGATTCTGTTCGGGAGATGGATCAGTCGAAAAAAGGAAAGCATCTTCAATTAACAAAAGGAATTCACCTTGTCTTTGACCAAAGTGTTTTCCCGCTTAAACAAGCAATTTACTTTGATACACCCGACAAGCGAATGGTATTTGCCATTCCTAGAGATGGCAAAACCTATGTTGGCACGACAGATACGGTTTACAAGGAGGATATGGCCAATCCGCGCTTAACGAAAGCGGATAAAGAGTATGTAATCAAGGCGATTAACTTTATGTTTCCAGGAGTAAGGATAACAGAAAAAGATATTGAATCCAGCTGGTCGGGGTTAAGACCACTTATCCATGAATCCGGGAAATCCGCATCAGAAATTTCTCGTAAGGATGAAATATGGGAATCCGAGTCTGGCTTAATCACGATCGCCGGAGGGAAATTAACGGGCTATCGAAAAATGGCTGAGATGGTCGTTGATTTATTAAACCAACAGTTCATTCGAGAGGGTGTTGGCGATTTTGGAAAATGCCAAACCAAATATTTGCCTATTTCTGGTGGAGATGTTGGTGGTTCGAAGAATTTGTCTGCTTTCATTGAAGATAAGACAAAAGAAGGAGTAAAATTTGGACTTACAAATAAACAATCTCAAAAACTTGCTAAGCTTTACGGTTCCAATGTTGATAGATTATTCGCGTTAGTAGATAAATATAATGAGTCTGCCTTAACCTTCGGTCTGCCATTGGATGTTTACGCTCAAGTCATGTATGCCATCCATGAAGAAATGACCGTAACACCTAGTGACTTTTTTATTCGAAGAACCGGTGCGTTGCTGTTTAATATGGATTGGGTCAACCAATGGAAGCAGAAAGTTTCAGAATTAATGGCGAATGAACTAAATTGGAGCAATGATCAATTAGAAAATTACCAAATTGAAATAGAGATGTTTATCCATCAAGCCACGACCGCCGTTGACGAAGACCAGGGGGATGGTTCTAGTGGCGCGGAGTTTTGGAAAGAGGAATCAGCGTAATCAGGGGGACGATTCTTTGGCCTTAAACACAAAAAGGCACAACCAGCTGGTTGTGCCTTTTTGAATAGTCTTATGCGACTTGTTTTTCGTGTTGTACTTTGTCGTGGTCTTTGAGTTTATAACCTTCCCACCTAGAAATAACAATGGCAGCAAGTGAGTTACCAACAATGTTTACACATGTACGTGCCATGTCTAGCAGCCTGTCTACGCCTAGAATAAACGCCAAGCCCTCTACAGGAACACCAACACTTCCTAACGTTGAAAGCAGAACGACAATCGAAACACCTGGAACACCTGCAATCCCTTTAGAGGTAATCATTAAAATAAGAACTAATGTGATCTGGGCGCCTATGCTCATATGAATGCCATACATTTGAGCAATAAACAACGCGGCAATCGCTTGATACAATGTAGAGCCATCAAGATTAAAGGAATAACCAGTCGGGATGACAAAAGATGTAATCCCTTTTGGACAGCCGATCCGCTCCATTTTTTCCATAATTTTAGGAAGAACGGTTTCCGAACTCGCGGTCGAATAGCCGAGAATTAATTCGTCTTTCAAATAAGCTAATAATTTGAAAATGTTATAGCCTGCGATTTTCGCCACAATACCTAGAACCACGATCGTAAAGAAGGCCATCGCACCATAAACGGTAAAGACTAGTTTGCCAAGCGGAATAAGTGATTCTAAACCGAATTTTGAAACCGTAACACCGATTAAAGCAAACACCCCTAATGGAGCAAGCTTCATAATCTGATTGGTTACATAGAACATGGCATCTGCGGTGCCTCTAAAAAACTCAATAATCGGTTTGCCTTTTTCACCAATTGCTGCAACACCAATACCAAACATAACGGAGAAGAAAATAATCGCCAGCATATCTCCATTTGCAAAAGCCTGAACCACATTGGTCGGTACGATATTTACAAAAGTATCAATATGAGAGTGGGACTCCGTTGCTTTTTCCGTTGTAACATAGGAACTGATATCTGATTTAACAAGTTGTGAACGATCCACACCTGAACCTGGGTGGAAAACATTCGCTACTAACAAACCAACAACAATCGCAATTGTTGTAATGATTTCAAAATAAAGAAGTGTTTTACCGCCGAGCTTTCCTAACGATTTCATATCGCCAGTACCGGCTACACCCACAACAAGGCAGGAAATGACAATCGGAACCACGATCATTTTAATTAATCGTAAAAAGATGGTTCCAATCGGCTGTAAAAATTGCTCTATATGTGGATTGCCATAAAAAATGGCTCCCACTGTAATACCAAGGACTAAACCAATAAAAATTTGCCATGCTAAACTAATTTTTTTCATTCGCTTCTCTCCCATCGATAAGTTTTTTGATACTATTATAGTAGAAAGTATTATGCAAACGATTTCACTATTAACATTAACGTACAACCTACGATAAACTACAAAAAACTACAAAGTTGAATAAATAATTTTTATAATTAACAAAATTTTTCAACTATAGATGGGGGATAATGGTATTCGCGATAAATTATTAGCGTATTTATTTATGATCATTGCTGTGCCCATTACCGGCGAATTAAAGTATTACCCAATAAGCGGTGCTGATTTAAGATTCAGCATGAGTACAACTGTTTTCTTCTTTATATTGTTATGGTCACGTAAGATCCATCCTGTTTTGGCCGGCTTTTTAACAGGAAGTGCCGTTGTTTGTTTTCGGATCATTCTGGACAAGGTTGAAGTTGGCTCATTCCATTTCCCTAACCATTTTCCCGTGTTTTTTTATTACATGGTGTACGGCCTGTTTTTTCATATTTTTAAAGTGAAAAAATTGTATCACCGGCCGCTGCTCATTGGTCTGCTTGGAATGGTGCTTGAAATCATGGGTAATTTTACTGAAATGACCATTCGTCATTTTACAACCGATATGAAAATGACAAACTCGAGCTTCTTCATTATTGTGGGGGTTGCGATCATCCGCAGTTTCTTTGTGCTCGGTTTTTTCAATACGATCTTAGTACGTGAAACAAGGCTGGCTGAAGAGCAGCAACGGAAGCGGACCGAAGAGGTTTTACTATTAGTCTCAAATTTATATGTAGAAATGTTTCAATTGGAAAAATCAGCGAAAAATGCGGAGAAGTTAACCAGCGCCTGCTACTCCATTTATCGTGATTTAAAAGCTCTAAACATTCCAAATCAAGCGCAGGAGATGCTGAAAATCGCAGGGGAATTACATGAAATTAAAAAAGATAATCAACGCATATATGCCGGTTTGTCCAAATTAATGGCCAAAGAAAAGCTAGATGACTTTATGAACATTCGGGAAATCATTTCTGTTGCAACCATCTCAAATAATAATTATAGTGAGTTGCTAGAGAAAACGATTGATTTTCAGGTGATAATTCACAATGAACATCCCAAGTACCATACCTTTATCCTCCTTTCCCTAATCAATAATCTTCTCGCCAATGCTGTAGAAGCCATCCATCAGGCGGGGGAGATTGTGGTAACAGTTGAAAGGATTCAAGACCTCGTCAAAATAACGATAAAGGATAATGGAAGAGGGATTTCTGAAAAAAACAAAGTGTATATTTTTGAACCAGGCTTTACAACGAAATATGATCAAGCCGGAATTGCTTCAAATGGAATCGGTTTATCCTACACAAAAAATGTCATCGAAAATCTCGACGGTAAAATTCACCTGATTGAGTCTTCAAAAGAAAAGGGTACAACCTTTGAAATTCTAATTCCAGTTGAAAATTTAATAAAAAAGGAGTGATTACCGTGAATTTTTTTATAATCGATGATACTGCCACTATCAGAGGGATGCTCTCTAATATTATTGAAGAAGAAGGATTGGGCTCTGTGGTCGGGGAGGCAGCGGACGGGGATGACGTGGATGCTGATCACCTCGCCATGCTGGATGTCGATATCCTCATGATTGATCTGCTCATGCCCGTCAGGGACGGGATTGAGACGGTGAGAGAAATCGCGCCCTCCTTTCATGGAAAAATCATTATGATCTCTCAAGTCGAAACAAAGGATATGATTAGCGAAGCGTATTCCTTGGGTGTCGACCATTATATTACAAAGCCGATTAACCGGCTTGAGGTGGTAAGTGTCATTAAGAAAGTAAGTGAATACTTGGTGTTGGAAAAATCACTTCATAACATTCAAGAATCATTAAGCTTTTTAACGAAACCCAATAGAAACAATCTTTCTTTTGATAACACTCGTCAGGAAAAACAACCTTCGTTTATTTCCGCTGCTAAAAGTATCCTTCTTGAACTTGGAATCGTAGGTAAGAGCGGGGAAAAGGATCTTTTAGAACTTTTACCAATCTTGCACGAATGGGACACGGAAGGAAATCGGGACATTCCGCCTTTAAAAGAGCTATATGAGCAGGCGGCCAAAAAGCGGCTCGGTTCATCCATTACACCTGAGGCAGTAAGAAAAGAAGGTAAAGCTGTGGAACAAAGGATTCGCCGAACCCTCCAACAGGTTCTCGAGCATCTTGCCTCACTGGGTTTAACCGATTTTGCCAACCCTACCTTTGAGTACTATTCATCCAAATTGTTTGACTATACCCAAGTACGAATGAAAATGCTCGAACTCGAAGGGAAAAACCAAACCGCATCCACCCGAATTGACATCAAAAAATTCTTCCATGCTTTACTGATGGAGACGAAGGTTAGGATGAGACGGGGAGACCACGGGGACAGTTCTCGCGGCTTTTTTTGAAGCAAGAGAACCGTCCATTTGGTTTTCTCATCATAGATCCACATCATTTAAAATACACGATGTTAAGTAATGTTGAACATCTTGTTCCTTATGTATTACATGAAGCGGTGTAAGAGTGATAAACAAAAAGAGTCTTAGCTAGTAATTAGCTAAGACTCTTTTTTATTCGACGTATTGTATAGGTAGTTCATTCATACTTTTTCCTATTCTGGGGATATTATTCTATGACGTATATAATAGGAGGTTGCTTTAGTGGAAGAGAAAACAAATATCAATTTAACTTCTGCGGAAATGTCTGGTTTATGGACTCAATACATAGGCGATACATTAGCTGTTTGTGTGAATAGCTATTTCTTAGAAAAAGTAGAAGATGAAGAAATACGTCCTATTATTAAATGGACACTCGATACAGCAAAAGAGAATGTTTCCATCATGCAGGAACTGTTTCAAAAAGAGAATTTCCCGATACCTATTGGATTTACGGAAGAAGATGTCAATACAAAAGCCCCAAGACTTTTTACAGATACTTTTTTCTTAAATTATTTAAGTCAAATGGCTGTATCTGCAATGACAGCCGGCAGTGCAGGACTAACAGTTGCGACACGTCCAGATGTTGTTACTTTTCATAAACGTATATTGAATAAAGGGGTTGAATTGCGGGACAGAACACGTGATTTAATGCTAAAACAAGGGGTTTATGTAAAACCTCCTTATATACCTATTCCTGATAAGGTCGATTTTATAGAAAAACAAACTTATTTAACTGGTTTTTTTGGGAAAAAGAGGTCTATTAATTCACTGGAAATCACTCATTTATACTTAAACACTCTAATAAATGCTATCGGTAAAGAAATAGTAACGGGCTTTGGCCAGACTGCTCAAAACGAAGATGTAAAACAGTATTTTTTAAGAGGGAAAGAACTTGCCCAAAAATATGTAGATACATTTAGCCATTTTTTAACCAAAGAGGATCTGCCTGCACCTATAAGTTCAGGTTCGACTGTTTTAGATACAACCGCAAGTGTTTTTTCAGATAAACTAATGATGTTTCATGTTACAACTATGGTTGCAACAGGAATTGGATATTATGGAATGGCATTAGCAGCAAGTCCAAGAAAAGATTTAGGACTTAAATATATATCAATAATTCCAGAAGTCGCACTGTATGTCGAAGATGGAGCCAATATTATGATTAAACACGGCTGGATGGAGGAACCTCCACAAGCAGTTGATCATGATCAATTGATACAGCAATGAATTTTAACAATCGGGCGCTTTTCTTTAATAAGAAGGCGTCTTTTTGCATGGACAACACATTTAAGGGATTGAGGTGTAAAAAAAGATTGTGAAGTAGGGTTGCGATTGTTCAATAAGAGCAATTGCTTTTATTGTTCCGCTAAAGGGGCAATTTAGTTGAACAATCATCATTAGCTTTTTTCGGACAATCGGGGTAAATTTCAGTTCTTCAAATAATAAGATTATTAGAAGAAGGAAAGCTGTGTAATTAGTGATGTAAATTTATGTCTTTTATGTAATAATTATATTTTGTAGAAATATAAATTTACAATTCATACGTAGTGAAAGTGGGAATCATAATGGCAACAGGAACACATACAGTAGAAATTCCAGTAGATGTACAAGCAGTTTGGGATTATGTTAGTGATCTTGAAAAATGGGCAACGACAGTACCAGCCTATAAAGAACATGAAATTATTAATGACAAGCAATCTATTTGGACATTTGAAGGTAGTGTGAAAGGTATTAAAAAAACAATACAAGCGAAGGTAGATATTACCGAATGGAATGAACCTTCAAATATTAAGTTTGTGCTAAAAGGTTTATCAGATAATTTTACAGGAAGCGGTCACTTTACTTCAGAAGATGTTAATGGTAAAACAACAATGACTTGTAGGGTGGAAGTCCATGCAGGCGGACTATCGGGTGCGGTGTTAACACCAATTATTAAATGGGCTGTTCCCAAAGTGGCATCTCGTTTAACAGAATCTATCGCACGTAAAATTGCAGTATTCTCATAGTTGACAAAGATTGAAAATCGCTTCATAAGCAAAGATTTTAACAATCTAATTAATGTACTTAAACATTAAACAAACTGGGTGCTTAAGTTCAATAAGGGGTAGGTTGCTGCGGCAGCCTTTTTTGTTGCAGGGAAAGGCAATGGGGACGGTTCTTGAGGCTCAAAAAAACCGCAAGAACCGTCCCCATGGTTCCCTATCAATGCAGAAAAATCCTTTCAGTAGGCAGTTTGATTTCCACGACTGTATTTTCTTTTTCGCTTTTAAAATGCATTTCCCTTTGAAAGTTAAAAATCATGATTAAACAATGCAGAGTAATGGGAAATATGACACTTTAGCTAAAGGTGATCATTCTTTGGGGAAATACCATTGGTTTTTTCGACAAGTTTTTTTGATAAAAGGCAATGAAATGTTTATTTATCAAGGCGTTTTGAAGATTTAATCAAACGTTTGATTAGGGAAATTACATATCGAATTTCCTCGGAAATGCTCAGTTTAAGGAAATAATGACAGTGCTGGATAGCCTTTTGGGGGCTATCTATTTTTTTCGAAAAATAGTTGCAAAAAGCTATGGCTACAGTCCTGTTTTCTGGCAGTGTCTTCTAGGCAATTTGCTTTAATCTTCCTCCAATCTTCCCCATGGTTGTAATGAAACCTGTTTGAAAATTCCCAATTTTTAGGTCGTTATCCCTTTTTTATGAAGAATTATGTAGAAAGCTTTAATTATACACAAAAAAAAGCTTGTCCTATAATTGGATTGAATATTATTTCAATTTTCGAAATAATCCAAATCCAAGGGGGGATCCGTAATGAAAAGAAAAAATGTTATCACCGCTTTATTAGCAACGACTCTTTCTCTTACTGCCGTCAGTTCCTCTGTTTTCGCAAACCAGGTTACACCAACAGATCAGTCTACTGTATTGGATATAAAACCGCCTGAATTTTTCATTGGTAATGGTCAAAACAAAAAGAACTTCTTTGTTAATGAGACACAATTGAATTCAATTAAGCATTTAACAGGTTTTGAGAATACAAAAATACTGAAAGGCATACATAACGGTGCGGGCTATTGGATTGAAGTTCCAAAGAACTGGAACGGGAAGCTTGTATTGTATGCGCACGGATATCGTGGCACAGGCCAAGAGTTGACGGTTACTGAACCTTCCATCCGAAAAGAACTTCTTGAGCGCGGATATGCATGGGCCGCTTCCAGCTATAGTACGAATGGCTATGATGTTGAATCGGGTGTAAAAGATACCCATGCTTTGAATGGATTGTTTAGGAATTTAGTAGGTAATCCTACTCGGACCTATATTATGGGTCACTCTATGGGTGGACACGTCACAGGGGTGTATGCAGAACAATATGGTGATGTGGATGGAGCACTGCCGATGTGTGGTGTTATGGGGGACTCAGAACTGTTTGACTTTTTTACAGATTACAGCCTTGTAGCTCAATCGCTAATTGGAATTAGTAAGGAAAATCAACAGTTTCCTGCGGATGATCAATACTTTACTAAAACACTTTCTGAGCTCCGGCAACAATTAGGAAATGGTTTAGTCAAAGATCCTGATACAAAATCAGTTGTGTTTGATTCTTTGACCCCATTGGGAGAAAAATTGGAAAAGGTAACGGAGAATCTCTCGGGTGGAGATCGTCCATTATTCGAATACTCATTCGAAAAGATGTTTGATGATTTCCTCCTCCAGCGTATCCCAACAAACCCAGCATACGGGGAAGCAACGGGTAATGTAATTAACAATACCGACTCTGTATATCAGTTAGACAATGATCCAGCTTTGTCCGATGAGGAAAAAGCACTGAACGACAGTGTTCGTCGCATCACCAATGATCCGAATGGCCGCCACAATAATGGCTTAGCCGCCATTCCTAAAGTAACAGGAGATTTGAAAGTTCCTACCGTTTCCCTTCATACACTCGGGGATCTTTATGTTCCGTTCTCAATGGAACAAATTTATGCAAAAAATGTTGCCGAGAAGGGAAAATCCGACTTACTCGTTAGCCGTGCAATTCGAGGTATCGGCCACTGTGAATTTACCAATAAAGAACAAATTAGTGCCTTTGATGCTCTCGTAGATTGGGCGGAAAATGGCAAAAAACCTGATGGCGATAATGTCCTAGATCCTGCCGTCGTAGCTGATCCACGCTTCGGAATGCAATTTACTTCCGATCTTCGTCCTTATGATCCGCTTTTCCATGTTGGAAAATAGAAAGAGATCCTTGGGGACGGTTCTTTTGAGCCGTCCTTTTGGGGTTAAGTTAAATAAGAACAACTCATAGAATGACCTGAGTGTCTCTTTTTTTTGATCTCTCCAACTATTCCTCATAAATCATTTTCCGCGTCATTCCACCATCAATTACAAGGTTAATCCCTGTTACAAAGTCATTCTCTTTTGCGGTTAAATATAGACAGGCTCGTGCAATATCCTCTGGTTTGCCTACACGCTTTGAAAAATGCTGTTCGTGATCCAGTTTACTTAACTTTGAATAATCGCCTGTTTCTATCCAGCCAGGGGAAATCGCATTTACTGTAATCCTGTCATCACTGAAGGAGGCAGCGAGGGCATGGGTAATGGCAAGGATTCCACCTTTAGTGGCAGCGTAAGATTCTGAGTTGGGTTCTGACATGATCGCTCTTGTGGAGGCAATATTGACAATCGATCCGCCATCCTGGTTATGCCGCATATATTTGGCTGCTTCCCGTGATGCCAAGAAAACACTTCTCAAATTGGTATGGATGACATCATCCCATTCTTCAATCGAAGTTTCATAAGGGGACTTGAATAATGCTTTACCTGCATTATTGATTAAAATATCAATCTGGCCATAGGTTTGAGTTGCTGTTTCCATTAACCGAATAATATCTGCTTCTATTCTTACATCTGTATGGACGAATATCGCTTCGCCGCCGCTTTCCTTGATCACCGCTACTGTATTAGCCCCAGCTATATCATCAACATCAGCCAAGATGACATTGGCGCCTTTTTCGGCATATTGTAGGCAAATTCCTTTACCGATTCCATTCCCTGCACCTGTGATGACTATCGTTTTATTAGAGAAATCCATTATTTTTCCACCTTTCTTTACATAAGTTTAAGATAACACAAAAAAGAGGGTGGGCCATAGTTGGGCCGTAGGGAAGAAGGGATCATGTTTGGAGGAAAGGTCTATTCAAATAGCCGCGATTATTGTAGCAGTGTTTTCGAGCGGCATCGCAATCTTTCAAGTCTTGCTCTTTTTAGGGCTGCCGTTAGCAGAGTATAGCTGGGGTGGTAAATACCAGGGGGTGCTGCCGAAGAAAATGAGAATCATGGGTCTTCCATCTGCATTATTATTACTCTTTTTTGGATTTATTTTTCTAGTGCATACAAAAGTTCTATCAGTGGAATTCAATTTGCCAACCAATCTTTTTGTCATCTTGATTACGATCTTCATGGGATTAAATACACTGGGAAATTTGGCTTCAAAAAGCAAAAAAGAGAGAATAGTCATGACTCCATTAGCAGGAATCACATTCTTATCATGTTTGCTTGTCCTTATATTGAACTAAGTAACTATAGGGAATGTTCTTCTGGTTTCTCCTAATGCCAGTGTGAAGGAAATATTCGGTTCTATGGTAATTAGGAGGAGCTCCTAACGCCCGTGAGAAGGAAATTCTCGCTTCTATGGTAATTAGGAAGAGCTCCTAATGCCAGTGTGAAGGAAATATTCGGTTCTATGGTAATTAAGAGGAGCTCCTAACGCCCGTGAGAAAGAAATTCTCGGTTCAATGGTAATTAGGAAGAGCTCCTAATACTCGTATAAAGGAAATATTCGCTTCTATTGTAATTAGCAAGAGCCCTTAATGCAGCGGAACGGTTTTTGTAGTCAAATCCATGTAAAAACGAAATCAAATCAAAAACACCTCCGATTTATGTACTCGTTTATCGTACATGTCGAAGGTGTTTTTTTGTTTTTGTTAAGTTTGAGGTTTAATGTTGCCTCTTTCTTCTAATTCTAGATAACAGAACAATAAACCCCAATGCAATCAAGATTAGTCCATATAACATGGTGTTATTATCGTCTACTACTTTTTTACTATTTTGATAAGGAAAACCATGGGAACGGTTCCACTTATTTTTGGGATTTTTTTCATTTTCTTCAGAGAGTTTCTAAAAAAACAATATTGCTTAAAGATAAGTGGTATTGGTTATATTTGTAATAAATTAGATAAAAGGTTGGAGGAACAATCTTGGTTATGAAAGCAAATTCAAATCCTTCATTTTTAGCCCGAAATTTATGGTCGGGTATTTTTTTCGGAATCGGTTTAGTTGCTTTTTTTGATGAAACTGTTTTTCATCAAATTTTACATTGGCATCATTTTTATGACAAAAGCACATTGGGTATTGGTTTGGTCTCAGATGGTTTATTTCATGCTTTAAGTTGGTTTGCAACAATCGGAGGTCTATTCCTTCTTGCAGACTTACGGCGTAGAAATGCCTTTTGGTTGAAAAGGTGGATAGGCGGCATGCTCCTTGGGGGAGGAGGATTCCAGTTATACGATGGAACCATCCAGCACAAGCTGATGAGGATTCACCAGATTCGCTATGTCGAAAATGTCATGATCTACGACTTAATATGGAACATACTTGCCGTAGTGATGCTCATAATTAGCATCATTTTAATTGTAAGGACACAAAAGGATTCAAAGCCTCTAAGGGGTAAAGACAGTCATGCATAATGAACATGTTTATCATGGTAATGGAATTGCTTACGAGCTTATACTGTTAATAGCGTTTTTACTGGTATTTGTTGTGTATATTCTTGCTAGTTTTATATCTAATCGTCATTACAAACGCTGGCCGCTGTCCCGTACAATCTTTTGGGTAGTAGGGATTCTTTGTCTAGCTGTAACAGTTGTTGGCTCCTTAGCCGAACAGGCTCATATAGATTTTTCAGCACATATGTTAGGACATTTACTTCTCGGAATGGCTGCTCCGCTTCTCATTGTTCTATCTGCACCAATGACGCTTGTTATGCGAAATCTCCATGTAAAAAGAGCACGGCAGCTTTCAAAATTTCTAAAGAGTTACCCTATACGGATCCTTAGTGACCCCATATTCGCTTCTCTATTCAATGTGGGAGGATTATGGATCCTTTATACCACAGACTTATATTCTGCGATGCACCACAATATTGTTCTTTATTTTTTCATACATGTACATGTATTCCTTGCAGGCTATCTGTTTACAGCAGCTTTCATTTCGATTGACCCAACCCCACATAGGACAAATTTTATTTACCGTACGATTGTTTTGTTCTTTTCATTCGCAAATCATGGAATCTTATCAAAATACATATATGCCCACCCTCCATTGGGAGTAGCAAAAGCACAAGCAGAAATGGGAAGTATGCTCATGTATTATGGCGGAGACGTGATTGATATCGTTTTAATCTACATTCTCTGCTTGCAGTGGTATAGGTTTAAAAGGCCAGTTGGCCCTTGGCTTTCAACCTGAAAGGCGGTTATCATGGAGTTGCTGTCATTGAAGTGTGGGAGGATAAAAAATTGTTAATCGATAAAATCATCCAATTTGAGAATCATTTTGCGGAATTGCAGGCAAAGGTTGTAGAAAAGCCTTATGGCCGAATCTTTTATGACCAAGATAATCCATTATCTTATGATAGTAATCATGCATATATTAAGGAAGATTTTGATGGTGATTGGAATTTGGCCATCAATGAAATAATCGATTTTTATCGGGAGATGGCGATTATTCCGCGTGTCTATACGTTTACTAGAAGTAAAAATAATGTGGGGCTGTTTTTAGAAGAGAACGGGTTTTTAAAACAGATTGAAGAGCTAAGTTTCTATGTTCAAAAAAACAAAAAATTAATCGATCGGGCTAGAACGATAGATATTAGAAGACTCCACTTATCAGATGAACAGGAATTAAGCCACTTTGGTCAGGAGCTGAGCGAGTGGGGGTATAAATCGTTAATGAAGGCTATAGGAAACAAAGACTTTTACCTTTTTGGCGGATATGAGGCTGATGCTTTGGTATGTATAGCGTCTTTGTACAAACAGGGCGATATTTCAAGAATCAATGATGTTTTCACAAAAAGTGATAAAAGAGGGAAAGGCTACGGAGCCCAATTAATCAACTTTATCACGGAGTTTAATGATAAAACCCTTCATACCGTAAGCTATTTATACGCCAACAATCCGATCGCCATCAACATGTATAAAAAAGCAGGATATGTAGAGATGAAGGAAATGGTACGCGGGTGTTACTGGGTGGAATGAAATCCTGTGTTTTATTTTTGTTTTAAAGAGACTTTTTCACAGCTCCTGAACCGTCCTATTACCCATTTATATATTTTTACAGGTTATAAAGAGAAGTTTCGAATTCTCCAAGTAAATATGGAGGGCTCCTAATGCCCGAGCGGGAGAAAAATTCGATCCAACGGTAATTATGGAGCGCTCCTAATTCCCATGAGGAAGGAAAATTCGCTACAACAGTAATTAGGAAAGGCTCCTAATGCCCGAGCGGAGGAAAAATGCGGTCCAACGGTAAATAGGGAGGGCTCTTAATTCCCATGAGGAAGAAAAATTCGCTACAACAGTAATTAGGAAAGGCTCCTAATGCCCGAGTGGAGGAAAATTTCGCTTCAACGGTAACTAGGGGAGTGGCCCTACTAATGCCCGGCAAAGAAAAAACCACCCTGTTTTAACAGAATGGTTTTAAAAGATTCTCTTTATCTACACTGCCATGTCATGCTTTTGATCTGGTTGACGTTTGTCCTTCATCCGGCTAAAAATATTAGCGAGAAGGGAACCAGAAATATTATGCCAAACGCTGAAAATGGCGCTTGGTACTGCCGCTAATGGCGAGAAATGTGCAGTGGCGATGGCCACTCCCAATCCGGAATTCTGCATGCCGACTTCCATGGCAACAGCCTTTTGTTTGGCCAAGTCCATTCCGCATATACGGGCAAAGAAGAAGCCGATTAAGAATCCAAGCAGATTATGAAGGATTACCACTCCAAAAATTAGCAGGCCCGTTTCGGCAATTTTAGCCGCACTGCCGGCAACAACAGCAGATACAATTAACACAATCGCGATAACGGAAACTAGCGGCATTGCTTTTGCTCCAGCCTGTGCCTGTTTTCCAAAAAACTTTTTAATGATAAAGCCAAGTGCCAATGGCACAATGACCACTTGTACAATCGAAAGGAATAATGATGACACGCTGACATCCACCCATTTGCTTGCGAACAGAAGAATGAGCAATGGTGTAACGATTGGTGCAAGAATCGTAGAAACAGAGGCAATGGCAACGGCGAGCGCCACATTTCCTCTTGCCAGGAACACCATTACATTCGAAGCTGTACCGCTTGGGCAGCATCCTACTAAAATGACTCCGACCGCGACTTCCTTCGGTAAATCAAGTCCGACTGCCAGTAAAAAGGCAAGCAGCGGCATAATGATAAAGTGACCGATGACTCCAAGGGCTACTTCTTTTGGCCTTCTAAATACTTCTTTAAAATCCGATAATTCAAGTGTTAGGCCCATTCCGAACATAACGATCCCTAGTAAAGGAACAATATAACCTCCCAGTCCCACAAAGTGTTCAGGAAAAGAATAAGCAATGACGGCAAAAATCAAAACCCATAACGTAAATGTTTTCCCGGCAAAGCTGCTGATTTTCTCGATGACTCCCAAAGTAAACCCTCCACAAAAAAAAATTTTTTAATATTTTAATATGTTAGATTAAATATTTCTAAAAATCAATAAATTTAGTCTATTTAGTTAAATGTTTAAAGCGGTGAAGTGTGAATAGATAGATGGAAGCCCTTTCTTTAAAATCTTCACCGTTTTGAGTCTTTTGTTGCATTCAAATATCGTTTTAAACAAGTTATTATTTAGAGGTTTAAAAAGCCGGTGTTTTAACAAAACATCGGTGAGAAGAGGGAAGGTATTTAAGGAATGTCTTTAGGTTCATTTCATATCGACTATGACGTGTTAAAAAATTTAGGGATTTCTATAGGGATTGTGCTTTTATTTATTCTTTTTCGAAACATTTTTACCAAGTATGTGTTTCAGTTGATTTTAAAATTGACGAGGAAGACGCCAACGGATTTTTTTACCCAAATATGTTTGGCTTTTGAACGTCCTTTAGGCTGGTTTTTCATTATTTTTGGTTTGTACCTGGCCATGGACTATTTTCCGTTTATCGAACAACAGAATGCCTTATTTTTAAAACTTTTGCGTTCCATGGTCATTGTTTTAATTACTTGGGGATTGTTTAATTTGACCTCTCCTACTTCAGGGATTTTAATCAGTTTAAATGAAAAATTAACCAATAAGATTGATTCCATTCTGATTCCGTTTTTTTCAAGGACCATCCGGGTCATCCTGATTGCCATCAGTATCAGCATTATCGGTCAAGAGTTTGATTATGATGTTAATGGGTTGGTCGCTGGTCTCGGACTAGGGGGTCTGGCCTTTGCTTTAGCAGCAAAAGAGGCGGTAGGGAATCTCATTGGCGGGATTGTCATTGTTACAGAAAAGCCTTTTTCCATTGGCGATTGGATTCTGACTCCCAGCGTTGAGGGGATCGTCGAAGATATTAATTTCCGAAGTACGAAAATTCGAACCTTTAGTCAGGCATTGGTGACCGTTCCAAACGCAACACTTGCGAATGAGGCTATTACCAATTGGAGCCGGATGGGGAAAAGGCGGATCACGTTCCACTTGGGACTTAACTATCAAACTACTAAAGACCAAATTAAGCGCGTGGTTTACCGGATTGATCAAATGCTGCGGACGCATGATGAGATCCATCCGGATACGATTATGGCAGCCTTCGATCATTATAATGAAAGCAGTCTCGATGTTCTGGTTTACTTTTTCACGAATACGACTGTATGGGCAGAGCACGTTAAAATCAAGCATGAAATTAACTTAGAAATCATGGGGATTTTAGAGGAAGAAGGAGTAGAAGTTGCCTTCCCAAGCCGGACGATTTATGTATCTCCGCAATCCAATGAATTGCTGCAAACTATGGGTTCCTTTGATTGAAATTAAATATAAAGAAAAACAGACCTTTTGCGGTGACGCGGAGGTCTTTTTTGTCAGCTGTTTGAATGGGATTAGAATATTTTTCCTATATGAATGCATACTAAAAACAAAATCTTACAACGATTGAGAAAGGGACGGAGTGGATGTTTGATTTTCTGAAGCCCTCAAAAGGCAAGCGCTCATTTCTGCACAAACAAGTAAGCACCCATTCTAATCTTCAGAAAAAAATGAGCGCAGATGATGTCCTGGACTCTGATTTATCCCAGAATACAGAGATACTCCAACAGGTATTTTCTCAGGCACCTGATTTAGTGATACGTTGCTTTTCAATTAACGCTAGTAAAACTGATGCCGCATTGGTTTATTTGCCTGGATTGACGAACAAAGATGCCATTCAAAATCATGTTCTGAAGCCATTGATGAGCAGCTCTTTCGAACTTGATAAGGAACTGCCCATTACAATAGGGGATGTCGAGGTCGTCGAAACGTGGGGCCAGGTCGAAAGTGCCATTCTAGGTGGAGATAGCGTTTTATTGATAAATGGACAAAACACCGGGTATCGATTAGATACAAAAGGATGGCCGCAAAGAGAAGTTAGTGACCCTCAAAACGAAATATCGCTTAAAGGTGCTCATCAAGGGTTTGTGGAAACAGGGACACAAAATATCGCATTAATTCGCAGGTATATTCCCCACCACGAATTAATGTTGAAAGAAATGACAATCGGTTTACGAGGAAAAACAAAGGTATCCCTTTTATATTTGAGAGATGTCGCTTCTGATGACGTGCTGAGAGAATTGGAAACACGGATCCAAAATATTACCGTGGACGCGATCATTAATACGGGTGAACTGATCGAATTTATTGAAGATAATCCTTATTCACCCTTCCCGCAAATTATGTTGACCGAAAGACCTGATACAGCAGTATCCCACATTCTGCAGGGAAGATTCGTGATAGTTTTGGACCGTTCTCCGAGCGTATTGATTGCCCCGACAAATTTTATGTCTTTTTTTCAGGCTGTGGATGATTACGGAACTCGTTGGTTACTTTCTACCTTTATCCGAGTAAGCCGTTTTTTAGCCTTTATCATTACCTTATTTTTTCCCGCCAGCTATGTGGCGTTTATTTCCTATAATTTTGAAGTCATCCCGATGGAGCTTTTACTTTCGATTGCTGAATCAAGGATACAAGTTCCATTCGCGCCTGTGCTGGAAGCGGTGATTATGGAGACGATTTTGGAATTGATGAGGGAAGCTGCCTTAAGGCTGCCGACTCCAATTGGTCAGACCATCGGCATTGTGGGGGGCATTATCATTGGCCAGGCTGCTGTTGCGGTAGGAATTGTCAGCAACATTATGATCATCGTCGTTGCCGTTACAGCCATCGCTTCTTATAACATCCCTAATTATGATATGAGTTCAGCCATTAGACTGTTAAGATTTCCAATGATGTTAGCAGCCGCTATGTTTGGTGTTGTAGGGATTGTGATAGGCTGGATGACCATAGTTGGCCACCTTGTAAGTCTTGAATCATTAGGCACACCTTATGGAACCCCGCTGGCTCCTTTCCGATTTGCTGATATGAAGGATGCGTTTTTGCGCTTTCCTTTATGGACAATGAAAAGCCGCCCCAAAGGCACTGGAGCTATTCCTACTATTCGACAAGGGCGAAATCGCACTAAAAGGTGAAACGATGAAGAAATATGCCTTTAATGAAATCACGGTCATGCAGTATATTTTTTTAATTAATGGAGCGCAGGTAGGGACCGGTGTTCTATCCCTCCCGCGCATACTTGCTGAAAAAGCTGGAACCGATGGTTGGATCGCTATCATAATTGGCTGGTTGTGCTCAGTCTCTGCCAGCATTTTTTTAGTTAAAGCGGCTGCAAAATACCCTGAGGACACCCTTTACGAAATTCTAATACGTTTTTTCGGAAAAATACTGGGGAAAGTGCTCATCTCGGTTTATATGGTGTACTTTGCATTTTCCGCTTGGACCATTCTTGTAAATGCCTGTCTCTATATTAAGGCATGGTTTCTGCCTAAAACCCCTGAGTATATCGTTTTACTATTATTTTCGATTCCGACTTTTGTTATTGCCCGCAACGGATTACGCGTTTTAGGCAGGTACTCGGAACTATCTTTTTATATGGTAATTTGGATTCCTTTGTTTTTATTGATACCGCTAAAGGATGGAAATTGGCTCCATTTTCTTCCTTTGCTTAAAGAAGGGTGGCGGCCGGTTTTATCTGCTGTACCGACCACTGTTACTTCCTTTTTGGGGTTTGAAGTAGCGTTCTTCTTTTACCCCTTTTTACAAAAAAAGCAGCATGCAGTGCTCGGAATTACGATTGCAAACACGTTAACAATATTGTTTTATGTATTTGTGACGTTTGTCTGCTATGCTTACTTTAGCCCCGATGGGATTATTGAATTTAATCAACCTGTACTGAATTTACTGAAACTCATTGAATTTCGTTTTTTGGAGCGTTTTGACATGGTTTTATTGGCTGTATATCTGATTGTTGTTTCCACAGCCTGGATTCCTTACGTATACCTTGCTCCGTTTTGCTTTAGTCAATTGCTTGGAAAACAGGATCACAGTAATTACGTGATTATTTTATTATTGATCATAATTGGAATGGTATTTTGGCTCGATCCTACTTGGAATGATTCAGAAGGGTGGCAGAAGATGGTGGTCAAAGGCGGGCTGGGATTGGCATTCGTTGCCCCGCCATTCTTATGGGTTTATAGCTGGATATATGAAAAGTTCCGTCGGAGGGTAAGCCATTGAAAAGGAAGACACTGCTTTGCCTATCGCTTGTGGCCATGATGATGACCGGATGCGCGGACCAAATGTTTGTTGAAGATGTCAGTCTGTCACTTATACTCGGTTTAGACTTAGATCAGGATGACCATTTATTGGTGTATATGTCAAGTCCGGTATTTAACAAAGAAGCAAAGGTAAAAGAGGAGAAAGTCGAAGTGAAGGCTGTTTCAATTCGAGATTCCAGGGAACTGTTTGATCAGACCGTAATGGCTTTAACATCAGGTAGCAAAACGCAATTACTCTTAGTCGGGAAAAAGCTGTTAAAACGAAAAAATTGGATTGATTACATCGATCCTTTTTATCGGGACCCCAAAAATACGGTTACAACAAGAGTTGTCGCCGTAGATGGTCCTGTTTCGGATGTCATTTTTTTTAGGCCCAAAGACAAGCCGCGTCTCCCTTTGTATTTAGCCAATTTAGTCGATACAGCCTACAGAAGAAATGTGACCATAAAAACGACTCTTCAAGAATTTCATGAGCAAACGACGGAAAAAGGGATAACAGCAAGCATTACCGAAATGAAAAAAGACCACAAAATCATGTTGACTGGAACTGCACTGCTTGATGAACAGAGCAAATATAAGTTAAGCATAACACCAAATGAAAACAAATTATTACGTATCCTGCAGCATAAAACAAAAGGGGATTTCCCATTTACCATTTCAGTCCCTATGGAATCGAATGGACATGATCATTGGATCAGCTTTAGTACTCCGAGCATCAAGACGAAAACAAGGGTAAGGTATGACAATCATTTTATTTTTAACACAGACGTAAAAATGAGAGTTATCATTACAGAACGGCTTTTTCCATTCAATGTACGGAGAGATGCAGCGAAACTGCAAAAGAGTATTGAAAAGAAAATGCAAGCGGATTTTGAGCGCTTAATAAAGAAAACGCAAACCACGGGGATTGACCCTTTCGGATTTGGAATCTATGCAAGAGCTTATACGTACCCAGAGTGGAAAAAAGTCCAAAATCAATGGGGAAAAGCCTTTTCGAAGGCTGATGTGAACGTCAAGGTACATGTAACTATTGGCGGGATGGGGACGATTAAGTAGTACATGGCAATGCGGTTTCATAAAATGAGAACCGTCCCTTTGGTTTCGAAACCATTGGTATTGTGGGAGGCATTATTATTGGGCAGGCGGCTGTTGCTGTGGGAATTGTCAGCAACATTATGATCATTGTCGTTGCCGTTACAGCCATCGCTTCTTATAACATCCCTAATTATGATAGGAGTTCGTCCATTAGACTGTTAAGATTTCCAATGATGCTATCCGCCGCCATGTTTGGAGTTGTAGGGCTTGTGGTAGGCTGGATGACCATAGTTGCCCACCTGGTTAGTCTTGAATCATTAGGCACACCCTATGGAACTCCGCTGGCTCCATTCCGATTTGCCGATATGAAGGATGCATTTCTGCGCTTTCCTTTATGGACAATGAAAAGCCGCCCAAAAGGAACCGGGGCAATTCCGACTATTCGACAAGGGCGAAATCGCACAAAAAGGTGAAACGATGAAGAAATATGCCTATAATGAAATCACTCTCATGCAGTATATTTTTTTGATTAATGGAACGCAGGTAGGTACCGGGGTTCTATCCCTACCGCGCATACTTGCTGAAAAAGCTGGAAGCGACGGTTGGATCGCTATCATAATTGGCTGGTTATCCTCGGTCGCTGCCAGCATTTTTTTAGTGAAAACAGGTGCAAAATACCCTGAGGACACCCTTTACGAAATTCTAATACGTTTTTTCGGAAAAATACTGGGGAAAGCGCTCATCTCGGTTTACATAGTGTACTTTGCATTTTACGCGTGGACCATTCTTGTAAATGCCTGTCTCTATATCAAGGCATGGTTTCTGCCTAAAACCCCTGATTATATCATTTTGCTATTATTTTCGATTCCGACTTTTTTTGTAGCCCGCAATGGGTTACGTGTTTTAGGTAGGTACTCGGAACTATCTTTTTATATGGTCATTTGGATTCCTTTGTTTTTTTTGATACCGCTAAAGGATGGAAATTGGCTTCACTTTCTTCCTTTGCTTAAAGAAGGGTGGCGACCGGTTTTATCTGCTGTCCCGACCACAGTTTTTTCCTTTTTAGGATTTGAAGTAGCGTTCTTCTTGTACCCCTTTTTACAAAAAAAGCAGCATGCGGTACTCGGAATTACGATTGCGAATACCCTAACGATGTTGTTTTATTTATTTGTAACGGTTGTCTGCTTTGCCTATTTTAGCCCTGATGGGATTATTGAATTCAATCAGCCTGTCCTGAATTTACTTAAACTCATTGAATTTCGTTTTTTGGAGCGTTTTGACATGGTTTTACTGGCTGTTTATCTGATTGTTGTTTCCACAGCCTGGATTCCTTGCGTATTCTTTGCTGCGTTTTGTTCTAGTCAATTACTTGGAAAACAGGATCACAGCAATTACGTGATTATTTTATTATTGATCATTATTGGAGTGGTATTTTGGCTCGATCCAACTTGGATTGATTCGGAAGGGTGGCAGAAGAAGGTGGTCAAAGGCGGGCTATTATTGGCATTCGTTGCCCCGCCCTTTTTATGGGTTTATAGCTGGATATATGAAAAGTTCCGTCGGAGGGTAAGCCATTGAAAAGGAAGACACTGCTTTGCCTATCGCTTGTGGCTATGATGATGACCGGATGCGCGGATCAAATGTATATTGAAGATGTCACATTGTCACTTATACTAGGATTAGACTTGGATGAGGATGGCAATTTATTGGTGTTTATGTCAAGTCCGGTGTTTAACAAAGAAGCAAAGGTAAAAGAGGAGAAAGTCGAAGTGAAGGCTGTTTCAATTCGAGATTCCAGGGAGCTATTTGATACGACCGTAATGGCTTTAACATCTGGAAGCAAAACGCAATTACTCTTAGTCGGGAAAAAACTGTTGAAACAAAAAAATTGGATTGATTACATCGATCCTTTTTATCGGGACCCCAAAAATACGGTTACAACAAGAGTTGTCGCTGTAGATGGTCCTGTTTCGGACGTCATTTTTTTTAGACCCAAAGACAAGCCGCGTCTCCCTTTGTATTTAGCCAATTTAGTGGATACAGCCTACAGAAGAAATGTGACCATAAAAACGACTCTTCAAGAATTTCATGAGCAAACGACGGAAAAAGGGATAACAGCAAGCATTACCGAATTGAAAAAAGACCACAAAATCATGTTGACTGGAACTGCACTGCTTGATGAACAGAGCAAATATAAGTTAAGCATAACACCAAATGAAAACAAATTATTACGTATCCTGCAGCATAAAACAAAAGGGGATTTCCCATTTACCATTTCCGTGCCTTTGGATTCGAATGGACATGATCATTGGATCAGCTTTAGTACACCAAGAATCAAGGTAAAAACAAGGGTAAGGTATGACAATCATTTTATTTTTGACACAGACGTAAAAATGAGAGTTGCCATTACAGAACGGCTTTTTCCATTCAATGTACGGAGCGATGCAGCGAAATTGCAAAAGAGCATGGAAAAGAAAATGCAAACGGATTTTGAGCGCTTAATAAAAAAAACGCAAACTAAGGGGATTGACCCTTACGGATTTGGGATCTATGCAAGAGCTTATAAGTACCCAGAGTGGATAAAAGTCCAGAATCAATGGGGAAAAGCGTTTGCGAAAGCTGATGTGAACGTCAAGGTACATGTAACAATTAGCGGAATGGGGACGATCAAGTAGTACATGGCAATGTATCCTTTTGGTTTCGATAGGTATTTTATTGGTGAATTAGGGGTCGACACTATTACAATAGATATATCATGAAAGAGAGGAAAGTGAGGCTGCCTATGAAACCAAAGGTTATTGTTTATAAGAAACTCTATTCCACAGTTTTGGAATATATCCGGGAAGCGTGTGAGGTCGTTTATTTTGAAGAGTTGAATGAAGATACATATGATAGTTTTTACCAAGAGTTAAAGGATGCCAAGGGAATTCTGGGGTCCCGTTTAAAGGTAGATCAAGAGTTTTTGGAACATGCTCCTCAGTTAAAAATTGTGAGTAATGTTTCTGTTGGCTATGACAACTTTGATATTCCTGCCATAACCAGTCGAGGCGTCATGGCTACCAATACTCCAGGCGTTTTAAATGATACCGTTGCAGATACGATTTTTGGGCTGATGCTGGCCACCGCCAGACGAATGCCGGAATTGAATCAGTATGTGAAGGAAGGTAAATGGTCACCAACAGATGGTGAGAATCTGTTTGGAGTCGATGTGCACCATAAAAAGCTAGGCATCATTGGAATGGGCGGAGTCGGAATGGCCATTGCCAAAAGAGCTCATTTTGGATTTGATATGCCAATTTTGTATCATAATCGCTCCCGTAATCTTGAAGCGGAGCAAACCTTTCAGGCAACGTATTGCACCCTCGAGGAATTGTTGCGGGAATCGGATTTTGTTTGCCTTATGACCCCGCTGACTCCGGAGACCGTGAAGCTGATTGGTGAAGAGGAATTTAAGTTAATGAAGAAATCGGCTATTTTTGTGAATGGCTCGCGGGGTGCGACGGTAGATGAAGAGGCCATGGTTCGGGCACTGCAAAATCGGGATATCCTGGCGGCAGGACTCGATGTTTTTGAGCAGGAGCCTGTTCAAGCGGATCATCCGCTGCTGTCGATGGATAATGTGGTGACTTTACCGCATATTGGATCGGCCACCCATGAAACTCGATTGAAAATGGCGCAGCTGGCTGCTGAGAACCTGGTCAAGGGAGTGCAGGGGGAGATACCTCCGAACCTAATCAATCCCTTTGTATGCCAGCGCTGAAAACGGCCCCTTTGAAGTACTGGAGGAATTTTCCTGTTTAACGTTTAATATAATTTATATGATGTTAAACAGGAAAAGGGGGAATATCCTATCGAACGTGAGACCAATGCAAAAACATCGGTATTCGCTTCACCTTCAACACGGTTTGCCCGAATCGCAAGGAATCTAGGGATTGGCTTTTTTTCTGCGGTTATTACCGGAATTCTTGCTGGTCTATTATTACGCCTTGTAATGAAAATGATCGCGGTTGTATTCCCTCACTTGGCCAGTGGATTTACCTTCCAAGGAACTTTTTTCTTAGTCATATTAGGTCTCGGTTTTACTTTGGCTAACAGTATCATCTATACGTTTATTCACCATTACCTGCCCAACGGCTGGGCACGTAAAGGGTTGATTTATGGAGCGATGACTCTATGTATTTTCGGAATTCCCTTCTTTTTATCCAATCCAGGTAATGAATTGTTTGGACCACAAGCTTCATTAGGAATCACTTTGTTCTCGCTTCTTTTCCTATTGGGGGGTCTTCTTTTAGCGATGTCGGTCCATTTGGTAACAAATTGGGTCGATCGCATACCTATCAGGCGGATATACGCTTATGTTTTTTTCGGCCTTCTCGTCATACCCGCGATTGTCCTATTAGGCGGCATCATCTATGAGATTTTCACTGAAATCATTCCTGCAATAAGGTTAAACTTTTAAATATTTGCACAGAGAAGTGGTGGAGCACTTCTCTTTTTGTTTAGAAAAAGCCTTCGACCTCCGCTATTCATTAGGAACCTGAATATTTTTTGGTCTACTACGAATCCTACTTTTAGGAGGTGACAAAAGATGGAAGGGAAAGAGAAAGATAGGGAGCAAGAAGAAAAAGAGGAATCCATCCATGCAATGGACCAGGGACTAGACTTAATATTCAAAGTCGTAAATAATATGACCGGGTTGGACAAGGGTAATGATGGGATTGACGATAATAATGATAAAAAAGATTAACTTGAGCGCCTTTTATGGCGTTTTTCTATTTTTAGAAAAACTTATATAGGCCTTCATTAAAATATGGAAATTCATCCTTTGAAAGATTCATCATATCGAGGATCTCTGACTGTCATACCAGACACATCAATGAAAAGTTTTACCTTTCTGTCCATAACAAGCACATTATCTGTATAAGCCAAATCAATCAAATTAAGATAAATATAAGCCAAGGGGACGTTCTGGTGTTGTGTTATAATGACCTGAAAGGTTGTGATGTAATGAACAAATTTATTGTCGTTGTTTTTAGTATTGTATTGGTTTTGATCTCAGGATGCAGTTCAAATAACTTTCAGATAAAGCTCTCTACGCCAAAATCGTTTACACCTGGGCAGGCTTCTCCCATTGAATTGAAAATCCTGGACCTTGAAGGGAAACCTGTTGAAGGTGCAAAGGTTAGCGCCGTATTGAAAATGCAAGGGATGAGTCATGGCGATCTTTCCATGAAGCTGCAGGAAATCGGGGATGGAGTCTACGCCGGGAAAGCCAATATTGAGATGGAAGGCGATTATACGGCAGCCATTAAGATCGATTATAAAGGAGAAAAATGGGCGGGGGAGAAACGATTTTCCATTGTTTATAAGAATGCACAGTAGGCCGATTCGGGTGCCGGGATTTATGGTTTTTATCTTCCATTTTTTGTCTGAAAGTCCAAAGTGGATAAAAAAATGTCCAAAGGCACCCTGAAATTGTCCAATACCCACGAAAAAATGTCCAAACCCACCCCGAAATTGTCCAAACCCTCCTCAAAAATGTCCAATCCAATTTTTTTAAAACCTCACCCATAAAAATCATCTACCCTTCGAATGTATATAAATAGCTCCACGTAAAATGACATCCAAATACTGGATGAATCAACTTTGAGTAACTAAACATGGGAGAGAAGAAGAATGTCAGAAGAAAACTATCAATCTCGTGAAGAGCGAAAACAAGCGGAAAAAGCAAAACAAAATAATCAAAGAAGTAACGAAACACCGAAAAGAGGATCCTTGTTGAAAAAGGGATCTTTATGGAAAAAAGTAATTATTGTCTGTTTGGTGCTGGGCCTTGTTTCAACAGGAGCAGGAGCGATCACATTCGCTTCAATGGTTAAGGGGACACCAAAATTAGATGCCTCGAAGCTGGTCGATCCGCTTTCCACGAAGTTTTATGATAAGGACGGAAACTTCCTTTATGAATACGGGAAGGAAAAGCGGACGAAAATTTCATATGAACAAGTGCCCAAAATGCTGGAACAAGCGTTTATTGCTACGGAGGATTCCCATTTTTACGAACATCATGGAATTGACCTCAAACGGACGGCCAAGGCCATTTTCGTAAACGTAACCGGGGATTTCGGATCCCAGGGGGGGAGTACGATTACCCAGCAGGTCATTAAAAACTCCTTTTTGTCTCCAGAGAAAACTTTGAAGCGAAAAGTGCAGGAATGGGACCTGGCGTATCAGTTGGAAAAAGAATACTCCAAGCACGACATTTTAATGATGTATTTGAACAAAATTTATCTTGGAAACCGTTCTTATGGAGTAGCGGCGGCCGCGAAGAATTATTATGGACTAGAAGCTAATGATTTGAAAAAAATGACACTGGCACAGGCAGCGATGTTAGCTGGTCTGCCGCAAAGTCCGAATAATTATGATCCGACTAAACCAGAAAACAAAGAATCGGCCACGAAGCGCCGTCACATTGTCCTAAGTTCGATGCTTCGAGATGGATATATTACGGAAGCGCAAATGAAGGATGCAGAAAAAGTTCCTGTAACAGAGGGACTGGTACCTAAAAGCGAGCAGCAAAGCATGCCGTATGAAGCCTTTTTGGATGCGGCGGTGAAAGAGGTAAAGGGTAAACTGAAGGATGTCAACATCAGCGAGGATGGCTTGTCGATTTATACAACCCTCGATCCAAAAGCACAGAATTATGCTGACAAAATGATGAATACCAATGAAGTCATCGCCTATCCGGATGCGAAATTTCAGGGAGCTTTTGTTTTTTTAGATACGAAAACCGGGGAAATCAGGGCGATTGGCAGCGGGCGGAATGATTATAAAGCGTCATTCCTTGGCAACAACTTTGCTGTTGATATCAACCGTCAGCCTGGGTCTTCCTTTAAGCCAATTTTTGATTACGGCCCGGCGATTGAAAACTTAAAGTGGTCGACTGCCCATTTGATTGATGACCAGCCGACGACCTATGAAACCGGCCAGTCTATTTCCAACTGGGATCACGGGTATCATGGTGTGCTGACCATACGTTCGGCATTAGCAAACTCTTACAATATCCCAGCGCTGCTGACCATGAGAGCGGTTGGGATGGATAAGTCAAAGAGCTTTGCAGAAAATCTCGGCATTACTTTTAAAAATAACCAAGTTTATGAATCCTATTCGATTGGTGGTAATACTGTAAGTCCATTAGAGATGGCAGGTGCCTACAGTGCTTTTGGCAATAATGGTGTTTACAATAAACCGCATTTTGTCCAAAAAGTTGTTTTTCCGGATGAGACAGTTGTTAGTTTTGCGGGAAAAGAAAAACGAGTGATGCATGACTATACGGCCTATATGGTGACGGATATGATGCGCTCAGTCGTTAATGAAGGAACAGGGAAATCAGCCAATGTTCCCGGACTGGATGTTGCCGGTAAAACAGGTACCACCAATTTTGATGCAAAAACGAGGGCTAAGTATGGATACCCAAGTTCTGCGACAAATGACAGCTGGTTCGCTGGATACACCCCGCAATACACCATGGCTGTCTGGACGGGTTATGCGCAAAACGGCGAGGGGAACTATATGAGCGGCACTACGACGAAAATCTCGCAGCTCATGTTTAAAGCGATGATGCAAGCTTTCGGTACGGACGCATCCAATTTTAAACAGCCGAGCAGTGTTTACCGAGCGAATAATGAATTGTATATCAATGGTGTAAGTTCTGCGGAAGTTCCAATCATTCCTAAGAAAGAGGAAAAGCCAGAGAAGGATGAAGAGAAAAAGCAAAAAGAGGAAATGAAAAATCAACAGAAGGAATGGAAACAGCAAGAGAAAGAGAAAGAGAAAGGGAAGGGCAACGGGAAACATAAACACGGCGATTGATTCCCGTGCTGTCCTCCTCGGATTTTGTCGAAGATTGATAGAGTTTTATTTTAAAAGAAAGTGTTAGAATGGAGTTGCAACTGAATATTGTGAGGGTGGCCAGGTTGTCCTCTTCTTTTCCGGCATTAGGGAAGGAGGTGATAATACTGGATATATTTCTTGAAATCTTACGAGAAGCTCTGAAGGGAATTTTGCGTGAAGTTTGTGCCTATTTCTTTCGGAAAACCGTTTTAGAGTACAAGAAAACCACCCCGCGCCGTCGCAAGCAAAAGGGTGGTTCTCAAAGTAAATAACTTAACATGACAACCACCACCCTGACGGTAGAGGTTGCAAAAGAGAAGTGTTAGCGCACTTCTCTTTTTTTATTATACGTTTATTATATACAATTCAATTCGGTTTTAAAAGTTCATCATTTTATTGTTGACTTTTTTTGTAAATAACAAGAAAATTAATGGGTTCAGATTTAATTTTTTTAAGGGGTACTCGTCATGCAGAAGATGAAAATGAAAGAAACTAGAACACCTATGAAGCTTTTTGGAATTCGCTATTATAAGGATGAGGACGGACAATATTATAAAAAGGTTGGATCCAATCACCGTTTCCCTGTCACGCCTTTTTGGAAGAAGAAACGAGTCAAGCTTGGGCTGCCTGTCGTTCTACTTGCTGTAATTGGCTTTTTTGGCTATCAAATTGGGATGGACCTTGCCTCCGAAAAAGTGGTCAAAGAAATTTCTCATCAAGTACCGAAACAAGAGATCCAAGCACTATTAACAGATCCATCCGTTCAGCAATTCATTGAGGATGAAGTGGGCTCTGAAAAAAAGCAACGAATCCTTGATAAGTATTCAGTGGTGTCGATGGCGAATACTCCGCTAGTTGCTTCTGCCTCTAGCTCTGCTGCTGCTGGTAACGAGGGAGGAAGTAAGACTAGCAAGAAATCCACTGAGACCGAAAAACCAACCGCGAGTTCGAAATTAAAGTTCTCTTCAAGAGATGAAGTCATGAAGTTTTTATTAACGAAATTCACGATGAGCGAACTAATGGGCTTTGCAGATAAAGCTAAGGGAGGATTAACTCCTGAAGTAAAGTCGGAAATTCAATCAACGGTTATGAGCAGGTTAACGCCTGAAGAATACGAAGCATTGAAGCTATATGCGGTAATTGAATTGAGTAAATCCTAAAAATTGTGGACAAGTGCTTCCTTTATGGGAGCGCTTGTTTTTTTCATTTTTTGGTTAAATGTCCAAACTGTTCGAAAAATTGTCCAATGTGGTCCAGAAATTGTCCAACGCACTGAAAAAAATGTCCAATGTGCCCTTAAAAATGTCCAATGCACCATAAAATTTGTCCAAAGCATATGTTCGGCAATCCAAACTGGCGATCTGAATTTTCCACTTTTTGGCTAAATGGACAAACCATCGAAAAAAATAGACAACCCCCCCAAAAAAATAGACAAACGACTCGAAAAAATAGACAAACCACCCCAAAAAATAGACAAAACCACAAAAAAAATAGACAAAACCCAGTCCGAAACTTCTGGGCATGCCCACAGATTAAAAATGTCATTTGGAAATGAATTTATAATTTGAAGTGTCTAAAAACTTAACATATAATAAAGGTGTATCCTGTCGACAGCCGACACAATGACAAATATAACGACTAAGAATTGACCATAAAGTAACTAAAAATGGAGAAGAGGTATACAAATGTTTGACAGTCCATTGCAAAAGCCATTGCCATATTATCAACAAATTCAGCAGTCCATAAAGCAAAGCATCTTTAGTGGTGTTTACAAACCTGGGGATCGGCTTTATGAGGCCCAGATTGCTAAACAATATCAAATCAGCCGGAGTCCCGTTCGAGAAGCGATTCGGGGGTTGATAATTGAAGGATTGCTGGTAATGGACGAAAAGTCCCAAATATCCGTCTACAAACCCAATTTGCAGGATGTGCGCGATATTTATGAATGCCGGATTTCTCTGGAGTCTAAAGCTGTGGAACTGACAGCGGAGCGAGGAACTGACGAACAGCTGCAGGAGCTCGGAAAAATATTAGAGCAAACAGCGGAAGCTATCCAAGAAGGTAATACTGAGACTATTGTAGCGTGTAATGCCCGTTTTCATGAACTCATTATCCTATACAGCGGGAATGCAAGACTAATGAAGCTTGTGGAGGATTTGAACAGCCTCATTTATTATTATCGTGTCTTGAATATCCAAGGGGATGGCCGGTTGAAGACGATTTTAAAAGGACATACGGACATTTACCTTGCTATAAAAGAAAGAGACCCTAAAAAAGCATCTGATAGATTAAAAGAGCATACTCAAGAGGATCTATCCAATTTGATTCAAATCATTGAACAATAGAAGAGAAATGAGTATTGCGAATCGTCCATGCCGATTAAATTATTGAAACCGTTGCCAGACTTTGCTGAGAGGCCTGCTAGTCGTTGGCTGAACACACGGTCAAGATTTGTATACACAAGAGATTGCCAAGTAAGAAAATTTTTATAAAAATGCCAATAAGGAAGTAGGTATATTATGAAGAAACTAGAGATTGCTGTCATTCCGGGAGATGGGATTGGCAAGGAAGTTGTTCCTGTTGCCACAAAGGTTTTAGATACAGTGGCTGACATTCATGGCGGTTTAAAATTTGAGTACAAAGAGTTTCCTTGGAGCTGTGACTACTACCTGGAACATGGAAAAATGATGCCGGAAGACGGTTTGGATATCTTAAAAAACTTTAATGCGATTTTTCTAGGGGCGATTGGAAACCCTCAGCTGGTTCCGGATCATGTTTCGTTATGGGGGCTTTTGATTAAGATTCGCCGAGAATTTGAACAATCAATCAATATTCGTCCGGCTAAATTTTTTAAAGGTTTGAAATCGCCGCTCGTTAATCCTAATGACTTTGATTTAATTGTCGTCAGGGAAAATAGTGAGGGTGAATATAGTGAAGTGGGCGGCAGGATTCACCGCGGGTATGATGAGGTTGCCATCCAAAATGCTGTTTTCACTAGAAAAGGTACAGAGCGTGCGATGCGCTATGCGTTTGAGCTGGCTAAACAAAGAAGGGGCCATGTTACATCCGCGACGAAGTCGAACGGTATTGTCCACTCGATGCCGTTTTGGGATGAGGTCTTTAATGATGTAAAGGCGGATTATACAGATATTCAAACAGCAACCTATCATATTGATGCGTTAGCTGCCTTTTTCGTGAGCCGTCCGCAGATTTTTGATGTGATTGTGGCCAGTAATCTATTCGGTGATATTTTAACTGATATTGGCGGGGCGATCATGGGAAGTATCGGAATTGCGCCTGCTGCGAATATTAATTTAAATGGAAAGTATCCGTCTATGTTCGAGCCTGTGCATGGTTCTGCGCCGGACATTTATGGCAAGGGCATTGCCAATCCAATCGGGCAGGTGTGGACCGCTAAAATGATGCTTGACCATTTGGGGGAGCGTGAGCTGGGTCAAAAGCTTTTGGATGTAGTAGAAGAGGTAACGAATGAGGGAATCAAGACTCCAGATATCGGCGGCACGTCCTCAACGGTTGAGGTTGGCGAAGCCATTTGCAGCCGGTTGAAGAAGGTATGCTCGGTGTCTTAAGTGATGTTCCTGTTAAAAGGATGATAAAAAAATAGAAACGGGTAAATTTAAGTATATAATAGAAAGCACTAATTGAACCCACTGCGTTTTATATGGCAGTGGGTAGTTTTTTTAGTGGAGATCATGGCACCAACTGCTGAGGATTGTTTGCTTTATTGATGATTAAGGGGAAAAATATCATTTTTTAATTTTTTTTAGAAAAAGTATTGACCAATATAAAAATCTCCTGTAATATATGAAAAGTCGTCAGCGAGGCGATGAAAGAAAAATAAAAAGTTGTTGACTTCGAGTTGATAACTTGTTATGATAATAAAGTCGCTTTTGAGCGATGATGAAATTGTTCTTTGAAAACTAAACAAACAA
>NZ_JAQMWQ010000023.1 GCF_030403775.1 Paenibacillus sp. BSR1-1
GATTCTTTTAAAAGGTCTAAATCTAGGTTAAACTGTAAGTGAGTCATTTTAATCCTCTTTTCATTGTTTATCGTCGCTGAAAACAGTGTTGCCCAGAGTGAATAAAATGACTCTTTGTTTTTACACAATTATATGGACTTTATCCGGAATTCCGGTTGAAGATCGCGGAATCTGCATTTTAATCGAAAATATCGGTCGCTTTTTTGGATTTATCGTTCACATTTAAAATATATCGGTTAGTTTTCCGGACGTATCGGTCACTTTGCTGAATATATCGGTCAGTTTTTAAAAAGCCAGGCGGCGAGCCTGGCTAGGTAACTGTTTTGTAAAAGAGGTTGGCCGGTTTTGCGGAAATAATAGAGTAATCCGCGGAATTCTAGTTGGATTCGGCGGAATTCTGGTCCAGATTCGCGGAATTAAATCAAAATTTCGCGGAATTCCGGTCCAAGTTCGCGGAAATAGCTTCTTTTTCAAAAACTAAAAACATTTATCGACCACTTATAAAATTGATCGATCTCTTTCTAAAAAGCCAGGCGGGGAGCCTGGCCAAGGCAACTGTTTTGTAAAAGAGGTTGGCCGGTTTTGCGGAAATAATCGAATAATCCGCGGAAATCTAGTTCGATTCGGCGGAATTCTGCTCCAGATTCGCGGAATCAAATCAAAATACCGCGGAATGCCGGCTCAAGTTTGCGGAATTCTAGTTCGTATTTGGATAAGGAATCATGTCAAAAGAAAGAAGCCCTCGTGTGAAGGGCTTCTTTTATCAACTGGGCTTTCTGTCACATGAGTAGATTAGTGCTCAATCCACAGGCAAGCCCTGACAATACTCTCTAATCAATTTGGCCGCATACGTTTGGCTGATTTGCAAATCCTTGGCGACACGCCTAGAGCTTTTATTCAGCTTATAAGATTTACGAACCATCTCTTTTTTTGCTAATTCAATCGCTTCATGAAGGGAAGCGGGGGCACTGTTTTCAATTTGCTGCAGTCCATGGTTATAAATGCCTTCGGGCAGGTCATCGATACCGATGACCTCATCGCTTACAATAACAAGCTTTTCAATCAGGTTTTCTAATTGCCTGATGTTTCCGGGCCAAGGATAATGGGTAAGCCATTCGAGGCAATCCTTGGAAATTAATTTGTTCATACCATGGATTCGATTAAATTTGTATAGGAATTTATAAATGAGCGGGACGATATCTTCCTGCCTTTCGCGAAGCGGAGGCATCTTGATATCAACGACGTTCAGCCTATAATATAAATCTTCTCTAAACATTTTATTTTCTACCATTTTGTTTAAATCTTTATTGGTTGCAGCAATGATTCGGATATCCACTTTCTTTTCTTTATTCCCGCCAATAGGAATGAATTTTTTCTCCTGAATGACTTGCAGGATTTTAACCTGAAGAGGCAAAGGCATGTCCCCTATTTCATCAAGAAACAGAGTACCCCCATCCACACTTTCAAGTATCCCCTTTTTTCCGGAACGGCTTGCATTGGTGAAAGATCCAGGAGTATAGCCAAAGAGCTCGGATTCTATTAAATCAGGAGGGATGGCAGCACAATTGACGGTTAAAAAAGGTCCGTTCTTTCGACTGCCGTTTTCGTGAATATATTGGGCCAAAATACTTTTACCTGTTCCGGACTCACCAAGAATCAATAAAGTAGAGTGCGCAGCCGCCACCTTCTTGGCAAATTTCAGTACATCTTTCATCTTTTCATTATTGGTCATGATGCTGCCAAAGGGATCATCCATTTCTTTTCTGTGATTTGAATCCTTTTCTCTTACCTTCAGCATGTTGTAGCTCTGCAGTTCCCTTGCGGTTGTTACAATCAATTCTACTTCCTTATTATCATTTAAAATAGGGACGGCGGAAGTAAGAAGCTCTGCACCGAGGATTGTGGTTTGTTTCATTAAAATTGGCTCTTTTTTTTCCAAAATATCAGGGAAAATGGAGGGGTACCAATAGCCTTCGTTCACTAATTCCAAGCTTACTTTTCCTAAAACGTTTTCCTTATTTAAACCATAATGCTTCTTACAGGCATCATTTACATAAATAATTTTCGTATCCTTATTCAGTACAAAAATTTCATCAGAAGAATAATCCAAAATTTTAATAAGCGTTTCCAAATTTAACTCTAAATCGGTTGAAATATTGGATAATGTCATGATTGACCTCCCGAAAACATCATGTGAGTGTGATTGAACTCATCCTGAGCGCAATAGTGTTCAGAAAAATAAACTGCCAGGTGATTCTCTTGTAAGTGTGACTTATATCACTTTACACCTTATAATAGTCTAAATATTTTGAACTGTAAACGAGTGGGGCAAGACGCTTAGATTAGAAGCCTTGAACGCATATAAACTCAATTTCAATTTTGAAATCTTCTAAAACCCCAATAATGATGAACAAAGACAGTTGGCATGGAATTTGCACTATATATTTTATGAAAACAAAACTTTAAGGGATTTGAATGTTAGAATGGGGGAATGGCAAAATGAAAGAGTTACAAACCAATTATGCCTTGGAGCACACGATTCCGTACGATTATTATGTGAACCCGCAAATATTTGAAGAGGAAAAGAAGAAAATCTTCCAATCTAGCTGGATCTTTGCAGGACATATGAGTCAAGTGGAGAAAGCAGGGGATTTCTTCACTTTTGATATAGCCGATCAGCCGATCATCATTAGCAAGGATAGAAACAATGAATTGAATGCCTTTTACAATATCTGTCCACATAGAGGGACGATAGTTGAAAAAAGTGAGTGCGGAAATAAAAAGGTTTTTACATGTACGTATCACGGCTGGACCTTCCATTTAAACGGAAAATTGAATAAAGCGCCCAACTTTAATACGAATGAATTAGGAAACCATAGCTGTATGACGAAAGTGAAACTTGAAGTATTTCAGTCTATGATCTTTATCAATTTGAATCCAGATGCAGGACCAATGGCAGAAACCTATGGGGATTTCATGGCCAGTTTGGAAAAATACACATTCCTAGAATCATTGAAAAAGATTCGTGTTACACAAAGAGTCATAGACGCTAACTGGAAAGCGGTTGTTGATAACTATTTGGAGTGCGACCACTGCAAGATTGCACACCCTGAGTTTTCAAAAACCTTTGATATGAAAAATTACCATATCGATTTACATGACAATTTCTCGTGTCAATATTCAGAATTAACTAACAAATCAAAAGAAGATCAAGGAGATCACGCCAATTTTTATTGGGTTTGGCCAAATTTGATGGTGAGCATCTATCCTGGGAAAGAGGGAAATATGACGACAAGCCAAATTTTACCGCTGGCCGCTGATAAAACGCTGGCCATCTATAGCTACTACTTTAAATCAGACGAAATTAGTAAAGAGCAGGAAGAGCTGATTCGCTTTGTGGATCAGGTAAGAGAAGAGGATTTCGACCTTGTGGAGTTATTACAGAAAGGTTTCCACACGAATGCCTTCAAGTACGGGGTTTATTCTCCGACTGAGTATGCCATGAAATATTTCCACGATCTTTATGAAAGCGCCATCAATGGCCAGTGAAGATAAGCTTCTAAGAAATATGATTAGATATGGGAGGACACTACAATGAACTATCAAACAGAATTCACGGTTGCAGATGCAATTGTAAAAGAGCTTGTACAAGCAGAGGTGGAAGTAGTATACGGCATCGTCAGTATTCATAATTTGCCGATTTATGATGCGATGCTGCGTGAAGGAAGCATCCGTATGGTCACTGCCCGCGGTGAAAGTGGAGCAGTCAACATGGCCGATGCCTATGCACGTGCTACAGGGAAATTGGGCGTGGTTTTAACAAGTACAGGTGCTGGAGCAGGGAACGGCGCAGGGGCATTAACGGAAACATGGAACTCAGGAACGCCATTATTGCACATTACCGGTGAGGCTGATTCCAATTATATTGGAACAGATCAACGTTACATTCACGAAGCTAAGGATCAGCTGAAAATGATGGACGGTGCAAACAAATCAGCCTATTTGTTGAAGCGGCCGAAGCAAATCACACCGTTTATTAGGAAAGCGATTAATGAGGCACTGACTGTTCCTACAGGTCCGGTAACGATTTCCATTCCAACGAATTTTCAGGCGCAGATCATTCCGAATAATCAATTGATTGAAGTGGAAACCGTTCAAGATCCAAAAGTGAAAATAAACATTCCGGCTGATATTGGGGAAAAAATCGCCGCAGCAAAAAGACCGGTCATCTGGGCCGGACATGGAGTGATTGCTTCAGGGGCGTCAGAGGAACTCCAAACGTTAGTAGATAATATACAGCCTGCTGTCATTACAAGCGAGTCCGGTAAAGGGGCCATCCCTGAAAATCATCCGCTTTGCATCGGAAACTTTGCGGCTACATCACAAGTGAAGGAACTACTGGAAAAGTCGGATCTTCTCATTAGTATTGGGGTCCGGTTCCGGGGCGGGGAAACCTATAACTGGACACTTCCGGTGCCTGAAAATCATATCAATATCGATTTGAATCCAAATGCCTTTAACCGCAACTTTGATACATTGTATACACTGGTCGGAGACGCCAAGGCAGTTTTACAAGAGATGAACAGTATTTTGGCAAATAAGGACCTCCAACCTGATCCAGCTTATGTGGATGAAGTGAAGTCTGCCCGTCAAGGTGTTCGTGAAGACCTTCGCAGTCAAATTGGTCCATATGGTGAAGTGGCGGATATCATGCGTGAACTGCTGCCCGACAATACAGTCCTGGTAACGGACGTAACCATCCCTGGATACACTTGGGGGAATAAATTGTTCGACATTTACGAACCAAGGAATTACCTCTACATGACCGGTGGTGGAATCGGTCAAGGCTTGCCCATGGCCATTGGCGCCCAAATCGGTCAGCCTGATAAGAAGGTTGTTCTGATTGCGGGTGACGGTGGATTTATGGTGAACTCTAATGAGATGATCACCGCGATTCAGGAAGATGCGCCTATTATTATCCTATTATTCGATGATGGCGGTTACGGGATCTTAAGATACTACCAAGAAGCAGCATATGGCAGACGTACATCCGTTGACTTGAAAAACCCGGATTTCGTCATGATGGCAAAATCAATGGGCTTCGAATCTGAGAAAGTACGCTCGGTCAATGAATTTAAAGAAGGATTAGCAAATGCAGTCAAAAGCAATAAACCTTATATGGTTGTAGTAGATGTTGAGGCAGTAGGAGTATTGGAATACAAAGATTCGGATGAATATATTGCATCATTCCGTCCAAACCACAGATAATTTCCTAACTTCAGCCATTGATAGACTATAAGCCTACTGATAGGGGGAACAAAGCTTTGGTAATAGAATTGAAACATTATATGAACGGGAATTGGATTGAATCTAGTAATCCAGAAAATATGGATATTATTAATCCTGCCACACAGGAAGTCATTGCCAGGGCTCCGTTAGGAACAAAAGAAGAAACGAGCGAAGCTATTAAAATAGCAAAGAAAACATTTGAAAGCGCTGTATGGTCTGGTCAATCACCGCAGGAGCGGGCGGCCGTTTTACTTCAGATTGCTGATAAATTGCAGGAAAACATAGATGTGTTAACGGATCTAGAAGTTCAGAACAACGGAAAGACGAGAAGAGAAGCACAGTCGGATGCAGAGGAAGCCGCTTCTACCTTCCGTTATTATGCTGGTCTGCTTACGATGCCTAATGGCCAATCATATGAAGCTTCCGGGGATATGCAGACATTAATCGTGAAGGAACCAATGGGTGTTGCCGGATTGATTGTTCCATGGAATTTTCCCTTATTGATGAGTGTTTGGAAGATTGCACCGGCGTTGGCAGCAGGTAATAGCATTCTACTAAAGCCGGCGGAAATTACGCCGATGACAGCGGTAAAATTGTTTGAGCTTATAGATGAGACCGATTTGCCAAAAGGAGCAGCTAATCTCATTATGGGAATCGGATCAGTAGTGGGCCAGACGATTGCTGAAAGTAATGATGTAGATATTGTTTCCTTTACTGGAAGTACAGAGGTCGGCCGTCGGATTATGCAGTCGGCAGCAGGTAATTTGAAAAAAGTGTCCCTAGAGTTAGGAGGGAAATCTCCGAACATTATCTTTGAAGATGCGGATTTGGAAACAGCCGTTGATTATGCCCTATTTGGCATTTTTCTGGGCTCAGGGCAAGTTTGTTCTTCGGGGAGCCGTCTTCTTGTCCAAGAGGGAATCTATGATACCTTTGTCGAGAAATTTGTAGAAAAGGCAAAGGGGATTAGGGTTGGTCCCGGAAATGATGAACATTCCCAAATGGGTGCCATTGTCGGCGAAAAACATTTTAAAAGTATACTAGACTACATTCGGATTGGGAAAGAAGAAGGAGCGAACCTTGTTCTTGGGGGTAATCGAATAGAGAAAGAGGGTCTGGATAGGGGATTTTTCATCGAACCTACCGTCTTTACGCATGTAACAAGCGATATGCGGATTGTCAGAGAAGAAATCTTTGGTCCCGTTGTTGCCATTCAGAAGTTCAGAGATGAAGAAGAGGCTGTCAGGATTGCCAATGACACAGACTTTGGACTTGCAGGGGCGGTTTTCTCTACAGATCATAACAAGGCAATGCGAGTCATCAAAAAGGTCCGTGCCGGTATTACATGGGTGAACGCTTACCATCTCACGAATATTCAAGCGCCATGGGGGGGCTATAAACAAAGCGGCATCGGCAGAAGCCTTAGTACGTACGGATTGGACGAATATCAAGAAACGAAACAGATTAACATTCATTTGGAGCCAAAGCCAATAGGCTGGTTTGAATAGGGACATACCGTGAAGGGATAATTCTTTGGGAGGGATTGGATTGACTAAACCATATTTAGTTGTTGAGTGGAATGATACGGAAACGGATGCACAGGGGTGGCTTGTTATTCATAATTTCGTGAAGGGATATACAGGCGGCGGTACGAGAATGCATCCGACCGTAACAAAAGAAGAGGTGGAAAGATTAGCCCATGCAATGGCATATAAGTATGTAGCTAGTGACAGCGGAACGACCGGTGGATGTAAAGCGGGAATTAAGTATGATTACAAAGCTCCAGATGCTTATGCCGTCTTAAGAAGATTTTTAATTGCCGTGATGCCTTATATTGATAACGGCGTATCTTTAGGAAGTGATCTTGGTACAAAGTATGAAGATGTCCTCCAAATCTTTAACGAATTCGGCATTGATATCCCTCTAACAAAATCCATGAAACAAGATCCTGCGATTCTTCAAGGGATTAAGGATTTTGATGGACTGATGAAGACAAGAATGGATGGATTGCTTTTAAATGATGCTGTTACAGGATATGGAGTTGCCTTTTCAGCAGATGAAGCTTGGAAGTTTAAGAATGGCAAGGACGGAGCGAAGGTTGTCATCCAAGGCTTCGGCTGTGTAGGAGCAAGCTGCGCTTTAAAACTATCTCAATTAGGTTATAAAATCGTCGGCATTTCAGATGCGAACTTGTTAGTCACATGTGAAGAAGGATTGGATATTCAAACCCTTATTGACCATAAGAATGTCTATGGCGAAATGGATACCCATTATTTTGAACCGAACTATACAGTAAGGCCAAACTCAGACTGGCTGGATGTAGATTGCGATATTCTCATCCCGTGTGCGTTAGAGGACGTTATTAACCAGTCTAATGCAGATACGGTAAAAGCCAGCTTGATTGTGGAAGCAGCTAATATCCCAATCTCTTCCGAAGGAGATGAAATCATCAAACAAAGAGGAATTGACATCGTCAATGATTTTGTTGCGAACCTAGGGGCCATCAGATTTTATGACGCTGTGATTTTTGGACTGGTCAAACCAGACCCGCAGGCTGTGATGGATGATATTGAAAAGCTATGCCGAAAAAATACGATGCAGCTATTTTCAGAAGCGAAGAAACAAAACAGGTATCAGCGAGATGTTGCGTATGAAATTTTTAAACCAGAAGTCAGTGATTTATTAGAGTTTGCTGATCCGTCTGAAAAAGCCGCAGTCAGATAAACAGTTTCTTTTGGCAGAGAAAATAAAGGGGGAATTGGATGAATCCAGAACAGGGAAGTCAACCAAAAGAATTAAAACGTTCAATGAAAAGCAGACATTTATTTATGCTTTCTATAGGTGGGGTCATTGGTACTGGTCTTTTCCTAGGGTCCGGGTATGCGATTGGTCAGGCGGGACCTATGGGAGCGATCACGGCCTATTTATTCGGCGGTTTACTTATGTACATGGTCATGGTTTGTCTTGGAGAGCTATCGGTAGTGATGCCAGTATCCGGTTCTTTTCAGGCCCATGCGGAGCGCTTTATCGGTCCTGCTTCTGGGTTTATGATTGGCTGGACTTATTGGTTAAGCTGGGCCATCTATGTAGGTCTAGAATTTATCGCGGCCGGTTTGCTCATGGCCAGGTGGTTTCCTGATGTACCTGTATGGGTGTGGTGTGCTGTTTTCACCTTGATATTATTCGGTATAAACGCTTTGACAACAAGAAGCTTTGCCGAGATGGAATATTGGTTCTCTGCCATAAAAATATTGGCTGTACTCTTTTTTATCGTGGTTGGAGGGGCTGCGATATTCGGAGTGGTTTCGATCAAGGGGCAATCGGCTCCATTCCTTTCAAATTTTATTGGTGATGGATTATTTCCAAAAGGATTCATCGGTATATTTATATCAATCATGACAGTCGTCTATTCTTTTATGGGGTCGGAAATCATGGGGGTTGCAGCAGGAGAGACAGAGGAACCCGAAAAGAGTATCCCAAAAGCAATCCGGAGTATCATCGTCCGTATTTTACTTTTCTATGTGCTGGCAACTTTTGTTTTATCAGCCATTGTTCCATGGAAAAAAGCAGGTGTACTGGAAAGCCCGTTTGTAACAGTATTCGATATGATTGGTATTCCTTATGCGGCGGATATTATGAACTTCGTTATTTTAACGGCTATTCTTTCCGTTGGGAACACAGGTTTATTTGCTTGTACGAGAATTCTGTTTTCTCTTTCCCAAAGCGGGCAGGCCCCCCGTGTGTTCGGAAAGATAAACAAACGTGGTGTGCCTATGAATGCCTTGCTTGTTACACTCGTCTTTGCCTTACTATCTTTGCTTACTAGTGTCATAGCAGAGGAAACATTATTTGTGGTGCTGCTGGCTATCAGCGGTGTTGGAGGGGTCGTTACCTGGATGGCAATCGCTCTAGCACAGTATAAATTCCGCAAACAGTATATTGCGGATGGAGGAAGCTTGAAGGATTTAAAATTTAAAGTACCTTTCTTTCCTCTCCTTCCAATTTTGTGCCTCATCATGTGCGCAGGGATCGTTGTGTTTACCGCATTCGACGCAGCCCAGCGGACATCACTGTATATAGGATTTGGCTTTGTTGCCGCTTGTTATGTTTTTTACTATTTTAAATTTACTAGAAAGAAAATAGATGAAACGGTCTTATCAAATGAACAGCCTGATAAGGTAGTATAATAGACCTTAAATTATCAGAAGGTTCAAACAACGGATGTTAGTGTGAAAGGTGATGCTGATATTAGTAATCCAGCATGAAAGAAAAGGTGAAAAAGAGAATAATCGATGATTTTAGGAGGATTTATAGATGCGTCATTTAAATTACATTAACGGACAATGGAAAGAGCCGTCTACAAAAGAATATAAAGAAAATCTAAGTCCACATAACAGTGAAAGCTTAGGGGAATTCCCATCCAGTGCCGCAGCTGATGTACACGACGCAGCAGCTGCCGCAAAGAATGCCTTTCCAGCTTGGAAAAAGCTCTCCATTCAACAAAGGGCAGCCTATTTACAAAAGGCAGCGGCTTTTTTGAAAGAAAACATAGAGGAAATAGGACGGGATTTAATTAAGGAAGAGGGAAAAGCATTTTCGGAAGGGATGGGGGAGGCGAATCGCGCAGTAAGCATCCTCGAGTATTTTGCAGCTGAAGCACGTCAGCCGCTTGGAGATGTCATACCGTCTGCAAATGAGAATACATTTTTATATACGACTCGTACACCCTTAGGTCCTGTTGGATTAATTACACCATGGAATTTTCCTATTGCCATCCCAGTATGGAAGATGGCTCCAGCTCTTATCTATGGAAATACAGTGGTGATTAAGCCTGCTGATTTAACACCGAAATCTGTCTATTATGTCATGAAAGCTTTTGATGAAGCAGGTCTGCCAGCAGGTGTCCTAAATTGTGTGTTTGGAAGAGGGTCTGTTATTGGGAATGAATTGGTGAAACATCCAGATATAAAAGCCATTTCTTTCACCGGTTCGAACCAAGTAGGACGGCAGATTCAAAAACAGGCTGTAGAACACGGGAAAAAGGTACAGATGGAAATGGGCGGGAAGAATCCGCTTGTTGTTCTAAATGATGCAGATCTTGATAGAGCAGTTGAAATAGCTGTAGGCGGAGCCTTTAAATCTACCGGTCAAAAATGTACAGCAACGAGTCGTGTGATTGTCCAAGAAGGGATTTACGAGTCATTTCGCGACCTGCTGGTAAAGCGGACGAAGGAATTAACCATTGGTAATCCGCTTCGTGAAGGAACCTATATTGGGCCCGCCGTATCAAAAGCACAGCTTGATGGTGTGCTCGAATTGATCGAAGCAGGGAAATCAGAAGCAACACTGCTTTGCGGTGGAGGGATTCCGGAAGAGGAAGAATTAAAAAATGGTTTTTATGTAAAACCAACAATCTTTGAAAATGTGCCTCGTCACGCGCGAATTGCCCGTGAAGAAATTTTTGGTCCAGTTCTTTCATTATTTAAAGTCAAAGATTACGAAGAAGCAGTGGAAATGGCAAATGATACGGAATTTGGTCTTAGCGCAGCCATCTGCACCAACAACCTGACATTGGCCCGCCGTTTTGTTGAAGACGCGGAAGTAGGACTTGTACATGTTAACTCGGAAACTTCAGGAGCAGAACCACAAATGCCTTTTGGCGGAGTTAAAAATTCCAGTTCTGGAAGCCGCGAGCAGGGTAAAGCGGCTATTGAGTTTTATACAGAAGTGAAGACTGTTTATATGGATCCAATGTAATTCATACTATTAAATCGGAGAGGGGGGCCTATTGAAAATGTATGATTTTGCAATAGTGGGCGGAGGAATTGTGGGTTTATCAACAGGGATGGCCATTTATGAGCGTTTTCCCAATGCAAAGGTAGTTGTCATTGAGAAGGAATCCGGTGTTGCGGAACACCAAACCGGACATAATAGCGGCGTGATTCATTCAGGCATTTATTATAAACCCGGTAGTTTCAAAGCTCGGTTTGCCCGCCAAGGAAGTAAATCGATGACGGAATTCTGCCAAACACATGGAATAGACCATGATATTTGCGGAAAAGTAATCGTTGCAACGAAACAAGAGGAATTACCGCTCCTGGAGAATTTATATAAACGAGGGCTGGAAAATGAATTAGCCATTCATAGAATCGGTCCTGATGAATTAAAGGAAATTGAACCGCATGTTAATGGATTAGGCGCTATCCGTGTTCCGATGGCCGGCATCGTAAATTACAGACAAGTGAGTGAAAAGTTCGCCGAGCTAATCCGAGAGAGTGGCGGAGAAATTCATCTAAATACAAAAGTGGAGAAAATACATGAGGAATCGGATCAAGTAATCATTGAAACGAATCGCGGAACATTAAAAGCTGGAATGGTCATTAACTGTGCTGGGCTTCACAGCGATCGTGTAGCTTTAGCAACAGGATATAAAACAGATATGAAGATTTTGCCTTTTAGAGGCGAGTATTACAAATTAAAACCTGAAAAGCGCTATCTAGTAAAAAATTTAATTTATCCGGTGCCAAACCCAAAGTTCCCGTTTCTGGGGGTCCATTTTACCCGAATGATCAGCGGTGAAGTCGATGCAGGACCAAATGCTGTGCTTAGCTTTAAACGGGAAGGATACAGAAAGACAGATTTTAATGCAAAGGATTTAATAGAATCATTAAGCTTTCCTGGATTATGGAAAATGGCAGGGAAGTTTGCGAGAGAGGGGCTGGATGAATATATTCGCTCCTTCAGTAAGAAACAATTTACAAAGAGCCTTCAGGAACTGATTCCTGAAATCCAAGAAGATGATTTAATCCCTGCACCTGCTGGAGTCCGTGCTCAGGCATTAAGGAGCGATGGAAATATGGTGGATGACTTCCATATCATTCAAGGAAAACGAACGATCCATGTATGCAATGCGCCATCTCCGGCCGCAACGGCCTCCATCGAAATCGGAAAAGAAGTTGTGAATAGAATACCAGAACAAACCAACTTAAAAGTAGCTACATTCGTTTAAATCATTCTTTCGAGAGGAAGGCCCAATATGCTAAATGGAAAAACAATTTTTCTAGCAGGCCACGCCCGTCTGCCGCAAGGAATGGCAGCAAAAAGTGTCTTCGATACGTTAACAATTACGGCTGAGGTAGATATTAAATATGGTGTAATTCTAGAGGCATCTTGTACCCTAGCAACCGAACAGGGGCGCGACTTTATTGGCCGTATATTAAGGGGCATAAGTTTAAAAGATAGTGTGGAAGATGCGATCGAAGAAATTGAAACCTACTACCGAGGCAAGGCAACAAATGCTATTGTTGCAGCATTAAAGGATTTGGGCCTACATTTCCATCAAATAAGAACAGAAGAAATACAGAAGGTATAATCATTCTTATAAAATAACTAATTGACAATCTATAACATACAAATTATTCTAATAATAGAAAATATTTCTAATACTTCCGCCTTCTGATATAACACCCCTTTCAGAACCGTGGATAGATTATAAATACTTGGAAACAGGAAATATGAATAACAATTAACTGCTAATTCATTGTGACTCTATTTACCATAGAGCTGTGAAGTGAATAAAGCCAGTTGTACATGGAGTACCTGCTTTTTTAGGGAACTTTGTGCAGCTGGCTTTTTATATTCCCTGGTTTCCATATTTTTACCTAATCTTACACAAAACTGGAGGAATGAAAAATGGCAATCGTAGTAAAACAAAGAGGAAAATTTGAAACGAAAACAAAAATGTATGAAGTGAGCGTTCATCCACAAACAGACCGTCTATACCACATCCGACTTTCGAAAGAGGCAATTCAAGGGTTTTTAAATGCAGTCAAAGCGGAAAACTATTCGGTCCAGCATTTAGAATATACACCATATGCTCGTCTTATTGTCGCTTCCATGTTATTAGATCAGGTCGGTGAAGAATTCGGCGAGTTATTGCGAAACATCGTGCATGACCGTGAATCAGGCGGGTTTACAGTTGGTTTGGATGGTGTTACGAAGGATACAGATGAATACGTTATTTTCTCCACTGCGATTTCTTATTTGTTAGGTTCATCCAACTTTGATTCAATGTCCGGTAAATATTACGCACGCTTTTCGGTCAAACATACCGATAACAGTGACTCCTATCTTCGTCAGGCCTATCGCTTATTCACTCTTCATACAGATGGGACCTTTGTCGATGAGCCAACCGATTGGCTGTTAATGATGAAAATGATCGAGGAAAATGCCCGGGGCGGTGAATCCCGATTATTACACCTTGATGATTGGAAAGACCTTGATAAGTTTGTAAATCATCCATTAGCTAACCATAAGTTTACTTACAAAGCACCATCTAGTAAAAATGTAGATCAAGAAATCCAGCGCTTAACCTTCTTCAATTACAACAATAAGCCCGGTGCATGTTTCATCGACCAATTTGTTTGTCCTGAAACCATTGAAGAAGCTAAATACCTTCGTGACCTCTCACATTCATTGGAAACCGATGAGAGTGTTACTGAACTCGAACTTCCAGTCGGCGATTTAGTTGTTGTTAACAATATATTCTGGCTTCATGGCCGTGCAGCCTTTGAAGTAAATCCTAACCTGAACCGCGAATTACTTCGACAGCGCGGACGTTTTAATCAATAATCGAAGTCCTAAAGAGAACAAATTCATTTGGATTTGTTCTTTTTTTGTTGGGGGTGAACTAATGTGGGGGATACGCCTTGCGGAAATAATAGAGTAATTCGCGGAATTCTGGTTCAGATCGGCGGAATTCTTGTCTAGATTCGCGGAATCAAATCAAAATTCTGCGGAATTCCATTCAATGTTCGCGGAATCTGAAGCTTGATCAAAATATATCGGTCACTTTTCAAGATTTATCAGTCACTTTGCTGAACATATCAGTCACTTCCTAAAAAGCCAGGCGTCCAGCCTGGCCAGGAAACTTGCCTTCGCCAGCTTTAGACAATATCTCTCATAAAATATCAATATTCTCTAACATAATATTCTTCTAACCTGATATACTTAATATGTAATTATTAATATTTGTGGGAATTAATTCCAAGGGGGTTAATTGGAATGGAATGGTTTTTGAAAGTAGTCAAGAATTATGCTGGCTTCGAAGGAAGAGCACGCCGTAAGGAATATTGGATGTTTATTCTTTTCTATCTCATCTTTGACGTTATACTTGCGGTTATAGAAAATGTCCTTGGCCTTAATAATATTTTAACGGGACTCTATGGTTTGGCTTTATTGCTGCCATCGTTAGCTGTTACAGCCCGCAGGCTTCATGATACTGGAAGAAGCGGTTGGATGCAGTTGATTGGGCTCATTCCGTTAGTCGGCTGGATTATTATGCTTGTCTTCTTATGCCAAGACAGCCAAGGCGACAATCGATTTGGTGAAAATCCTAAATATTAAGTTTGTCGGAACAAACCGCCTATCCATGATCAGGCGGTTTTTCTTTTGCCATAATCCCTTTGTGCGATTCGCTGATAAATGCCCCAGATTCGCTGATAAATTGGAAAATCCGCTGATAAATCCTCAGATTCGCTGATAAACCTGCTAAATCCGCTGATAAATCCGATAACTCCGCAAATAGAAGTTAACTTGGACCTAGATGGCTTTTAGTTTGCATCTACACTGAATAATTAAACAAAAAAGTATACAATATTTATAAAAAGACCTAACCAAAAAGGATGTAGCAAATGGATTGGAAACCGGACCGAGAATCAAAGATACCCATTTATAAACAACTTGCGATGTATATTGAGAACGGGATTGCTGATGGGACTTTTCCGCATGACAAGCCCTTGCCTTCTGAAAGAGGTTTGGCGAAAGAACTTGGTGTAAACAGAAGCACCGTCGTTGCGGCCTATGATGAACTGGAATCCAATGGCCTCATCGATCGGAATCGAGGCAGTGGAACAACCGTCAGCAAAGATATTTGGGGAATGGCCAAAAAACGGATTCCTAGCTGGAACCGGTATATTGAGGCTGGGTCGTTTCTGCCGAATGTGCCTGTCACGCAAAGAATCCATAAAGAAATGGCAGACCATAAACTCATCAATTTGGCCAGTGGGGAATTGTCTGAGGACCTGTTTCCGCTCACCTCACTAAGAGAGATTACGGCCAACCGCTCCTTTATCGGAACCTTGGGTTATGACCATCCGCAGGGAAGCTTGATCCTCCGGCAGACCCTTACGAATCATGTGAAGCAGTTTCGCGGCATCGAAACCCATCCATCTAAGATCTTAATGACATCGGGAGCACAGCAGGCCTTGCATCTGGTCGTTCAATGTTTATTAAAACCAGGCGACGCGGTGGCAATTGAAAATCCGTCTTATCACTACAATCTGCCTGTATTTAAATCAGCAGGCATTAAAACCTATTTTTTAAAAGGAGACAAGGACGGAGTAAACCCAGATGACATCACCACTTTATATAAAAAGCATAGAATTCGAATGATTTTTTTGAATCCTATTTTTCAAAATCCAACAGGATCGCTCATGCCCTTGGAACGGAGAAAAAGGATCCTTGAATTATCCTCTGAATATGGGATTCCGGTCGTGGAGGACGATCCGTACAGCCTAACCTCTTTCTCGGGAGAAAAAATTCAAACGCTCAAATCATTGGACCAGCATGGGAATGTTCTCTATATAAGCTCCCTGACAAAAATAGTGGCATCAGGTTTGCGAATCGGCTGGATCATCGGACCCAAGGCGGTAATCGAAAGGCTGGCAGATGCCAAACACCAGGTCGACTTCGGACATGCCAGCTACTCTCAATGGATTGCCAATGATTTTTTAGAATCAAAGGAGTTTGAATCGCACATCCAGCATTTGGTGAAGCAGTTAGAAAGTCGGAGAGATCAAATGGTTGCGAGCCTTCACTCCTTTTTAAAAAATAAGGTCGAATTTCATATCCCAGAGGGCGGCATTCATTTGTGGTGCAGGATCAAAAAAGAGTTTAATGAAACCCAGTTGTTAGAGGAATCGATTAAAAGGGGAGTCATTTATGTTCCTGGAACAACCATGGGGACGGAGAAGGGATTCGCCCGGTTTACTTTTGCGAGGGAAAAAGAAGATTTGATTAATGAAGGAATTAAGAGGTTTGCGGATGCTCTAACGGTTGTTTCAACCTAAATATGTATTCACCTCAAATTTCAACTTGCTGAAATTAGGACATTCTCTAATTGTATGGTACACTTGGTTTACCATTTGATTTACTGTTTTTTAATGTTCCCTGCTCATTTGTGAGTAGGGATTTTTTTTTGTTTTTTATAAAAATAAAAAAGCCTCTAAATTTTAGAGGCTTTTTCTATATTTATATTATGCTTTACGAACGTTAGCTGCTTGTGCACCACGTTGACCTTGTTCAACGTCGAAAGTCACTTCTTGACCTTCTTCTAATGTTTTGTAGCCTTCGCCTTGGATAGCTGAGAAATGAACGAATACGTCTTCTCCACCTTCACGCTCGATGAATCCGAATCCTTTTTCGCCGTTAAACCATTTTACTTTACCTTTTTCCATTTTTGTTGCCTCCTAGTGTGTTCGTACACACATTGTATTACTATCCTTGCTCTCAGTGATCTTCAAGACGAAAGTCGCTTTCTTTACACCGGACAAAAATAATTCCTCTTTATAATAGCACTATTCAAAAGCATTCGCAAGGGGACGACCGGCTATGGTCACCAAAAGAGGCAAGATATCCCAATAAAATAGTGGAGGATATTGTCCATATACCTTTGTAGTGAATGCTTTTTCCGATTGCAATCATAGTCATTTAAAGGAAAAAAGAACCTTTTCCATTTATTTATTTTCTTAGTTCCAAAATCACTTTTTGCTCATAATCTTAAGAATAAGGAGTGAAATGTAATGAAACAGGAACAGTTTGATACCGAAACGCTTAAGCTCATAAAAAATAGACTTGATTATATTATCTACATTTCTAAAAGGTACAACAGTGATAACCCTGAATTAATGGATACTATTGAAAGCTTGGCTTCAGTGGCAAACATGTTTGCAAGAATAAAATTAGAGGAATTAACCGGCAAACCAGAAACGACGAGCCCACAAGGTTACATCGTTAGCAGGCTGGGAAATTCATACTCAAGAATGAAAGAGTATGAAAAACAAAAAGATGAAGAGTTTCCAGGCTGGAAGCTCTGATAAAGGTGACAGTTTATATAACTGTTGCCTTTTTTTGATTTGGATTAAGACTATAGGTGTCCTGCTTCTCGGTTCCTCGTATATGAATCCAAGTTACTTTGAGCCTGTAATGGTATCAGGATTTGGTGTATTGTTTATTGGCTTATTGTTAAGTTTTGGAGCTATGTTTAAAAAAGAAAAAGGAAAAATAAAGTTTTTTGCCGCTGCGGCATTTTTCCTCTTGAGTTTTATTATTACTTGGAATGACCCATTCCAAATTATAAGAATAGTAACTTGGATTAAGAATTAATAGAGCCATATCAACAAAAAATGGACCCGCTCAAATGTCAGGAGCAGGTCCATTTTTGTTTGCAAAGATTTTAAGATACATCCCCAGTTAGCAACAGAGATCGTTTTTGAAGATAATCAGAAAACAGACTGTACGCGATAACCTTTTTCTTAGACTGCTTGACTACATCAACATGATCGTCGTAGGTGTAAACAAATAACTTGCCGCTCTTAGTATCAATAACCAAAGGAGTATCCGCATTCTCTGGATTCAAATACAAATCTTCGGTACCAGGATAGATATATTGCTGCTTCATAAATATAGCTTCATTAAAAGAATGGATAATTTGAGTTTTGTCTTCATCCTCTATGTTATATCCATCAAAGGTTATGGTTACATCCGCCGCGCTAAGCTTTGAATGAATTTGAAATTTGCTCATAAGCCAGTTCACAACACCGCTGGGAAGACAGGTCATCAAAATTTTAACAAGACTTATAAGAATAATCGAAACCACTGCCCATGTCATACTTATCATCTCCGTTAAGTCAACCAAATGTAAATCCCTAATGAAACTAAAGCGATAAAAATAATAACCACATATATTAACGTTAAATTAGTCGTATTCCTTTTGGTTGAACCCCTATAATTTTCGTCAGGCTTCTTCGTAAGTATTAGAGTTGAGAACACTGAAAAAATTAAGATCAATATGACCAAACCAAACATTATTTTCATACTGCACCTCTTATGAATGTTATAAATTAATAACAATTATATAATAACGCAACCGGAGTGTTTAATAACCATCCAATTCACCTAAAAATTAGCCATCCACTTTCTACAAGCAAAATAAAAAAGCTGCACCAATGGCAGCTGAATCTTTATCAAACAAATTGTGCCAAAACCTGATTAAACCGATCACGCTCTTCCCAGAAAGGGCCATGGCCACTATACTGAAACCGGACAAGCTGGGAATTCCTTATCTTCTGATCCATTTCCTGTGCTTGTGCGAACGGAATCACTTTATCATGAACACCGTGAATAATTAAGGTGGGTGCACTTATTTTAGGAAGATCTTCAAAAAGCGTCTCATCTCTTAATAGAACAACCACTGCCGCCGTCGACCAGCCAGCCGCCTGCATTCCCATTTGAAAAAACCAGTCTGAGAATCTTGGTGTTATATACTGAAAGAAAAAGCTATCAGTCACTTCCTGCATCATCTTCGGACGGTCGTTTAAGGTTTCCTTGAGAAATTTATCGGCCGTTTCCTTTGTAAAGCCTGTTGGAGCAGCAGCGTCAACAAGGACGAGCTTGGACACCCCGTAACCGTTGTGGCGGGTCATATAGCGAATCGCGATCGCTCCCCCTGTAGAATGGCCAACCAGTGTGAAATTTTGCAATTGCAATGTACCAACAACCGCACGAATATCATCTGCCAGTCTGTTAAAAGTGTAACCACTGATGGGTTTATCCGATTTCCCGAAGCCCCTCCAATCAATCCCAATACAGCGGTAGCCCATTGCAGGAAGAACATCAAACTGATATTCAAACTGTTTGTGGGAGAGCGGCCAGCCATGGATAAAGACGATGGTCTTGCTGCCGCTGGGATTAATATCTTCAACATATAAATTCACACCCGGTTCAACCGTAACAAAGTATCCCATCCCGATTCCTCCATATTGTTTTAAGCATAAGATATTCATTTTGGCGAATATGGGTGAGTACCTATATTTGTTGTTATGAGTGTATCCGCCAGTAAGCAGCTTGCATGCGACAGTTAAAACAGGTTATCCGCCAATTGGGAGTAGCTATGCGACAATTAAAAGAGGTTATCCGACAATAAGGAGCTGCTATGCGACAGTTAAAAGAGATTATCCGCCAATTAAAGAGTGGTCGATATCTATAAAAAGATGTATCCCTTCTAAAAAAACGAAGTATAATTTAAGAAAGAAAATTTGACTCAATGACGATAAAACGAGTGGTCCCCCTAAGTTTTTATCTAATTGCCTCTTTGAAAAGGAGCTACGATACATGTTGAGAAATCCAATCTAAATTCCCCCTCATTTTAAAAAAAATTTAAAAATGGGGGATTATCTTGAAACGTAATCGTGATTTTCTTTTCCTCATGGTTGGCCAGTCACTCTCCAATGTTGGGGATGTGTTATATGTGGTCGCTGTGATTAGCTTTATTTTTGAAATAACCAAATCTGCCGCAGCCTCGGCCATCGTGCCGTTTACCATTACCTTCGCCATGTTTATTTCAAGCATCCTGACACCAATTCTGATTGGAAGGGTGAATCTGAAAAAGCTGTTGGTCGGTTCACAAATAGGGAAAACGGTCATTTTGTTTGGCTTAAGTGCTTTTATGATGAGCGGCTTAGCCTTAACCAATTATTATTTTGTTTTTTTCATGATAGCGGGAATTGCACTCCTGGACGGCTGTGCCAATCCCATTAGGCAGACGTTAATTCCTTATTATGTGGAAAAAGAACATCTTATCAAGGCGAACGGAATAGTGGAAACCATTACACAATCGATTCAGATCGGTACTTGGTTCTTTGGCAGTCTGTTATTGATTGTGTTTAGTCCCAATCAACTAATCTTGGTTGTGGCTTTGTTATTTGTTTTATCCAGCTTTATTTTAGCTTTATTGAAAAATGTAAACCACAAAGCGGAACGGCAAGAAAGGATGCGGGATTTAATTACACAAGGATGGCAGACCATTCGTGTAACGCCTGTTTTAAAAACGCTGGCGAAAATGGAGTTCATGGAAACGGTGGCGAACTCCGTTTGGATTGCAGCCATCTTAATTGTCTATGTTAAGCAGGCATTGAATACACAGGAGCAGTGGTGGGGATTCATTAACAGTGCCTTTTTCATCGGATTGGTTTTGGGAAGTTTGCTGTGTGTTAAGTTTCCTCGGTTTTTAGAACGAAATCAGTATCGATTTATTACGGTTGGCATTGTATTGAACTGTTTTTTCACGATTCTCTTCAGTTTAACCAGTGTTCCTTTGGTCGCTTTGTTGCTATCGGCTTTGATTGGCGTTTTTGGGCAGTTGAAAAATATTCCGCAGCAAACCATCATCCAAACGAGTATTCCGAAAGAGCAATTGGCCACGGTGTATACGTCATTTGGCACCATTTCAACAGGTACCTTCGGTGTTGGCTCCTTGATCATGGGGCTTATATCCGATTACTTAGGAGTGCGGAGTGTATTTGCGATTTCGGGAGGGCTGCTCGCGGTGGTTTTTGTGATTGTGGTAAAAGATAGACGGATTTTAAAAGGGAGTACACAGCGCGGATAAGCGAGAAGAGAGGAATTGCGGCGGCAATTCCTCTTTCTTATTTTTTAAAAACATGATTCGTTGATAAAAGTCTAAAATCCGCTGATAAAAGTTGAAAATCCGCTGATAAACTGTTAAGTCCATCAATTTTTTGCCCTTTAAAAAGCGGAAACCTACCTCTTTCGAAGAATTTTAAACCCATTTTCTATTTTCTCAAAACCAATTTTAGGATAGTACTCCATAGCAACAGGGGAGGCCAGTAAGATTAGAGTTGCTTCTTCTCCGATTTGTTCCTGTACTAATCGGACCAGTTCCTTACCAATCCCCGTTTTTTGATACGCTTTGTCCACCGCTAAGTCAGATAAATAGCAGGAGTAGCTGAAATCCGTCAGCGCCCTGGCAATTCCAACTATTTTTTCATTTGCCGAGGCTGTAATGATGATATCGGCATGTTCAATCATCCGCTGCAGTCGTTGCAAGTCATCAGAAGGGCGGTTAATTCCTGAAGCTTTAAAAACTGCTGACATATCTTCAGGGCTGATTTCTGAGTTAATTTTGTAAGTGATTTGAAAAGTATTTTCCATAAGTCGCATCCTCCAATTAAGTTAATAATCGAATTTTATGAAAAAACCTTCCATATTGTAAGTTCCAGAAATTACTTTTTTAATGGTACCAGTTTTATATTTTCGGAACATATTGATCACGATGCCGCAGTCCACGGTCGTCCTGCCGGCCTTTTGGCACCAAATCGAGAAACTGATAGGTGATATTGACCATGTCAATGCCGCGGGCATAAGTCGAGTAAGTATGAAATATATTTCCTTCTTCATCTTTGTAAAAAACGCTCACGCCTTCTCTGTCCGTACTCATCGGATTTTGAAGGGTATAGTTGTAATAGGCTTGTTTTTTCTCGACTTCTTCCTTGGTAAAAGAGGCTTGGAAGTCATAATTAAAATCCGTTTGTCCCGATGAAAACCAAGGGAAGGTCCAGCCCATTCGCTGTTTGAATGCTTCCAGTTTTTCTAAAGGGGCACGAGAAAGACAGACAAAGGTAACATCACGGTGATTTAAATGCGGAATCATCCCACTGTAGTGATCGGCCCAAAACGAACAATGTTTGCAGCCCTGATCCCAGCCAGGATCGAACATGAAATGGTAGACAATCAGTTGACTTCTTCCGGCAAATAAGTCTGCCAGCGACATTTTACCGTTGGGACCGTCAAATGTGTAAGACTTGCTGACCACCTCCCACGGCAAATCCCGTCTCAGCTGGGTTAGTTCGTCCCGCATCTTAGTGAATTCCTTTTCTTTCAGCAGCAGTTCTTTCCTCGCTTCGAGCCATTCGTTCTTTGGCAGAACTTTGTGTTCCATAACAACACCCCAATTAACCTATTTTCCAACTTATTCTAACCCAAAATGGTATTTTATGGTAAAATGAAGGCGGGAATGAATTTATCTTAGGGGGCGGATATATGATTACAAATACATTAGTACCGCTAATAATATTAGCTTTGATCGTTAGTGTAGGATTTCTATTAGTTAGGGTGTTAAAAAAATCAAAATGAGATTATTTCATTATCATTATTGGACGCCGCAGCCGAAAGAAATGGAAGACTTTTATTCCAACCTCGGATTCACCGTAAAGCTACGAATTGGAAAAAAGAATGGTCAATTCGAAACGTTTAATCCGCCATTAACCTGGGACGATTTCCAACCCAGCCCTCCACTATTCCGTACGATTGAAATGGTATTAGACAGCATCAATGTTACATTTGGATTCGGCAAGTCGTCCAAGTTTGACCATCTGGGTTTTCTAGTTTCACAAGAAGAATATGAATCTATTTGTAATAATGCCGAAAACCTTTCTTTAAAAGTGGAAGAAGGAGAGCGCCGCACCTTTATTTACACCCCTTTTGGATTCAAAATTGAGCTGCAGCGGAGAGCAGATGCGGTTCCATCTTTAGATGGCAGGAAAATCAGAAAAATGGTACTAATCACAGGAGAGCAAGAAATCCCTCATCTTTTTCAAAATCTATTAGGTGAAATACCAATTGAGTTTGAACCAGGAGAAGAGACAAAAGTAAAACTTGTAGAGTTAGAGGGTCTGCTTACGATGGAAGCGGCCGATCCGTGCGGGGTTATAATAAAATGCTAGCTGTTTAAACAGTTAGCTTTTCTTTTGGAAAAGATAGCTATGGCGGGGACAACTATCTTTACTACTTAAGAGAAACTAGTAATTTAGTGGCGGATGCTTTCAAAGAGTAGCTTTGTGGAAAAAACTCCTCAAATGATATCCTGAGGAGTTTTGGTCAATTTCTAATTTGCGAAAGTCCGAAGGCATGGTTCGACCACAATACTTCTTCGGTTTTACGAGCGAGATCATTTTCACAATCCACAATCAGCACAACCTCAGTTTTGGGCACTTTCTCTCTCTTTTTTGCTGTAAGTAAAATCGGAATGCCCTTGATTATGCAGCCTAAAAGGCATCCGGCTATAAACCCGGCAACTCCCCAAACAACTGGACCCCAGTGAAGGATAAAGCCGTAAACAGTTCCGAAAAAAGTGCCTAGCGCACCAAGAAGCATGATGCCATCGAACAGGCTTTTCCCATCCGAGCGATGAATAGTATCGAACCATTGCGACTTTTCATTTCGTTTATCAAGTGGAGCAGCAAAAATGTCTTCCTGCATCACGCCGAGAGATTCTAATGCAGTGATTGCCTTTTCCAAATGCTCTGAGTGGTTGAAGGAAGCTATAAATCGCATTTTTATGGGGTCATCCTTTATCCGTAATGGAAATCGTTTGTTACGTTGGTAGTTTTGCGACAGATAGTTTGATTGTTCCTTATCAAAAAGTTTATTTCGTTCTACGGTAATCACGTAGGTAAAGTAAGCGGTAAAACTAATCATCGAGGGAACAAATAACGCCCATTCTGGATCAAGGACGGAAACAGCCTTATCAAATTTTCCAGTTAAGGTGTATTGTATACTTGAAAGAAGATGTGACTTCATTAAGATGACGTTCCACCACACAACTTCAAAAATGGCCGTTAAGACCCGATGCGTATAAACTGCCCCTATACCTGGGATGAACAATGACCATAAAGCTCCCACAATCGGGCTTCTTTTTGATAGAGAATTCCATTGAATTTGGTCTATTTTGAATATAGAAATGGGCGCATTATCTTTATGGGCAAGCTCATAAAGTAAATTGTTATCTACTGCAATCTTATAGGTGCTGTAAACGGTAAAAACAAATACAGCTCCATAAGTTAGAAGCCAATAACCATCCTCTTGTTTTAGGATCTGTACAGCCTCATCAAATCGTCCGATGAAAGTATAAATAATGGCAACGTTGAATTGTGTTTGTACATTGAGGACAACTTCCCAGACAAACAAAATCCAGCCTAAAATATACTGGCCTAATAAGAGATGGCCAAATCCTGGCATAAACCATGCCCAGGCAACAGTAACCCATGGATTCGTGAAATGTAAAAGATTCAGATGTAACGTGCCGAGATATGCTCTCTGTCTGCGCCCTTTTTGGTGTGTTGTCATAGTTTTAATTTGTCTCGTTACTTACCGCTTTATGCAAGAATTGGAAATTAAATGAGGGAGAGAGCGGGTATTGGGAAATTTGCCTTCCGGTAAGGCAGTAATGAGAGTAAAAGTGGCTTATGCGAGAGGAGGTATAGCTTACTGAGAGTAAATATAGTTTATGCGAGAGTATGTTTAGCTTATCCGAGAGAAAAATGTCCTGCAGACAGGCTATGCGACTGTAAATAAAGGTTAAACTCCCTTCAGCCTCTGAGGGGAGTTAATTTTTTAATGGTATAATTAGTCCTCAATTGTATTTAAATAAGAACTCCCGCCATCAGAATTCGTCCTTGGGGAATCATCCTCACTTAAATCTAAAAAAGGACTTCCGCCAGCAAAATTGGCCTGAATGGACGGATTATTACTAGTATCTAAATAAAGATTGCCATCCTCATAACTAGTGGAGTTCCTTGATCGTTTATGGTCTTCGCGCATAAAATTCACCTCTATTAATAGAATGTGTTAAATGTAAAGATAAATACAGATTTGAAAATGGACAAATTCGACATACTTTTTAGGCGTTTAATGGAGTTTTCTATGATTTGATTGGCTTAAGGGATTTTTAATCAAACGATTGAATAGTGAAGAATAAGAGTGAAAGGGGTAGAATGATGTAATTTGAAGAGAAATCAGTCCAACTTTGTTGAAAGATTGGATATTTCCTGCGAAATACATTTGCGGACTTCGACAATTTTCAAACCCGCCTTCCATCAAAATTTCAGATAGGGAAACATTTTCAGTCGTTTTAATCAAACGATTGATTAGTATAGCATATAAGGAATTTAGTCGAAAGGAAGTCCTAATTCAATGAAGGATTGCAAGTCAATCATACTAAAAGTAGTGGATCTCAGTTGTGAATTCTACTGCTTTAATACTTTTAAATAATTTTTAAATAACCTTAAAGATTTGTTCATAGTTTGTTCATATCTAGGGGGTATTATAAGTACATGAAGAGAACAGCTTAATCAACTCTCTCTTTGACCCCCTTATAAAAATATTTGTTGCGCATCCGGCCTTGTGCCGGATATTTTTTTGCAAAAAAAAAGCCTTCATTAAGAGGCATTAAGGGCAAACCAGGGTGAGAAATGTAGTCGTAATAGTAAGACGAATAAGCATTTCGATTATCATCATGGTGACCACCTCTTTTGGTTTTATAATATAAGTGTACACCTTTTTTGTAAAAAATATATAAAGCAATTGTAAATTAATTGTCAATTTGATATTGTTGGCAGCTTTGCCTATTTAACGATTCGCTGATAAAATGAAAAATTCGCTGATAAACTCACGAGATTCGTTGATAAACCTTCAAAATCCGCTGATAAATCAATACAACGATTGAAAAAGTGTATTTTTACATCGCTAAAAACTCTATTTAATCCTCTCAACAAGATAATTCCGCACACTATCAACGTCATGCAACTCTCTTTTCGGAAGAATACAAGCACTAACTCCGCTGTTATAGAGATAGATATTATTTTGATCCTCTTTCATCTCCACAATCCCAGCCCAGGTCACCCTAGTTTCGCCATTTGCGCTAGAATCCAAAATTCCCTCATCCGTCATTCGTAGCACATGATTACCCAGCAAGCCCTCATTCTTACCCTCATTCATCATTCTCTTTGTCATCCGCTTAACATGACGATAGAAATACTTTGGATAAAAAACAATCCACAAAACCGCCAAAATAAAATAAATAACAAACGCCGTTACAAAGGGTATGTCGCCAAACTGAGACGCCAGATAGGCCGCAAAAATAAACATAATTGGCAGCAAAAACCGCTGAATATTCAAGGAACGCATCGCGGCTTTGGAATTTTTTACATGAAACATATTGAAGTTCAAATAGTCCTCTTCGGTTAAACGGTAATGGATCTCCATAAAAAAACTCCTTTGCATTGAACTTGTCCATTCGAAACCTAGCTACAGCCATATATTGATAGTATCAGTATAAGAAAGGGGGATTTATCCATGTCGAATAGCAAAAAAGATAAAAAGGAAGAAGAAGAAATCGCCCACGAGCCTGAACACAAATGTGACTGCTGCAAAATCAATATCAACATCAATTACACGTTTAATATCGGAAATACTGAAAATCATATCGAACAGCGAGCAGAGGGCGGCGGGCAAATTAACAAGCATGTAGGCACGAACGCCAATCAAGGCGGGCAAAATGCGATTGATCACAGCGCATCGGCTAATACCGATTCCAATTTCGCCGATGGCAACGGCAGAAGCGGGATTGCCGGCAATGATAATGATGAAGCTGGCGGACAGCAAGGCATCAAAGTGCGCGACAGCATCGTGAAGAAGCAACTGAATAAGCATATTCTGCTTTATCATCTCGACCTACTCGCATTTTTAGGTAGGTCATTTTTTATTGAAATAAAGGATAATTAATATCTTAGGGGAATAGAAATGGTAATATTATCAAAAAAGGGGGATAGAGAATGTCTGAAAAAAACCAAACAAACACTAGTTCAATCATTTCTTTAATAGTCGGTATTTTATCATTATTTATTCCTTTCATTGGTTTAATATTAGGCATTATTGGAATAGTATTTTCAAGAATAGCAGTAAAACAAATTAATAAAACAAGTGAAAAGGGCAGAGGATTAGCAACCGCAGGTTTAATTTGCAGTATTGTTGGAATTATTTTGCAAATTTTAATGGTGCTGGGTTTGGCTGCCTTTTTCTCAGTATCCAGTTCTACAACCTTTTAAAGTTGGCGGTCAATTATTGCTAAAAGGGAGCACAAGGTGAAGTGCTCCCTTTTATTTGCAATTATATCAACCTTGGTGTGACTTTTAAGATAGTTGTTTCCTCTGAAGAGAATCCGTTATGGAAACCTTCGGGCTTTTTTTCGTGTGTTAGGGAAGAATAGTAGCAAAACCTCCAGAAAGGTATACATGATATGACGGTTGATATTTTGGTATTAATACTATTGTGGGTGATCGGTCTTTTGGCATCTATGCTGTTCGTTCCAAAAAATCGCCTGCGGAGATTCCTAATCGCTTTTATGATTTGCCAAACCTTTACCTGGCTGTCTGCCGTGCTGCTTGTTTACTTTGACCGTATTTCTTATCCCATTCGCGAATTTCCAAAAGCCACTCATTTACTATTGGCATTGAATTATTTCTTCTTTCCACTCATATGCGGTTTTTATAGCATCTATGAGCCAAAAAGAAATTACAAAGTGCGTCTCCTTTATTTATCAGTTTGGGTTACGGGTGTGGTTGTAATCATAAAACTGTTGGAAAAATATACCCATTTATTAAAATTCCAGCATTATACGTGGTATTGGTCATGGCTTAACTTTTTTTGGATGTTTGCCGTCTCCAATCTACTATATCGATGGTTTTTCAAAGACAAAGCCATGTTCCAAAACGATAAGGGTGCAACACAATGAGATTAGAGTGGATGAATTTATTTGTGGTTTGGCTGATCACGTTGGGGTTGGTATTCATAATCCCCAAAAGGAAGAGACGAATAGCCATTGTCGCTTTTTTATTTACGCAAGTGATTACCTGGATCCTTGGTTTAGTGGTTGTGGAGTATGGGCTGATAGCCTATCCAGTCCGCGACTTACCGACTATTAATTACACCAGCCTTACCTTTGAGTTTCTGTCATTTACCGTTCTTTGCGGTGTTGTTAATGCCTATTATCCTCATGCCCGCAGCAAAATGATGAAGTTCTTGTACTTTGCTTCGTTCTGTACGATTTTAACGATTCTTGAAGTGATTATTGAAAAGTATACAGATTTAATAGAGTACCTGCACTGGTCCTGGTATTTGACATGGATTTCCCTGTTTATCTCCTTTATGCTTTCCAGATGGTTTTGTGTATGGTTTTTCAAAGGGATAGCAAAGGAAATGGAGGAATAGGGGCTGTTCCAAGCAGTCCTTTTTGTGGGCGATTAAACTTCATTCCCCTAATACACCGGTGTACAAAAACCAAAATATTTAGGGTTATTTCCTCTAGCAATATTTTCATAAAGAAAGCGGATATTTCTAGTAATCGTCCCTTCACTGCCGTTTCCAATCATCCGATGATCAATATTGATGATTGCTTTAATCCCTATAGCTGTGCCAGTAAAAAATACTTCATCAGCAGAGTATAATTCCGTTCTTGCTATGCTTTGTTCCAGTACAGGCAATTGTAATTCGTTTTTTGCGATTTGCATGACCGTATCACGCGTAATCCCTGCAAGTAGATGATCGGATAGGGGCGGGGTAATCAATTTATTATTTTTTACAATAAAAATATTTTCGCCTGTTCCCTCACTTACATTCCCTCGATCCGTTATAAAAATAGCTTCATCAAATCCATTTAAACGTGCTTCAGAAGAAGCTAATCCAGAATTTAAATAGTTTCCCGTTGACTTTGCCTGAGGTGGAATCATATTATTACCTGATCGAGTCCAGGAAGAAACACAAACCTTTATAGCTGGCTTGGGCATATACGTTAACTGTGTGCAATAAATACTGACCCGATTATATTGGTCAAGTAAATTTGGACGGAGCGTATTTGCCCCTTTAAAACAAATGGGCCGTATATACACATCTTCCCTGACGTTATTTTTTCTTAATAATTGCAAGGTCCAAGGAATTAATTTCATGGATGTATAGGGAATGGGGATATGAAGGGCATTACCAGATTCATGGAATCGTTTATAATGGTCATAGATCCGGAAAATATACAATTGATTTTGACTGTCGTTCCAAAAAGCTCTAATTCCCTCGAAGCAGCCTAATCCATAATTTAACGCTTTATTTCTTATACTTACTGAAACCTTTGATTCATCTAGAATTTCCCCTTGATCAAACACATACCTCAAACGTCTTCCCACCAATTAGCCTGACATTTACAACCAATTTATCATCGAACCTGCAAAATTATGATGGAAATAAGGCTAAATATTCTATAACTGCACCTCGAATGCTGTGACTTTTTGAAAAAATGGCCGTTCACCAGCGATGCAATCGTTCTCTAGAGTAGGGGACTAGCGATAAATGGACTTTATCGGGGAATTAAAATGTTTATCGGCGAATCTGCGCATATATCGGCGAATTCAAATCCTCCTCCTCTAAAACACCAAAAAGCCAGGCAGCAAGCCTGGCTCAGGTAATCAATCGATATTTATTTCCGACGAGCAAAGAGCTATTTCCTCCAAACCCCGTTCTTATCAAAATAATAAGACGAGCCGCCGATTTTGATCGTGCCGGTGGCCATGGCGCCGGAGGACATAAAGTAATACCAGGTTGAACCGCTCTGTAACCAGCCGACTTTCATTGCCCCGCTGGTGCCAAAGTAATACCAAGACGAGCCGCTCTTCATCCAGCCTGTTTGCATAGCACCGCTGCTGCCGAAGAAATACCAGGCGGTTCCGACTTTCACCCAGCCCGTCGCCATCACGCCGCTTGTCCCAAAGTAATACCAGGCAGGGCCAATTTTTTGCCAGCCTGTCTGCATCTTGCCATAGCCATCTGCATAAAACTTGCTGCTGCCGACTTTAAACCAGCCGAGTTGAAGATCGTACGTTACAGGGTCATAGTAATACCAGAAACCATTCTCTTTATACCAGCCTGCAAGCTTTGCTTTACCAACTGTTACGGAAACAGCTTCACTGACATTACCGGCCGCGTCCACAACCGTAATCAGTAATTCAGTGGCATAAGCTTGAACAGGGATTGTGACCGCAAACTTTCCATCCGATCCAGCTGTAGCAGCACCGAGCAAGGCACCTTCTGAATTCTTTACCTCTACTCGAGCATTTGCTTCTGCTTGACCAGCAACAGTCGTATCGCGATTCGATACTTCATTTACGATTGCCTCCTTAGGTGGAATACCATCTTTTACAATCACCTTGGCAGCCTCGCTGACATGACCCACTCGGTCGGTTAATGTAACTAGCAATTCAGTCCCCGCATTTTGTTCTGGAATTCGAACGAAAAATGTCCCGTCTCCTGTGACATAATCGGAGCCAATCAGCGAGCCGTTTAACCAGACTTTCACGGTCGTATTCGCCTCACCCGTACCCCTGACAGCATAATCTTGGTCGCTCACTTCATTGACAACTGGCATGGCAGGAATTGTTACATCCTTGACCGTGATAGTACTTGTATTACTGCGGTTTCCAGCATCGTCTAAAGCATAAATCTGTAAGCTTGTTCCAGCTTGCTGAACAGGGATTTTAACTGAGAAATTTCCTTTTTCATCCGTAATAGCTGAGCCAATTTCAGTCCCATCCTGCAATAAACTAACAATTACCTTGGTGCCAGGTTCGGAGCTGCCTGTAACGGCATCATCCTTATCCGTTACCTCATGGACAGAAAGGTCGGCAGGAGGGATGACATCCTTCACCATCACAACGGCTGCATTACTGACATTTCCGGCCTTATCAGTCGCTGTAACGGATAAGGTAGTACCAGCCTTAACGATAATAGACAGATTGACGGTAAAGCTTCCATTAAATCCGGCAACAGCATTGCCAATTACACTGCCATCCTTTGAAACTTCAACCTTCGATCCAGCTTCGGCGGATCCGATGACAATGTTAGCTGCATCGGTTGCTTCTGTTACAACCGGCTTACTAGGAGCAGTCACATCCTTAACCATGACAGCAGTGGCTTCACTTACGTTGCCAGCCGTGTCCTTTGCTGTAATCGTTAATTTCGTATCGGCGGCTAGGGCCTTGATAGCAACATTGAAAGAGCCATCCGCATCCGCTTCATTAGAGCCAATCCGTTGAGTACCATTCCAAACCTCGACTAGAGAACCAGCCTCAGCCGAACCTGTCACGGTGTCATCCATATCCGTCACTTCATTAACAAACGGCTTACCAGGTGCGGTCACATCTTTTACGACGACAACGGACTCTTCACTCACATTACCAGCCTTGTCAGCTGACGTAATTTTTAAAGTGGTGCCTGCTTGCTGAACGGGGATACCAATGGAAAAATGGCCATCATCCCCAGCTATTCCTGATCCAATCATTTCCCCAGCCAAAGAGACTTCAACTTTGGTGCCAGCTTCCGCACGGCCGCTTACAGCCGTATCCTTATCGGTCACTTCATTGACAACAGGTTTAGATGGAGGCGTAACGTCCTTCACCATCACAATGGCCGGTTCGCTGACATTATCATCCTGGTCAACCGAGGTTACCGACAATTCTGCTCCAGCGCTAGGAGCATTCATGAGGGGAACCGTAAAGGTACCATCTGATTCTGCTGCAGCTGTTCCGAGAACATTTCCTTCCTTATCTCGAAGAAAAACAGTGGAACCAGCTTCCGCCTTGCCCGTTACCTTCAAATCCTTGTCTGTTACTTCATCAACAATCGGTTTTTCCGGAGCAGTCCCGTCTTTTACAACAACCGTTGCAGTCTCACTGCGGTTTCCGGCATGATCGACCGCTGTAACAGTTAAGGATGTCCCTAGTTTTTGGGCTGGAATCGAAACGATGAATTTCCCGGATTCATCCACGGTACTTTCACCAATGATTGAGTCTTGTACTGCAACCTCAATTTTGGCTCCTGGTTCAGCTGAACCGGTAACCGTCGTTGCGTTTTCTTTCACATTTTTCACTACAGGCTTTTCTGGTGCTGTGACGTCTTCAACAACTACAGTCGCCGCTTCACCGACATTTCCTGCTTTGTCAACAGCAGTAATGAGCAATTCGCTGCCGGCCTTTTGTAACGGAATGTCGATGGTAAACGTTTCATCCTCAGCCGTAACTGCTTTACCAATTTCTGAGCCGTTTTTCTTCACCACAACAGTAGATCCAGCCTCGGCCTTACCGGACACAACCGTAGCTTTGTCCGTAACAGTATTCACGGCAGGCATTTCAGGTGCGGTAATATCTCTTACAAAAATATCCTTTGAAGTTAGGAGTTGGTTATTGGAATCTCTCACCTCAAAAGTCAGTTTGGTGTTTTCTACTAGATTGCTAACAGGAATGGAAAAATATCCTTGATCATCAGCCGTTCCATCCCCAATGACTCTATCATTTTCTAAGATTCTCACACTAGAATCTGCGGCGGTCTTGCCAGTAATCGTTTGCGAGTTTTTTGTAATATCGTCTACATAGATTTCCGCAATTTCATAGGAATAGTAATAACTATTTCCGCTCAAATCTGTTAGTTTGACACTTAGCTTATCGCTATTTCCTACATTAAAATCATCCAATCGGAAGGTTCCGTTAGCTCTTAAGGGAATGCTCTGGCCATTGATTTCCATGGCGACAAACGGAAGGGTGGCGCCGGATAAATTCACGTTGCCGCCGCTTCGAACAAGCGGTGTATCATATAGAGTAAAAGGAACTTTATTGATAATCCGGTTCGTGGCTACCAAACTGCCAATCGTGTTGGACCCCACAAAAATGGCTTGTCCATTAAGGGGAGTATAGTAACCAAATGCAATAGAATTAGCAACCACACTGCCCGTGACTCTTAGGCCGCCGTTGCTCCTGAAGCCGCCAAGGACATAAACATTCCCATTAATGGTGACATTGCCGTTAATCGTTAAGCGCGCTCCAGGCGCAATATACACATCCGAATTAATGGTTTGATTGGACCAGGATTCATAACCGGATACGATTTTACTATTAATCGGTTCGATCGGTTTTAAGACGGTAAAATCGCCTTTGCTTAAATCCGTTTCGCTCGATTTAATAAGAGTCCTATTCTGATTAATATCAACAACTTCAATGGAATCGAGCTTCCATTTACCTGTTTCTGTTTTATTATCAATCTTCCAATCACTCACAGTAAATGCTCGATGATCTTCTGACCATAGTGCAAAATCTACCTGTTTTTGGCTGGGCGTTAGATAATGAAAAATAATGTTATCAACCTGTGTATCATCTGAGGCAGTAGCAGCAAAACTTACATAATCACCTGCCTCTACCATTCCACCGCCTGCTGCAAAACTAATAAGGGTAGGCGGGTTCTTTTCAGTAATAACCCTGAACTCTCCGTCAGCTAGTTTAGAGTCTGAATTTTGACCATAGGCAGCTTCATTTCCTGTAGAGTCATAAATGCTAAGGTGTGAGATTGTAAACATTCCAGGGTCCATTCCATCTGTAATCAAAATTTTCCCCTCAAAAGCATTTGTTTCATTATTAAAGTTCATAGGAACACTAATAGAACTTTGATAAAGAGAATTTTCATAGGTTAATGAAACACTGCTTGTGCTGACATCATCCCAAACCTTAACGCTGACTGTAACGGTATCCCCAATATTCGCAGATGTTTTATCGATACTTATACTCTCCAACACAGGCTTTTGAATATCGGCACCAGTTACACTTTTTACGGTAAATTCTCCAGCTTCCAACTGGGGATCGGAATTACTAGTATAGGTATGACCATTACCTTTAATATCATAGATAGTAAGTTCCTTTATTTTGAAGGTTCCATATTCCGTATCATTCGGAATCACATAGCTGGCTTCATAGGTGTCCGTTTGTGGATTGTAGGTCATTGGAACAAAGAGATCTCGTTTAGAATAAGGAGATTGGTAGGTCAATGAAACAGCATCAGTCCCGACATCATCTGAGGCCTTGACCTTCACATTCACTGTATCGGATACCGTTGCTTCCTTCTTATCGATAGTAATACTGTCCAACACAGGCATCTGAACATCAATCCCTGTTGTTCCGCTAACGGTAAAATCCCCATTCGATACTTGATCCCGAGTATCTGTCGCCATGCCATAGGTATTACTATTCCCAGACGTGTCATAGATTGTTAGGTTATCAACTTCAAAAGTTCCATACTCAAAGTTTTCTGGGATGGAAATAATTCCTTCATAAGCATTGGTTTCCGTATTGTAATTGACTGGAACATACATGACTCTTTTTGAAATGGCTGAAGAGTACATCAAAGATATCCAGCTAATTCCGACATCATCCGATGCCTTCACACTAACTTTAACGGTATCGCCGGCCGTGGCTTCCTTTTTACCCACCTGGATGCTTTCTAGCACGGGTTTTGTGACATCACCGTTTGCATATGTAGGATGGATGGGAACGGAAGTAATAAATAACAGTAATGCTGTGATGATAGAGATGATCCTAAACAACTCTTGTATCCTCGCTTTCCTATCAGAGAAGTAGTACTTTCGTAACATTTCAATTTTATAACAAATCTAGAATTCAATACACTTCCAAATTTTGAAAAAATAGATATCTTCAAACCTTCGACAATATTCATATATTTTCCACAATTATCAACTGGCAATATATTTACATTGATTCTTTAATCTAGTAAAATATGTAACTAATATAGATAGAGGGAGGAGACCATTCGAAATTGGAACAGAAAGTTAAAAACAGCTCGAATATCGCCGATTTTTCAGAGATTGTGAAAAAGGCATATGAAAAGGGCGTCAATGAGAATGAAATGACACTGGAAAAACTAATCGAAGATATAAAAGCGGATCTTAAAAATTTAATGGTCGTATAAATATATAATATGTTAGAAGTCTGTCGGTAAAGTCCGACAGGCTTTTTTTAAAATAAAAACCGAGTTTCTTCTATTTATAATATTGAAACCGCTTGCATTGTTGTAATATCAACAATTCAAATCAAATTTTAATTTTTTGGTACTATAGGAATTACTGCCTAAGTAGTAGAAAAATGGCGTGACTTAATGACCGAAAATTATGGATTAGGAGGAATTTGGCAATTATTTGTAGAAATTATATGTCACATAATTCCATTTAGAGGTGAAAGTGACAATGAGGCAAACTCGACAATATAAATCTCCCAATGCTGCGATGTTGTGGTCGGTGGTTCTACCGGGATTCGGCCAATTATACAATAAGGATTATCTTGTCGGTTTTGCCCTGATCGCCTTGGAGTTTCTCGTGAACTTAAACGCAAACTTAAACCTATCCCTTATCACTACCTTTGTGGGTGATATGAATTCCTCTCATCATTCGATTAATTATCGTTGGGGGCTTTTTTATCCATCGATTTATGGTTACGCCATCTGGCAGGCCTATAATGCCGCTAGGGCCAATAATGAAAAACTCGTAGGGAAAGAGGGCCCGATGCGAACCTATTTCTCCGGTTTCTTCCTTGGATTGGTCATCGGTATGGATTTCGGGCTTTTCTGGCATGACGGCAGTTTTATCACGCAGCTTACAGCACTTCGTTTTCTAGACTATCCTGTTGTGAACGGGATTGTGTTCGGACTGCTGATGGGTATCCTCGGTCACATTATGGAAAATAAGGTGTATCGAAAACAAAAGGCAGCGGTAGAAAAGTCGTAATAGAACTAGATTTTTTCCTAATTAAGACTGGCTTATTGTACATAAGCCAGTCTTTTAGTTGTTTCATTTATTAGGCAACGTAACGACAAAGGTAGTGATATTATCTTTACTAGTAACATCCGTCCTGCCTTTGTGCAGCTCCACAAATCTCTTAACGACCGCTAAACCTAATCCGGTTCCGGCGGAATCTTTTTGGACAGCTTTTCCACGATAAGAATGTTCAAAGATTAGACATAATTCATCCTCTGGTATTTCCACGCCTCTATTTTTGATGGTGATTTGAATACTTGCACCATCTGAAGCCAGTCCAGTATAAATCCATTTTGGTTCAAACGAATATTTCACCGCATTTTCCATTAGGGAATCCAATATATGCAGGATGTGATTAAAAGGAATGGTGGTGAAGATCCCCTCTTTTATGCTCATCTCATTAGTAATCTTCTCGTCATCCATCATTTTCCGATCAAGGTAATCGATCATATGACGGGACAAACTATAGGAATGCCCATTTTCTGTTTCAATTTCTTGTAATTTTGACAACGTAATAATCTTCTCTGTCATGGAAGAAATGCGTTCAACCTGGGAAGCGATAATATTGAGCCGTTCTTCTACCTTTTTTTCATTTTTAAATCCGAACATGCGAAAATAATCAACGGAATGCATAATCGACTGCAGCGGTGTCCGGATTTGATGAGTAATTTCCCGAGCGCTTTGCTGTTGAGAGAGAACTGCTTGTTCCGCTCGTTCTAAAATAAAATTCACTTCATCGGTTAATTGATTTAGATAGGAATTATTTTTTGAATGATAAGGGATTCTTTCACGAAAATTATTTTTGTTCACATGGATTAACTTTTTTAGGGCCGTATGTAGTGGTTTAAAAATATCTTTAGCAGCGAAATATGCTGCCAAAAAGGCTGTTATATAAATCATGAAAACGGCCGTAACCAATTGAAATAAAATGGTTTTGATTCGCAGGAAGTAGGCATACTCAATATTCACATAGGTCCGAATTTCTCCGCGAAATCCAAGTACATCTACCGATTTGCTTACATAGGTAAAATAAAGATCGTGATCTTTTACAAAATGGATGTTTTTATTTATTTGAAATAAGCCGTGTCCTAATAAAAACCGATAGCCTTCTACCGTCATGTTAGTGAGTACATGAAAAAATGGAGGAGTTCGAGTCATGGGAACATCCCCACAAGACATGTGTGATTGATTCACCGGTAAATGAAGTTTGGCCTTAGAATTGTATTCGGAGAGCATTTGGGTATCCCGGTTGTAGGTAACGATACAATATACATCTCCGGCCAACAGTTGGAAATGCCTATCTTTTATTTTTTGAGGCATCACACGATCTGGGACGCCCAGGATATCCGGTCCTGTCTCAACCTTCATATTTTGCCACTGATAGCGATAGGTCACTACCTTATCTAATTCAGAAAGCAGAAGAAAGGGTGTACGGATGAAAGATAAGACAACGAAAATAATCGTAATAAAGAAGGCAATCCGAATGGACAGGCGGGCAGATAAACGTTTTGAATCGGATACATTAGTCTTCAAGGAGATATCCTACCCCTCGTACCGTTTGGATGTAATCAGAGGGCAGTGTCTCGCGTAAACGCCTAATGGCGACATCAATTTTGTTTTTGTCCGAATCGGATATTTCGTCGTATCCCCATACTTCTTTGGCGATTTCCTCGCGTGAAACGGCATGGTTTTTGTTTTTTACTAAGCATACAAGGATGTCGAATAGTGTAGGGCTTAGATGAACCAATTGTTCCCCTGCTGTTACCCGACGAGTGATTAAGGATATGGTCAGATCTTTGTAAGACAATATACTGATATAAGGTTTAGACGAATTTTGTAATCTTCTTATCACGGTTTGTATTTTTGCAATCAACACCGGGATATTATAAGGCTTTGTAATATAATCCTCCGCCCCGGAATACAGCCCTTGGGTAATATCTGCCGGATCGGCTCTAGCGGTAAGGTATATATAGGGAACCGTCTTTTTTTCATTTACCATTCTGGCAACGTCAAAACCTGAACGCATTAAGCCGTGTTGGGCATAAGGATCTAACGTTATATCTAAAATCATGAGGTCATATTCGTTTTCCAGCGCAGCATTATAGGTATCTTTAGCATTATTAAAGTAATCCACCTCGAAGGATGCTTCTTGTAACATCTCCTGCAAAAAAGACCCAATCACCACATCATCATCCAAAAGTAATAATCGCAAATTCTCCACCTCTATAAATATTAGAATTTCCATATACAGATTTGTTATTACCTATACATAAATACAATTTTGCATCCCTCTTGAGAGCTATAACCTCTTATACGACATAATTCTTACAATCCTGTCAGAAAGCATTCACTAAATGGTAAGTGGTGATATTCTGTGTATTGTGGTTTAATAGGACACTTGTGTACCTATTAAATAATATTAGTGGAAGACTCCGCAATTGATGGAGTCCCGAATGAAAAAATATTCCAATTTCCTATTTCCTCTTCAAATTTCTTACAAAAAGTTGTTTAATAATTCATGTAGCATTATTTATGACAAATATTTTACAAATAATATAAAAATGTGACAAATTGTGATATAATAGATAACGTTTTGTATTTACGTATTCAGGAGGACGAAATGGAAGAGACTATAAGTTTAAAAGAGTTGCTCGAGACATTGAAAAAGCGATTGCTATTAATCGTTTCGATAACCGTCATTGCCGGATTAATTAGTGGAATTGTAAGTTACATTTTCTTAACCCCGATATACCAAGCTTCAACACAGATTCTCGTAAACCAAGCGAAAAATGACCAAGCAGTGTACAATCCAGGTGAAGTACAAACCAACCTTCAATTAATTAACACCTACAATGTTATTATCACTAGCCCAGCTATCTTAGATATCGTCATTGATGAGCTTCACTTAGATATGACAGCTTCTCAATTAAAAGGAAAGATTACTGTAGGAAGCGAAAAAGATTCACAGGTTGTGAACCTGTCTGTTCAGGATTCAAAAGCAGAAGATGCAGCAGATATAGCAAATAAAACTGCAGAAGTATTCAAAAAAGAAATTCCAAACATCATGAAAGTTGATAACGTAAGTATCCTAGCAAAAGCAGATGTTTCTGAAAATCCATCACCAATAAAACCAAGAAAATTATTAAATGTAGCAATTGCTATTGTTGTTGGCTTAATGGCTGGTGTCGGACTAGCGTTCTTACTCGAGTACTTTAATAATACTATCAAAAACGAGCAAGATATCGAAAAAATATTAGAGCTTCCAATCTTAGGCATAATTGCGACAATAGATGATCAAAAGATCGAAGAATTAAAGAAACGTAATGCGGCAGGCAAGAAAAAGGACAGAGGTGATTCCATTGGCGCTTAAAAAGAAGAAAATAACAAGTAGTGATGCAAGCCGAAAGTTAATAACTGCTATTGCACCAAAATCACCTATTTCTGAACAATATAGAACGATTCGTACTAGTATCCAATATTCTTCTGTTGATGAAGAAATCAGATCAATTATGGTTACATCTTCTGGGCCTGCTGAAGGAAAATCAACAACAGCTGCAAACCTAGCGGTAACATTTGCACAGTTAGGAAAAAGAGTATTACTAGTCGATGCTGATTTACGCAAACCTACAGTTCACCATACCTTTGGTGTTAACAATCTAAAAGGCTTTACAACTGTATTAACGAAACAAGCCACACTTGAGAGTGCTGTTCTTGATACTGATGAGAAAGATCTTTATATTTTAACAAGTGGTCCAGTCCCGCCGAATCCTGCAGAACTATTAAGCTCGAAATCTATGGAACAATTTATGGAAGAAATAAAGGAACAATTTGAATATATAATTTTTGATACACCGCCTTTATTAGCGGTAGCGGATCCGCAAATACTTGCAAATCAATGCGATGGATCGATTCTTGTAGTTTATAGTGAAAAAACTGAAATCGACCAAGCGAAAAAGGGTAAGGAATTACTTCAAAATGCCCAAAGTAAACTTCTTGGTGTAGTTCTCAACCATAAAGAATTAAAGAATAATGATTATTACTATTATTATGGTTCAAAATAATAAGTTTCGACAAAATCCGTCCGTTTACTAGTACTTTCGACGGTGGTACGATAATAAAGTTGTAGGAAAATAGCGGTTTATTTGAAAAGGGTGTGGGGTATGATTGATCTACATTGTCACATATTGCCTGGAGTGGACGATGGGGCGAAGGACTTATTGGAAAGTATCTTAATGGCCAAAAAGGCCGTTGAACAAGGTGTTCATACCATTGTCGCTACCCCACATCATTTAAATAATCGATATGAAAACAATAAACAAAAAATTATTTCTAGAGTTGAAGAGTTAAATCGAGCATTAGTACAAGAAAAAATAAATCTAAATGTTCTTCCAGGTCAAGAAACACGAATCTACGGTGAAATGATTGAAGGATATGAGGCGGGTGAGATTCTCCCAATTAATAACACACAGTATGTGTTAGTAGAATTCTCCTCGTCTCATGTTCCAAGATACTCTGAAAAGCTGTTTTATGAATTGCAGATGAAAGGCCTTATTCCGGTAATTGTACATCCTGAACGAAACCAGCAAATTATTGAGCAGCCGGATATTCTTTACCAGTTTGTTGAAAAAGGTGTGCTAACTCAGGTTACAGCAGCAAGTGTTTGCGGAGATTTTGGGAAAAAGGTAAGAAACTTTTCACTGCAATTAATTGAAGCAAACCTTACTCATGTGATTTCATCGGATGCTCATAATATGAGCAGCAGAACGTTCAAGATTAGAGAAGCTTTTGAAACGATTAAATCAAGGTATGGAAATGAAATGGTGTATTTATTTGAAGAAAATGCGTCCTTAATTATTGATGGTGACCATGTGTACAAAGAAACACCGGAACGAATTAAAAAGAAGAAGTTCTTTAAAATATTTTAACCTACTAAGCCGGTGAGAATGGACCCAAACAATTAAACATCTTCTTAGGCTTAAGGGCCTGAACGGCGAGGCATCCCTGTCCGTTATCCATGGGGGCACTCGATCATGCTGTGGGAGGGAAGATTAACTTCCATCCTTAGACGCATGTCGTCAAAAGGATGATGTGAGGACGGGTTAGATGCCCGATAAATAATAAAACAATAAATATCTAATGAAAGAATAAGTGTGAAAGCACTTGCAATTCCATTAGATATTTATTTTTTGCCCATGGGCTTTAATGGGGAAAAGAGTTTATTAGATTAACAAAATAATAATAGGAGGAAGAATCCATGAAAAAAGTAAGAAAAGCAATCATTCCTGCTGCAGGATTAGGGACAAGATTTTTACCTGCTACAAAAGCAATGCCAAAAGAAATGTTACCCATCGTAGATAAACCAACTATTCAATACATAGTAGAAGAAGCGGTTGCATCAGGTATTGAAGACATTATTATTGTTACTGGTAAAGGAAAACGTGCCATTGAAGACCATTTTGATAACGCATTAGAACTAGAGCAAAACCTGGTTGAGAAAGAGAAATACGATATTTTGGAACGTGTTCAATATTCTACCAATTTAGCTGATATACATTATATACGGCAGAAAGAACCAAAAGGTTTAGGGCATGCAGTTTGGTGTGCAAGAAACTTTATCGGAAATGAACCATTTGCAGTTCTATTAGGTGATGACATTGTTCAAAGTGATACACCTTGCTTACGCCAATTAATTGATCAATTTGAAGAAACGTACTCCTCTGTTATTGGAGTACAACAGGTTCCAGATGCAGAAACACACCGATACGGGATTATTGATCCATCTACAAATGAGGGAAGAAGATATCAAGTTAGCAATTTCGTAGAAAAACCAAAACCAGGCACTGCTCCATCAAACTTGGCGATTATGGGAAGGTATATACTAACTCCAGAAATCTTTATGTTCCTAGATCGACAAGAAAAAGGTGCAGGGGGAGAAATACAATTAACAGATGCGATACAAAAGCTAAATCAAATTCAAAGAGTTTTTGCATATGACTTCGAAGGTAAGCGGTATGATGTGGGTGAAAAGTTTGGCTTTGTAAAAACAACGATTGAATTTGCTATGCAACATGAAGACCTCCATGATGACATGATAGTTTACTTGAAAGAATTAGTCTCTAAATTTGAAAAAGAAAAGGTATTGTTATAGAGAGAAAGAGGGATTTATGTTGTCTAATTTTGCGAATCAGGAACTTGATTATTTAGAAATACAAAGGATAACTGTTAAGGTTAATGATCAAAAGCCGTATCTTTTTACAAAACGTTTAATAGATATTTTAGGTGCATTATTTGGAATTATTCTTTTAAGTTTATTGTTTATTGTCATTGCTATTCTAATAAAATTAGAAGATCCAAAAGGGAATATTTTCTTTGCTCAAAAGCGTGTTGGATTAAACGGTAAGGAATTTAAAATGTATAAATTCCGATCTATGGTTTTTAATGCAGAAGAAAAGCTAGCTGAGTTACTAAAATATAATGAGATCTCCGGTGCTATGTTTAAAATGAAAGAAGATCCGAGAGTTACCAAAGTTGGACGATTTATAAGAAAGACAAGCATCGATGAACTTCCTCAACTTTTTAATGTACTAAAAGGTGATATGAGTCTAGTTGGCCCAAGACCACCTTTACATAGAGAAGTAGAACAATATACTAGTTATGAAAAGCAAAGATTACTAGTAACACCTGGATGCACAGGTCTGTGGCAAGTTAGTGGAAGAAATGATGTTGGGTTTAAAGAAATGGTCGAACTTGATCTAATCTATCTTAGTGAAAGATCATTCATTTATGATATCAAAATTATTTTTAAAACTATCAAAATTATGATTTTGCCCAACAGTGCTTATTAATGATTTAAGAAAAGAGGAAATTCATGTGGAAAAAGTGAGTGTTATAGGATTGGGATATATTGGTTTACCTACTGCGGCCGTGTTGGCGGATCATGGTTTTAAGGTACATGGAGTAGATGTAAATGAAAAGGCTGTTGAATTGATAAATAGTGGTAAAAGTCATATATACGAACCTGACTTAGATATAAAAGTAAAAAAGGCAGTCGAAAATGGGTTATTAGTAGCATCAACAACCCCAGTTAATTCGGATGTGTTTATTATTGCTGTCCCAACACCTTTTAAGGATAATCATAAACCTGACTTAACATATGTAGAGTCAGCAACAAAAACAATAGCTCCTTATATTAAATCAGGCAATATTGTTATATTGGAATCTACAAGCCCAGTTGGAACAACTGAAAAGATTGCTGAATGGATTAAACAATTAAGACCGGACTTAAATATAAAGGGAATAAGTAATCAAGTTTATATTGCTCATTGTCCTGAAAGAGTTCTACCAGGGAAGATTTTAGAAGAATTGATATGGAATGACAGAATTATAGGTGGAATCAGTGAAGAATCTACCGAAAAGACCGTATTCTTTTATAGAAAGTTTGTAAAAGGTGAATTACTAAAAACAAATGCTAGGACTGCTGAAATGTCTAAACTCACTGAGAACTCTTTCCGTGATGTAAATATAGCTTTTGCAAATGAACTATCACTTATTTGTGATCAATTAAATATAGATGTTTGGGAGTTAATAAAACTAGCTAACCATCATCCACGGGTAAATATTTTACAGCCTGGCCCTGGAGTAGGAGGTCATTGTATTGCTGTTGATCCATGGTTTATAGTTGATGCTGCACCAGAAACGTCACAGCTAATCCATACTGCTAGAAAAGTAAATGACTCAAAACCTGAATTTGTAATTAATAAAGTTATTAAAGCAGTAAAAAAATTAAAGAAGCCAAGGGTTTCAATATTAGGTTTAGCTTTTAAACCAAATATTGATGATTTACGCGAAAGTCCTGCTGTTGAAATTGTAAGTGAATTATCGCAATTAATTGAAGGTGAAATATTTGTTGTTGAACCTCATATAGAAGAATTACCTAATGCTCTAAAAGGAAAGTCTAATTTAACATTTACTAATACCATTGAAGCTATTGAAAATTCAGATATTGTTGTCTTCTTAGTTGGCCACGATAATTTTAAGCAAATAGATAGTGAGATACTAATGGATAAAATTATTATTGATACAATTGGTATATTTCCAAATTCAAACAGAATAAAGTCTCTAGTTACACACTAGGAGGACATCATGGGCGAACTGCAGCAAAAAATCAATAAGTTAAGAAATATGCCTGTTAAAGTTATTACTCGAAAAATTGGTCAGAAACTTTCAGATAACACATATCATATTATTAGAAAAAATATAATTAAATTTATGCCAGTTGATATTGATGTGGAATTATTTGTGAATTTCGAACCTGAATTCAAATTCATGTTTAATCCTTTAGAAAAGGATTATTATAGGAATAAATTAATTGAGTTCAATCTAGAACGTCAAATAATTGATGAGGCAAATAAAATATGTAAACATCAATTTAATCTACTAGGTTCTGGTGATGTAAATTTAGGTAAAGAGATACCTTGGAATAAAGATTTTAAAGTAGACTTCGTGTGGGAAAACAATTATTACAAAGACATAAATATAGTAGACCTTACTAATAATGCTGACGTGAAAGTCCCTTGGGAACTTTCAAGGTTTCAGCATATTTTTTCGTTAGGAAAAGCATATTGGATAACCAAAAATGAAAAATATGCAGAAGAATTTAAAGAACAAATAAAAGATTGGATTATTAAAAATCCAATTGAAATGTCTGTTAATTGGACATGTGCAATGGATGTAGCGATAAGAGCAGTTAATTGGATTACCGGATATTTTTTCTTTAAAGATTCTAAGGTAATAAATAAAAGATTTTGGTTAGATTTTAACAAGAGCCTTTATCTCCACGGAAAATATATATATAGAAATCTTGAAAATAAAGACGAATATACTGGAAATCATTACTTGTCTAATATCGTTGGATTAGTTTGGCTTGGTCTATACTTTGGTAAATTCCAAATTTCTAAAATAATAGGTAGAAACAATCCCGAGCATTGGTTAAATTTTGGATTAAATGAGTTAGAAAAAGAAATGAATGTTCAAGTAAATAATGATGGTACAAATTACGAAGCATCTACATCCTATCATAGACTTGTCACCGAGTTATTTTTGATTACGACTGTCTTTTGCTGTAAAAATAACATCGAGTTTTCAAATGAATATCTTAATAGGTTAGAAAAAATGTGTGAATTTATGATGCATCTTACACAACCTAATGGAAAGTCTCCAATTATTGGGGATGCAGATGATGGGAGATTGATTATTTTTTCCAATTATGGTACTTGGCTAAAAGATGATTTTAGACACCTTTTATCTGTAGGTGGGGTATTCTTCAATCGAGAAGATTTTATGTATATGGGGTCTAATTATAAGGAAGATTCTTTATGGGTAACAGGGCAGTGGCATAATAAAATTAATGCTCCATTTTTAAAATCTAATTCTTTTGCAGACGCAGGTTATTACATTCTCCGTAATAGTAGAATATATTGTTGTATTCGTTGTGGTGAGAACTCGTTCAGAGGAGAAGGAGTTCATAGTCATAATGATCAATTAAGTTTTACACTAAATGTAGATGGTAATGATATTTTTATAGATCCTGGTGCTTTTATTTATACTAGTGATTATAAAATGAGAAACCTATTTCGAAGTACAACAATGCATAATACAATCGAAATTCCTAAATTTGAACAAAATGATTTTAATGAAAATATTTTATTTTTTATGAAAGAGCAAACATTTTCAGAATGCAAGGACTTTAATAGTAATCAATTTGTGGGTAATCATAAAGGGTATTTGAATAAATGTGGCCTCATTCATGAAAGAAATATAAATATATACTCTAATTCTTTAATAATATTAGATTATTTGCTTGGTGATGTAATTATTCCAAAATACAAAGTTAATTTTGTACTTGCACCAGATGTGTCAGTTGATATAGAGAACAATAATATTCTTCTATATAAAGGGAATATAAAGATAAAGATAATTTTTAAAGATGCTACTTTAGTTAAACTTGAAGATATTTTCATATCAAATTCTTATGGAATAAAAAGAAAAAGCAAAAAAATCGTAGCTGAAGGTAGTACAGTGCTTTTTAATACTCAAATTATATTTGATTAATTAGGTGAATTTATGAAACATTCTTTGAAAGAACTACCAATTAGCCTGAAAATGCCATTATTGTACACAGCATCAATTATTCCTAAAAATCTATTAGAAAGTAAAGAATATCAAGAATTCCGAAACTTTTTATCTATTTCCGAATCTTGGGATTCTAATCATATAGAGGAATTTCAATCGAAACAATTGCAGTTATTGGTAAAACACGCATACGAAAACGTCTTATTCTATAAAGAGACATTTGATGCATATGGAATTAATGTTGGGGATATAAAGGATAAGAGAGATTTAAAGAGATTACCTTTAATTGATAAAAAAATTGTTCAAGAGAATAGAGAAAAATTTATTGCTAAAAATTTTAATTATAAAAAACTAACCCCAATAAATACAGGTGGTACAACATCTAGTCCATTGCATTTTTTTAATACTAAAACTACTAATAATAGAGAGGTCGCATTTTTTGATCGAATTTGGGAGAAGTATGGTTATAATGGGCAACGATGCCTTGTAATGCGTGGAAACATTGTAAATGATGATAAACTTTTTCAATATAATCCTTTTAGGAAACATATTCTAATTAATACTCGAAATTTTAATGTTAATAATTTCGATGGAATTTTAGAAGTAATAGAGAGATATAATCCACCCTATATACAAGCTTACCCCTCATTAATTTATTTATTTTCAAAATATATTAATGGAAAAGGATTATCTAGAAAAGTTGGTAATTTTAAAGCTATCTTTTGTTCATCTGAAAAAATGTATCAGTTTCAAAGAGATGAAATAATAGAGGCATTTGGAGTTAATGTTATAGATTACTATGGTCACAATGAGCGTTTAGCTCTTATGGAATATTGTCCAAAGTGTCAATTATACCATGTAATACCGGAGTACGGAATTGTCGAATTTTTGAATAATAAGCGTAAATCAGAAAATAAAGAAGAGCATTTATCTGAAATTGTTGGTACGGGCTTTAACAATTATGCTTTTCCTCTAATTCGTTATAAAACATCGGATATGGTAACTTTAGCTGGAGAAAACCTCCAATGTAAGAGTGGAGGGCTATATTCCAGTGTTAAAGAAATTGATGGAAGATCAGGTGACTTTATAGTAACAGTTCGTGGGGAGTACTACTCCCCGACAGTTGTATCATTCGCATTTGATTATATAAAAAATTTTAATGATATGCAGTTAATACAAAAGTCTTATAGTCACATTGATTTGTTAATAGTTCCAAACGAATTTTTCAATATATCTGAGGGGCATCTTGCAATTAAAGAATTAAAGAATATTCTTGGAAGTGATATCAATATTAATCTTAAGTTAGTAGATCAAATTGATAAGCCATTAAATTCAAAACATAGATTTATTGTTTCTAATATACATTAGGAGCTTACGTTAAACCTAAATTTAATACTTTTAAATAGTTTTTTCAAAATGGGATTTCTATTCTGAAATATTCTCAACTTTTTATAGAAATTAGATTTATTTAGAGAAAGGAGATTATCTTGAAACAGTATATAAAGAAGCTGCCTAAGGAAGTACTGCAGCCATTTAAATTTGTTAGAGATTTAGTTCCTGATTATTACAGATACGGTAAAGTATTTAGAAATGTTTACAATGAATTAGAAGCATGTGAAAAATTAGCAAACTTTCAACATGAAGAGTATCAGTTAAAACAATTACAAAACCTATTAAAATATTCTTATGAAAATGTCAATTATTATAAAAAAATATTTGATGAGCGCAATTTAAAACCAGATGACATAAAGTCTTTCAAAGATCTAACAAAGTTACCTTATCTAACAAAGGACATTATAAGAGAAAACATCGATGATTTAATTTCAAAAAACTGTAGCGAAAAGGACTTGTTATATTTAACTACAGGTGGATCTTCTGGTACACCATTAGGATTTTACGAAGACAAAAAAGTTGCAAAATCTAGAGAATGGGCTTTTACAACTCACCTATGGAAAAGAATAGGGTATGATGTAAGAAAATGCAGCCGTTTTGTAATATTGAGAGGCCATAATGTTAAAAAAGGTATTTCTGAATATAACGGAAGAAATCTTATCTTATCATCGTACCATTTATCAGATGAAAATATAGGTCAATATATTGCGTTAATTGAAAAATTCAATCCGGATTTTATTCAGGCTTATCCTTCTTCGATAGATATATTAGCAAAATATTTAATAGAAAACGGAAAGACAATTCATGCAAATAAGTTAAAGGGTATCATATGTGCTTCTGAGAAATTATATGATATTCAAAGGATTAATATTATAGAGGCTTTTAAAGTAAGAGTTTTTAGTTTTTATGGACATACTGAGCATTGTTGTATTGCAGGAGAATGTGAAAAAAATAACTATTATCATATTCAAAGTGAATATGGGGTTGTTGAACTAATTAATGACAATAATGAACAAGTTAAAGAAGAAAATGAAAAAGGTGAAATTGTAGCCACAAATTTAAATAATTATGTTATGCCATTTATACGTTATAAAACAGGTGACATAGCTATTAATAGTCTCTCAAATTGTAGTTGTGGTAGGAACTATAGATTGATTAAAGGATTGGAAGGAAGAGAACTAGAGCAAATTGTTACACATAGTGGTGCTAAGGTGTCTCTAACTGCGCTTATTTTTGCCCAACATTTTTATGCTTTTAGCAAAATACAAACAATGCAGCTGGAGCAAATGGAAAAAGGGAAAATCATTGTAAAAATAGTTGAACAACAGATTCTTGATCAAAAGGATATATCTGAAATAGTAAATAAATTGAAAATAGCTACAAATGATGGGCTGGATGTTGATATTCAGATAGTTCGAAATATAGAGAGAACTAAAAGAGGAAAGCATAATTTTCTTTTACAGCATCTAAATCTTAAGAATTACTAAAACCAATATTTATTTAATAACATAAATAATTTAGGGAGATAAGGATAACTAATGGAAGGAAAGTACAAGTGAATATTACGAAGCGAAAAATCGGGGGTTTATTCCAACTTGCAAATAGGGTTGGTTTTCTACATTTGTTATCAGCTAACCTTCTAATCCAAATATCGGCATTTGGAGGGCAAATTTTTCTTACAAGGATATTAAGTGTAAATGATATTGGTACGATTAAAGTATTACAATCATATTTGACGATTTTTGTATTGGTGGGTTCTTTGGGACTAAACACATCTGTTTTGAAACTTTGTTCAGAGGAAATCAGTGAAAATGAACAAAAGGGCATTTTCAATATTAGTTTTTTGTTTACAATTATCTCATCTATGATTTTAATTCTTGCTGTAGATTTATTAGTAAATAGCTCAATAATTAAAGTAAACAGTCTTTTAAAGGATTATGTATATCTAATTCCTATTTTTAATCTTACGAATTTAATTTTTGTGTATCTCCAATCACAACAAAAAATAAAAATTATGTCCATAATTCAGTCATATTCAAAAATTTTTATAGTGATATTAAGTACCCTTGTTGCTTTTTGGTTTGGTTTCAAAGGTTATATTTATTCCTTAATCTTTCTAAACCTAGTGTCATTTTTAGGGATACTTGTATTTATAAGGAATGAAGTAAACTTTAAATATATATATAATATCACTAAATCAAAGCTAAAAAGTATTTTTAATATTGGTCTTTTTGCATTTGGATCCAACCTATTAGGCCAACTAATGTTAAATGTGAACATTATTATGGCAACTTTTCTAACGAATAATTCAAAAGAAATCGGATATTATGGTATAGCACAGCTTATTATTTCAGCAATGATTATTATTCCTTCTACACTAGGACAAATAATGATACCTAAAATTTCAAAGCTCTCAAATAACGTAGATGAAGTTAAAAAAACATTAAGGGATTACCGAGTTAGGAATACTCTTTTATGTCTTTTAATTTCATTAATTGCAGGAGCTACTGCTCCTTTTATTATTCCTTTGGTTTTTGGGAGAAATTACTCCAATTCGGTACTATATTTTGAGATTCTATTAATGGGCTTTATTTTTTGGAGTTTATACTCCCCAATAGGTAATACATTATTGAGTGTAGGACGTTCAGATATAAATTTTTATATGAATGTAATTTCGGTATTTTTGAACTTTATATTAAATTATTTATTGATAAGAAGTTATGGGATGTTTGGGGCTGCCGCAGCCAACACAATAACCTATTTAATTACAATATTTATATATAATTTTTTCTTTAAAAAGTTATATATAAATGTTGCTCAAAAAAACATTGAGCATAAAGCTTCCTGACATAAAAGTCAAACTGTTCAATAAATCAAAAGAATGGGAGAAAAAATGGATAGTATACTTTATATTACATGTTTACCAAAAGAATATGGGGGTAAAGAGGATGGCGGTGTGGCAACACATTCCATACAGTTAATATTAAAGGCCAAAGATTATTATAGAGTAGGCGTATATTCAAGTATAAAAAAAATAAGTAGAGTAGATGGAGTATCCTTATATAAGGAAGATAGTAAGTATCTAAAGATACTTAGAATTATATCTGGATATTTATCTGTAGATAAAGAAAAATTTAAAGAAATTGGATTTTTGAGCCTTAAAGATAGGCTAAGAGTCCTTTATCATTATAGTAAATTGAAAAATATCGTTTCACAATACGATGTAGTTCATATTCATTCTTTGCATAATCTAAGTACAACAGCTCTATCATTATTAAAAAGCAGACCTAGGATTGTTGTTACTGATCATGGCTTTTGGCAGGGGGACCTTGAAAAGAGTATTGAAACAGTAATATATAATTCTTTTTCTGCTGATCAGGTGATTTACATTTCCGAATATGCAAAATTAAAAATTGAAGAAAACAAATTAAATACAACGAATATTGTAAAAATCTATAACCCTTATTTAGTAAAAGAACTTGACACTAAATTTAAGAATAACATTAAGGAAAAGTTAAATATTAATGCAAATAAGAAAATAATATTATTTTCGGGTGTTTCCGAGCCTGTTAACAGAAAAGGTTTAGATATTCTATTAGAAAGTGTATCTCAGGATAGTTATTTGAAGGATAATACGGTTTTGATAATTATCTCAAATGATGATGGTTTAAAATACCTTAACCAATATAAAAATTTAAGAAATGTCATTCCTTTAAAACCAATGCCCTATAGTGAAATTATTGATTATTATGCTATAAGTGATATCTTTGTTCTACCCAGCAGAAGTGAAAGTTTTGGTTTGGTATACATTGAGGCTTTATCTTTTGGTACTCCAGTAATAGGTTTTGATAAAGTTATTCAAGAATTTCAAAGTATATATAGTCCAATATATATAGGAGAATCATTTAATCCCTTTATAGAGAATAATGAAGACTTGGGACTAAAAATAAAGAAGGTTCTCTCTAAAAAATTTAATGAAGCTGAATTAAAGGAGAAAACTATAGAATTGTTTTCTTGGGAAAAACTATTTCATAAATTTAAAAATGTATATACTGAATTAGCTAAAAAATAAAATTGGGCAAATAGATTAAATGCAAGTGTTTATTTCCCTAGAGTACTAAGAGGTATAAAATGAATTTTATTGTATCAATGCTGTTTATCTTTCACGAAATTATTGGTGGGAATTTTGATTTATTTTATTTGCTTTCTGCAATTCTAATAATTCTATCCTTTTTTAAGAAGCAAAGGATATTAATGAAGTCATTCAAGTATTTTTACTTAATCCTTTTTTATGGTCTTGTACAGATTTTACTAAGTGACGATATTGTAATTTATCGATTACTAATTAATATTATTAAGATTTATTTAAATATATTCTTATTTATATATATAAAAGAAAAGTTACAGATTGGGACATTATCAATTAAAAAAATTATATATCTTATTTCTTTTACCTATCTATTTTTATTTTTGTTTAGTTTGGTTGTTAAATCACCTTTATTATGGAGGTTAAATGACCTTGTTAACCCATATGCCCCAGTAAGATTAAGATTATTTTATTTTGAACCTAGTGAGTTATCGTTTCATTCTTCATTAGTTGTTATTTTTCTTGTATTTTACTTTATTCAAAGCTCATTATTAAAAGAAAAGATTATAAATATTATTCTATTATTGACTAATGTCTTAATTATTTTGTTTTCTTCAGCTTTAGGAGGGATTGTTTCGTTATTGTTATCCCTTTTATTAATAGCTTTAATAATAAAAAAGAATTCATATAAACGATTATTATTAACATTGTTATTTTTAACACTATCAATTACAACGGTAATTTTGACTATAAAGAGTAATAATAATTTGGTATTAAGAATTAATGATATTTTTAATGGATCAGATGGTTCATTTAATTATCGTTTTACAGTAAGTTTTAATGTTATGAAACAAATGCTTTTAGATACCAATTTTTTAGGAGTTGGTTTTGGTAATCTTAATACAGATGTTATATCTAGCAAATATATTAGTTTCGGCCTAGTTGATATAATCGCAAATTCCTATATGTATTTTATTGCGGAAAGTGGGATTTTTGGGATTATTTTTATTTTAATTTTTAATGCAAAGCTCATGTTGAAAGTAGAAAAAAATTATAAATTAATTGCCTATCCATTACTAATTTTTATTATATTTTATCAAATCGCAGGGGGATATTTCACAAACCCTATTAATTGGCTTGTATATGGAGTAATAACTAATTCAGGTATATTGTTAAGAAACCAGGTCAGAGATAACATTAAAATTATTAGGAATGTGATTAATTAGTTTTTTAAATTCAAGGGTGAACTGAATGTTTAAAAAAATAAAAAGAGACATTAATGTCAATGCAAATATAACAAGTGTTATAGTATTGTGTATTTATCGATTTGGAAATTATGTGTATTGTAAATTTACTTTTCCAATCATAAAACACTTTTTGTTAGCGTGTTATAAAATGTTGGATTTATTAATAATTAAGTTTATTTGTAATGCTGAAATACCTGCTAAATGTGAAATACAAGAAGGATTAAGTCTCGGTCATGGTGCGAATGGATTAATAATACATCCTGGTGCAAAGATTGGGAGAAATGTCGTGATATACCATCAAGTAACAATCGGGATTAACCCTGGAGAATTAGGTAAAAGTACAAAAGCACCTGTAATAGGTGACAATGTTTTTATTGGTGCAGGTGCAAAAATTATTGGCGATGTTTCGGTTGGAAATAATTCTATAATTGGAGCTAATACAGTTATAGTTAGGGATATTCCTCCAAACTCTACAGTTGTGGGAAGTCCAGCTAGAATAATTGAAAAAATAAAATAGATGCAATGGAGGCTGCACTTGTGAAGAAAATTGTAGTTATATCTGATTTTATTGAGGGTCAGCCAGTGGTGGCATCGGTTCGATTTTCGGAAGTCATGAGATATATTAATAAAAGCTACTGCCTATATATTATCAATGATATGAAATATGGTGGCCAAATCAGTGAATTTGCAAATATGAATTTAAAATATTATAGTACTGAAACTAAATTAAGTAATCAAATTGGAGACAAGCAAAACAAAAAGGGGAAAATAGAAAAATTCCTTAGAAATCCCTTTGTTCTTAAAGTTTGGAGGAACATTAAATATAGTAATACCCTATTTAAAAGAAAGAATAAAAAATTATTTCAAGAACTAACAACACTTTTTTCTGAAGAAAAAATTGAATGCGTTTTGGTAACTATTCCTGATATCTATGGACTTTATATATTGAATTTTATAAAAAAACATTACCCCTCAATTCCAATTGTAATAGAAATTAGAGATATTATTAACCATTCAATTGGAAAGGGGAATCCTAGGTTTATATATAGAAAAGCAGAAAAATTAATTTGTAAATATGCAGATGGCATCATAGCATTGAGTAATGGTATTGCAGATTATTACTCTAAATTAATTAGAAAAGAAATGAATATAAAATTAATAAAAAATGGTTATAATCATGAGAATTTTATAGATTGTAAATATAACAATAATTTGGCTTGTAAAAAAGCATTAACCTTAGCACATGTTGGATCAATTTATAAAGGAAGAAACATAGGGGACTTTATAAAAGGGTTAGTATTATTTGCAGAGGAAACGGGGATAAACATTGTTTTTAACATAGTAGGTGTACTTGATAATCAAGCCTACGATGAAATTGATCAAATTCAAAAATCAAAAAATATAAAGGTTAATGTAATTGGTACATTACCACATTCCCAAGCAATTCAAGTATTAAAAGAGTGTGATATATCTGTAATTGTTACTCACAAATCTGGTAGTGATTTTGCTATTCCTGGAAAAACATTTGAATATATTGGTGCAAGTAAACCAATCATTGCTGTTACAGAGGACAATGAATTAATTTCACTAGTTAATAAAAAATACGGGGAATGTGCAAGTCATAATCCTATGGATATTTGTAGAAAGTTGAAGGCAATATTAGAAACAAAGTATGATTTTTCAGATAAGCTAAAGTATTCTAGAAGGAACCAGGCGGAAGAAATAATAAGATTCATAGAATCAACTATCAATGTTAAAGTAAAGGAGGAGTGGCATTGAAAGTCCTATTCCAAACAAGAATAAATGTGTTTGAACGCAGAGGTGGGGATACTGTTCAGTTATTAAAAACAAAAGAATTTATAGAAAAGCTGTATCCTGAAATAGAAATTGATATTATCAACGAACCTGATATTGATCTATCAGATTATGATATTGTCCATATATTCAATTTATTAAGACCTCAAGAAACTGCATTATATGTAGAAAATGCAAAAAGACAAAATAAAAAGGTCGCTCTCTCCACAATATATTGGAAATCTGAAGAGTTTGAAAAGTTGGCTCAAATTGGATTAAGAAGATTTGTTAATAAACTTATCAGTTACGAAAGCATAGAAAAAATAAGAGCGATGTATAGATATTATCTGGACGGAGAAAAACATAAAGGGACATTACTAGTGATTCAGAAAGGTTTTCAAAATTTACAAAAATATATAGTCCAAAACTCTGATATTCTTTTACCAAATGGTGAGGGAGAAATAACGCTACTGAAAAAGGAATTGGAACTCCAGCAAATTTCAGAATATGTTGTTGTACCCAATGCGATAGATACTCATATATTTTCACCTAATAAAATTCCCCAAACTGATAGAGAAATAATATTATGCGTTGGGAGAATCGAACCACGGAAAAATCAACTTAATTTAGTAAAAGCCGTTAAAGAATTACCTTATAAAGTTTATTTAGTTGGAAAGGCACACCCTACTCAGAAAAAATATTATGAGAACGTAAAAGAAGCTTCAGGAGAAAATGTAGTAATTGTGGACGAAATGAATCAAGAAGAGCTAAGTAAATTATATCAAAGGGCAAAGGTTCATGTTTTACCGAGTTGGTATGATACTCCAGGTTTAGTATCTTTAGAAGCAGCTATGAATAGATGTAATATTGTTGTCACTGATAGAGGGACAACCAAAGAGTATTTTGGTGATTTAGCTTTTTATTGTGAACCGAATAATATAGAAAGTATTAGAAAAAGTATAATTGCTGCTTATAATGCGGAATACAATAAAAAATTAGAAAATAGAATATTACAAAATTATACATGGGAAAACACTGCAAAGAAAACAGTAGAAGGTTATAAAAAAATATTGGGATAATTTCTAGGTGGAAAATATGAAAAACATTTTTATTATCGGATCAAAAGGCATACCAGCAAAATATGGGGGATTTGAAACATTTGTTGAGAACTTAACAGCAGAGCAGAATAATAAAGACATAAAATATCACGTGTCCTGCTTAGCTGAAAATGATAAAGAATTCGAATATAATGGAGCTCGATGTTTCAATGTTAAGGTTCCGGAAATTGGAAGTGCGAAAGCTGTTCTCTATGACATTTTAAGTTTAAAAGCAAGTATAAATTATATCCAACAACATAATCTTAAAGATTCTATTATATATATTCTTGCTTGTCGAATTGGTCCATTCATGTCTTATTACAAAGGAACATTAAAAAAATTAGGTATTCAGATTTTTGTAAACCCGGATGGACATGAGTGGAAAAGAAGTAAATGGAATGCATTTATAAGAAGGTACTGGAAGTTATCAGAACGTTTAATGGTTAAACATGCTGATTTATTAGTTTGTGATTCAAAAGGCATTGAATCCTATATCCAATCTGATTATAGACAATATAGTCCAAAAACAACTTTTATTGCTTATGGTGCCGATGTAACCCTTTCAACTCTTTTCGATGATGATCAGGCTTTACAGCAATGGTATTCAAAACACCAGGTAAGATCTAATGATTATTATTTAGTGGTTGGACGATTTGTGCCAGAAAATAACTATGAATTAATTGTTCGAGAGTTTATAAAGTCAAGTTCAAAAAAAGATTTGGTTATTATTTCAAATGTGGAACAAAATCAGTTCTTTCAGGACTTATTGGCAAATACAAAATTTGATAAGGATTCTAGAATTAAATTTGTTGGAACTGTCTATAACCAAGAACTTCTAAAGAAGATTAGAGAAAATGCGTTTGCATATTTTCATGGTCATGAAGTAGGTGGAACAAATCCATCATTATTGGAAGCTTTAGCATCAACCAAACTCAATCTTTTATTAGATGTAGTGTTCAATAAAGAAGTTGGAGAAGATGGGGCAGTTTATTTTTCTAAAGAAGAAGGTTCGTTAGGAAATTTAATAAATAAAGTTGAACAGTATTCTAAAGAACAAATTAATCAACTTGGTGAAAAAGCAAAATCCCGCATAATTAACGAATATTCTTGGGATAAAATTGTTAGTGACTACGAGAATTTATTCTTGAAATAAACAAAAAGGGGTTAATCTGATTAACCTCTTTTTGTTATTGTTGATGGTGTCTTAATATTTAATATTTTTCACATAACATAATTTTTATTATTTGTTTAAAATATGGAAGTTTAAATGAATAACCATGTTAAAGTAATGACTGTTTTTGGCACTAGACCAGAAGCAATAAAAATGGCACCACTTGTAAAGGAATTAGAAAGAAATAATGATAAAATCAAATCGATTGTAGCTGTTACAGCACAACACAGAGAAATGTTGGACCAAGTATTAAATATTTTTGATATTTCCCCTGAATATGATTTAAATATAATGAAAGACAGACAAACATTAGTCGATGTTACAATGCGTAGTTTAGAAGGTTTAAACGAAATTTTCCAAAAGGTTAAACCTGACATTGTATTAGTTCACGGTGACACGACCACCACTTTTGTAGCAAGTTTGGCCGCGCTCTATAATTCAATTCCTATCGGTCATGTAGAAGCGGGGCTTCGGACAAGAAATAAATATTCCCCATACCCAGAAGAAATGAACAGGTAACTTACTGGTGTATTGGCAGATTTACATTTTGCACCAACAAATAAATCCAAGGAAAATCTTTTAGCAGAGGAAAAAGGGGAAGAAGCCATTTTTATTACTGGAAACACGGCAATTGATGCTTTAAAGACAACAGTTAAATCTAATTACACGCATCCCGTTTTAGATAAATTAGGGTACGATAGATTAGTCTTGATGACGGCACATCGTCGAGAAAATATTGGACAACCAATGGAAAATATGTTTAATGCAATTAAAAGATTAGTTGATATGCACAAAGATATACAAGTAGTATATCCAGTTCATATGAATCCCGTAGTACGTGAAATAGCAAATAGTGTTCTTGGTGAAAATGACAGAATCCATTTAATAGAGCCGTTAGACGTTATTGATTTCCATAACTTTGCCTCAAGAGCGTATCTAATACTAACCGACTCTGGTGGTGTACAAGAAGAAGCTCCATCATTAGGAGTGCCTGTCTTAGTAATTAGGGATACAACCGAGCGTCCTGAAGGAGTATCAGCTGGTACGTTAAAATTAGCAGGTACAGAAGAAGAAGATATTTTTAATTTAGCAAATGAGCTTTTATCTAACAAAAGTGCTCATGACCAAATGGCTAAGGCTTCTAATCCATATGGGGATGGGAATGCTTCAAAAAGAATCGTTAACGCAATTCTTTACTGGAAGGGGATTTTTGTAGAGAGGCCAAGTGACTTTGAAGTGTAAGTAAATTCATTTCAATTTCTCAAGGGGACATTATAAGCGGTTTGAATTGTTATTGAAAATTAATTCAATAGTAGTGGATATCGTCCAAAATTTAATGGTCTTAAAAAATGAAAGGTGATGTTATATTTAAATGAAGGGAATTATTCTTGCAGGTGGAAGTGGGACGCGACTATATCCATTAACAATGGTGACAAGTAAACAACTTTTACCAATCTATGATAAACCAATGATTTTTTATCCACTTTCAACATTGATGCTCGCCGGAATTCGTGATATTTTAATCATTTCTACTCCTGAGGATACACCACGTTTTCAGGCATTGTTAGGAGATGGTTCTCAGTTTGGTATAAATCTTCAATATAGAGTTCAACCAAGCCCGGATGGTTTAGCCCAGGCTTTTTTAATTGGGGAAGAGTTTATAGGTAATGATTCAGTTGCAATGATTTTAGGTGACAATATCTACTATGGTAGTGGTATGCGAAAAATGCTTCAACGAGCAGCGCAAAAGGAAACAGGAGCAACAGTTTTTGGATATCATGTACAAGATCCCGAGCGTTTTGGAGTAGTTGAGTTCGATAAGAATGGCAAAGTATTAAGTATTGAAGAAAAACCAGAAATTCCAAAATCCAATTATGCTGTTACTGGTTTATATTTCTATGACAATAAGATTGTAGATATTGCAAAAAATGTCAAGCCTTCATCACGTGGAGAATTAGAAATTACCTCAGTTAATGAAGCATATTTACAACTGGGCGAACTCGAGGTAGAACTTCTTGGTCGAGGTTTTACGTGGTTAGACACAGGGACACATCAAAGTTTGGTGGAAGCAACCAATTTTGTTAAGACTATTGAGGAACATCAAGGTATTAAAATCGCAGCTCCTGAAGAAATTGCTTATATTAATGGCTGGATTGGGATAGGAGAATTACTAGAATCTGGTGAAAAATTCTCTAAAACAGGTTATGGTCAATACCTATTGAAAGTAGCAAATGGAAGCATAAAGTACTAAATAGAGGTGTTATTAGTGAATGTAATTGAATCTTCCTTACAGGGAGTAAAGATCATTGAACCCAAGGTATTTGGTGATCATCGTGGCTGGTTCATGGAAACCTATAGTGTAGCAACATTTAAAGAAGCGGGTATCGGAATTAATTTTGTTCAAGATAATCAGTCTTTTTCTGCATCAAAAGGCACATTAAGAGGTTTACATTACCAACTTAATCCAAAAGCTCAAATTAAACTGGTTCGTTGTACAAAAGGTGCTATATTTGATGTAGCGGTAGATATTCGAAAGGGAAGTCCAACTTTCGGTAAATGGTTTGGTATTGAACTAAGTGCGGAAAATAAAAGGCAATTATTAATTCCAAAGGGATTTGCACATGGTTTCATGACATTAACAGACGATGTAGAAGTTCAATATAAAGTGGACGAATTGTATGCTCCAGAATGTGATCGGGGCATTATCTGGAATGATCCTTCTATTGGAATTGAGTGGCCAATAGAAATTACACCTGTTTTGTCAGCGAAAGATGAGAAAGCACAACTATTAGCAGATGCTGAAAATAACTTTATTTATGGAGAGTAATCAATGAAAATTCTAGTAACTGGCTATACTGGACAGCTTGGGTATGATGTTGTACGTGAAGGTTTAGACCGTGGTTTAGATATGGTTGGTGTTGGTTCAAAAGATTTGAACATAACGGATGAAAGCTCAGTTTACCAGTATGTACAGGAGGTAAATCCCGATGCGATTATTCATTGTGCGGCATATACAGCCGTTGACAAGGCGGAAGACGATAGAGAGAGTTGCTGGAAGGTAAATGTTGAGGGCACAAAGTACTTAACGAATGCAGCAAAAAAGATAAATGCAAAATTTATGTATATCAGTACTGACTATGTATTTGATGGTATGGGAGAAACTCCTTTTATTGAAACAGATAATCCCAACCCGATTGGATATTACGGTCGTACTAAGTATGAAGCTGAAAAAGTTGTGGAGTCTCTTTTATCAGAAGCGTTTATTGTTAGAATATCCTGGGTTTTTGGTATAAATGGTAATAATTTTGTGAAAACGATGTTAAGGTTATCGGAAACTTGTAATGAATTAGATGTAGTAGGTGATCAAATAGGATCTCCTACTAATACCTATGATTTATCACGTCTACTATTAGACATGATTCAAACCGATAAATTTGGTGTTTATCATGCAACAAATGAGGGATATTGTAGTTGGGCCGAATTTGCAAAAGAAATCTTTCTTCTTGCAGACAGACCGGTTAAAGTGAATTCGATAACAACAGAAGAATATCCAACTAGAGCAATTCGTCCAAAAAACTCCCGATTGTCTAAGCAAAAATTAATTGATAATGGTTTTAAACCCTTACCCTACTGGCAGGAATCATTAAAACAATATTTAAATGCATTAAAACATGAGGTGAAATAATGGCTAGAAAAAAGATATTGGTAACGGGCGGAGCAGGATTCATAGGTGGGAACTTTGTACAATATATGGTTAATAAATATCCTCATTATGATATTTTTAATCTTGATCTATTAACATATGCTGGTGATTTAACAAAGCACCGTGAAATCGAAAAGAAAGATAACTACTTTTTCGTAAAGGTTGATATTGCAGATCGTGAATCGATTATGTCACTCTTTGAAAAGGAAAAGTTTGATTATGTGGCTCACTTTGCAGCTGAGAGCCATGTGGACCGCTCAATAACTGAGCCAGGAATATTTGTGCAAACCAATGTTTTAGGAACGCAAGTATTATTAGATGCTGCAAAGCAGATTAATGTAACTAAGTTTGTTCATGTTTCAACAGATGAAGTATATGGCGAATTAGATATTGACCCAACTACATTCTTTACAGAAGAAACTCCTTTACAACCAAATAGCCCATATAGTGCAAGTAAGGCTTCATCTGATTTACTGGTACGTGCTTATCATGAAACGTTTGGCCTTCCTATGAACATTACACGTTGTTCAAATAATTATGGACCGTTTCATTTTCCAGAGAAGTTAATTCCATTAACAATTTCTCGTGTTCTTAATGATGAAAAAGTACCAGTATATGGAGATGGTAAGAATATCCGTGACTGGTTACATGTAATAGATCACTGTGCAGCTATTGACCTTGTTTTACATAAAGGTATTAATGGCGAAGTCTATAATGTTGGCGGTCATAATGAACGGAAAAATATAGAAGTTGTTAAAACGATTATTTCCACCTTAGGAAAATCAGAAGACCTGATAGAATTTGTTACGGATCGACTGGGGCATGATAAACGTTATGCTATAGATCCTACTAAATTGGAGAAGTTAGGTTGGAAGCCAAATTATACATTTGAAACTGGGATTGCCCAAACCATTGATTGGTACCTAAATAATAAATTGTGGTGGGAGCAAATTATTAATGGGGAATATCAGAATTACTTTAAGAAGCAGTATTCTCTAAATAAATAATATTTTAAAAGTATTTGCCCATATATCAACCATAGAGGTCTAGAACTCCCCTTTGCCAGCTTTGTTGGCAAAGGTGGATTTTTTATATGAAATAACGAGGAGGAATTTTTATAAATGAAAAAGAAAAGATGGTGGACAGTTGCAGCACTCGTCTGGATGACCTTGATATTTTGCTTTACCCAGCTTCCTTACTTTACAGGCGAAAATACCTCAAAAGCAATAAATAAGGTGGTGGTAACAGAGCATAATACTATCAATACTCCTAATGCTGACAATAAAGATATCAATGTTTTAAACATTTTAGTTAGAAAATCAACACATGTTACCGTTTTTGGTATTCTTGCGATATTATTATTTAAATCTTTTGAAGTTCACCGTTATTCGTATTTTCTATCCTTGATACTAACATTCCTTTATGCAATTACAGATGAATATCATCAATCTTTTATGCCAGGCAGGGTATCTTCTTTTAGAGATGTTTTATTTGATTCATTTGGCGCAATATTAGCCTTATCACTAATATTTTTAATTAAAGTTAAAAGAACCAAAGGGCTTTTATAAATTGAAGTAGCTAATTTAATATACGTATGCAAAATAGAGCAAAGTACTTTTTAGTTCAAAAGTTCTTTACTCTTTTTCATTTAATTTATTGCAAAAATAGATGAGTAACTAATTTAATCCAACCGAAAAACGCAATCCATAACGGAACACTTAGAGACGTACCCCATAATAATCCAACTAATAGATTCCCTTGCTCGTCCATAAAATCCACTCCTATCAATGGTTGTAGACAGACAATTGGTGTTTTTTAATTGTATTTTCATCACTATAATTGCAAACGCTTTCAATATCAATGGTGCAAATTACCGATATTTTTTTTAATGATAATGTTTGTTAAATGACTCCCTCCAAAAGTTTGAACTTTTTAGAATAAAATGGGAATATTGTATTTTAAATATTTAGATAATTATACTATAATTCCTTGTTTAAAAGAAAGGTATTATATCAATTTTACTAGAAATCTAATTATGGAAGGAACAAGAATCGTTCAAAAGTAGGGAAAAGTTTGGTAAAATATAAATTACTACAAATATATTGATATTGCGATTTAATTCGACATGATCATTTATAAATAATGGGTTTTTAAGGTCATTAATAGTAATAATGTACGGTGTTTTCCTAAATTGATAGTAATAGTAATTAAGGGGGGATTGAGGTGACATACAAGAAAAGAATAACAGCTCTGGTTTTACTGGATTCGGTTATTGTTTTGGCTGCAATCTACTTAAGTTATTTGACCTTTATTCCTGATTTTCAAATTTTTAAGATGTCGATGTTATTGGTGACTTCCCTAACTCTCTTGCTTTGCCATCATTTATTTGCGTTTCTTTATAAGCTCTATAATAAGTCCTGGCAATATGCAAGTGTCGGTGAATTGGTGACTATCATCAAAGTGGTTACCTTCTCTGTTGTAGGCGCTGCCTTACTTCAGAATCTCGTTTACCACAATAAATTTGTAAGAGTTTTGATGATTACGTGGATGCTTCATGTCCTTCTAATTGCTGGGTCGAGGTTTTCGGTAAGAATTTTTCGAGATGGATACATGATTAGCCGAAATAATCTCAATCGAACGCTGATTATTGGTGCGGGTGCGTCAGGAACCATGGTGGTGCGCCAATTGCTCCATAACACTGATGTGGACTTAAAACCGGTCGCATTTATCGATGATGATCCTGCAAAATACAAGCTGGATATCATGGGCATACCGGTAGTTGGGGATTCAAGACGCATTTCTGCAACAGTTGAAAAATACAAAATTGACAATATCGTCATCGCAATTCCTTCTATGCGAAAAAAAGAGTTGAATCATATTTTTGAAGAGTGTTTGAAAACAAATGCGAAGACGCAGATTTTACCAAAACTTGAGGATCTAATGACTGGTAAAATCACGGTAAATCATTTCCGTGAGGTCCAAGTAGAGGATCTTTTGGGAAGAGAACCAGTAGAGTTAGATATTGATATGATTTCAGAGTATATTACCGACAAAACTGTGCTGGTTACAGGTGCTGGCGGCTCGATTGGTTCGGAAATCTGCCGTCAGGTTGCCCTATTTTCTCCACGGAAAATTGTCCTCGTTGGTCACGGTGAAAATAGCATTTATGAGATTGATATGGAGCTTCGATACAAATACTCTTTTGAAATTGTTCCAGTCATCGGTGATATTCAGGACCGTATGCGCATGTTTGAGGTAATGGAGAAGTATAAACCAGATGTAGTCTACCATGCCGCAGCCCATAAGCATGTTCCGATGATGGAGTTTAATCCTAAGGAAGCGGTTAAGAACAATATTTTTGGGACAAGGAATGTGGCGGAAGCGGCTGCAACTTTCGGGGTTCATACGTTTGTTCTCATTTCGTCCGATAAGGCCGTCAACCCGCCGAATATTATGGGAGCAACAAAGCGATTCGCAGAGATGATCATTCAGCAGCTAGAACAGGTCAGCAGCACTAAATTTGTGGCAGTCAGGTTTGGAAATGTTCTTGGCAGCAATGGCAGTGTCATTCCGTTATTCAAAAAGCAAATTCAATCGGGTGGTCCCGTTACAGTGACTCACCCAGAAATGACCAGATATTTCATGACGATTTCGGAAGCTTCCCGTCTCGTTATCCAATCAGGGGCCCTTACAAGGGGCGGGGAAATCTTTGTGTTGGATATGGGGGAACCAGTTAAAATTTTAGATTTAGCCTATAACCTAATTAGGTTGTCTGGATATTCATTAGATGAAATAGGAATTGAATATTCGGGGATTCGTCCTGGTGAAAAGATGTTTGAAGAGCTTCTCAATGAAAGCGAGATTCACGTTGAACAGGTTTTTCCAAAGATTCATATTGGCAAAGCATGTTTAATTAATGCAGAAGTGTTAAGTGGATTATTAGAATCGCTGCTTGAGATGTCTGAAGTGGAATTGCGTGATACGGTAATCCGGATAGCGAACAATCAATTTGAGGCAGCATTATCAGTGGCAAACTAGTTTTAGAATAGAGGTGATAGAGCAGTGATCTATAGAGGATTTTTTAAGCGTGTGCTGGATATTGTTTTTTCGATTATTGGATTATTGTTTTTATCCCCTATTTTTCTATTATTAATGATTTGTATTAAGCTTGATTCGAGCGGTCCTGTGTTTTTTAAACAACAACGTATCGGTAAGGGGCGAGCAGCCTTTTCTATTTATAAATTTAGAACGATGCGGGTTGATGCTCCACATGATATCCCGACACACCTGTTCATGAATCCTAACGACTATATTACTAGGGTTGGCCGGTTTTTACGGAAATCTAGTCTTGATGAATTACCGCAAATTATTAACATCCTTAAAGGTGAAATGAGCTTTATCGGCCCACGTCCTGCCCTCTGGAATCAATATGATTTACTGGAAGCGCGTGATCAAAATGGAGCGAATGATGTGACGCCCGGTCTAACAGGATGGGCGCAAATCAATGGACGTGATGAATTGCCGTTTGATTTGAAGGCATGGCTTGATGGGGAGTATGTTGCGAAGATGGGGTTTGCGTTGGATGCCAAGATATTTTTCTTAACTGTTGCGAATGTCCTTACAGGGAAAGATATCAAGGAAGGGACAAAGGAATCGAAACTTTATTAATAGAATGGCAGCTTTGGAGGAATTGGCATGCTTTTTGTTACAGGAATTACTGGTCATACAGGAAAATGGTTTTTAAAAAGATTAATAGAGGAAAAGTATCCAGGGAAAATTAGGTGCGTTGTCAGGGAACATAGTGATACCTCTCTTCTTGACCAGTCTGGATTTGATATTGAAAAAGTGTATGGAAGCCTTGAAGACCAGCCATTTTTAGAGTCTGTGATGACGGGGGTGGAAACCGTGGTCCATATTGCTTCTATTGTATTTTCAGAAAAGGTTGTCGATGCTGCCATCAAAAATCAGGTGAAATGGGTGGTGCTGGTACATACCACAGGTAGATATTCTAAATATAAAAGTGCTTCGGAAGAGTATATCCGCATCGAGGATGGGATTTTGAAGAAGCTTGACCTAATAGGGATTACGGTATTACGGCCAACGATTATTTATGGGTCATCTGGAGACCGGAATATGTACAAGCTTGTAGACTATTTATTCCGACATCGATTTTTTCCGATGTTCGGCAAGGGCGATAATCTGATGCAGCCTGTCCATGCGCGTGATTTAGGAAATGCCTATTACGATGTGTTGATGTCGAGGGAGAAGACGTTTAATCGGGAATATAACCTGTCCGGTGGAGCGACTATAAAGTATATTGATTTAGTTAGATCTGTGTCTTCGGCTTTGAATCGGAAGAATTCGATTGTAAAAATTCCATTATCACTATCGATTTTGGCGGCCCGTATCTATAATGCTATGACCAAAAATGCGATTATTTCGGTAGAACAGGTCCTGCGGATGCAGGAGGATAAGGACTTTTCGTATGAACAGGCTTCTAGGGATTTTGGCTATTCTCCAATGCCATTTGAAGAGGGAATTAAAGGAGAAGTGGAAGAGTACTTAAGGCTTAGGGGAAATTTGTGATGAAAATCCTTTTTGTCTACAAATATTTTCATCCGGAGCATTTTCGAATCAATGATATTTGTTTTAAGGGTAACTAAGCCATGTTCCACTGAGATTGAAATCAAAAATGGGACAAGTGAATCAAGTATTTTTTAATAGAATGACAGCTTTTGGAGGATTAGAATGCTTGATATTACCATTTCCATCGTCACATACAATAGTGCATTAGATATTGATAATGCATTGGTTAGTATTATTAGTAAGATAGATAAGAGAATAAAATATAAAATCTTTATAGTGGATAATAACTCGAAGGATAATACGTTGTTGATTGTTTCAAAGTACAAAAATAATGTAGAAGTTATTAAGATGAATAAAAATGTTGGCTTTGGTGCAGGGCATAATATTGTGTTGGACCGATTAAATTCAAAATTCCATATTATCGTAAATCCAGACATTATTATAAATAATTCTGTAATCAATGACATGTATGATTATATGGACGAACATTTTAATATTGGACTACTTACACCAAAAGTAAAGTATCCTAATGGAGACATGCAATACCTTTGTAAACGGGATCCTAATTTCTTTGATTTGTTTATTAGGCTGCTTATCCCATTTGCCTTTAAAAAGCGGCAGTCCAGATACATGATGCTCGACAAAAATTATGATGAACCGTTTAAAGTTCCATATGCCACGGGTTGTTTTATGTTCTTCCGTACAGACGTTTTTAAGGAGATTAAAGGCTTTGATGAAAGGTTCTTTCTTCACTTTGAAGATGCCGATATTACTAGGAGAGTAAATGAAAAATCAGAGGTGATTTTCTATCCCTACAATTATGTCATTCATGATTGGAAACGTGAGTCTAAGAAGAAGCTCAGATTAATTCTAATAATGGTTAAATCGGCATTTATGTACTTTAAAAAATGGGGCTTAAGATTTTACTAAATGAGCACTTATTAAGGGGCTGAAAATCATTGAGCAGATTGGTTAGCATAGTAATGGCCACTTATAAACCTAATAAAAATTTTTTAGAAGCCCAGCTTATTAGTATTAATAATCAAGATTATCCGAACATTGAAGTTCTCATCAGAGATGATAGCGCGGATTCGGTTTCATACCAATTAGTTTGTAGTCTTGCTAGAAACTTATTAACGGATAAGAGCTTTTCGATTGAACAAAATGAAAATAATCTAGGTAGTAATAAAACCTTTGAAATTCTTACACAATCTGTAAATGGAGATTACATTGCCTATTGTGATCAAGATGATGTTTGGGAAGAGAATAAGATTAGTATATTAGTAAACAAACTGGAAAGTGAAAACTCTGTATTGTGCTATTCTGATTTATCCATTATTGATTCTCGTGGAAATCATATTGCCAACAGTTTTAAGGATATTAATAAAAGATTAAAGCATGTCTACGGTGACAATCTATTTTCATTTTTCCTTAGAAGAAATAGTGTTACAGGATGCACCATGCTGATAAAAGCAGAGATAGCAAAGAAAAGCATTCCTTTCTGTCATGAATTTTACGTTCATGATCACTGGTTAGCTTTGTGTGCATCAAGCCAAGGGAAGATATCATATGTAAATGAGCCCCTGGTTAAATATAGAATTCATGAGAATAATCAAATTGGGGCTAGTATTTTGAAGGATATACATACTAAGTCTGACTATGTAAATAAAAAGCTTGTCGTGGAGACAAGAAAATACAATTATCTCTTAACCTATTATGAATTTGTTTTTTTTAAAAGGAAGCAAATAGAAGAGTTACGGGATTGGTCACAAAATCGAATGAGATTATTTAATGAAATAAGTATTAGTAACGTCTTTTTATTCTTGAAAGGTTTTAGGATTGATTATCAGTTAACTATTTTTGAGGCAATAATAAAATTTTTACCAGAGAAAGTAATTTCACTGATTTTTAATAGAATTAAGTCAACAAGAGGCGATTAAGATGATATCAATAATTTGTTGTTATAATAATAAATCAGTTTTTGAACAAATGTTAAAAAAGAGTATCGATAATCAAGACATTGAATGCGAATTAATAGGGATAGAAAATGTTAATAACAAATTTACCTCAGCTGCAAGTGCATTGAATTATGGTGCTAGCTTAGCTCAAGGAGATTATTATATTTTTGCTCATCAAGATATAGAGTTCTATGATGAAAACTTCCTAAAATCGATAGTTGAGTATGTGGATTGTAACCAAAATTCTATTATTGGCTTGGCAGGAAGAGATAAAATGGGGATATACTCTAATATTACTCATGGTTCACAACATTTATATGCTGGTAATTTTAAGGTTTTTGGGCCAGTTGAAGTAGAAACTCTAGATGAGTGTTTTATAGCCATGAGTAAGAATGTCTATAATAATCTTAAATTTGATGAAAAAACTTGTAATAATTGGCACCTCTATTCAGTTGATTTATGTCTTACTGCAAAGAAAAGAGGCATAAGGGCAATTGTTGTTCCATTGGAGGCATATCATGCATCAACGGGCTATGTTAGTAAAGATTACTGGAAATCAATGAAGAAGGTTATGGAAAAGCATAAAAAAGACCATTCAAAAATATATTCGACTTGCTCTGTTGTAAGTACCAATACATTTAAATATTGGTATTTTAGACTACTAGGGAAGGTAAAAATAGTCGCAAAAAAAATCCTTCATATTTAGTTCCATAATTATTGTTAATTTAGGTTATGGAGATTTAATTAATGGGGGAAATTCTATTTTTAATAATATCTTAGGTGATTTCATAGATGAATTTAATACCAAAGGTTCTACAATTATTTAATAAGAAAGAGAAAAAAAGTTTTTACTTCTTATTTATTCTCATGCTTATTTCAACTTTATTTGAAACAATCGGCATAGGTCTCATTGTTCCGTTTGTTGCAATTGTAACTAATCCTAAACTGATTCATGACCACTTTCTCTTATCCAAGATCTATCAATTTTTTCATTTTCAGTCGAATACTGGTTTCCTTATTTTTACCACGATGGTATTACTATCTGTTTTTTTTATGAAGAATTTGTATTTAATATACTCTCAATATATACAGTACCGGTTTATATTTCAGCAACAAATAAAGTTATCAAAAAGATTGCTTCATCATTATTTAACTAGTCAGTATGAGTTTCATCTTCAGAGAAATTCATCTGAACTTCTTCGAAATGTAAATTTCGAGGTACCTAGAATATTTAATCAAGTTTTAATCCCCATATTAATGATAATCAGTGAACTGCTTGTTATTACAGGTATAACAATTCTATTAATAATAAATTCTCCAATTCAAACATTAATCTCTGTTGTCATACTTGGAGGCTGTACTGGAATATTTTTAAGGTTATTTCGGAATAAATTAAATAAGATTGGAAAGAAACAACAAAAGTCAAATGGAGAGATGATTAAATGGATTAACCAAGGATTAGGTTCTGTAAAGGAAGTAAAAGTTAGCGGTAGGGAAAAGTTTTTTATAGATTCTTTTGTTGAACAAAGTGAAGAGTTCTCAAAATCAATGAGGTTTTTCAATATCTTAAACCAAATTCCAAGAATGTTTATTGAGACTATTGTTGTGGCAACTATCCTTATTACAATGTTAATGATTATTTTAAAGGGGGAGGATTCAACAACTTTACTTTCAACCATGGCATTATTTGCAATGGGGGCATTTCGATTAATGCCTTCTATAAATAGGATGGTCGGAGCAATTACCGCTATTCGATTTAATATGCCTGCCTTAGATGTAATTCACAATGAATTGGTTGGAAGCAATCCATTGGAGTCTATTTCCTCGTATCAGCACGACAAAGAAGAAAATATTCAAGAAAAATTCTTTAAAAATGAAATAAAAATGAAAAACATTTTTTATAGATATCCGAATCAAGAAAATTATTCAATAAAAGATCTATCATTGAAAGTTCCAATTGGAAAATCAATTGCAATTATAGGATCATCGGGTGCGGGAAAAACAACAATTGTTGATATTATACTTGGGATACTTGAACCGGAGAAGGGGGAAGTTCTAATTGATGGTGTAGAGCTCAAGAACATTTTGCCTATTTGGAAAAGAAAAATTGGTTATATTCCCCAATCGATTTATTTATCTGATGATTCCATTAGGAAAAACGTAGCTTTTGGAATAAAAGAGAATGAAATTAATGATGAGTCAGTTTGGCGAGCATTAAAAGATGCTCAATTAATGAATTTTGTATTAGAGCTTCCTAATGGTTTAGAAACGAATATTGGTGAAAGAGGGGTTAGACTTTCAGGTGGACAGCGACAACGTATTGGCATCGCGCGTGCGTTGTATCATAATCCCGAAGTTTTATTCCTTGATGAGGCTACTTCTTCTTTAGACAACCATACCGAAAATGAAATTATGAAGGCAATCGATGGACTTAAGGGTGAAAAAACAATTATTATCATTGCTCACCGATTAAGTACTATTGAAAAATGTGACTTTGTTTATGAACTAGTTAATGGAAAAATGCAAGTAAAGGAAAACTCCACATGCTAATTATGTTCACTTTTAATATAAACCATAAAGGGGAGAGTTCTAATGAATTTTTCTATTTCAATAGCATTGTGTACCTATAATGGGGAAAGGTTCCTTGAGGAGCAATTAGAGAGCATTTTAAAACAATCCCGTTTACCAGAAGAACTAGTAGTTTGTGATGATTGTTCGTCAGACGGTACAATTGAGATACTAGAAAGGTTTAAAAAGGTTAGTCCCTTTCGTGTATATATATATAATAATGTGAAAAATTTACGAAGTACAAAAAATTTTCAAAATTGTATTTCCTTGTGTAACGGAGATATTATATTTTTGTGCGATCAAGATGACTATTGGAATATGGATAAATTAGAAAAGATAGAACGGGAGTTTATTAACAATAAAGATACTAAACTCGTATTTACTAATGCTTTAATTGTTGATGAAAATTTAACACCATTAGGTTACTCTGCTTGGGAAACCTTCCAGGTAGGAGAAGAAGAATTGGCAAAGATCAAAAATAACCCCTTCGAATTATTATTCTACGGAAACAAAATTACTGGAGCAACAATGGCATTTCGAAAAGATTGTTTACATATCCATGAATATCCTAATAATTGGATTCACGATGGATGGATTTCTATTTTAATTGCCTATCAATATCCTAATGGAATTAAATATCTTAGAGAAGAATTAATTCTATACAGGCAACATGGTGGAAATCAAATTGGTGGATTAAGAGTTGAAAAAAATCCATATGATAGAACATTTAAAAATAATAAAATACTTATTGATGAGCAATTCAATTATTTTAAAACGTTAAAAGATGAAGTTAGTAAACTACCGATAACGAATAGAAAATATGTGCAATTATTGGATAACAGACTTAGGCATTTGAAGAATCGAAATAGTTTAAGCATTAATTTTCTTAAAAAGTTACCTATTATTTTTAAAGAGTTAGTTACCCTCAGATATTTTCGGTACTCAAATGGATTTCGTTCAGCAATAAAAGATATGTTTATCACACGATAATTCCTTCTTTAATATTGGTGAACGATTAATTACTGGGGTATATGGAAGGGGTAAGTCTAAAAGTATCCTATTCTTGACGACTTCATCTATACCATTAATCTGAATTTTAATTTTTTACTAGAATTTATGATCAGTTTTTTATAAATGTTAGTCAATTTAGTACGATCACTTAAATTGAAGAGTTTAATAAACTTAACTTAGGAGAACTAAGTTTCTCGGGCTAGTAATTTTGTTGAGTAAAGTCTTATTGTTATTTAAAATATTTGCTCAAATTAATTTTTATTGCTGGTATTTTTTCAAGAGTAATTATGGGATTCTCGCCAACTATATTTGCCTCTTCTTTGAGAATAGCAATCTTTTTACGTGGTTCATTGATTATTTGTAATCTTTTCTTGATAAAGTAATTGAAGAAATTTAAATGAGCATAAGTTGAATGGTTTTTTAATGAAGATTAAATCAAGCGGGAGGAATTCTTCCGTACTTACAAACAAAACAAATTAAAAGAATTAGACCAGAACCACAAAGGAACTGGTCTAATTCTTTTACAATTTTAGAAACAATCAATCGACATTTCTAAGAAAGACTCTTAGATACAAGAGCCACAAATAGACCAATTTTAGAACAAATATGCATCACTTCAAAAATATTGTCTCCATTATATTCTACATAATCAGTCATTTCGCTAACTATTACAAAATAATATTTTATTAATACCTTAATTTTAACTAAAGAATTAGAATTAAGGCAAATTGAGGAGAGAACCATGGGAACGTTTAAAATTGAAAAGATATCCTTCCATATTTACAGGAAGAACTTCATGCGTGGATATCACGGAATCGAATGGTACATGGTACTACCTAAAGTCCACAGGTGTAATGGCAACTAACTGGTTATAAGAAAATAACAAATGGTACTATCTAGATGGAACTGGAGTAATGCAAACTGGTTGGGTGAAGATCAGTGGAAAGTGGTTTTACTTTAATTCTAATGGGGTTTGGGTGAAATAATAATGATAGATAAACAACCTCAATGACGACATTGGGGTTGTTTTATTAGCCGATACACATTACATACCTCTAATATCCCTAATTTGTAAACAAAACATCGTTCAGAATGAAAGACTGCCATTTCTACTTCTATAGAACCTGCATACGACACCCGTTAGTTGTGTAAAAGCACTTTTTCAGGATAAAATCGAACTCGGAGATTTGAATTCCTAACCCATCCACTCAAGAATTCTGCGCTCGCCAAACCGGTTTACGTTCCCATTTCAATTACTCATTAAATAACAAACACTCTACTTTGTGTTGTAGAGTGTTTATTATTTTTAGGATTATGATGCGATTGAAGTATCTTTATCTAATTTACTTCTCTTATTTACTAAAAACCTTCTGCCTATTTTTATAAACGGTAATTCAATGTATTTATAACCTAACCAAGATATAAGAATTGAACAGATAAACGCAAAAGCCAGTATTACAATTGTAGGAAAATACGTGGAAAAGATATTTAAGAATGAAATTAATATAATCACATGAAATAAATATAAACTATACGATATTTTACCAAGAAAAAATATTGGCTTTTTTAATAAAAACTTAGATGCTTTTTTGGAAGATAGTGCAAAAATAATAAAAACGCATGCTCCTAAAGTAATCGACCATTCATCAATAAATGTGTTGTGTAATCCCCGATGATTGAATAAAAGCCATGAAAAAGTGTAACAAATTAAGCCACATATTAGCAAAAGACTCTTTAGCATTGTTGATGATGATTGATACAATTTTTGTATATCGTTTTTATGTTTTGCTAACAAACTACCTAAAACGAACATCGAGCAGTAATGTAAAGTAATTACATAACTTGTAGATGTTATGTCTACCCAAAAATGTTTTCTCAAAAGTAGTGCAACAAAAGAAGAGGCTACACTCAAAAATACACAAAATATCCAATGTTTTTTTTTCACTAGTAGGATTAAAAATGGGAAAATTATTGAGATTCGCATTTCATGAACTAAAGACCACAAAACCGGGTCAATATCATTGGCATCAAAGTTCCCAAAAATAATTACGTGCTGCAGAAATAAAAGTAAATTAGACTTTGTACTCCAAGCGTTTTGTACCCAATGGCTTAATCCTTGTAAATTTCCGCTATTAAAATATAGTTTAGCGAAAAAAGCTAAAATTACTGCAAAAATAAACGGAGGATATAATCTAAAAAATCTCTTTAACAGAAAAGATCTGTATGAAACTTCGGAGTTGTTTTTAAGGAAAGCTAAAGAAAGAACAAATCCGCTTAAGACAAAGAATAATATTACACTTTCATGCCCACCGAAAAAAATGTGTAGGGGAGAGTATTTAAAAATATTAGGAAAAAATTTATAGCCGTGATTATAAGTATCGATTTCTATCACCTTGAATACTAATAGAAAGTGACTAAATAATACGGCCAAAGCAGCTAATCCCCTTAATGAGTCTAATTCCTCATAACGATTACTCATATGTGTTATCCCTCTTTTTTCATTAATCACAACCCTTTGAATATACTTTTTATTACAAAAGGAGTCAATAGTAGTAATTTATTACCATAAAAAATAATAGTTTTAAACAATTATAAAACCGGCTTATAATTTATGATGGTTAGAATTGATTCACCATCTTGAGGCTGTTGCATTAGCAATATAGTTTTGCCCTAAATCAATTGTATCTCCGAAATTACTAGTTAAAATTAAAATATTATTATCAGTACTATTTGAACCCAATCTAATTGCAATTGTGTGGGTACCGCTTGTTGCTCCTCCTAGCGCAAAGTGCTTTGGATTTTAATATTTTTACATTCCATTTTTCTCCCACAGGTGGTGTTATAGTAACCATTGTAAAAGAGCCTGCGGCCACGTTTAAATTTTGAGAATAATCATTTGAACTTAATCTTACTTTTCTGCCAGTTATTGGTGGACTTTGTTGAGCTTTGTTAGTTTTGTAGAGTGTTGAGTTGATAGACTGAAAAAAGGAACATCTTCTGAAGCTATTATTCGTCAATTTTCATAAGGAAAAAAGATGAGAGCTGTTGTTATACCAAGGTTGAGCCTTTAACTAATCAAACGATTATTTAACTGACAAAAAATTCATTCCCTATTAAAGAAAAACCTTAAACAGCAGGGGTTTGGGCATATTTAATCAAATGATTAATAAATTTTGTTTGAAGGGGATTTTGTAGAATATAGTTGGTACTATAGGAGCATGGGGACGGTACTATCTATGAAGGACATAACTGTATTTAAACCATGTGAACCGTCCCTGTGGCATCTCGTGGATTATGTGACATTAATTTATGATTTCTTAGGTTTATTTGCCTTTTTAATTATTTCTTCAAGGATGCCTTGTTCTTTAATTATCTCGAATAGTTCTGCAGGAGACATATCAAGGTTTAAAGCTATATTTGTGAAGGTTTCTAGACTAGGTAAATTTTTCCCTGTTTCTATGTTACTCATGGCATTTCTTCCGATATTGCATCGAAAACCTTATTCCTCTTGGGACAATTTTTTATAACGTCTTAATTTCACTATTAATTTGCCGAATTTTACAGTGTCATAATTCAAGGGGATTCTCCTTTTTATCCCATTAGATAATGGGAAAGAAGAATAGACCACGTAGTATACTAGACAAAAGTTTACTTAGGGAAACATTTTTGTTGTACTCCCATATCAGAGTGTCTTTGAAGTAAACGTACTTTATTTTTCAGAAGGCAAAAGCTGTAATAATATGTAGAAGTTAGCCGCTAATAATTCAGGCCATCAGCCTCAATTAGGTTTGCCTAATATGCTAAAGAGCCATTACTAAGAAGTAATGGCTCTGTTTTGAATCAAAAGACTGGAGATAGGACCATTCTAGACAATAGGTGATATATATTTTTTATATTAGGCCTGGGTAATTGTAACATTTCGCTTCATTTATCATGCCGAAATCTTTTTTAGAAAAATGAGGGAATAGGTCCAGACTAATTTCCCTTAAAAAACTGTATTCTGCGTTATGTGTAATGATAAGCTCCTTAGACGTGGCAAGATTGCCGTCAGTATATTTTCCTATTTGATTAATCATATCAGCCATCGATTTCCCTTTTAGATAATATTCATCGGTAAAGCCCAGTTTATCTGTGAAATATAAAATAAAGTAACTCATAACGTCGACCCCCAGCCGCTCCATAATTAGTAAACTTAATCTTCTAATCTATTTAGTAAAACCACAATATCCATTAATTGGAATAAATTCTTGGTCTTTTTCGATTTCTATCATAAATTCTGAAGCTCTCATCCCAAGCCCGGAAGCAAGGGCTAAGATGGAGATAAAACCAGGCAGTTTTAGATTTCTTTCAATGAGGCTAATATAGGAGCGATCCAAACCGCTACGTTCGGCGAGTTCTTCCTGCGATAGATTCCGTTCCTTTCGTAGCCTTCTTAATGTCATCCCGAAATCAATGTTCCAATGATAATCCAACAGGGTGCTCCTCCTTTGATAAGAAGTTATCGAATAACCAGTTATCCTTATTATTTTTTTCTTCTTCTAAAACTCCAAAGTTGTATTTTCCTGACTTTTCCTTGAGAAGCTGGTGTCTTTTTGGCGGTTCCAGATAATAATGAATCGGACTTGGATGAGTCCCTCTTTCAATCGCAAGTCGTTTTAAATGTTTGGCTTTCTGAAGTTTTTCATTAAAAGGAGCTAGTTTTGTATCAACAATGATGAAATGGCCATTGCTCAATTCTACCTCCGTCTTAGTTCCGGTGGCTTTGGTGTTGATAATATGTTCAGGATTAAACCAGATACAGTCTATTTTATTTGGTGATTTACTTGGAAAAAGGCAAATGCCTTGATAGGGATTCACCTTGATGGGACATTTCATGGTTTTATTTAGAACGGATTTTGCCCCTATTATTGCTCCACGTAGATCAAAGCCTATGTATTGTAATGTATCATCCAATAGATGTAGAGGAGTTTTGTCCACCAGAAAAGTCGTTTTTCCTGCCATGATTCTTGAACACGGTTTCCCGTATTGGTCGTATTCACCCATCATTAATATCACTTTCTTCTCAATAAAGTAACGTTTAATATTAATCGTACTCCACTCCTTAAACCGCAATAGATTAAAAGCATTTACCTTCTACTATCTCTGTAATGGACAATGAAGAAAAAAACGATAGAGCTGTTTCGATTGTTATAGAATTCCATCTCTCCTTTGCCGAGGACCATTGATCCGTATTTTCATGAGTTAAGCCAATTCCAGTTTGGGTCAATGCCGTCTATAAAAGAAAGGGGACTTCTCGTTACTGGAACCATTGCAGCGATCTTCTCCGAATAGAGCTTCATAAATTTGTTGTCTAGGATTCCATAAAAGTAGGCGATAGGATTTTTAACGCCATTGGTCAATTTCATTTTTCTAAGCAGTTGTCTAAAGGATTGGAGCGAGATATCTAGGACGGCATCTGTATCATTCTGACACTCAAAGCGGAAAGCAGCAATTTGCACCATATGCCAATATTCTTCAATCGTTTTGGCTTCGGAGAAAAAGCATTTTACCAACTGGACAAAAGGCTGCGGGATTCGGTTGCTGACAAAATTGTGATCCAATTGTTGTTCAGACGTTTCGTTACGTTTATTTATCTTTTGTTCTTTTTCTGTTCTTAAAAGATTACTAGTTTTATTATGGTGGTTCATTTTTTCCTCTTTGGGTGGTTCACTGGAGGGAAAACGATTAAATTGATATAGGTTGCTGGACTGCGAGCCGTTTTTCCTTTCTGTTTCAAAGACTGTGATGATTCCCAATACCTTTGCTTTTAGAATCATCCGTTTAAAGGTAGACCTTGAGATGCCATTCTCCTGGTATTGCTCGTGAATGGATTTTAAAATGGTCCCGATCTTGGCATTGCATACCCCTGGGATTTTGGCTGCAAAGCGCACGAGCCTTTTTAATCCGATTATTTCTCCTTTTGTAAACGCATGCTTATGCTCCAATAACCACATCTCAATATGATAATTGAATTCCTGAAGGGAACTGAATTGTGAGTAATGCTGAAATCCTCCGGTATAGCCAGATTTAATGCCTGCCATTTAGGACACCCTTTCATCGTTTTTCTGCACTCTACGATATCGGGTTTGGCTGAGTAAATCGAATTCGCATTTTTCATTTTTGAGGCCTATTTTCGTACGAAACATCAAAAAAAGCCCTCAAAAAATCATTTTTGAAGGCTTTTTTTGCAATTTGGTGCGTTTTCTCTATTATTTTTACACGGTTTAAACCCCTATGGGGGAAAGCTAGAGAAAAGGCTGGCATAAGGATGGGGCATCATGGTACTACTTTGATCAGTCTGGTGCTATGAAGACTGGCTGCAGCTTGGTACAATTTGGTATTACTTTAAGAGCGGCGGGGCAATGGAAACCGGTTGGTTGAAGTCAGGTACTACTTGGTATTACTTTAATACAAGCGGCGCTATGCAGACTGGCAAGGTAAAGATTTCTGGCAAATGGTATACCTTAGATAAAAATGGGGTATTGAAGTAGCCCCTTCCGGTTTACTTAAAGCTTTAGATAATTTTTAAATAGGGGTCCTTAAAATAAGGGATTCCTATTTTTTTGACTTATTCAAGTGTCAGTCATCCCCAAAACTTGTCGAATACATTCAGATGTGGGACACCATAATATCCTCGATTTTTGGAAAAAATGAGGAAAATTTACAGGAAAAGAAGTATTATTAAGATATGAAACTATGAGAGAGGATTTTTTTATGAGAAAACTATTAATCTACCTGATTGCAATCGCCGTCTTTTTGGGAGTTGTTCCAAGTTATAAAGAGGCAGAAACGATTGCGACAGAGCCACAGCTTCAAGTAAAGTTAAGAAATTTTTTAGGTAATCCTTCAAGTATTTCATTAAAGATAGTAGGAAGCTACTATTTAAATGAGGATCCTGCGAACCTATTAACCAATGATCGAAGTTATACAGTGAGGGTTGAGGATGGAACACTCGGACTATATGATGGAACTACGAAATTAGCTTCAGGGAGCAATCTATCGATCACTCCGGTTAAAAGTAATGACCATGCCTTCATTAATAACCGTGAATACGCCGGTAGTTTTCTTTTTACCGTTGAAGAGGAGCAATTTGTTAGACCGATTAATACTATTAATCTCGAAGATTATGTGAAAAGTGTTGTTCCTTATGAAATGTGGGCGTCTTGGGGGAAGGAAGCCCTGAAGGCACAGGCGGTTGCAGCGCGAACTTATGCCTATTATCGTTTGAATCAGGTAATCAATGATACTACCACTTTTCAGGTATATGGGGGCGTGACGGGCCAAGATTCTAGGACATCTGAGGCAGTCGACGAGACTGAAGGCCAAATCTTAACCTACAATGGGAAGGTCATTGACGCAGTTTTCTCAGCCTCAAACGGAGGGAAAACTGAAAATCAATTTAATGTCAAGGACCCCATTTCACTTCCGTATTTTAAAGTTCAAACCGACGAGTACGATACAACCCTTACCTGGAATGCCATCTTACATAAACAGCAAATCGATGTCACTTCATTGGACCTCAAAGATCCAGAAAGCTGGTGGGAATCCACAAATGAAATAGATGCCGTGTACACGAGCAACATAAAAAAATGGATGTTGAATTATCTACCAGGATTGAGTGGTAAGCAAATTAAAATTGTTGGCATCCCTAAGGTTTCCTTCTACGAGCAAACCGAAAGCGGACGATTTTCAAAAAGTAATCTATCCCTTGAGTTTTTTGTAAAAGACGTAATCAATTCAACTGGGGAGCTTGAACTTCAAACTGTGAATATCAACAACCAGCTTGCGGACAATATGCGCTCGATTATCAGTTCCAAAGATCTAACTAGCAATCTGTTTTCCATCGACGAAACCGAGGATGCATTTGTATTTTCTGGATCAGGGAACGGACATGGTGTGGGATTAAGTCAACATGGCGCTAATCACCGTGCTGCTGCAGGAATTCTTTACAAAGACATATTATCCTTTTATTATCCAGGTACTATCTTAACCAAACAATATGCCATCCCACCTGAACCTGTTAAAGTAAACGGGGTAACAGATAAAGATACGATTGTCACAGGGACAGCGGAAGCTGGATCGACAGTAGAAGTAAAAGTGAATGGCTCGATGATTGGATCAGGAACTGCAGGCACGGCTGGTAAGTTTGCCATAACGATTCCAATCCAAAAAGCAGGTACAGAATTAGTTTTCACGGCAACAGATAAGGGTGGAAATGTAAGTGAAGGAACCACTGTTGCAGTAAAAGATGTGACGGCACCATCAAAACCAGTTGTAAATGTGGTAACAGATAAAGATAACTCCGTAACAGGTGAAACTGAAGCTGGAGCCAAGGTTGAAGTAAAAGTAGAAGGAGCATTAATTGGAAATGGAGAAAGCGGACCAGACGGAAAGTTTACTGTGACCATTCCGGTTCAAAAAGATGGAACGGAATTAGCTTTAACGGCCACCGACAAGGTTGGAAACGTAAGTGAAACGACCATTGTAGTAGTAAAAGATGGAACGGCTCCTGTTAAACCAGTGGTTAATGAAGTAACGGATAAAGATACTTCTGTAACCGGTCAGACAGAAGCAGGATCAAAAGTGGAAGTGAAAGTTAACGGTACAGTGATTGGAACAGGATTTGCCGGAGAAGATGGCAAATTTACTGTAACCATTCCAGTACAAAAAGCTGGCACTGAATTAGTTTTATCGGCGGTAGACAAAGCTGGAAATATAAGTGAAGTAACCACTGTAGCTGTTAAAGATGTAACTGCACCATCACAACCAGTAGTAAACGTAGTAACCAATAAAGACACTACAGTAACAGGTAATGCGGAAGCTGGTTCAAAGGTAGAAGTTAATGTCAACGGTACCGTTATCGGTACAGGAACCGTTCAAGCGGATGGCAAGTTTTCTGTTTCCATCCTAGTACAGAAGAAAGGGACTGAAATGATCGTAACGGTAACCGACCTTGCTGGTAATAGGAGTGAAGGAACTAGAATTATTGTTACAGCCAAGTCCGGCTGGGTAAAGGAAAACGGCATCTGGCATTACTACGACCTGAAAACTGGTGAAGAAATCAAAGGCTGGTTTAACGAAGGGACAAAATGGTATTACTTTGATCAAACTGGTGCCATGAAAACCGGCTGGTTGCAGCTTGGTACAACCTGGTATTACTTCGATCAGGCTGGTGCCATGAAAACAGGCTGGCAGCAGCTTGGTGCAACTTGGTATTACTTTAAGAGCAGCAGGGCAATGCAAACCGGTTGGTTGCAGCTTGGTACAACCTGGTATTACTTCAAGGGCAACGGGGCAATGCAAACCGGTTGGTTGAAGTCAGGTTCAAAATGGTATTACTTTAATACAAGCGGCGCTATGCAGACTGGTAAGGTAAAGATCTATGGCAAATGGTATACCTTTGATAAAAATGGGGTAATGAAGTAACCCATCAAGTTTATTAAGAGTACGGATATATAATTAAAAGTAGGAATCCCTAAAAAGGGATTCCTATTTTTTACTAGATGGGAAGGACCAAAGGGACGGTTCTCGAGGCTTTTTTTGAAAAATGATAACCTTTTCCTCAAACAAATGCTAATTGTTTGGTTATTGCTAACCGAAAGTAGACTGCTAAATCCTAGATAGAATATTAAGAGATTTTGTTCGCTAAGATGGTAACAATTGTGCTAAGCAAAATAGTTCCAAGGTAATAAAACCGTAAGTAAGGCTCTTTTTCATTTTTTTCTTTTTCAACATTTCTTCGGGGGTAAGCCAATAACTTTTAGACATCTGTATTCTCCTTTTTCTTGTTGTTTCAGTTTGGTGATCTTAATAAAACTAGAAGAGATTTTTTAATAGTAAAAATGTCCTGAATATAAATACCGAAATATTATACAAAAAAATGGCGGTAATTGTAACGGTTTTGGAAAAATACAATTCTGGTAAAAAATGATAATTTTATTGAAAAGCTAGCAAAATCAATGATTAAATTAATTCACCCTGATTCTGGAGTTTACGTTTTGGTGTTTAAATTTGTTGAGTTTTGGAAGTGTAGAAATCATTGATTTTTATTGTGAAAATCTGCCATCGGAGGTAAAATAGGACTTATGCTTCATAATAAATTAGTAATCTAGCAATTTATTACTGGAGTATATATACATACAGGAGGATTTATTCATGCGGAAAATTATTGCACTATCAAGTTTTGTGTTCCTTTTCCTTCTAGCAGTGCTGCCAGCTACTGTTTCTCACGCTGCAGAAACAAACGCAAACGCTGTTAAAATAACTGGAATTACATTCGTCACCGACAAAGGTGAAATTCATGCTGATAGGGACGGAAACGACTTTTCTTTAAGCTTAGTCGGATTTCCTGGAGACGCTAAAGTACAGGCGGTTAAAGTAACTTCCGATACGGCAGCTACTATATCACTGCTTTCTAAATCTGATGAAATGTATTCTGATGCAGTTGACGCTCAATTTGTAAATGGTGCAGCTGTCATTAACAAGGAAAAGGTTAAAAATTGGTCTACTAACAATAATGATGACACTTACTATTTCTTATTCCCTAAACAAGCTAATACTGACTACTTGTTTACTGTTCAAGAATTAAGAGACGTCATTACTGAGTATGATTTATTTCTAGAAGGAAATGGCTTTGTTGCAGATGCACAAGGTAACCAGTCTCCATTTTCTTTAGCAGTTGAAACAGAAGGCTGGAAATGGGAAAACGGAAAATGGTATTACTACAACGATCATGCAGTAAAATTAACTGGCTGGCTTGAAGTCGGAGAAGATTGGTACTACCTAGGCAAAGATGGCGCAATGGCAACCGGCTGGGTGAATGTCAAAGGAGCTTGGTACTTTTTAAAATCATCTGGTGCAATGGCGACCGGCTGGGTAAAAGATAAAGGAACTTGGTACTTTTTAAAATCATCTGGTGCAATGGCAATCCTATATGTTTCAATGAAATATTTTTATTGACAGAACTTTTAAGGTACAATTCATTGCGAAATCAACAAATCCCCTCCAAAGTGGAAGGGCTTTAATATTTACTTGGTTTTTAGGCATGGGGAATTTCTATTAATGATGATCATCATTAGTGCCTTTCTCCCAATCTGCTAGTAAACCATTATCTTCTATAATTTTAAAAATCTCACTCGGTTTCATATCCAGCTTTTTTGCAATTCTTGTGAATGCTTCTAGACCAGGATAGTACTCATCTTTTTCAATGGAAACCATGGCCCTTGTGCTTAAGTTGCTGCGAAATGCTAATTCCTCTTGAGTAAGTCCTTTTGTACGCCTTAATCTTACTATTAATTTTCCAAACGTTAATTTCTCATTACCTTTTTTCAAGGAAATTTCTCCTTTTTAATCCATTAGATAATGAAGAACTGGAAAGAACCATGAAGTATACTGCATAAAAGATGGATGGTTAGAGGAAAAATATTTAGTCTAACTCAAAAAAGAATGATAACACATTGAAACAATTCAGTGATTTTTTCGAAGGGGATATGGGGCATAATCGGATAAGAAAATATATACACTAGTTTATAATTAAAAAGTTCCTACATTTCAAGATAGGTGACAAACAATGACATTTTATTTTCAACTTTTTCAGCACAAATGCAATTAATGAATGATCAGGTTATTATTTAATCAAACGTTTGATTGGAGTAGGAAAAACTAAGAAATAGTCGAAAAAAGGGTTTCCAAAAGAATGTTGTCATTTCCTGGAGAATATTTGTATTTCCAGTAAAAAAAACGAAACTCTCTAAAACAAGGCTTACAGCAGATTTAACCAAACGTTTGATTTATGTAGATGTTTAGTAAGGGTTTTCGAAGTTTATTCTTAGTTTAGAAGGAAGATGAATTCCTATATTAATAAAGACCACTATCTTGATCCACTGTTGTTTAGCTTAATCAATTTTTCATATTTTTTTCTATTTCTTTAATTAGTTCAGATGCCTCCATATTAAAAGCCTTTGCAATAGAAAAGATGGTACCATGCCCTGGCTCCTGTTTATTTCTTTCTAGGTTGCAGTTCAGGCTTAGTTCTTCTTGTGTCAGGTTATGTTCATTTCTCAATCTCTTTAAAACCTCACCGATAGGAAAATTGAACTTTTTCATGAAATGCCTCCTTTTAACTCTATTAAATTATGAGATCATTCCATTTTCCATGAACATTATTTCACAATAGTTTCTATGAGGAAACTATTTTGGTTGATATCAATAATTATTTTGGTAAATCACACTTAACAATCATTTAATTTAATAGAAGGGCATTAATAACTGCGTATTACTAAGAAAGTTAAAGCATTAGAAAAACTACCGATTCTCACTATAGAGGATTTTTCAGTCAGGAAGTGTTCTCTAAGATTTTTGACAATCTATTTTCAATCCTTGATTGCACTTTTTTCAAGCGCTCTATCAATTTGGCAATCTAGTCCTTTTCATATAAAATGGATTAATAAGGAAGGTAGCTTGTTGTTTAGGGGGATTTACGTGAGATTAAGACTCAAATTTAGGATGTATGTTGATTACTTCCGCTATTTAGCATCGATACAAAAGAAGGAAACATTTATGTTATTGGTGGACTTGGTTACTTTCATCCTTTCCACCTTTGCATTCATATCCCAGTGGATTCATCAATTTGAAGGACCAGGATTCGGTTTTTCTATCATTATGCTATTTCTGCTTTCACTTGTAAAATTGGGTTATGATACATACAAAATGGGATCGGATATTATCAAATATAAACATTCTGATCAATATGAAATTAAAGCGAAGGATAAAATCATTATTTATGATGAATTTTTACCATTAAATGATTTGATTCCAAGTCAAATGGAAGAAAGAATTCACTATGAGAAGGTGGAGATTGTCCATCAAAATGATTTTGTCTTTTATTCTCCCAAGGTAGACCGCCATTTGCGGACCACGAATTTAAGACTGTCGGAAAACAAATTAAAGGGGAAGAAAATCAAAAAGATCATTAGTGACGATAAAGAAGTACTGATTCCTTTCTTAAACTATCAATTTGCTCATTCGATGGCTGACAAAAAGTATTTTTATAATGAACAAAAATTGTGCTTATCTGAAGACCTGGATATCACGCAAATTGATGCTTGTTGTCACAAGGGGAGCTATTTCGATTCCTTTTTAACTAACCATGTCAGTACGAAACAACTATATTCGAAGAGTAATAACCGAGTCATCTATGATGGAACGAATTATTTTCCAGTTGCTTATGCGAAGGACGTAAACGAATTACGCCTCTTAGAAATTAATTTTTCTGATATGAACAATGAAATTGGTGTATCAACTCTTGGATTTACGGCAGATAACTACTTGGTAATTTGGAAACAAAATGCACATGCCCAATCGAGCAATAACTTATTTGTTCCAACCGGAAGCGGCTCGTGTGATTGGAAGGATATCATCGATCAAGATTTCACGAAAACGATAACCAATGGCATGGGGCGGGAACTGTGGGAAGAAAGTGGTAAAACTTCTTTAGGTAAGTCCCACCGTACCATCGGCAAAACGAAGCTTTTAGGATTCTTTCGCTGGGTCAAACGGGGTGGCAAACCGGAATTTGTCGGGTTAACCAAGTTGGATGTGAAGGCATCCCAGCTTGATCCAGAAATCGAAGAGGTAAGAAAGTCCAGATCTCGGCATATGTGGAGGATTGAAGATCTCACTGAGCTGAAAAAAGTGATAAAAGAAATTCAGGCACACAAAGAAACATCCATTCCACTTTTCATGTGTCTCAAGAGCTTGGAAGTTTACATGGAGGAAAATCCCGAGGAATTAAGGGAGCTTTTGAATATTAGATAGTTGGAAAAGGCCTGTCAGTTCGGTTTTGGTAGACTGACAGGCTTTCGTTCGTTTTTAGCTGTTTTCAATGAGAATCACCGTTAAATCATCCGATTTCTTAGGTCTTGGATAGAGCACACAATTGGAATCTTGCTCTTCAGTCGCTCGTACTTGTTTTATCGTGTTTTGGATTGCTGCTTCATTGAAGGAAAAGTCGTGTATATCGATTAACTTATATAATTCAAATAGAGAGGCATATCCGTCACTAAATAATAGGACTTTGGCGTTCTTTGCTACTTCCATTTTCCCAGTGATCCCATGAGGAATACCCTTCCCATCGATGGAACCGACCCAATAACCATTTTCTTTGTTAAGGAGTTTACGAGTATTCATTAGGGCCTCTAGCTTTAATCTTTCTCTTTCCTCGGGCGGAGCTATCGATTGAATTGTTATAATCGCCTGTTTATTTCGTTCATTAAATCTTTCGAGTCGTTTATCTGTTAGATACGTAATGGTGCCGTCTGATGACTCAAGCAGTGCGCCACAATCCCCTAAAACATAATATTCGAGCTGCTGGTCGATGATTCTGACCATTGCAATCGTAAATGTTGGCAGTTCATACTCTTTGATTGTATCCAGATCCTCTTTTATTCGATAGGCATCTTGTTCTATTTGCTGTACGGTTTGTAATAGGATGTCCTCTAGTGATAGGGCATCATCAACAAAGTCAGGAAGCCGGTTATTGATTTGTTCTGCCAACCAAACTACATCGTTTTGATTAGAAAAAAAGTTTTTTTGAAATAGAGGGGTAGCTCCATCAATTACCCAAACTACGTTTTTACTTATGCCGACTTGATCCTCATTATATTTGGCGATGCCTTTTTCGGTGTAAGAGAAGAGTTTTTTCATGAGTTTTCCTTTCTTCTTTTGGATAGTTTTACTGCTCTAATAACCTTATTCTACCATGCTTTGAAAATGCCTAAATGAAAAAGCTGGCAAGCGAAGGTCTAACCTGTTATTTCCATCCAAAAATGACTGAAAGTTGACGTTAGTGCCTGTCCAGAATTTGACGAGGGTCATGCATTTTAAATATGAGAAGTGAAAATAGATGTCTCCTCATAATATAACTGCGCTATCAGCATAACTAACTTTTTTTATTTATTTTGAAGAAGGAAAGGGGGCTTATTATTAGTTCTTTTCCTTGTTTGATATATATCACCATAACTGAAAAAGGTTTATGGCATTTCTCGACATTTTTTTTGTGATTTTTAGTGCAAAATCTAGGAATAGAGTGTACAAGGATCACTTTTAAACAAACGTTTAATTAACTGACAAAAAATTCATCTACTGATTTAATAAAATCCTGTTGTAGTAGGGGTTGCGGCATATTTAATTAAATGATTGATTAGTTTGATGTTGTTATAATTTGTAGAAGTGTGCATTAATTAATTCAAGTTTATCGGCCTCAAGAAGGGTCACCTAATTTAGTGCAGAGCCATTACTAAGTAGTAGTGGCTCTGTTTTGTGATTTATTTTTTTATAATAGGTCTGGGTAATTGTAACATTTCGCTTCATTTATCATGCCGAAATCTTTTTTAGATAAATGAGGGTAGAGGTCCAGATTGATTTCTCTTATAAAACCGTATTCTGCGTTATGTGTAATGATAAGTTTCTTAGACGTGGCAAGATGGCCGTCTGCATATTTTCCAATTTGATTAATCATATCAGGCATCGATTTTCCCTTTAGATAATATTCATCGGTAAAGCCCAGTTTATCTGTTACGTATAATATAAAGTACCTCATAACATACGACCCCCAGCCACTCTATAATTAGTAATTTCAATCTTCCAATAGATTTAGTAAAAATCCATTATGCATGAATTGGCAGCAATACTGGATGTTGTTCAATTTCTATCATAAATTCTGAAGCTCTCATCCCAAGCCCGGAAGCAGGGGTTAAGATGGTAATAAAGCCAGGCAGTTCGAGATTTCTTTCAAGAAGACTAATATAGGAACGATCCAAAACGCTGCGTTCGGCGAGTTCTTCCTGCGATAGATTCCGTTCCTTTCGCAGCCTTCTTAATGCCATTCCAAAATCAATGTTCCAGTGATAATCCAACAGGGTGCTCCTCCTTTGATAAGTAGCTCTGGAATAACCAGTTATCCTTATTATTTTTTTCTTCTTCTAAAACACCAAAGTTATATTTTCCTGACTTTTCCTTGAGGAGCTGGTGTCTTTTTGGCGGTTCCAGATAATAGAGAATCGGACTTGGATGAGTCCCTCTTTCAATCGCAAGTCGTTTTAAATGTTTGGCTTTCTGAAGTTTTTCATTAAAAGGAGCTAATTTTGTATCAACAATGATGAAATGGCCATTGCTCAATTCCACCTCCGTCTTGTTTCCGGTGGCTTTGGTGTTGATAATATGTTCAGGATTAAACCAGATGCAGTCTATTTTATTTGGTGATTTACTTGGAAAAAGGCAAATGCCTTGATAGGGATTCACCATGATGGGACACTTCATTGTTTTGTTTAAAATGGATCTTGCCCCTGTCATTGCTCCCCGTAAATCAAAGCCTATGTATTGTAATGTATCATCCAATAGATGTAGAGGAGTTTTGTCCACCAGAAAAGTCATTTTTCCTGCCATGATCCTTGAACACGGCTTCCCATATTGGTCATATTCCCCCATCATTAGGATCACTTTTTTCTCAATAAAGTAACGTTCAATTTTAATCGTTCTCCACTCCTTTAACCCCAATAAATAAAAACATTTACGTTCTACTATCTCTGTAATGGACAATGAAGAATAAAACGATAGAGCTGTTTCGATTGTTTTAGAATTTTATCCCTCCTTTGCCGAGGACAATTGACCCGTATTTTTATGATGGATATTTCATTTTCCAGGTTAGGCCGCTTTAGACCTTATACATGATGGAATTCATTTTGAAGATATGGGAGCGCTTTCCTTACAAATCTATTAAACAGCAAATAGGACTTTTGTACTGCAGTCTATAGTAAACAAGATTCGCCAAATTTCATGGAGATTTTGACGAAATTGCGACAATTTTTGCGAGTGGACCATGGGGACGGTTCTTCTGGCTTTTACCAGCTATGAGAAGAGGACCCTGTGATCTCATTCCAGCCAATTCCAGTTTGGGTCAATGCTTCTATAAAAGAAAGCTGTCTAGGCGTTTTAGGCACCATTGCAGCGATTTTCTCCGAATAGAGCTTCATAAATTTGTTGTCTAGGATTCCATAAAAGTAGGCGATGGGATTTTTCACGCCATTGGTCAATTTCATTTTTCGAATCAGTTGTCTAAAGGCTTGGAGTGAGATATCTAGGATGTCATCTGTGTCATTCTGACACTCAAAGCGGAAAGCAGCAATTTGCACCATATGCCAAAATTCTTCTATCGTCTTGGCTTCGGAGAAAAAGCATTTTACCAGCTGGACAAAAGGCTGAGGGATTCGGTTGCTGACAAAATAGTGATCCAATTGTTGTTCAGACGTTTCGTTACGTTTATTTATCTTTTGTTCTTTTTCAGTTTTTAAAAGATTACTAGTTTCATTATGGTGGTTCATTTTTTCCACTTTGGGTGGTTCAGTAGATGGAAAACGATTAAACTGATACAGGTTGCTGGACTGCGAGCCGTTTTTCCTTTCTGTTTCAAAGACCGTGATGATTCCCAATTCTTTTGCTTTCAGAATCATCCGTTTAAAGGTAGACCTGGAGATGCCATTCTCCTGATATTGCTCGTGAATGGATTTTAAAATGGTGCCGATCTTGGCATTGCATACTCCTGGGATTTTGGCTGCAAAGCGCACGAGCCTTTTTAATCCGATGATTTCACCTTTTGTAAACTCATGCTTATGTTCTAATAACCACATCTCAATATGATGATTGAATTCCTGAAGGGAACTGAATTGTGAGTAATGCTGAAATCCTTCCGTATTGCCTGATTTAATGCCTGCCATTTAGGACACCCTCTCATCGTTTTTCTGCACTCTACGATATCGGGTTTGGGTGGGTAAATCGAATTTGCATTTTTCATTTTTGAGGCCCATTTTCGTACGAAACGTCAAAAAAAGCCTTCAAAAAATCATTTTTGAGGCTTTTTTTGCAATTTGGTGCGTTTTTACTATTATTTTTTTCGGTCTGAAACATTAACAAGTTTGGAGCTTAGCAAATTTAAGACCACCACTATGGGGTGATGGAAAGGCAGTTCCGTATTAGTCCAGATTCATTGATTATGAGATAGCTCTAAATGTATTTGGGATTTTAAATTTAACACCTGAATCCTCCAAATTATCGAGAACAAATCCAATATCATCGACAGACGAGTAATAAATGTTAAGTAAAATGTAGATAATCTTAATCTCCCATAAGCCTCTTTGGTATTCCAATTATTTGGTTTTGTTTCTCAAGAGAGACCAATTCCTTTTTTAACTGTCCAGCCCTGATCGTAATAAAAGGTTTTTCTGATTGACCACAATCCTCTTTATAAAAGTAACCTGCATGGATAGTCCAATAAAAAGGACCACGGGCACGTTGAAAACAAGCTGGCCCATATCCTCAAATAAAAAAACTTAATAGTGTATATGCTGTACAGTCATATTCTTTCACCTAGCTAGTTTGCAGGGTATATGGCGATTTCAGGAGAAACAGCATATCGCGTCCTGTCATTTCCTGCAAGCGCGCAAATAAGTTCCTTGACTTTATCAAACAAGCGAAAGTAAAAAAAGGATCAGGTGCACCGTTCCACACCCTACAAACACGGAACAAGAACTGGGTTAAAGGTACCCCCAATATTCGATTAGACTTCTATTTTTTTGCCACATATTACCTATGTATGATATTATTACCATTACAATGCAACCGGTATTACCCTATTTGTAATAGGTAATTATAACTATATAGAAAGGAGTAAAATTATCATTTAAATAGAATAAAAGACTAATACAGATTTAACAATTTTATATTTGAAGAATATCGGGGGGAGAATTATAATGAAAAAATTATTTGTTACAATTTTTACAGTTGCTTTCCTGTTAGTTGGAATTTCTTCAACTTCAGAAGCTGCAACTAAAACTGGTTGGGTCAAGTCAGCCGAACATTGGTTTTATTATCAATCAGGTCACTTGTATAAGGGGTGGCTAAAGTCAGGTAACTCTTGGTACTACATGGACAGTTCTGGAGTCATGAAAACAGGGTGGGTATATGTTAATAAAAATTGGTATTATTTAAACACCACAAATGGAGCCATGAAAACTGGATGGGTTAATTCAGGAGGAAAATGGTATTATCTAAATTCAAGTGGAGCCATGAAAACTGGATGGTTTTATACAGGAGGAAAATGGTATTATCTAAATTCAAGTGGAGCCATGCTGACGGGTTGGCAGACAATAGGCGGAAAACAGTATTATTTATATCCTTCAGGTGCTATGGCATCCAATACTACAGTAAGTGGAAAAACAATTGGCAGCGATGGGGTTGTCGTTTTATCAAAGGTCGATAAAGCACTTGAATCCTTAAAATCATTTGGTGCAACTGTGCATTCAGAAATAGAAAGTGATGGAGGCACCCTCTATAATATTCAAAAAGGGAATATAAATATTGGGTTCTTTATAGCAAGAACATCTGGACAAGATGAAGGATATGAAATTGGTTTTGTAACTCACACGTATACCGATTTGGCAGTTCAATTGGCTTTAGACCTCGGCTACAATGGAACGGTAGACGAAATTAAAAGTTTAATTAATAAACAGAATGGACCTTTTGACATCAGGTGGAATACCACACCGGTTCAACTTACTGCCCAACTTACAAAGGCGATAAATGATGTTGCTTCTTCAGGTGCAATTGCTAAACTTCAATTAAGTAATGAAATGGGCTATGTTTTTAATTACTACATTTTCAAAAATAATCAATATATCGGACAAATTTATGAGCTAGATTACCTAGGCGGACAAATTTCAGTTAATGGAAACGTTCAATATGCTGATTTGTTAGAAACGGTAGCACTAGACTTAGGGATTCCTAGTACCTCTGATCATTTAAAAACTTATGTTCAAAAAGTGATAAATGATCCAAGTTATATTGATTATGGAGTTAATTACCAGGTACGTTATTCCCCTGCGAATGAGGTACTAGTCATTAATTGGAACCTGTAAATAATAGTAGAATTTAGTGTAGAAAAACAGCATTTCCGATAAAAGATTGCTATTTTTTTAAAGTCATAATATTCATCTTCGATATTATTTCTTTTTTATCAATAACAATTTACTTTAAGTTGTAGGAACAGGTAACTTAAAAAAAAAACATATTCAACTATCTTGGGACTTTATCAAATAGTGGAAAAATAGTGAGCCTAAAATATGCAAGTTTTTACACACTACTTGCGTATTTTAGCTTTTTTTACGCTCAGAAAAAGATGCGTCCTTCGTGCCTTTCCTTCATTCCTTCTTTCCTCTTTATCGGTTGGATGGAGTTGAGGCATGCACGGATTAGTTGTGACAAAATTTCAAATTTATTCTGGATCACGCGTGCGAATAAAAAACAGCCAGATCATGATCGCAGTTTTTGAGAATAGCTGAATCAGATTGTGAGTGGGTAAATGGGCCATTTTAGGCAAGTGAATGAAGAAAACAATATTTAATGACTTAAAGGAAATGGTAGAACCGTATGATAAGAATCAACCGTACTATCGGTCCTTCAATCGTAAAAGTAACCCAGCTACTACTGATATTTTTATTGTATGTATTAATCCTGCAACGCTAATTTATGAAAATAATATTGAGATTGATGCATATGTTAATTTACTAATGAAATATGATGATTTTTATGATTTTTATCAAAAAGTTAGAGGAAAGAATGGCAAAACAAATATATCTAGAACAAGAATGGGCATTGTAGGTTTTGTGAATGAACTAAAGCATTATGTATTATGGAAAAAGTGGAGAGAGTTTTAGGGAGAATTTGATTAAATTTGTAAATGTAAATGATACTTGCGCAAATCGTAATTTAAAGGGCTTGTAGATTTAGAATAAAGTGGAGGCGGTAAAAAAATAACCCCCATCTCAACCGAGACAGGGGCTTTTACTATTTTACCAATTTAACGTATTCTGCTTTCACCCATGTGGATTGACCAAGGTCATAATAACCATCTTTGTAAGCATACACCAAGTAAGACTCGCCGCTGTTAATTTGTTTTTTATAATTACCATTTGGCGCATCGTACACATTGACTTTACCAGGGTATGTGACTTTTACAGCATCCCTCTTAAATATTACATTCTCTGCTTTTACCCAAGTAGATTGTCCAATATCAAAAAATCCATCCTTTTCGGCATAAACCCTATATGATGTGCCGCCAGGTACTTTTCTTTTGTAAAGACCATTAGGCGCTTCGTATGCATTTATACCATAGGCTTTGGGATAATCAATAGTTGCAGTCCCAAAGGTATTGTCGTTTCGGTTCAAGGTATTGTCGTTTAGGTTCAACGTATTGTTGTTTCGGTTCAACGTATTGTTTGCCCTACACATGTCAATAAAGTCCGACCAAGTGATCCCTTTACTGCCAGCTCTTAGATTTTTAGGACAATCTTTTCCACTCCAGTGATTGTGTTGCACCACATTAGTTATTGGAATATTAAACTGTATCATTAATTGTTTAGTAACTTCTACAGCATTTTCAACGGCTTTTAGAAAATTCCCATCGCTGTTCACACATATTTCTAAGTGAACAGAAGACCTATTTCCTGCACTCGTTCCGGCTGCCCATGCTACTTCATTAAACGGAATTGATTGAATCACCTGATGATCATCTACTTGAAGATGCCAAGAAGCCTTTCGGCTATTCCCTCGCTCCTGTAACCGAGCATGTGCTTCTGCATCTGCACCAGGATTAGGATTGTCGGTTTCATGAATGGTAATGTACTTTGGAACCAATTTTATCCCCGGACGAGTTTCCTTGTGGGATGCAGGAATTAAACGTTGAATGATTTCCATTACACATCATCTCCTTTAATCAATATTTTATGGTTGGAAGCTATTTTTCGTGAGGGCTCTTCCTAGACTTAGAGGTTAAGCTAACTTTTTTCGCATCCAGATGTGAATGGCCAAGGACGTATGCTGGGACCATTGATACGAGCGAAAACATGGAATCCTTATCTAAGCCCCAAATAAAATAATCGTTTGCAATAGCCGTTACCACACCAGAAAAGTGACAAGAAATTTACGAGATCCTAACTTCTTTTTCATTCACGATTACGATTAAAGGTTAAAAAGAAGATGATGTGACTTAATACTGTGCATAATACTGCTAATAATGGAATCAATACTTGTGCTTCCAAGAGTCTACCATTCTTCCAAAAAAAGTTTTCATGTTTATGTTCCAATCATCACATCTCGAAGTGATGATTGAATTCCTGAAGGAAAATGAACTGCGAGAACTGCAGGAATCTTTCCGTATTCCAAGATTTAATACCTGTCATTTATGACACCCATTCATCGTTTTTCTGCACCCTACTATATTGGGTCTGGAGGAGTAAATCGAATTCGCAGTTTTCATTTTTGAAGCCCATTTTCGTACGAAACGTCAAAAAAAGCCCTCTAAAAATAATTTTTGAAGGCTTTTTTGCAATTTGGTGCGTTTTTTACATTTTTTTAAAATTTAACGAGTTTTTTTATTTGAGCTCAGCAAATATAGGACCACTCCAATGGGGTGGGAGGAAGCTAGCTACGTTTCAGACTAGAATCATCGTTTAAGGATAAAACAATATATGATGCTAATAAGACTTAGCAAAGAACCTCAAGCTTGCTATAAGCACAGTTTCGATTCAGCCGCTTCCCAAGGTTCCTTTTTAAAAAGGTTGGATCGAAACAAATTTTGACAATATGTTCATCCGTTAAGAGGGGCAAATTCATATTTGAAGTATCGTAATGCCGTTTTTAATTAAACGATTGATTAGTGTTGAAAAATTGGAAATATAATCGAACGATGTAAGTTTAAGAGAAACGGGTCAGGTATTGGGGAATTGTGAATACTAATGAAGTCTAATATTTATTGCCTATTTCAACAAGGTTTTCATGAGTTTATGGGGGAATGGGGACGACCTATGATCTCATTCCAGCAAATTCCAGTCTAGGTCAATGCCTCCTATAAAAGGAAGAGATCTAGGCGCTTTAAGCATCATTGCAGCGATCTTCTCCGAATAAAGCTTCATAAATTTGTTGTCCAGGATTCCATAAAAGTAGGCGGTGCTTTCACTTGAGATAATAAATATGAAGTGAAATTAAAGAAAAGCACCCTTATTTTGGGGATGCTTTACTATCTTTATTCTGGGTTGAGAATTCGGGTTTATATAATTTATGAAATAACCATGTTATAACTTTTGCTATCAATAGTACAATTACGTACCCCAAAAATAAATGAAAATAATTAATTTCACCGTACATTCTAAAAAGACCTATACTTACTAAAATAGGTTTTAAAATAAATGCAAATATAGCAGCAGTTATTAAAGCGTATAGGTAAAAATTTTTATGATTGTTTAATGTCCATTGGTAAATGAGCATGAAAGCCACAGGGACCATTGAGGTGTCCAATGAGACACTTGGAAGTGCAGGAAAAATCTGATAAGGGTAATGCCAATACCCTCTATTTATACCGTATAAATCGATAAATGTAAAAAAAACATGAACACTATATCCAAAAAAACCCATTATAAATACTTTACTTCGGTCAATTTTGAAGTAAAGAATAACCAATGGGACTAATAGAATAGCAATCATTACCCAAAACTGCCACGTAGAAGGGTTAGAATAGTTTATCCAATAATTAATTATAGAATCAGTATTCTCTTTTCTGTCATATACAATTTTGTCAAATTCACGTAAACGATTCAATTTTGCTCCTCCTTAACCTCGCAGTATACAGTTAGTATCACCTAATATATTTAGTTTATTAGTAATTAAATAAAAAAGTGATTTAATGTACATTTGGAGGAAATAAGTCATTATATGATTAAAGACCTTGGTTTTCCAAGGTCAATTTTTTTATGTCAAAAAGCAACAATCACTCCGAAACAATCTACAATTTCATGTTCTGCAACTACCTTTTCGCTTCCTATTAACTATTAACCATTCCTTCTTCAACAAACCTGCTGATTGTTCAATAGGAACAGCTGATAGAATGTATAAATATTTAGTAATTGTACAGCTTTCCTTAAAGAAAAAATCCATAGCGATTAATAAACATACTGCCAAAACATACAATAATTAAATGCTAGAAACACTCTAAATGATGGTATAGAACCTAACAAAGAGTTACGCGCTAGCCATTGACACATTTTCCAATCAGCATCATCTTGCCATGGCTCCTCTTTAAAAAGATTGGATGGAAACATATTTTGACAATATGTTCATCCGTAAGGAGGGATAAACTCACAATTGAAGCACCCTAATGCAGTTTTTAATTAAACGATTGATTAATGTTGAAAAGTTGGGAATTAAATAGAACGATGTAAGTTAAGAGAAACGTGTCGGGTATTGCAGAATGGCGACCTTCTATCTGCAGTATTCTTATACGGTTCTCGACAATCTTCAATCTGGCTAAGTGGTGGAAATCTTTATATATCAGTATTCGCAGCTTTTTTAATCAATCGATTGATTAATATATTCTATTTAGAATTTAGCCGAAAGGATGTCGTTTATAGATTAGTAGCGTGAACCCCAATAAAATCTAATATTTATTGCATGTTTCAACAAGTTTTTCATGAGTTTAGAGAGGGAAGTGCTTATAATTCAAGGTTTGCAGCAGAACTAATTAAACGTTTGTTTAAAAGGGAAAATTGACTGAAAAACAAGAAAATCGTTGTAAATAGATTGGGCGTTCATATCATTTATCGTAATGAATGGTTAGCAAATATTATGGTGTTACCAGATTTTGTACCCGAATAAAAATTAGCTCTTATTTAGATAGAATATACACAGTATCATCTCTAATCGTGATAGGATATAAGTACTGGGAACATTTTACCATATAGATATGCTCATTTATTTTTGCACTATTTTTAGGATGTAAAAACCATAAATTTTAGGGAGAATTTGATTCATTATATAAATCGATATTAGGTAATGTTAGGAGAGTTTCAATGGCCAATTTTTTTAAAAGATTAAAAGAAAATACGGAAGTAGCGAATTATGGGATTTTTGGTGGACTTGTACTAACAAGGGTAGAGGATTTAGAAAAATCATTGAACAAAGCTGATCATACTGTTCAAAGTGTGTTTAATGGGAAAGCAGGACTTGGTGATATCTATATTCAAAAGTCGAACCCTTATGTGGGAGATATAATTGGCAGGCGTATTGGAAAAGGCCTAATTGCACAACATTACGGAGTTTAAATAGGCGATAATAAGGTTATTCATTACGGAAAAATTAATGGTTCAAAAAAAATAAAATCTTAAAAACAAGCATTGATGAATTCTTAGATGGTGAAGAAGAATATTTTTCAGTTGATTTCGATGAGTTTGAAGAAACCATTGAATCATTAGGATTGTCTCTATACACACCAGAGGAAACAATTAAGAGAGCATATAAAAAGATTAATCAAGGAGAGGGAAGTTATAACCTTATATTTAACAACTGTGAACATTTTGCTTTTTGGTGTAAAACCGGTGTTAAATATTCGCAGCAAATTAATCAGATTCTGAAGCTTCCCAAAACTTTAATTAAGAAATAACATTTGGGTATATTGATATAAACCATGATACACAAAAAGAGGCAATTGGCGTTGCTAGAGATATAGTTGGTGTCCTGTTTAAACTAACTGGACACAGACGGGGGGATATTATGGATCATTCACTATTAAAGAGATTTGCAGAGATTAAAAATTCACTTTCTGAAGAACGTGAAACATTTTTTGATATTTGTGGGTATCCTCATTATGAAAATGTTGTTTCGAATGTATTAGCCTTCTTTTTTGATCCAGGAAAAGGACATGGATTAGGAACACTATGTATAGAAGCAATCATGCAAGTTCTTGAATCTAAAACATATGGAGTAGATGGGTTTTGGGAAGTGGAAAGGGAAGTAAGGACAGATAAAGGAAACTATATTGATATTGTCTTGCGAAGTGATAATACTGTCATTGTGATAGAAAACAAGATTTATGCATCTGTATACAATGATCTTCAAGACTACATAGGATTTATTCAGGGAAAGAATCAAGATAAGAAGATTTATGGAGTAGTATTGTGCTTGCAACCACCGAATCACGAAGGATTTATTAATGAATTTAAAGTTGTCACATATGATGAATTTTTTGGAAGGGTACGACAACTATTAGGATATTCCATTGAGAAGGCAGATTCACGATACTTGCCATTACTGACCGATCTAATGACAAATGTAAGGAAGCTGAAAGTAGGGACAAAAATGGACAGCAATTTTTTCAAATTTGAACCGTGATCAATTAAGGAGCAAAGTAAAGCAAATAAAAGAATTGGTTCCCGACCAAATAGAAGGAATTTCAATCATTAAATTTGAATGGAGAGAGCCAAATCAGTTATTTGATATAGCCGTATCAGAGTTTGTTCTGAATAACGGAGTAAAACTGGTCATTGACTCTAAGTTTGACTATTCAGGTTGGGCATTTGAGATTTTTCAAAGAGGAAACCTTAAAGATTTTGATGTGGAGGATTATTGTCATAAGAGAAGTATTTCAGGGGTAAGAATAGGAGAAGGGTATAAATGGGAGGAGTTATTTCCTTTCGATGAAGAGATACCAAAAGTAGCAGATAAAATTACGGAACTTATTCGATTGCTTACTAAGGAGTAGAAGCGATTGGCTCATTAAATCGAATTTGCATTTTCATTTTTGAGGCCTATTTTCGCGCGAAACGTCAAAAAAAGCCCTCAAAAAATCGTTTTTGAAGGCTTTTTTTGCAATTTGGTGCGTTTTTGCTATTATTTTAGTCAAGTCCTGATTATTGTGTAAAATCAAAAGCAATTGTTTTCAGCTCTACCTTTTATGATCTTTATCCATACCCTTTTATTTTTTTGGGCG
>NZ_JAQMWQ010000024.1 GCF_030403775.1 Paenibacillus sp. BSR1-1
TGATTTGGTTTGTTTTTTCCAATAAACATTCTAACCAAATTAACCTACGTATTTACGAGTAGGAGCTAGTTTCGTTCATGATAACTCGGCGCTACAGCGCCTGCGGGGTCTCCCCTGCCCCGTCCTCCCGCAGGAGTCTCGCGCCTTCCGCTCCAATCATCAAGGAGCTTTAACTTAGCCATTTTTTTATAAAAAAATTTCATTCTTTTTTCCTGCTCGGCTACAATAAAGTTATGTGTACATATCTTGTTAATGAAAAGGAGGAAATGTGAATGGCTGCAAACATAAATACCAATGAACTTATTGAAAAAACAGAGAAATATGGCGCTAAAAATTATCATCCCCTGCCAATCGTCATCTCGCGTGCCGAAGGAGTTTGGGTGGAGGATCCTGAAGGAAACAAATACATGGACATGCTTAGTGCTTATTCGGCAGTTAATCAAGGCCACCGGCATCCGAAAATTATTCAGGCATTAAAGGAACAAGCGGACAAGGTGACATTAACTTCCCGTGCCTTTCATAACGACCAGCTTGGTCCATGGTATGAAAAGGTAAGTGAATTAACCAATAAAGAAATGGTTCTGCCTATGAACACAGGAGCAGAGGCAGTTGAAACAGCTGTTAAGGCAGCACGCCGCTGGAGCTATGATGTAAAGGGAGTAGCGGAAGACCAAGCGGAAATAATCGGCTGTATTGGGAATTTTCATGGACGGACGATGACAGCAGTTTCACTATCGTCTGATGCGGAGTACAAACGAGGGTTTGGCCCAATGCTCCCGGGAATTAAGCTTGTGCCATATGGTGATTTAGAAGCAATAAAGCAAGCCATTACGCCAAATACAGCTGCCTTTTTAATCGAACCGATTCAAGGAGAAGCAGGCATCGTTATTCCGCCGCAAGGTTTTATGAAGGCTGCTTATGAGCTGTGTAAAGCAAACAATGTCTTGTTTATCGCGGATGAAATTCAGGCCGGTTTAGCAAGAACAGGTAAAATGTTTGCCTGTGAGTGGGAAGGTATTGAACCTGACATGTATATTCTCGGAAAAGCTCTCGGAGGCGGAGTGTTTCCGATCTCTTGTGTTGTTGCTAATAAGGAGATTTTAGGAGTCTTTAATCCAGGCTCCCACGGATCTACCTTTGGAGGAAATCCGATGGCATGTGCTGTCTCAATTGCCGCGCTTGATGTCCTTGTTGATGAAAAGTTAGCTGAAAAATCCTTGGAGCTTGGTGAATACTTTTTAGGCAAACTTAAGGAAATTAAGAATCCGAATATTAAAGAAGTTCGCGGACGCGGTTTGTTTATTGGGGTGGAATTAACGGAACCGGCCCGAAAATATTGTGAACAATTAAAAGAACAGGGACTGTTGTGCAAGGAAACACACGATACAGTCATTCGATTTGCCCCGCCGCTCGTAATTACGAAAGATGAATTGGATTGGGCTATTGAAAGAATCATGAAAGTATTAGGTTAAATTGGGATTTCTAGAGGTGCCAAAATGGGGAAATTTGATGAAGCAGGAAAAGAAAAAGAGACGTTAAACCTTCTTACATCAACACAAACTATTATTCATGATGCAATAATTGAACTAGGGTTTAATCAAGATATGTATCATTTGCTCAAAGAACCTCTAAAAACACTCCAAGTCAGGATCCCTGTTCGTATGGATGACGGCTCGACGAAAATATTTACTGGTTATAGAGCCCAGCATAATGACGCACTTGGTCCAACCATGGGCGGTGTCCGTTTTCATCATCAACTGAAAGAGGATGACATAAAAGCCTTATCAATGTGGATGAGTTTGAAATGCGGAATAGCAGATCTACCTTTCGGGGGAGGAAAGGGCGGCGTTATTTGCAATCCAAGGACGATGTCTTTTGGTGAACTGGAACGTTTAAGCCGTGGTTACGTAAGGGCTATAAGTCAAATTGTCGGACCAACTAAAGATATCCCCGCACCTGATATGTATACTAATTCGCAAATTATGTCTTGGATGATGGATGAATACAGCCGTCTCCGACAATTTGATTCTCCTGGTTTTATTACAGGGAAACCCCTTGTTCTTGGAGGGTCAGAAGGCCGCGAAAAAGCAGGGGCAAAGGGTGTCACTATTTGTATCGAAGAAGCGGTCAAGAGGAGTGGAATCAGGTTAAAGGGAGCGCGGGTGATTGTTCAAGGATTCGGTAATGCCGGGAGCTTCATCGCTAAATTAATGCACGAGGCTGGGGCCTATATCGTAGGGATTTCTGATGTATATGGCGCCCTTTATGATCCAGATGGGTTAAATATTGAGTATTTACTTAGCAGGCGTGATAGTTTTGGTACAGTTACCACCTTGTTCGAAGGTGCCATTTCCAATCAGGAACTGCTGGAGCAAGATTGTGATATTTTAGTTCCAGCAGCGACTTCCAATCAAATTACCGTAGAAAATGCGGGGAACATAAAAGCAAAGCTAATTGTAGAAGCAGCCAATGGCCCTACATCGCTTGAGGCAACCAAGGTTCTAACGGAGCGTGGGGTTTTAATTGTCCCTGATGTCCTGGCAGGTGCTGGCGGTGTAACGGTTTCCTATTTCGAGTGGGTTCAAAATAAACAGGGCTATTATTGGAGTCCAGAGGAAATAACCGAAAAATTACGGAATAGAATCGTCAAGTCATTTAATGAAATATACGACCTCGCGCAAAACAGGCAAATAAATATGCGCTTAGCTGCCTATATCGTTGGCATAAGAAAAATGGCCGAAGCCTCAATATATAGAGGGTGGATCTAAATTTTCCTTGCAATCTTTGTGGGTGCAAGGGAATTTTTTTGCAAAAAACTTTTATATCAATAATAATGGAATGTGAAAAGGATGGTGTTAATTTTGGATAATTTTACATTTTGGAATCCCACTGTTTTAATTTTTGGGAGAGATCAGGTTGAACAATTAAAAACACAGGTTTCTCGCTTTGGAAAAAAGGTGCTTCTCGTGTATGGCGGCGGCAGTATCAAGCGAAACGGCTTATATGAAAAGGTGACTGCCCTTTTAGATGAAATCGGGGCTGAAGTTTATGAGCTATCAGGTGTAGAACCCAATCCTCGCCTTACAACTGCCCAAAAAGGGATTGAAATCTGTAAAAAAGAAGGCATTGAATTCCTGTTGGCGGTGGGCGGCGGAAGCGTAATCGACTGCACCAAATTGATTGCTGCCGGTGCAAAATATGATGGAGATGCCTGGGATTTGGTAACAAGAAAAGCAGTTGCGAAGGATGCTCTTCCATTTGGGACTGTTTTGACGCTGGCTGCTACGGGTTCGGAAATGAATGCCGGTTCGGTTATTACCAATTGGGAAACAAATGAAAAATATGGCTGGGGAAGTCCTGTGACGTTCCCTAAATTTTCAATTTTAGATCCTGTTAACACTTTTACTGTTCCACGTGATCAAACCATATATGGAATAGTTGATATGATGTCACATGTTTTGGAGCATTATTTTCATCTTGAAGAAAATACAGATTTTCAGGACCGTATGTGTGAAGGCTTGCTGATGACTGTCATGGAAACAGCGCCGAAATTGCTCGCTGAGTTAGAAAATTATGAACACCGGGCTACGGTACTTTACTGCGGAACAATGGCCTTAAATGGTATTTTAAACATGGGATACCGCGGCGATTGGGCGACACATAATCTTGAACATGCGGTTTCAGCTGTTTATGATATCCCTCATGGCGGCGGGCTGGCGATTTTGTTCCCGCACTGGATGGAGCATAATCTCTCAGTCAAACCGGAACGCTTTAAAAAGTTGGCGGTAAGGGTGTTTGGTGTTAATCCGGAAGGAAAAAGTGACGAGGAAACAGGACTTGAAGGAATTAGAAAACTTCGTGAATTCTGGAGCAGCATTGGTGCCCCAGCTCGGTTAGCTGATTATGATATTGATGACAGCAAGCTTGAAATTATGGCAGACAAAGCCATGGTGTATGGGGAGTTTGGAAACTTTAAAAAGCTAAATCGTGAAGATACACTAGCAATTTACCGCGCATCATTATAAATTCAAGAACTCGGGCACTCGGTGTCCGAGTTTTTTAGGAATATGAATATCATTCGACAAAATCTACGAAAACGCAAAAAAATTATCGAAAATGGGTACGCTTACATGAGGGGAACTAGCTTGATAATCCGTCAGTCATTCGTTAAAGTGATTATTGAAAATAAAATTATGGAGGATCATTCATGACACACGTTCGTTTTGATTACTCAAAAGCATTAACCTTTTTTGGAGAACATGAACTTACATACTTGCGGGATGCCGTAAAAGTTGCCCACCATTCGCTGCATGAGCAAACAGGTGCGGGCAGTGACTTTTTAGGCTGGATTGAGCTTCCAACTAACTATGATAAAGAAGAATTTTCCCGTATCCAAAAATCAGCCGAAAAAATTAAAGCTGATTCAGACGTTCTTCTTGTCATTGGAATTGGTGGTTCTTACCTGGGTGCAAGAGCAGCGATAGAAATGCTCCAGCACAGTTTTTATAATTCGCTTCCAAAAGATAAGCGGACTACCCCGCAAATCATTTTTGTTGGAAACAATATTAGTTCTACATACATGAGGGATGTAATGGATCTCCTTGATGGTAAAGATTTCTCCATAAATGTTATTTCTAAGTCTGGAACAACAACAGAACCGGCGATTGCTTTCCGTCTTTTCCGAAAGCTTCTTGAAGAAAAATATGGACAAGAGGAATCACGTAAAAGAATTTATGCGACTACAGATAAAGCAAGAGGTGCTTTAAAAACATTATCAAATGAAGAAGGCTACGAAACCTTTGTCATTCCAGATGATGTCGGCGGCCGTTACTCCGTTTTAACTGCAGTTGGTTTACTTCCAATTGCTGTAAGCGGTGCAAACATTGAAAAAATGATGGAAGGAGCTGCCAAAGCACAGGAGGATTTTGGTCATTCCGAGCTTGAAGACAATGCCGCCTACCAATATGCTGCCGTTCGAAATGCTCTTTATAATAAGGGAAAAACGATTGAAATGCTGATTAACTATGAGCCGGGACTTCAGTATTTCTCAGAGTGGTGGAAACAGCTTTTTGGCGAAAGTGAAGGAAAAGACCAAAAAGGAATTTTTCCATCTTCGGCAAACTTCTCAACAGATCTTCACTCACTTGGTCAATATGTCCAAGAAGGCCGCCGCGATTTATTTGAAACGATTATTCAGGTTGAAAAACCCCGTCATGAGCTTTCCATTGAAGAAATGGAAAATGACCTGGATGGCCTTAATTACTTAGCAGGCAAAACGATTGATTTTGTCAACAACAAGGCGTTTGAAGGCACGATGCTTGCTCATACAGACGGCGGTGTACCGAATCTGATTGTAACCATTCCATCTTTAGATGAGTATACATTCGGCTATCTGGTCTATTTCTTTGAAAAAGCTTGTGCCATGAGTGGATACCTGCTTGGAGTCAATCCATTTGACCAGCCTGGGGTTGAAGCTTATAAAGTCAATATGTTTGCATTACTGGGTAAACCAGGATATGAAGAGAAAAAAGCAGAACTTGAAAAACGCTTGAAATAAATAAAGGTTCTATTCAATTTTTTTGCGATAATAGCCTAAATAAAAAAGTGCTGATTGGATTTACACAATCAGCACTTTTTTTAGTGAAATTGGAGAAACTAACAGTAATGTCTAAAAGGGGGTAAATTTAAAATGATTGAATTACCATCGAAAGTAGAAGGGAAACAATTTGATTTATACAAGCTTGAACAAAAATTAAAACCTATCGGATATTCGATTGGCGGCAATTGGGATTATGATCACGGAGCATTCGACTATAAAATCAATGATGATGATAGTTATGAGTTCCTGCGCTTGCCATTTAAAGCTGTGGACGGCCAGCTAGATGCCAGAAATTGTACAGTTCAATTAGAAAGACCATTTCTGTTATCACATGTTTATGAATCAGGACTTGATCAACTAGGATCTTCAGGAGGAGGTACATTTAACCAATTCCAAGATCCTGTTGATAAGGATGCCAGTTTTCCAGAACAATATATCGAAACCGGAAAATCGCTAGTTCAGGAACTAGAGTCGTTGCTGTTAAACGATTAGCATTATTTAAAAGTTAACAACTGGTCTTTTTCTTCAATTTTTAACGAGTGGGAGGGGTTAAGCATGGTATCCTCCCCTCTTTTGATTCCGATTAAAAGAAAGCCTTTGCTGAAAAGCTCCTGACACAGCTCCGTAAAGGTCTTTCCAATATCTGTATCCGTTACTGAAGAGGAAGATAATCGACTTTCCTGCAGCTGATGAATTACGTTAGATAAGAGCCCATCACCATTGGAATGAAGGCTGTTCACCATAAAAACGCTGGTAAGCTTATTTGATTGAATAACTTCGTCAGCACCTGCTCTAATCGCATTAATCACTTGTTCAGCGGTTAATATTTCAACGATGCATTTAACCTTTGAGCATAGCCCTTTAATCGTTAATAAGGTTAAAATACTATTCATATCTGCCTGCAGTTCATCATTTCCTCGGTCGGCAGTGATTAAAACCTTTTCTGCCTTTTCGATATCACTTTTAATGATCGTTTCATCTACATGACCTTTTCCTTGAATAAAATGAACAAATTTTGATTTTACCGGATTCGTTTCAAGTGTTTCATCGATTAAGACAATCATTTGTGGAAAATTAGTATTGGTCAGCTTGCTGATTAATTCTTTGGAGCGTTCATTCCAGCCAATGATAATGATGTGGTTTTCACCTTTAAAAGGAATTCTTCCTTCTGAAAAGGCATCTTGCTTTGTAACCGCTGCAGCTGCGAGTGTTCCAAAATAGGAAGAAACAAAACCAACCCCCAGTAAGATTAAAAATAACGCAGTTAATCTGCCCATTAATGAATGAGGTACATAATCTCCATACCCCACCGTGGAAGCTGTGATAATAGCCCACCAAATTCCATCAAAAATAGTTGGAAAGGTTTCTGGTTCTAATAGATGAATCGATACTCCAAAGGTAAGAAAAACAAGCAGGGCAATCAGTAAAATCCTTACTAGAAGCGGCATTCGTAAAAAGCTTATATAAACCCTATTTGGCACAACAAACACCTCTTTTCTACTAAGTAATATTATGGACGAAATTTGAGGTTCTCATAATCCTATCTAGTAATTTATAAAAAAACACTAATATGTATGGAAGGGTTTTTTATAGGAATAAATTCCATCAAATTTGTAAAATTTAAACGAAAGTGACCATTTATTTCAAGATTTATGAGGTGTATAAGGTGCTGATTGAAAGAAAAAAGGAGCGAAGATATATCCTCTTTGCCTTGATTGTTCTTGCCGTCTATCTTTCCCCGCTGTTTATTCTTCAAGAAAATGCCCATATTCGTGTCCATGATAATTTGGACTCTAATTTGGCATGGTATAAGGTTTTAGCAAGAAGCGGCGAGATATTTGGCGATGTACAGGATCCTATCCCGCAAATCATTAATGGACTGCTGTCCAGAAATGCCTTCGGAACAGAATATAGCGTGATTGTTTGGTTATATGCTCTTCTTCCAACCATGGCAGCCTATGGGTTGAGTCAAGCTTTAACAAGGCTTGTGGCCTTTTTCGGGATGTATGTACTGTTAAAGGCGCATTTACTTCCCGGGGAAAAATGGCTTCCAATTCAAATAGTAACGGCTTTAGCTTTTGCTTTAACACCTTTTTGGCCGTCAGGGATGCTGAGTACGTTAGGGATGCCGCTCGCACTTTGGGCGTTCCTTAATTTTAGGAATCGAGAGGATACGTGGAAGGATTATTTAGTACTAACCTTATTACCCTTATACGCGAGTATTGTTTTAGGCTTTTTCTTTTTCTTAAGCGCCATGGGCATCTTCTGGCTTACAGACGTTGTTAGAAGAAAAGGCTGGAACCTGCGCTTTTTATTTGCCATTGTTTATATGACCTTTATTTTTATGCTAGTAGAATATCGCTTAGTTTATTCGTTTCTATTCACTACTGAGCCCAATAGCCGAGACGAATATTTCCATGCTCACCTGCCATTTTGGAGTGCCGTTCGGCTCTTTTTTAAAAATTACTTGCTAGGTCATACGCATGTTCTGACCATCCATACTTTATTTATTTTACCTGCTATGTTTATTGCCTTTTATTTTGTTTTTATGAAAAAGCTTTGGAAACAGGAAAGAATTTTTGTGTTTTTATTTGTATTAAATATTTTGTTGTCCGCTTGGTATGCCTTTTGGTTTTATGAGGGCTGGCTTCCTTTGACAAAGAGATTCCATTTTATGGATACGTTTAATTTTGCCCGCTATCATTTTTTGAGGCCGCTTGTGATTTATGCCAGTTTTGCCCTCGCCTTAAAGATTATTTCACTGCAGGGATTTTCCTGGAGGAATACGGCGAAATGGTTTGCTATTATGCAAATTGTCTTTTTAGGATTATTTAATGATGAAATCATTTATCAACAAAAACCAACTGTAAAGGAATTCTATGCAGTAGATTTATTTGGGAAAATTAAAGAGCATATTGCTCTGCCTCAAGAAAAATATCGGGTAGCCAGCATCGGAATCCATCCAGCAATCTCCCAATACAACGGATTCTACACACTGGATACCTATAATAATTTTTATCCCTTAAGCTATAAGCATCAATTTAGGAAAATAATTGAAAAAGAGTTAGCAAAAAATAAAACGGTGCGAACGTATTACGATCAATGGGGCGGGCGCTGCTATCTGTTTACGGCTCAGCTCGGAAAAAGATATATGATCAAAAAGGATTCGAAACGGCATTTGAAAAAACTAGAGTTAAATACTGATGTTTTTAAAGAAATGGGCGGCCGTTACATATTCTCTGCTATCCCAATCGATAATGCCGAGCAAAATCAGTTACAGCTAGACAAAGTGTTCGAATCGAAGAAATCTGCCTGGAAAATTTATTTATATAAGATATTGTAGACATCGGGGGTATATAACAGATGATGGAACCAGTTCTTACGATTGTGGTGCCGTGCTATAACGAAGAAGAGGTATTGCCGGAGACAATAATGAAGCTTAGTCAGCTGCTTCAGGAGCTAATGGGCGATGAGCTTGTTTCAAAGCAAAGCAAAATATTATTTGTCGATGACGGAAGTAAGGATCGTACGTGGGAAATGATTTACAAAGAAGGGTTAAAAAACGACCATGTGAGGGGCTTAAAATTAGCACGCAATGTTGGACATCAAAACGCATTATTGGCTGGTTTATTTACTGCTAAGGAACTTTCTGATTGTGTCGTTTCCATTGATGCTGATTTACAAGATGATATTCAGGTTATACGTGATTTTATGTTGAAATTCCATGAAGGCTGTGAAATTGTTTACGGTGTTCGAAAAGGCCGTGATACAGATACCTTTTTTAAACGAAGCACGGCACAGGGATTTTATAAAATCATGAAAATACTCGGTGTCGATCTTATTTACAACCATGCGGATTTCCGGTTAATGAGCAAAAGGGCTTTGCATGAGCTGGAGCGATTTAAAGAGGTTAATCTGTTTTTAAGGGGAATTGTCCCGCTTCTCGGCTTTCGAACTGACGTGGTCTATTATGACCGCCTAGAAAGGCAGGCCGGGGAAACAAAGTATCCGTTAAAGAAAATGTTGGCCTTCGCGTTTGATGGAATTACGTCCTTTTCAATCTCTCCGATTCGTTTTGTTTTAATGATTGGCTTTGTCTCATTCTTTATGAGCCTTGTTTTTGGAGGCTACTTTTTAACGTTAAAATTTTGGGGGAATACTGAAACAGGCTGGACATCAATGATTACATCCATTTGGTTAATTGGCGGTTTGCAGTTAATTGCCATCGGTTTAATTGGAGAATATGTTGGGAAAATCTATAAAGAAACAAAGCAGCGCCCCAAGTATATCATTGATATTGATTCTTTTAATTTGCCTTTGCCAAGGCATCGTATGCTTAACCAAACCGGTGAGGATGAGCTTTATAACCTTGATTTTAGAAAAATAGCTGAATCCAATAAATAGTTTTTGTGTAAAGAGTTTACCTGATGAAGGGAGCTCTTTTTATTTTTTTGTCGTACAACCTCCTGGCCTTGAATAAAAATGGATAGACAGGCTTTTACTTAGGGTGGGGGGAGATTTTTATGAATATATTTTTAAGCTATATCCTATTAGGATTGTCTCTAGCTGCTCCCATTGGTCCAATAAATGCAGCCCAAATTGACAGGGGAATTAGAAATGGCTTTATGCACTCATGGCTGATTGGTGTAGGGGCAGTGGTTGCAGATGGGATTTATATGGTGGTTGTTTACATAGGTGTGGTCAAATATCTTGAAACATCCTTTATGCAAACTTTCCTATGGTTTTTTGGAGCCTTTGTATTAATCTACACAGGGGTTGAAACGATTTTAAAGGCAGGAAAGATACACTTACAGGATTCAAGAGGGACGGAGCCGCTCATAAAATCGTTCCTCTCTGGTTTTTTTATGTCGATTTCCAATCCATTAACGATTCTTTTTTGGCTGGGTATTTATGGATCTGTACTCGCAAAAACAGCTTCAGTTTATGATACCACTCGATTGGTATTTTACAGCAGTGCTATTTTTATTGGGCTTTTGTTATGGGATATTACAATGGCAGGGGTTTCTAGCAGCTTCCGAACATTTGTCACCTCACGTTTACTCATCATGATTTCACTTCTGTCGGGTTTTTCTTTAGTAGGCTTTGGCGTGTATTTTGGTATTCAAGCATGTAAAATCCTATTTTAAATCACAAAAAACTGGCATGAATTATTGCCAGTTTTTTGTGATTTGTTTTTATGCGGTAGGCCAAGGTTTAAGCACTTTCTTCTTATGCTTATTCCACTTAAGGTTCATCATTAAGGTAATGGCTCCAATGACCCCGAGAAAGGCTAAACTAATAAAAAAGCCTGGACGGCTTGTCTCATGGAAAATCGTCCCGCTGACGGCTATTAAAATTAAGATTGTGCCGAGGGTATATTTCATTTTGTCCTTTACTTTTAATTCAAGAATTTTTCTTGAGGAGGCCAGGATAAATATCCAGTTATATAGAAGCATTAAGCCGGCCGCCGTTGTAATATACTCATAGACTCGATTGGGCATTAATAAAGCAGATACTACTGAAGCAGTGATACCGACCATGGTAAGGAGCAGTGTCGGAATTGGTACCTTTAATTTTCCTTGCCTAGAAAAGCTTTTCGGTGCATCACCTTCTTCACCCAGGGTAACAAGAACGCTTGTTACTCCATAAAGAGAAGCAACCATTGTAGAGAATCCTGCTATGATTAAGGCACCATTGAAAATATGAGGAACAAATGAAAGATGATAGGCATCTAAAGCAACAACAAATGGACTTTCCTTTGTATTAAAGTTCTGCCAGGATACCATCATGACCGCCAGTCCAATAGATAGAATATAAATAAGCATCAGAGTAAACAGCATAACTCTTCCTGCCTTAGGTGCTTCCTTAGGGTCCTTCAAATTTGTCGCCATTAGTCCCAATATCTCAATCCCGCCAAAGGCGTAAAAAGCAAAAATAACGGAAGACCATAAGCCTTTTATCCCATGTGGGAGAATATCATTTCGGCTCCTTGGATATTGAATTGGGCGGTCTCCATCAATTACTCCGAAAATGGCTAAACAGGCAATAATGATAAACATTATTATCGCAGCTATTTTTAGCAGTGCCAAAATGTTTTCCAGCTTGTTCAATACATTTACTCCGATTAATAATACGACAAGTCCAAGAATGGCGTAGCCGGCAGCGAACAGCCATAATGGAACTTTTGGAAACCAAAAACGTGAAAAAATGGAAAGAGCAGTCATTTGGCTTCCCATAATTAACACTTCAGAGCACCAGTATACCCATCCGCTGCTGAAGCCGGCCCATCTCCCGTAAGCTTTTTTTGCATAAGATCGAAAACCGCCTTTGAGGGGCTCTTTCGACGTCATTTTTGAAAGAGCATCAAAGACGAAATAAGTACTAATGGCTGCAATGATAAATGCTATTAAAATGGATGGTCCTGTCATTTTAATGGCTAAGCTCGATCCTAAGAAAAATCCTGTACCTATCGTACAGCCTACTCCAAATAAAGAGAGATGCCACCACTTCATACCGTTTTTCTCCTCAGCCCCTGACTTTGATTTGCCCATATAACTTCTCCTTTTTTATAATCTTCGTCCAGTGGCACCTGGTGATTTATCGGTATCCTTTTGATTATTATATTCTTCATCATTAAGTCCTGGTTTTTGGTTATGGGCTCCCCCTAAATACTGTGCCTCATGCTCACGTTGGACTTTTTGAAATTTATTAAAATTTTCATTTACCATCAAATCTCCTCATTTCTTATCAGGTATCTTTTTTAAGATATACGTCATGTTCATTCTTATTCAAATTCTTAAAGTTATCATAGTTAGGTTTTTGATGGAATTAAATTTTTGTTACATAATCAACCGCCTAACAAATGAAAATATAGGATATAGACAATTGCGCTTTTCGATGAAAGGGGTTTAACATATGCTATCGACACAGCAATTAGCTGAGTTACGTCTGCAACTATTACAGGAAAAAAGTGAAGTAGAGGAACATTTACAACAGAATGACCACTTTGGTTTAGAAAGAGGCCACGCACATGAATCGGTGGGGGAGCTGTCCAGCTATGATAACCACCCCGCAGATGAAGGAACAGAGTTATATGAGCGTGAAAAGGATATAGCTTTAAATGAGCATTATGGATTGCAGCTACAAAATATTAATCACGCCTTAGAGGCTATGGAAAATGGAACATATGGGAAATGTGAAGTTTGCGGCAAGGACATTCCGCTAGAACGCCTGCAGGTCTTGCCTAATACCACTTATTGTATTGAACACAGTCCGGATCAAATTGTTTCTCACAACCGCCCAGTTGAAGAAGGGGTATTGATGCCGCCTTGGGGGAAATTTGATATGGATGAAAAGAATGAGAATGTGGCCTTCGATGCAGAAGATTCCTGGCAAACTGTTGCCCAGTGGGGAACGAGCGAGACTCCTTCTGATTTAGCCTTTTCGGAGGATAATTACCATGATATCTACGCTGAATCTGATGAAAATATCAGCTATGTCGAGGACTATGAGAATTTTGTTGGAAATGATATGTATGGAAAAAATATTACGGTATACCCAAATGCCCAGCATGAACAATATGAGGATGCACTTGATCAAGAAGGGATCATGACAAGCTTTGGGGATCTGCCGGCATTTGAACATGACCCGTATGTAGATGATGATAAATGAGTAAGTAAAAAAGAAAACAGCTTTCTAAAAGAGAGCTGTTTTCTCTGATTATTGCTTAACTTTGTTCTGATTCATTCTCATTTCCGGTCGTAACGTCGCCTTCCGCGTACACATCACTTACTTGCTCATGTGTAGTGGCAAGTCCAGATGAAATCTGATCTTTTTCTTGATAATAGCTTGGATGATAGAAGCTCCCGGCAACTTCTTTGTCCGGATTGGCTTTCTGTTTCTGCTTGTCCATCATGTTATCCTCCTTTTGAATATGATACAACGGTATTTTTTTCTTTTTTAAAGCGGATTACTCCTAAAAAATTTTTAAGCTAAGGAAGTGCTTACGATGAAGAATAAAGACAAATTACCAAACCGAGAAGATTTAGACCAAGCCTTTCATTATCTCCACGACCAGATAAACAGGATTTCCGTTATCGAAGAAGTTGAAATGATGAAAGAAGATGAAGGATATAAAGAGTAAACTGGATGGAAATTTGCCTTAATCCAAATTAGGTTGAAAGGGGCAAGAATTTTTCTCTAGACCCAACAAGGTTGTGTTTGCTATGATTTCTAGAGGCATTTCAAAGGTGGTTTAATATGGTAATAAGAGAAACGTTGGCAAAAAAAGTGGCTTGGATTAGTGTAATCAGTAATATTGTTCTTACACTAGGAAAGATCATCATTGGCTTGTATGGAAACAGTGATGCTGTATTTGCAGATGGGATTCATTCTGCCGCCGATGTTTTCGCGTCTATCATTGTTTTATTGGTCATTAAAATTGCCAATAAACCCGCGGATAAAGAACATCCCTATGGACACGGAAAGGCCGAAGTCATTGTCTCTGGTATTGTAGGAATTTTACTCTTTCTTGTCTCCATTTATGTTGTTTATGAAGGAATAAGCGGTTTTTTTCACAAGGTGGAATCACCTAGCTTGTTGGCCATGTGGGTCGCCCTATTTTCATATATAATGAAGATCATTTTATATCGCAGTTCATTAAAAGCAGCCAAGCAGCACAACAGTAAGGCCATTGAAGCCATAGCTTTTGACCATAAAGCCGATATTGTTGCTTCCATTGCTGCAGCAATTGGTGTTCTCATCTCTATTTTAGGAGAACGATTCGATCTTCATTTACTCCTTTATGGAGATAAAGCTGCTAGTATTTTTGTCGCCTATTTAATTTTTAAAATTTCAAAGGAAATGCTGACAGAGGCGTTTGATATTCTTCTGGAGCGGAACATTAGCACGGAGACGATTCAAGAATACACTAAAATAATTAATGATTTTCCTGACGTTAGGCGGATTGACCGAATTCGCGCAAGAGAGCATGGCCATTATATATTGGTGGATTTGCGTATCTCCATTGATTATTATAAGACAATCAAAGAGGGGCATGATCTGGCTAAATCCATTAAACAAAAGCTAATGAAAAGTTATGATAACATCGATGAAGTTTTAATTCATTTAAACCCTTATTTTCCGGAAGATAATTAATTTCCAAAAAAAAACATCTTTGTACTTTGGACCATTTGGGTTTATGATAGGATAGGATATAAAAAGATCGAAGGAGTTGATATTTTTGAGTTATTCCGTTGACCCGGACCCAAGTAGGCGAGGGGAAGTCAATGTTATTTTTGAATTGATTGAATTGATTATCAAGAATATCAACTCTAGAATTGGATGTTGGCTTCCTCGAACAAAGTGAGTGAGGAGGTTTTGCCATGCTGGAAATGTTTAAAAGCACCGATGCGCGGGTGCTGGAAAAAGTGGATTCTATTTCCAAAGGCTGCTGGATCAATATCTATGCCCCAACACCCGAGGAAATTGCAAAGGTATCAAATGATGCCCAAGTAGATATCGATATTATAAAAGACGCACTGGATGATGAAGAGCGTCCGAGGATTGAACGTGATGATGGCCGGGTATATATCATTGTTGACTTTCCCTATATTATCCATGATGAAACAGGTCTTGCTGTTTATGAAACAATACCAATTGGGATTATTTTAACAGAGGATAATATTATTACTGTTTCCCTAAAGGATTCCCCAATTATAGAGGAATTCCGAAAAAATCGCGTCAAAGAATTTTTTACGTTTAAAAAGACGCGCTTCGCTTTGCAGATTCTATTTGTAATCTCTTCGTATTATCTTCGGTACCTAAAGCAAATCAATAAGAAAACAAATGAAATAGAACGCGAAGTACATCAATCATTGAAAAATAAAGAACTATATGCCTTTTTAGCTTTAGAGAAAAGTTTGGTTTACTTTACGACATCTTTAAAATCAAATAAAGTCGTTCTTGATAAGATCCTGCGGTTTAACTATTTAAAAATGTACGAGGAAGACAAGGATTTATTAGAAGACGTGATGATTGAAAAAACACAGGCAATAGAAATGGCGGAAACGTATCGTTCGATCTTGAGCGGGATGATGAATGCTTTTGCATCGATCATTTCAAATAACCTGAACATTGTGATGAAGTTTTTAACTTCAATTACAATCATCTTGTCATTCCCAACGATGGTAGCCAGCTTTTACGGAATGAATGTAGATATTCCATTCCAGCATGCTACACATTCCTATGCGATCCCGTTAGTGATCTCTGCCTTTTTAACTAGTTTAACAGCGTTTATTTTTTGGAAAAAGAAATATTTCTAGATTACCAGCCATTCAATTGGCTGGTTTTTTTATTTTCAATGATAAAATTTCCCTATTTTTTATTAATTGAAAAAAATAATCTCTTTCTTCCTAATATTTTTAAAGGAAAATTAAAAATTTTCCCAATATTCACAGATGATAGATTGTTATTTTATAAGAAATTTAACAATAGGCTAGAACATCAGCAGAACGACTGTAATCCAAAGGGAGAAGGGAGTTTTTGAATGAAAAAAGGGAAAATTCTTGGGGCTGCCGTAATGAGTGCGCTCATGGGGATTTCGATGTTCGCAACGGCCGCATTCGGACAGCAAACGACCAGTCAGGAATCCTATCGTGTCTTGATTCAAGGTCCGTCCGCGGATAAAGCAAAAGCTAAGGCAAGCTATGGAGCTCGCTGGGAGTTTGAAGGGCAAGGATTTACAACAACGGTAAACGCTCAGCAATACCAGGCTCTTTTGAAAAATAAAAATTTAAAGATTGAAAGGCTTCCAGAGCTTCAGCTTGGAGTAAACCAGGATGCAGCATCGAAACTAGCAGCAACAGCTGTTCTTAGTGATCGAACACCATGGGGAATTCAGGCAATCTATAATGACCCTAATATAGCGTCGACTTCAGGTGGCAGTGGAATAAAGGTTGCGGTGCTAGATACTGGTGTTTATAAAACCCATTCAGATCTTGCCGCGAATGTCGAACAATGTAAAGATTTTTCTCAAATAAAATCGCCTCTAGTTGAGGGAAGCTGTGCTGATGGAAATGGCCATGGTACACACGTTTCTGGCACAATCCTTGCCAATGGCGGAAGCGGACAGGGGATTTACGGAGTAGCTCCGGATGCCAAACTATGGTCTTATAAGGTATTAAACAACCGCGGAACAGGTTATTCGGATGATATTGCAGCAGCTATTCGCAAAGCAGCTGATGAGTCTGTTCGAACAGGGTCACATGTCATTATTTCGATGTCTCTTGGTTCGAGCTCAAAGGATTCACTTATTTCGAGTGCTGTTGATTATGCCTATGGAAAGGGCGTCCTTGTTGTCGCAGCTGCTGGAAACGACGGTCCAGGAACGAATACCATCGGCTATCCAGGTGCATTAGTAAATGCTGTCGCTGTAGCAGCCTTAGAAAATGTTCAGCAAAATGGCACCTATCGTGTGGCAGATTTCTCTTCACGAGGCAATCCGGCTACAGCAGGTGACTATATCATTCAAGAGCGGGATGTTGAGGTTTCGGCACCTGGCAGGGCAATTGAATCAACCTGGAATGACGGCGCCTATAATACGATAAGTGGTACATCGATGGCTACTCCGCACGTATCGGGTCTTGCTGCAAAGATCTGGGCTGCAAATCCATCTTGGTCAAATGTCCAACTGCGAACAGAACTGCAAAATCGCGCAAAAGCAAATGATATTAAAGGAGGTACAGGAGCGGGTATAGGTGATGATTATGCATCAGGCTTCGGATTCCCTCGAGTAAGGTAATGGATATGGGCCATCGTGATCTTATGTTCGGATGGCCTTTTGAAGTATTGCTTATTTTTTAAAAAATCAGAAAAATAACTGTATACAGGGTGACATTTCATGTAAAATAGTGTAAAAAGGAAGGCAAGCTAGGTGGTTATATGGAATTTGGAGCCCTGATTAAATTCTATCGTACACAAAAAGGAATGACCCAAGCAGAGCTTGCTAAAGGAATCTGCTCTGTTCCCCATTTAAGTAAGATCGAAAACAACTCGAAGGAAGCAAATGAGGAAACGATTTCCCTTTTACTTGAACGGCTGGAAATCGGACTGGAGGAAATGGACGAGAAAGAGGGCTTAATCCAAACTTTATTGGGGCAGCTTGGGGAAAAAATCAATTATTATTTAAAAGATAAAATCGATGAAATCTATCAAAAACTTCAGGAAATGGAGCATATCATCCCATTTTCAAAGTTTATTCATACTTATGAATTATACAAGTACCGATATCTATTATTTAAAGGATTTTTGGCCGAGGCCGAAAGCCAAAAGGATTTATTATTTAAACAAAAGAAAAATTTTTCCCAACATGAAGCGTATTTATTTCGCTACTTTAATGCGGTATGTTTAATTATGAAGGGACAATATAAAGCTGCAGATGAATTACTCGAGGCATTACACAATGAACCAAGTAATGAAACGCAGAATGCTGAATTTTTTTATCATCGCGCTTTTGTAAAAGGTTCTCTTGAACAGTCTGGCCATGCCATTCATTTTGGCAAAATGGCGCTTCAGCTGTTTATGAATGAGCATAATTTTTTCCGGATCCTCCATACGCTTATGATGTTAGGGATTAATTATACGCAATCAAATATTTATGAGGAAGCGGAGGATTGTTTCAAGCACTTTATCCGTAATGCCGAATTATTAAAACAGGATAAGCTTCTTCCGCAAATTTATCACAATATGGGCTATCTGCAGAACAAAAAAGGCAATCAGAAGGAAGCGCTTAAATATTACGAAAAAAGCTTGGCTCTTCAACCCATCAACAATCCGCATTACCTTGTAACCCTGTATTCAATTGGTGAAATCCAATACTTACTTCATGAAACTGCTAAAGCGAAAGAATGTTTTCAAGTAGTTAGTTCTGTGGCGAAGGAACTCGGGGTTAAAAAATATCGATTGCTGGCAGACTTTTATCTATTTCACATTGTCTCACCTGAAAAAGCGTTTAAATATTTGGAGTCAAAAGTGATTCCTTATCTTGAAGGGACAAATGAACACTATAATGACCTAACCAGTTTTTATAAAATGCTTTCAGGTTTCTATTGTGAACAAGGAATCTATATGGAGGCAGTTAAATATTTAAATAAAATTACATGAGGAGGAGCCATAATGAAAAAAGCTTTAATTTTAATATTCTCAGTTGTTTTACTAGTTTTATCGTCACCTGTGAGCAGTGCTAAACCTGTAAATGTAGCAGATGCTACTCCAACAGATCACCCAATCTACCCTCCAGTATAATTTTATATACTTAAGCCCCCTGTCCATCAGGGGGTTTTTATTTTGCGGAAAAGAGCGATACCCCGAAATGTCTTGTTAAAGAAAACGCCAATTTATTTGTCCCATTATAGGAATGAAACCAACGCAAATAAGGGTATCCTAATCATATGTGCCCGAAAAATTATGGAAGAGGATTGAGGATACGATGAAATCATTTGTTGTTGGTTTTCACCAAGAAGACAATGTAGATGCAATGCAAATTCAAAAATTAAGTAAAGAGGATTTTGATAAAGCAACCGAAGGCGGAACGCGGCATTTATTTGAACTTGATACCAACATTGGCTATTTTGTTTTTTTTGATGGAGAGGATGCTGACGGGCTGGTCTCATACATGGTGCTCCAATATGAAGAGGACAATGAGGAGCCAATCGCTTGTTATTCATTCCAGTTAAAGGATTTTTATGAATTTATGGCGCTCTATTTAAGTGATCTTGGATTTAGTGAGGAAATGGAAGAAGAGGATCAGGAATACGGCCCCATTCATCATCTTGCCCATCTTATGTTTCACATCGTTGAAGAAGGGCAGAGTCTTGAGGTATAAATGTGGAAATAATGAGAATAAACAAGCACCGGACCTAAGTGGCCCGGTGCTTATTTTGTTAGCTTTTCGCAGTTCCCTTTTTATTCACAATAACCCGGGCATTGCCCATGAAAAAGATCGTAATGGCTGCTAGTGCAATCGGGATTAATGTCAGCATGAAGGTATGCGTGATCGAATCCGACATTGCGTGGACAATTTTATCCAAGATAAAGCTAGGGATCTTCGAGCGCTCGCTAGCTTGGAAAATTTGTCGTGGATCCCCCATTTGGAAACCTTGTCCTCCTGCACCCTGCATGCCTTTAAACGCCTCTTTGAGCTTGTCCGTAAATAAGTTGTTTTGCAGCGAACCGAAGATTGTAACACCAAGCGTCATCCCAAAAGAACGCAGGAATGAATTCGTAGAGTTCGCTGTTCCGCGGAACTGCGGCTCTAAATTATGCATCGATGCCGTCGGTAATAACGAGAAAGAAAACCCTACACCGAAACCGACAAGAATCATATAAACGGTTAATAACCAGCGTGCGGTATCAACAGTCAAGGTTCCGAGGAGATACATGCCAACAACATATGAAATTATTGAAATAATCATCAAATTTCGATAAGAAGTTTTGGTTAAGAATATACCGCCAATCGAGCTTCCGGCTACAGATCCCAGCATCATTGGAGTCAAAATAAGCCCAGCATTCTTCGCGCTTCCCCCATAAACTGCCTGCACAAAAATGGGAATAAACACTGTTAAAATAATAAAAGTGCCGCCATATAAAAAGGCTAAGATTTGTGAAGTTGCAAACAACCGCCGCTTGAAAAGCCATAATGGCAAAATTGGTTCAGCTGCCTTTAATTCAGCAATGAAAAAGGCAACAAAAAAGACAAAAAAGCTCGCAAATAAGCCAATTATTTGGATGGAATCCCAGTCGTATTCTTTTCCACCCAATTCAAGTGCAAACATTAAGCTTACCACTGAAACAATGAGTGTAATTGCACCAGCCCAGTCAATTTTTTGCTTCGAGTGCTGCAGTGACTCATGATAATAACGAACGATTAATATAATCGAAACAATTCCAATCGGAACATTTACATAGAAAACCCAATGCCAGCTGATATAATCAGTTATATAGGCACCAAGCAACGGTCCTAAAACGCTGGATGCTCCAAATACGGCACCAAGCAAGCCCGTCATTTTACCGCGATTTTCTGGTGGGAAAATATCAAAAACAATCGTAAAAGCAATCGGCATAAGCGCTCCTCCGCCGATTCCCTGAATCGCTCGGTAAACACTTAACTGAACGATACTCTGGGCAATACCGCAGAGAGCGGACCCAATAAGGAAAACAACTAATCCGAAAATAAAAAAGCGTTTCCGTCCGTACATATCGGATAACTTACCGAAAATCGGCATACCCGCCATAACAGCAACCATATAGGCTGAGGTTACCCAAATAAATTTGTCAAGTCCGCCAAGGTCGGAAACAATAGTCCCCATTGCCGTTGCGACGATCGTGTTATCCATCGCTGCCATCAGGATCCCTAATAGTAAGCCTGCAACAACAGGTTTTATATTACTGTCTTTTTTTATCATAAAAATCTCCTTAAAATGGTCTTATAGGGTAATGGCTATAATTGCCAAGGGGCCTCCTCCTGAAGACTATTTTAACCGATGAGTGAAATAAAATAAATTTTAAACAATAAAAAAAATCCCCCTACCTGTAAGGGGGATTAAATCATTATTTTTTTAAAACATCGTGGTCAACGTAGCGTTCACCATTCATTTCACTAATAACGTTGATGGCTACCTTTGCACCGTCACCAGCCGTGATGATCGTGTGCATGCTGACACCTGCGATGGTCCCGGCTGCCCAAATTCCTTCAATATTTGTTTTCCCTTGAGCATCAACATCAAGGATTGTCTTAATTCTTGGTTCAGTTCCTGGCTTTGTAGTTAAGCCGACTTTTTCAGCAAGGTCAGCCATCAAACCAGTTGCAACAATGACATGCTTTGCTTCATATTCAGTTTGGTCAGTTTCTACTTTAAATCCACCGTCGGTTTTACTTACGTTTGTTACAGTAGCTGTAACTAGTTCTGCACCAAATTTGCTCGCCTGTTTTTTGCCGGTTTCAACAAGGTCTGGTCCAGAGATTTCTAAAACACCATAATGGTTTTCCATCCAGGCTCTCTTTGTCACGCTCTTATCATTATCGATTACCAGAGTTTTCTTGCCAGCTTTAGCTGTAAATAAGGCAGCACTAGCACCAGAAGGGCCTGCACCAATAACTACAACATCAAACATCTTCAAAACCTCCACTTTTTAAAGTTATTTCTTGTTTTATCGTAACGTAACAAAAAATGAAAGTAAAATGAATTGCTTGTTTGAGATATTGGGAAAACCAAGTGATGATAAGATTCTCTTGTATTATTTTTAACATCCATATACTGTAATGTTAAAGAGGTGATAGTTATGGCAGAAATTGTTCCGCTTGGTGATTTGGCCATTAGAGTTTCATTTGGGGATGAAATAAGTGAAGAAGCTGGCGTGATCAATGAAAACAGCTCTATTTAAAGTGATTAAGGCTGGGCTGCAAACAAGGGTTCAGGATCTGGGGAGATATGGGTATCAGCAATTTGGAATCAGTCCTTCGGGAGCTATGGATCCTTATTCAGTGCAAGTGGCTAATCTTCTTGTAGGGAACTCTACAAAAGAAGCTGTATTGGAGGCAACTATAATTGGCCCTGTTTTACAGGCATTAAGTGACTTGACCATAACAGTCTGCGGCGGGAATTTTTCTCCAAAGGTGGATGAACGAGAAGCTCCAATGTGGAAGAGTTTTTTAATTAAAAAGGGGCAAATTCTTTCATTAGGTTCATGTAAACAAGGTGCTAGGGCTTATATTGCTTTTTCAGGGGGAATAGATGTCCAGTGGTTTTAGGAAGTAGATCTACCTTTTTAAATGGTAGATTTGGTGGATTTGAGGGACGTTCCTTGCAAAAAGGAGATTTGTTATTTGGTAGTCCAGTGATATTTACAAAATCAGATTTTATTAAAGCATTTGTCGCGTGCTGCAAAATAAAAAGTCCTAATTTTTACAGTGATGAGGCCGAATCCTCAGCCGGGCAGGAAATTTGAAATAAAACTAATTATTTATTATTTACTAATAGTAGCCTATCAGGTAAAATGTATTTTGTATAATACATATAGAAATAGTAGGAATTAAAATGCATCACTAAAACTACTACTCTTGTTGTTATAAAAATATTAAGCATAGGGGGAAGAAAAATGGTTCGTAAAAATGTAAATATACTTGTAGCCATTTTACTCAGTATCTTATTAGTACTTGCAGGCTGTTCTTCAAAAACGAAGGATAATGCAAGCACTAAAGAAAAAGGTGATACTACAAATAAACCAGATACTTTTATTTATGGAATTGATGGAGATCCAGGTAACGCAGTAAACGTCATTTCAACAGGTGACCGTTATGGATTAATGGAAATTAAAACTATTTACTCTCCATTGTATATGTATAACGGAAAGGATAATGTTAAGTACTTCTTGGCCGAAAGCATGACTCCTTCAGAAGATTTCTTAACATATACAGCAAAATTAAGAAAAGATGTAAAATGGCATGATGGACAGCCATTTACGGCTGATGATGTTGTTTTCACGTATGAGCAAATGTTAAAAGAAGAAAATGGGGGCTGGGCAAGAAGTCAGCTGATCTTTAATAACCAACCAGTTAAAGTTGAAAAAGTTGATGACTATACAGTAAAATTCACGCTGCCAACTGTCAGCATGGGAGCAATGGAAGCTTTAGGCAATATTTTCATCATGCCGAAACATGTTTATGAAGGGGAAGCAAATATTGCTAACAGCCCTAAAAATGCCACTCCAGTTGGTACTGGTCCATACAAATTAAAAGAATATAAAGCAGGGGAAAGCGTCACGTTTGAAAAGAATGATGATTATTTCCTAGGTGCACCTAAAATTGCAAAAGTTGTTTACCGTATCATCATGGATCCAAATACTGCTACATTGGCACTACAAAAAGGGGAAATTAATGCCCTTGCGATCCAGCCATCCGATACAAGTAAGTTTAAAGGTAACGATAATGTTGCGATTAAACCATACGATGAAGGGCGAATCGGTTACTTAGCGTTTAACTTAAGCTCAAAAGCAGTACAATCAAAGGATGTAAGAACGGCAATAGCTTTCGGTTTGAATCGAGACGAAATCAATACAGCAAGCTATGTTTCAACTGATTATTCCAAGCCAGCCTATTCATTCTTACCAAAAAAAGCAACCTATTTCACTGACAATGTTGAAAAACATAAATTCGATACGAAAAAAGCAAAAGACCTACTGGCAAAAGCCGGAGCATCTAATTTAAAATTAAAACTAGCATTTACCGCCAATAATCCAATCCAGCAAAAACAAGCAGCTGTTATTCAACAAAACTTGAAAGCGGCAGGCGTTTCAGTTGAGTTAGTTGGTATGGATGCGACAGCTTTAAGCAAGAAGCTTCAAAGCGTCCAAACGGACTTTGATATGTATCTAAGCGGATATATCATGGGAATTGACCCAGATACCTTTAATTCCTTGTTTGTTACAAATGGTGAAGCAAACTACATGCACTATAGTAATCCTAAAGTGGATGAGTTATTTAATCAAGGCCGTGTAGAAAAAGATGATGCAAAACGTAAAGCTATTTATGAAGAAATTCAAAAGCTCATCATTGATGATGCTGCGTTCTATCCATTAACAGAGAACAAACGAATCCTTTCGATTGATTCAAGAATCAAAGGTATTGAGGAAGCTGCTTTAGTTCCGGTTTACACATTTGAAGATATGTCAAAGCTATCCTATTAAAAAAATAAAGGTTTTAGTAGATAAAGATAAACAGTTCGCTGTTTATCTTTATTTATTAAGACCAAAAGGAATAAAATGATGGAGTAGGATAGCGTAAGGAGTGAGATTATTTTTGTTAAAGTATATTTTGAAACGAATTTTACAGGCAATCCCTTTGCTTTTCATTATTTCGATTATTTGCTTTACACTCATCCAATTGGCTCCCTATGATGCAGTCGATGCGATGACAACACCAAACATGACGAAGAAAACAATCGACCTCATAAAAGCAAGATATGGCTTGGATCAGCCAGCCTATATGCAATACTTTTACTGGATAAAAGGAATATTGTCTGGCGAGTGGGGTTACTCAATCGTCACACATGAAAGTATTACCAATGATCTATCAGTAAGGATACCGAATACCATCCTGCTTGTTCTTCCTGCTTACATTCTTGCCTTACTATTATCTATCCTTCTTGGATTAATTGCTGGAGCGAATAAAGGGAAAGTAGCGGATAAAATCATTGATGGCTTAAGTTCGTTCGGGATTGCGATTCCAAGCTTTTGGATGGCAATGATTCTTGTGTTTATCTTTGGCTATCTTTTGGATATATTTCCAATCCTTGGGATGCACACGGTTGGGAATGAAGAGTCGTTCTCCGACCTGCTAAGTCATATGGTGCTACCATGTATGGTGTTAACGCTCTCTTTCATGCCGGAGCTTGTTCGATATGTCCGCTCCTCAACCATTGGGCAGCTTTCAGAAGATTATGTTATGGTCCAACAGGCATATGGGGCCGCTTCTAGTTGGATCTTATTTAAGCATGTCCTTAGAAATGTGCTGCTTCCAATCATTACGATTGTTGGGATGAGTCTTCCGATGCTTGTCACCGGAGCAGTCGTTACAGAAACAGTTTTTGGCTGGCCGGGAATTGGTACGTATTTTGTAAAAGCTATCCAAGGGTTTGATTACCCAGTTGTCATGGCAATCATGCTGCTGTCATCAAGCCTTGTAATTATCGGTAATTTAGTGTCCGACCTTTTATATTGCATCGTGGATCCGAGAATCAAGGGAATGGGGGAATAGAACATGGCCGGAAAAAAAAATCGAAGAATAAAACAATTTAAAGATGAGCTTAAACGTAATAAAACGGCTGCTATTGCTCTTATCTTCCTTATTCTCATCCTGCTCATATCCATTTTTGCCTTTTTATCACCTTATCCTCCTGATCAGGTCGATGTAACGAGTGTTCTTCAAGGACCTAGCGCAGACCATTGGTTTGGTACAGACGAGCTAGGCAGAGACTATTTTACAAGAGCTTTATTTGGCGGGAGAATCTCCCTTACAGTTGGTATTTTAGCGATGCTTATTTCTACTAGTATTGGAGTATTAGTGGGAACGATAAGCGGCTATTTTGGAGGCAGGATCGACAATTTTTTAATGAGATCAGTTGATGTGATTTCTTCGATCCCATGGATGATTCTTGTAACGGTTGTAAGTATCTATCTTACACCAGGGTTAAAAGCGATTATTCTTGTCATTGGCCTTTTTACTTGGATGAGCACAGCGAGACTAGTCCGAGCGGAGACCCTTTCGGTAAAAGAAAGAGAATATGTTTTATACGCAAAATCATCGGGGCAATCATTACCAAAAGTCATTATCAAGCATATAATCCCAGCAGTATTTCCAACGTTTATCGTTGCATCCACCGTTAGTATTGCCAATGCAATCTTAATGGAATCGGCTTTAAGTTTCCTAGGGCTCGGAATTCAACAGCCCTTATCCTCATGGGGAAGTATGCTCCAAAATGCACAAGGGAATCTAGGGAATGCTCCATATATGGCGATATTACCTGGACTTCTCATTGTACTGACTGTTTATTCGTTTAATAGACTAGGTGATATTCTTCGTGCTGTTGTCGAGCCGAAGACCAGCGGGAAATAAAAAGGAGGGATATAGATATGGGCAACATGGTAAAAGAAAAGAATAGTTTACTAGATGTCAAAAACCTCCGTACCAGCTTTAATAATGGCAAAGCAAAAATGGAAGTGGTAAGAGGAATTGACTTTAACGTGCAAAAGGGTGAAATCCTTGGGATTGTTGGAGAATCAGGGAGCGGCAAAAGTGTCATGGTTAAATCAATTCTAGGCATCATCCCGAATAATGCAAAAGTGGATGCTGGTGAAATCATTTTAGATGGAAAACATATCGAGAATCTATCTAAAAAAGAAAAAAGGGCCATAAGAGGACGCGATATAGCGATGATTTTTCAAGACCCGATGACAGCTCTTAATCCCTTAAAAAAAGCCGGGGACCATCTGATTGAATTATTAACGAGGGTTAGAGGCATGAGCAAAAAGGAAGCCAAGCTTGAAGCGATTGAACTGTTAAAAATGGTGGGAATTCCTTCTCCAGAAACGAGAGTGGATCAATACCCTCATGAATTTAGTGGCGGGATGAGACAAAGGGTGTTAATCGCCATGGCTCTAGCGTGCAGTCCCAAGCTGTTAATCGCGGATGAACCGACTACAGCCCTTGATGTTACCATTCAAGCGCAAATCCTTGAACTTTTAAAAAAATTGCAGAAAGAAAATGATATGTCGGTCGTGTTCATCACCCATGACCTTGGAGTGGTAGCGACCATTTGCAGTCGAATTTTGGTCATGTATGCGGGAATGGTGATGGAAGAAGGGCTTGTCAATGAAATCTTTTATTCACCGAAGCATCCATATACAAAGGCGCTGCTGAATTCCATTCCTAGAGTGGATGGGGAGAAAATGAGATTAAAGCCGATTAAAGGATCTGCCCCATCGCTTCAAAATATAAAGAACGGATGCCCATTTGCAGAACGTTGCGAGTTTGCGATGGATAAATGTTTTAAAGAAGTACCAGAATACAAGCGCTTTTCAGCAACGCAAAAATGCATGTGCTTTTTAACAGGGGAAGGTGACAACCTTGATGACTGAGACAAAGGAAAAACTCATTGAAGTAAACAATCTAAAGAAATACTTCCCATTAAAAACTTCTCTTTTTAGTAAAAATAAACAAGTTGTGAAAGCAGTCGATGATGTCTCGTTTCATATTTTCAAAGGGGAAACATTCGGACTTGTTGGGGAATCTGGGTGTGGCAAATCCACTCTGGGCAGGACGCTTAATCGTTTGTACGACCCAACATCTGGAGAAATCCAATTTGATGGCAAAGATATTGCTAACCTAAATAATAAAGAACTGCAGCCCTATCGGAAAAGAATGCAAATGATTTTTCAGGATCCGTACTCATCGCTAAATCCATATATGAACGTAGAAGAAATCATTGATGAACCATTGGAGATTCACACCACACTCTTGAAAAGTGAAAGAAAAGAAGTAATTACCGATATTTTAGAAAAAGTAGGCCTAAAAAAAGAAGATATGGAAAAATTCCCTCATGAGTTCAGTGGCGGACAGCGTCAAAGAATTGGAATTGCGAGGGCATTAGCGATAAATCCGGAATTCATTATTTGTGATGAGGCCATATCTGCTTTGGATGTTTCTATTCAAGCTCAAGTTATTAATATGTTAGAAGATTTACAGAGTGAGATGAAGCTAACTTATTTATTTGTCGCACATGACCTATCCATGGTCCGCCATATCTCCGATCGTATTGGCGTTATGTATTTAGGAAAAATCGTTGAAATTTCGAAGAGCGATGAGTTATACCATAAACCGCTGCATCCCTATACGCAAGCATTATTGTCTGCTATTCCAATACCAGATCCAATCAAGGCACAAAATAGCAAACGTGAAATTATTACTGGAGAGCTTCCGAGTCCAATAGAAATGGAAACCGGCTGCCGATTTCGATCTCGCTGTCCATTTGCCAAACCAATCTGTGCAGAAGTCGACCCGCAAATGAAACAAGTGGATGGAGAGCATTTTGTAGCCTGCCATCTATACTAAACTAAGGTGGATGAAATTAATGGAAAAAGTAAAACTAGCTTTAAATTATGCACTCATGTTGGAAATGATGAAAGCAAAAGGATTCAATAATCCAACCATCGTTGCTCTCTTAAATGAGGGAAAGGAAGAATTGCTTGAGAGCATGGGGGAAGGAATTCCTACATGGAAATCGTTGATCGAGTATTACCATTTTAACAAAGTTAAATTTCACCAAGCACTAAAGGAAGGTTATGAATTTTCTTTTATGACAAAAGGAGCACTCAAGTCTTTGCTGAATATTAAGTTTGCAATGAATGAAGGCGAGGATTTCGTTGATACCGGCGAGTTTTTAGACACAGTAAAAATGACCAGGGACAACCTTGAGGCACTCCGTGAAATGATTGCTAAAAATTGGACAATTGTTTTACAAGAAGAAAACTACAGCGAAGACGTTCATCTCCTAAAAATTGAGCTCACTCATAAACCGAATTTTAATATTAAATAACTAGTAAAATAAAAAGAACCATCATTTCCGTCCTGGGATTGATGGTTCTTGTGTTTAAATTGATATAAATGGTCTTTCTTGGTCTTTGTTACTCTTGTTCTCATATCTGCATAAACATATGAGCCGCGTTTTGCCTCCGGGTTCATTTTTCCTTCACGCTCAAGTTTTTCCCGTAACTTCTTGGCTTTTGATTTTGCCAAATTAATCACTCCTAAAATTTAGTTCATTCCATTATATAACAATTATAATACTGCGAATAGTAAATTTATAAAAATTTAAGAAATTCATTAGGAGTTCTTTAGAATTTATGTTTATTCTAAGGTAATAGAACTTTATTAAAGGTGGATTTTCATGTCGATTCGTAAAAGTCTCTTTCTTTCGAATGCTGCCATGGTCATTATGCCGATCTTCATCTTTATTCTTTATTTTGCTCTGTTGAATGTCTTATTTAGCGGCGATTTTAAACTTCTTAACAATAACTATCACCGTGGCTGGCAAACAGGGGCAGGAGGACAAAATATTGAATTATTTAATCAGTTGAAGAAAACAGCCTCTTTAGAAGAGGAGAAATTTTCGAGCCCTTCATTTCAGGTTACCTTATCCAAGGAATTGGAGGATAAGAATGCCGGCATCATTATTCGAAAAAATAAAAGAATATTGTTTTCATCTGATAATGTAAGTAAGTTACCAAAAGAGAAGCTGCCAGCGTTCGGCAATGAAGGCTATCAGCCTATGGTCAGGCTTGGGCAGCAGCCCTATTCAATCAGGCAGCATGATTTTTATTTTAAGGACGGGACAGAAGGTACTATACTATTAATCGATAAAGGGGTGCCTTTTATCCAATTTGCGAGGAGATTCTTTCCGATAATCTTCATTGGATTTGTGCTTATTTTGGTCCTAACAAATTCTGTGCTCTCCTATTTGATGTCAAGACGAATTCTTAAGCCAATTAATCAAATGTCCGAAGCTGCATCCAAAATTAGTGCAGGTAATCTTGATTTCCATCTAGAACCAATCCGAAAAGATGAATTAGGAAAACTAGTAAAATCCTTTGATGAAATGAGAAAGAAATTAAAGAAATCAGCCGAGCTCCGGGAACAATATGAAAATAATCGCCGCGAACTCATCGCTAATATTTCTCATGATTTAAAGACACCCATTACATCTATTCGGGGCTACGTAGAAGGAATTAAAGATGGGGTTGCCAATACAGAAGAAAAGCTCGAGCGTTACTTAGATACAATCCATGTCAAGGCAGCTCATATGGATCGGTTGATCAATGAACTATTTCTTTTTTCAAAATTAGACGTTAATAGTGTCCCATTTAATTTTGAAAAAGTGGAATTGAACCTTTTTTTAGAAGATTATCTCGAGAAAATAAGACTGGATTTGAGCGATGAAGGTACCGAGATAGTCATGCTGACGAATTTCCGGATAGCGGTCTTTATTGACCGAGATAAAATCATCCGAGTAATAAATAATATTATTTTCAATAGTGTGAAATATATCGAAAAAGGTAAATGCCGAATACAGATTTCCTTCAAAAAACAGGGGAAAATGGTAAAGGTCTCTATATGTGACAACGGGCCCGGAGTCCCAGCTGATGAGATAGCCAATATATTTGACCGTTTTTATCGTGGCGACCCTTCCCGCAGCTCGGATACAGGTGGAAGCGGTCTTGGACTTGCTATAGCAGCCCAAATCATTCATTCCCATGGCGGTGAAATTTGGGCAGAAAATTCTTCTGGTGGCGGCTTATGTATCCATTTTACTCTTCCAAGATCTAATGGTAAAGGTGATGAATAATGAGTGAAATATTAATCATTGAAGACGAACGGAGTATTGCCGAACTGGAACGTGATTATTTAGAAATTGAAGGCTTTGAGGTAGAAATTGCCACAGATGGAAAAATGGGGCTTGCAGCTGCCCTTAATCAAAACTATCGATTAATCTTGCTGGACTTAATGCTGCCAAACATGAATGGGTTTGATATTTGTAAGCAAATTCGAAGAGACAAAGATATACCCATTCTTATGGTTACGGCCAAAGATGAGGACATAGATAAGGTTCGCGGGTTGGGACTTGGGGCCGATGATTATATCGTTAAACCATTCAGCCCAAGTGAACTTGTCGCCAGAGTTAAAGCACATTTGGCGAGATATGAGCGGCTGATTCGAAAAAGTGTCCCGCTCGATGAAATACAAATCCGCGGTCTGCAAATTAATAAATCCTCCCGCCAGGTTTTTATTCAAGGAAGGGAGGTAATCTTAACAGCGAAGGAATTTGACTTGTTAACCTTCTTAGCCCTTCATCCTAATCAGGTTTTTACGAAAGAGCACCTATTTGAACGAATCTGGGGACTTGAATCGGTGGGGGATACTGCAACTGTAACCGTTCATGTCAGAAAAATTCGTGAGAAAATCGAAACCGATTCATCCCAACTTCAATATATTGAAACAGTTTGGGGAGCAGGGTATCGGTTTAAAGGATAATAAATTGTTTGTTGAGGATGTCCCGCTATCGCTGGGCATCCTGTTTGTATGCAGCCGAATCCGTAATCCCAATAAAGTTTAGAAATATTTAAGAATTGCTTTAGAGGGTGTTTAGATTTTCTCTTTAAACTAAAGCTTGTAAAACATCAAGGAGGTGATGGGGCTGAAAATTTCGCAAAAAACCAAGAGGTGGCTGCTGATTTTTCATCTATTGTTTGCAGCAATCATGCTCGGGAATATGACGGCTTTTCTTATTTTTAGTATTACAGCAGCTTCTGCAAGTGATGAAGAATTAATACAAACTTGCTATCAAGCCATGCATATTCTTTCGAAAACATCAGTGAGAGCTTCTACCATTGGAACGACCGTAACAGGCATTCTACTTTCCGTTTGGACAAAATGGGGATTGTTCAGCTATTACTGGATTATTGCCAAGGAAGGCCTTACGGTGCTTTGTATCTTCCTTAACTTTTGGGGAATGTACACTTGGACTCTTCAAGCTATAAGCAAAACAAATGCCCTTTTCTTTGTCAAAACCGAGCTTTGGACTGGGATTATTATTCAAATCATATCACTCGTGCTGTTGTACATTATTTCAGTAATTAAACCATGGGGGAAAAGAGTTAGCACCACCAGACTTTCTTAAGGAAAAACCATTAAAAATTTAGGAGTTGATTCATATGCATCATTGGGGATATTTTCACCCTTTCGCATTTATTTTTCCATTACTTTTCATTGCTTTCTTTGCAGCTAATTTTATTATGTGGCGGCGTAGAGGCAGATTTTGCTTTCAAGGTAATGCCGATGCACAGGTAATCCTGGCAAAAAGATTGGCATCAGGGGAAATTGACATCGAAGAATATGAAAAAATAACTGAAATCCTGAAGAAAAAATAATAGTGAAGACCCCCTTGAAAATCAAGGGGGTCTTCGAGTTTAATTAATTCGCTCTTCATATTGCTTAACTTGCTCTTTTTTACGGCTATGAAGGAAGTAATAAAGAACAATCCCGATAAGAATATAAAATGAACTTATAAAGTAAAACGAGCCAAAGCCTATTTTTGCTACTAACAAGCCTACAACGAATGACCCTAATCCAATACCGGTATCAAATATCGATAGGAAAGTAGCAGTTGCGAGCCCTCGTTTTTTAGGAGGGGCATCTTGAAGGGCAATGGTTTGGAAGGTTGGAAAAAGTGTTCCCCACCCTAAGCCAATCAGTCCTGCTGAAAATAGGAATGTGCTGGCTGTACCACTATTACTTAAAAGAAACATCCCAATGGCAAATAGTACAATAGAAGGGAAAACAATCACGTTTGGACCACGAAGGTCAAACAATTTGCCAGTAAAAGGTCTTGAGATTAAAAGAACAACTGCATAAACTACAAAGAATAAGCTTGAAACGGCTGATAAATGAACTTCATTTGCATACACATTGACGAAGGAAAGAATCGATGAATAAACAAGGGCAAAGAATGCTCCAATCAATGAAATGGGAACTGCTGAAGCTTCAAAAAAGTTGCGAAACGAAAAACTTGAATAAGCCACTTCTGTTTTTGTGTGTTCTCTTTTTGCAATTCTTATAAAAAGTCCAGCAATGAGTGAAGCCATTGCTCCAACCACACTTAGCGTAAACAATACCATTGGTCCCCATGAATTCATTGCGGTGATCCCGATGAATGGACCAAGGACCATTGCTAAATTGGCAGACATTATAAAGTATCCCATGCCTTCACCTCTGCGCGAAGGTGGGACAAGGTCAGCGACGATGGTACCGGCAGCAGTGGTCGCCATGCCAAAACCTATCCCATGTAAAAAACGAATGATCAGCATACCAGAAATTGTTTTTGGAAAAAAGTAAAATAGCGAGCCGCCAAAGAATAGGATAAGGGCTGTTAAAAGAATTTTTTGATGCCCAGAACGTTCGAGCCATTTGCCAGCGATCGGACGTGAAATAATGGCAGAAATTAAGAATACCGTTGTCATCAGACCAGCTTCAGAAGCACTGCTATGAAACTCCTGCATTGCGAAATTTGGCAGAGTTACGAGTAAGAAATAAAAGGTTAGAAAAAGAAAAAAGTTACTTAAGGAAATACTAATAAAATCCTTCGTCCATAATTTTGTTCGATCCATATGATGCACTCCTTATTTAAGCTGCTGTAACCAGCTTTTTTGCAATCTTAAAAGTTCTTCCTGTGATGTTTCTGGAAGGTTCTTTAAAACTGATTCATTTGTTTCAAATACTGTTTTTTCCCACTTTGGATATTCTAATAATGCCTTATCGGTTAATTGGATAATTTTTTCCCGCTTATCCTTACCAGGTACTTGTCTAACATATCCCTGCTTAACTAAACGCTGAATGGTTCGAGTCATCGGAGGCGCTTCAACAAAAAGGTAATCACATAATTCTTTTTGAGTTAAAAAGCCTTTTGTTTTTAAAACGAAAATTGCCGACCATTGTGAACCGTATAACCCTAATGGCTTTAATGCCTCATTAAGTGTATTAGTTAGATGCCGTGAAAGCTGATGCAGTGTATGGAATAATTCGTGGGTATTCAATGTGGATTCACTCCAAAGTTCAATTAGTTACCTAGGTAACTATATTCCTTTAAGTGAAAAATGTCAAGGTTAGTGTGTTTGCGAAATTAGTATTAACTTAAACGAAAATCATTATATTTTCCGTGAAATAACTGAGGACCTTCGCGAATTCACATAAAAAATCCGCGGAAATATTAATAAAATCCGCGGAAAAAATCATCTAACTATATTATCTCAAAACATTAAAATACCTAGCTTCTGGATGTGCAAACACCATGGCTGAAACAGAAGCCTCAGGTTCCATCATGCAGCCTTCAGTCAATTCAATACCGATTTCTTCAGGTTTAATTAACTTAAATAATTTTTTCTGATCTTCTAAATCAGGACAGGCCGGATAACCGAACGAGAATCGCTGACCTTGATATTTTGCGGTGAACCGGTCTTGCATTGTAAAGTTTAGTGGATCAGGGAAGCCCCAACGGTCTCGCATTTGTCTGTGAATTAATTCGGCAAAACCCTCTGCGGTTTCTAACGCCAATGACTGAAGGGCATGACTTTCAAGGAAACGTCCTGCAGCCTTGAATTCATCGGCTTTTTCCCGAATACCTCTGCCAGCTGTAACCGTGAAGAAACCAACATAATCCTTAACTCCACTATCAACAGATTTAATAAAATCCGCCAAACATAAATGAGGCTCTGACTCTTGTCTAGGGAAATCAAATGTTTCGATGATTTCCTCTGGATTTTCTGGATTATAAATATTTACCTTATTCCCGTCTGATTGTGCTGGGAAAAACTGATAAAGAGCCTGAGGTGTAATCCAATTGTTTGCACTTGCATCAGCAAGCAATTGATCAACCACTTCTTTTACTTTTAAAGCTTTTTCATCTTTTTCAGCGACTAATTTGGCAATTTTGCCTTTAACTCCAAGGTGATGTCCAATAAGCATTTGCATATTAATATAAGGCTCAATATGTGATAAAGAATAAGACCTTAAAATATGTCTTTTAGTATCCATTGGAGTATAAACGGGAACCGTTGTAGATACAGATGGTTTTGGTTTTACGGCAACAGATACCCCAGACCGGATTGGAATTTCTCTTGGAATCTCGGCTGCTGCCAGTTTTTCATGTTTTTCAGCTAGCAGTTTTTGATGTTCTTCAGGTGATTGCAGCTGATTAGCAAGTGACAATCCGGTCATGGCATCTTTAGCATAAAGGACTAGTCCATCGTACTCTTTAGCAATTTTTGTATCTGTAAACTTACGGGAAAGTGCAGCACCGCCAACTAGAATAGGCATGGAAAGTCCTGCTTCCTTCATGTCTTGTGCTGTTAACACCATTTGCTGCGCCGATTTTACTAGCAAACCAGAAAGTCCAACCATATCTGGCTTTTCATTTTTGATAGCTTGAACCAATTCAGTCGGAGTCACTTTAATTCCTAAGTCAACGACATTGTAGCCATTATTGCTCAGAATGATATCAACAAGGTTTTTTCCGATATCGTGTACATCGCCTTTAACCGTTGCTAAAATGACTTTTCCTTTTGAGGCGGAAACATCGCCTTTTTCCATATGTGGCTCTAGATGGGCTACAGATGCTTTCATAACTTCTGCACTTTGTAAAACCTCAGCAACAATTAATTGGTTATCATTGAATAGACGGCCAACTTCTTTCATCCCATCCATTAACGGCCCATTAATTATATCAAGAGGGGCAGGGTAGTTTTTAAGGGCTAAATCCAAATCTGGAAGTAAGCCTTCTTTTGTACCCTCCACGACATAATAAGCGAGGCGCTCCTCTAAAGTCATATTAGGAACGGTATTTTTAGCTTCTTTTTTCTTTCCACGATAAAACTCTGTAAAAGTTGCTAATGTTTCATCCGTAGTATTGAATAGAAGGTCATCCGCTAAAGCTACTTCCTCTTTTGAAATCGAAGCAAACCTCTCGAGCTTCTCTGTGTTTACAATCGCATAATCAAGTCCAGCCTGAGTGCAATGGTAGAGGAAGACAGAGTTTAAGATTTCCCTTCCCACAGGAGGTAGACCGAAGGAAACGTTACTTATCCCAAGAATTGTTTGAACCTCTGGAAGATGCTCCTTGATTAACTTGATTCCGTAAACAGTGGCCTTAGCAGAACCGATATATTGCTCATCTCCCGTACCAACTGGAAAAACAAGTGGATCAAAAATTAAATCCTGGGATTTAAGTCCGTATTTGTTCACCAAAAGGTCATGGGAACGTTTGGCAATCTCAAGCTTTCGTTCTGCTGTAACTCCCATGCCTTTCTCATCAATGGTGCCTACGACGACTGCTGCGCCATATTTGTGTATTAAGGGTACAACCGCTTCAAAACGCTCTTCTCCGTCCTCAAGATTAATCGAATTAATAATTGCTTTACCCTGAGAATATTTAAGCGCCTTTTCAATAACCTTTTCATCAGTAGAATCTATAACTAGAGGAACCTTAACCTTCTTTACAACCTCTTTAATGAAATTTTCCATATCAACGATTTCGTCACGGTCTGGGTCAGCAAGGCAAATATCAATAACATGCGCTCCACCCTTAACCTGAGCACGGGCAATTTCAGAAGCCTCTTCAAATTTTCCTTCGGTAATTAATCGCTTAAATTTACGAGAGCCAATAACGTTTGTTCTTTCACCAACCATGATAGGTCTTAATGTAGGGTCATCATAAACAAAAGGTTCAATACCAGAAACCATGTGGACAGTAGACTGTTTTGTTTCTCTCGGTTTAAAGTTTTTCATGGCGTCAGATATTGCTTTAATATGTTCTGGAGTAGTTCCACAACATCCACCAACAATATTCAGCCAGCCATGAGCAGCAAAATCAGAAAGTTTCTTTGCAAGAATTTCCGGTGTTTCATGGTAATGCCCTTCTTCATCAGGTAAGCCCGCATTTGGGTAACAACTTACCGCAGTTGTTGAAAGCTCGGAGAGAGAACGAATATGATCCTGCATAAACTCTGGTCCTGTAGCACAGTTAAGCCCAACAGCAACAGGATTCATATGCTCCACCGAAATATAAAATGCCTCAATCGCTTGCCCCGCAAGAGTTGTGCCCATTGGTTCAATGGTTCCTGAAATCACAATAGGAAGTGTTGTACCAGTTTTTGAAAAAGCACTTTGGATACCTGCGAAACCAGCTTTTACATTCAACATATCTTGGCTTGTTTCAAGCAATAGAAGGTCCACACCGCCGTCAATTAACCCAAGCGCTTGTTCTTCGTAGCTCGCCGCTAATTCATCAAACGTTGTCCCACCAGTAACACTCAGCGTTTTGGTCGTCGGGCCCATGGAACCAGCCACAAAACGAGGCCAATTTTCGGAATAAACTTTTTGTACCTCACCAATAGCAATCATCGCGGCAATTTTATTGATCTCATAGGCCTTATAGCCGAGTCCATACTCATCAAGGACAATGCTTGTGGCACCAAAGGTATTTGTTTCGATGATATCGGCTCCAGCTTCAAGATATTCCCGATGGATGTTGGCAATAACAGAAGGGGCGGTCAGATTCAGGTTTTCATTACATCCTTCAAATTCCTCGCCGCCAAAATCATCAGCGGTAAGGTTGGCACGTTGGAGCATTGTTCCCATAGCTCCGTCCATAACGAGGATTCTCTTCTTTAGTTGATCATTAAATGATGTTTTCGGCAATGTTGCTCCTCCTCACTTCACTTGCCCGCTGATTGGCATATTGAGCAAGCTCAGCGGTTAATTCATACCGTAAAAACGGTGTGATTAAATAAATCCCGTTGAATAAATCTAAGGCAGCATCAATTAAGGACTTTGTGATGTCAATTCCCAGGCGGGTTGCTGCAAGCGGATTATCGTTCAACTTGGCCATCTGTTCACGAATGGAATCAGCAATTTTGATCCCCGGCACTTCATTATGAAGGAACTCTGCATTCTTGCTGCCTGTCAGCGGCATAAGGCCAATGTAGATAGGTGCATCCAAATGCTTCGTATTTTCATAGACTTCAAGTAACTTTTCTTCTGAAAAAACGGGCTGAGAAATAAAGTAATCGGCTCCGAATTCAATCTTTTTCTCCAATCTCTTAACAGCTTTTTCAAGCGAGCGGACATTAGGATTAAAGGCTCCAGCAATGCTAAAAGCCGTTTTTTGCCCCAGGTCCTTCCCGGAATAAGACAAGCCTTCGTTCATTTGCTTAATCATTTTGATTAGCTCAAATGAAGACACATCGTAAACGGATGATGCCCCCGGAAAATCTCCTACTCTTGCGGGGTCGCCTGTAATGGCTAAAACATCATGCATACCAAGCGTATGAAGGCCCATTAAATGGGATTGCAAGCCGATAATATTTCGATCGCGGCAGGCGATGTGGATGAGCGGCCGCATTCCTAATTGTTCCTTCACTAGATATCCCAATGATTCATTGGAAATACGAACTGTAGCAAGGGAATTATCCGCTAGAGTGATAGAGTCAATGCCTGCTTCTTTCAACGCTTTAGCCCCTTCGAAAAACTTTGAGGTATCCAGCTTTCGAGGCGGGTCTAATTCTACGATAACAGATGTTCTCTCTTTCACAATTTCCTGAAGGGGGGTATGCTCCCTTACAGGTGGTTCGATAATGATTTTCTTTGGTTTTAATTGTACTACTTTTTCAGTTACCGGAACACTATTCTTTAATTCCTCAGCAAAGGCCCTAATGTGTTCAGGCGTTGTACCGCAGCAGCCGCCAAGCAACCGCACTCCTTGTGTACGGAACGCTTTAGCAGAACTTCGGAAATAATTCCCATCGCCCTCATTATAATGGAACTTTCCGTCCGTATAGGCAGGAAGACTGGCATTTGGATAAGCGGAAAGAAAGGCATGTTCAGGCAATTCAACCTGTTCCAAAGCTAATAACATGTGATGCGGACCTAGCCGGCAATTAAGACCGACAATATCCGCTCCAAGAGCTTCGAGTCTTTTTAAAGCGTCATTGATAGGAGTCCGATCCTGTAAAATTCCAGGCTCTTGATGGGATACCTGCGCAATAATCGGCAGCTTTGTTTCCTTCCTGGCTATGGTTAGAACCGTTTCAAGTTCTTCAAGATCGTAAAAGGTTTCAAGCAATAATCCATCCACACCCTCAAGAAGGAGGCAATATAATTGCTCGCGAAAGCTGCGCTTTAATTCTTCTAATGTAATGGAATCTGGCTTAACACCTCGATTTCCACCAATTGTTCCAAGGACGTAAGTACTATTTTGGGCTGCTGCTTTTTTGGCAATAGAGACTGCTGCACTGTTAATTTCCTTAACAGAATCCTCTAAACCATACCTTTGCAGCTTTAAATAGTTTGCAGCATACGTATTGGTTTGAATCACGTCCGCACCAGCATTAATATAGGCTTTGTGAATTTTTTGAATATGATCTGGCTGAGAAAGATTCAATTCCTCTAAACAACTATCCTTACCGAACGAATACAATAAAGTACCCATGGCCCCGTCAGCTATTAAGATTTGATTTTTTAATTTTTCTAAAAAGCTCATATACATTTCTCCTTGTTAATAAACCAAATCATTTTGGTACTGCTTCGCTAGGGCCTGAGAAAAATCCTTTATTATGTCGTCAGCGTTTTCTAATCCTACTGATAGCCGAAGCAAACTATTTTTGATTCCTCGTTTTTCTCTTTCTTCCTGTGGCATGGCCGCATGGGACATTTTAGCCGGATATGATAAAATCGATTCCACTGCACCAAGGCTTACTGCAAAGACAGGGATTTTTACGTTTGATACAAAGGAACGAACTGCATCTTCATCAGCCAGCTCAAACGATAAAACAGCGCCTGCACCTTCAGCCTGTGCTTTCTGCAATGCAAATTCAGGATGGTCTTCTAATCCAGGATAATAAACCTTTTTAACAAGCGGATTCGCCTGTAAAAATTGAGCAATCTTTAAGGTGGATTTTTGTGAGTGTTCCAGCCGGACATGAAGCGTCTTTAGTCCTCTAAGCACTAACCAGGCATCTTGAACACCAAGAATTGCGCCAAAGGAATTTTGTAAAAAATAAAGTCTTTTTGCCAAATTTTCATCCTTTACAACAGCAAGGCCAGCGACTACATCACTATGGCCTGAAAGAAACTTGGTGGCGCTATGAAGGACAACATCGGCACCAAGTTCTAGAGGCTTTTGTAATGCTGGTGTAAGAAAGGTATTATCGACAAAGGTTAACGCATTATTTTTCTTTGCTAGTTCACTAATTGCCTGAATATCCGTTACCTTCAATAAAGGATTTGAAGGAGTTTCCACGTAAAAAGCTTTAGTGTTCGGCTTAATTGCCTGATTAACTTGATCTAAATCAGTCATATCAACAAAAGTATGTTCAATTCCAAAACGGGTTAGGACCTCAGTAACCATTCGGAATGTACCACCGTATACATCTTCCGTAATCACAACGTGGTCTCCAGATGATAACAAAAGGAAAGCCGTGGAGATGGCAGCCATTCCAGAGGAGAAGGCAAATCCTTTGACTCCACCTTCTAGTTCGGCAATCACATCCTCAAGCGCTTCACGTGTTGGATTTAAACTGCGGGCATAATCATATTTTCCGAAACTATCGATATCAAATTGATGAAAGGTTGAAGCATGCTGAATAGGCACGCTTACCGCCCCTGTTACAGGATCCACTTTATGCCGGTTATGAAGAAGCTTCGTCTCAAAACAATATTCTTCTGTTTCCATTACACAATCACTCCTTCGCTCACTTTGGCTAATGCCTGTTTCAGGTCAAAAATGATATCCTCTGCATCTTCAATTCCAACAGAGAAACGCAATAAACGATTACATACACCGGACTGAATTCGGATTTCTTCTGGAATATCGGCATGAGTCTGCGTTGCTGGATAGGTAATAAAGCTTTCGGTGCCGCCTAAGCTTTCAGCAAAACTAATCAGCTTTAAATTTTGTAAAAATGGATTAACCCACGATTCGTCTTTTACTCGGAAGGAAACCATTCCTCCACGTCCTGGATAAAGCACATCTGTTACACCTTCGTGCGTGGAAAGATATTCAACTACAGCCTTTGCATTCTTCTGATGCTGCTTCATCCGAAGCGATAAAGTCTTCATTCCGCGCATTAATAACCAGGAATCAAATGGACTTAAGACAGCACCCGCGCCATTATGATGAAAGGCCAAGGCTTCACAAAGTTCTTTGCCTTTTGCAACAACAAGCCCGGCAAGAACATCATTGTGTCCGCCTAAATATTTCGTTGCACTGTGGATCACGATATCCGCACCCAGTGTAATCGGCTGCTGCAATAGAGGAGTATAGAAGGTATTGTCAACAATCAGTAGAATCCCGTGCTTTTTGGCAATCTTGGATACCTCAGCAATATCAGATTCCTGCATAAGCGGATTGGTTGGAGTTTCAAGAAAAATAGCCTTTGTTTGCGGAGAAATTTTCTTTTCGATCTCTTCCGGACAACACGTATTTACATATTGACTTTTCAAGCCCCACTTTTTATATCCTTGTTCTAATAGACGGTAGGTTCCACCATATAAATCCTCGCTTACAAGCCATTCATCACCAGATTCAAATAAAGCAAGAATCGTTAAAATGGCTGCCATGCCTGAACTGCAGGCAAAACCTTGATCACCGCCTTCTAAATCCGCGATGGTTTTTTCAAGAAGCTGGCGTGTTGGATTTCCGGTTCTAATATAATCAAACCCAGTTGATTGCCCAATCCCCTCGTGGCGGAAGGCTGTTGAAAAATAAACAGGCGGGTTAACGGTTCCAGTTGCAGTCTCACTTCGATTTCCAATTTGGGCTAATTTCGTATCAATTTTGTACATAATGCACACTCCTTGTTTATATAAATAAAAAAAGTCTTCTTATAAGAAGAAGACTTTTGCAAACGGCCACATTGTCATTCTTCTTATCTCGCAAATTAAACAATAATTTGCAGGACTTAGCACCTTTTCAATGAAAAAATACATTGAAGGTTGCTGAGGTGTCTTCGGGCCATTCCCTCAACCTCTCTTGATAAGAAAACAAATATTTAGATTATTAATAAAATTTACTACAATAACGATGAAGTGTCAATTGGTTTTTTAACCATTTAAATGATTAAAGGGCTTTCATTTATTTTTTTCCCAGTTTTTAAATTTAATAAAGTTCATATATTCCTTAAAATCATCCTTATTCATACCATCTTTAATGGCCTTTTCGATAATTAATTGCCACTCCTCGTCTAATAGTTCCTTCCCATTTGGACTCGGAGCATTAGCAGACTGTTCCACTCCATTTAGTAAAAACTCCAAGGAAACATCTAAAGGCCTTGCTAACTTCATTAAAAAATGGATAGAGGGGTTTTTATTAAGATTACGCTCAATATAGCTTAAATAAGACTTAGAGACATTTGCTAACTCTGCCAGCTCTGTAATCGAAAATCTTTTTTCTTCTCTTAATTTCTTTATACGCTCTCCAATCATAAGTTTCTCCTCATTACCATATTTATTTTATATGTAGTAAAAATGTTATAAAACTAGCAAGTTAACATGTTCGCTCAAACGAAAAATATTATTCAATTAATTATTCTTTTTTAAAAATAGTATACAACATAACTTGTTCTATTTGAAGAACAGATTAACAAAAAAATGTAAAAAGTAATGATAATGCTGTTTTCAGTGGGGGATTAAGAGGATTTTAACTTTTTTTGATTTGCTTTTTAAAAAAAAGAGACTATAATGTTCTTAATACAGAATGATTTTATGGTTGGAGGCAAAAAAATAACAGGTGAAAGTAAAAATTTTTTTATTCATTTTGTTCTATATTACAAACAAGTGATTCTATTAATAATAGGTGATGTCTTCTTACCATTATCAATGAAGGCACTCGGTCATGCTGTGGGTTGCAAAATACCTTAAACGCCAGTCGTTGAGAGTGTGATGTGAGGCGGGGTTAGATGCCCCATATGAATTAAGGCTTTTGATTATTCGGGCTTCAAGAAGGCGGATAATCAAAAGCTTTAATTTTAAAAAATGTATGTAAAGGGGAGAGAGTATGACATATAGACAAAGATTGTCGCTGTTTTTTATAGTGGATTCAAGTATTGTTTTAACTGCGATTTATTTTAGTAGATTCCTAGTCAATGCCACTTTTAATGTCATTACAGCTCCAATGATTCTCACTTCTTTAACCATCTTGATTTGCCATCATATATTTTCAACTTACTTAAAACTCTATAAAAAAGCCTGGGAATATGCTAGTACAGGAGAATTACTGATTATCTTTAAAATCGTCACTTATACGATAATTATGGCAGCTCTTATCCAGAAAATATTTATTCATGAAATAAACTTTAGGCTTTTAGTAGTCACCTGGGCCCTTCATATATTAATACTTGGCGGGTCGCGGTTCTTTTGGAGAATTTACAGAGATACTTTTATTTACCAAAACCGGAATAAAAAACGAACATTAATTGTAGGTGCGGGATCTGCAGGAACGATGATTGCCAGGCAGCTTTTAAAAAATCATGGGCAGGACCTACGTCCCGTTGGCTTTATTGATGATGACCCTTTTAAGCAAAAGCTTGATATTTTTGGTATACCTGTTGTGGGCGGTGTCAATTCCATTGTATGGGCCGTTCAAAGCCTCCAAGTTGAAAATATTATTATCGCCATTCCATCATTATGCAGAAAAGACTTGAATCCCATTTTTCAGGAATGTGCCAAAACTTCTGCCAAAACTCAAATCCTCCCCAAATTGGAGGATTTAGTGACTGGAAAGGTTTCGGTAAGTCAGTTCCGAGATGTCCAAGTAGAAGACCTATTAGGAAGGGATCCTATTGATCTTGATATGGAAACGATTTCAAAATATCTCACAGATAAAGCCGTGCTGGTGACAGGCGCAGGCGGATCAATTGGGTCGGAAATTTGTCGGCAGCTTTCCCAGTTCAATCCGAAAAAGTTAATCCTTTTAGGACATGGTGAAAATAGTATTTATTCAATCGAAATGGAATTAAAAGAACGCTTTAAAGGATCATCAATTGAATTTATACCGGAAATTGCAGATATTCAGGATTTAGGAAAAATCGAATCCATCATGCGCAAACATCTTCCAGATGTCGTCTATCATGCCGCAGCACATAAGCATGTACCTCTAATGGAAAACAATCCTGATGAGGCCGTTAAAAACAATGTAATCGGGACGATGAATGTAGCTAATGCTGCCGGTTGGCTTGGTGTTAAAACTTTTGTTATGGTGTCGACAGACAAAGCCGTAAACCCTACTAGTGTAATGGGTTCAACGAAAAGACTGGCAGAAATGATCGTTCAGTCTATGGATACAGTGAGCCAGACTAAATTTGTAGCAGTTCGGTTTGGCAATGTTTTGGGGAGCAGAGGCAGCGTTATCCCATTATTTGAGAGGCAAATAAAGCAAGGGGGGCCTGTTACCGTCACACACCCTGATATGGTCCGTTATTTTATGACTATTCCTGAAGCATCAAGGCTTGTGATTCAAGCTGGTGGGCTCGCCAAGGGCGGGGAAATATTTGTATTAGATATGGGTGACCCAGTGAAGATAGTTGACCTTGCTAAAAATTTAATCCAGCTTTCCGGAAATTCACTTGAAGAAATTGGTATTCAATTCACAGGGATAAGACCGGGGGAGAAGCTTTTTGAAGAGCTGTTAAAAGAAAATGAAATTCACGAAAAGCAAATCTACCCAAAAATCTATATTGGTAAATCAGCTGAGTTATATATTGAAGAAATTAATCAATTGATAGCTAATTTTGAAAGTATGGAAAAAGAGGAACTAAGAGAGATCCTTTTACAGCTTGCAAACTACAAGATGACTTCAAAGCCATACATGCCCATTTCGATATAGGAAAGCGCTGTTAAATTAAAGGAATTGATTGGAGGTGCTGCAGTTGCTAGATACGACCACGACCATAAAAAACAGGATTTTTCTCTCGTCTCCCCACATGAGCGGCTCAGAAATGAAGTATATCAATGAAGCGTTCGCAACCAATTGGATTGCACCATTAGGACCAAATGTAGATGCATTTGAGAAGGAACTCGCAAGCTTTGTGGGTATAAATGCTGCGGCAGCAGTAAGCTCAGGGACAGCTGCGATTCATTTAGCATTACAATTATTGGATGTTAAAAAGGGAGATATCGTTTTTTGCTCCAGTCTAACATTTGTCGCGAGTGCCAATCCAATCCTGTACCAAGGTGCTGAACCCGTTTTTATTGATTCCGAACCGGAGACATGGAATATGTCCCCCTTAGCGTTGGAAGAAGCTTTTAAGGATGCTGCTTCAGCTAATAGACTGCCCAAAGCAGTGGTCATTGTGAATCTTTATGGTCAGTCTGCAAAAATGGATGAGCTAATAACCATTTGTAAAAATTACAACGTTCCCATCATAGAAGATGCAGCCGAATCACTTGCTTCCATGTATAAAGGGAAGGCTAGTGGAACGTTCGGCGATTTTGGCATCTATTCATTTAATGGCAATAAGATTATCACAACCTCCGGCGGAGGCATGCTTATTTCCAATAATATAGAAGCCCTTCAAAAAGCAAGGTTCATAGCAACCCAAGCAAGAGATCCTGCCCCGCATTATCAGCATAGTGAAATCGGCTACAATTATCGAATGAGTAACATCTTGGCGGGTATCGGCAGAAGTCAGCTTGAAGTTTTGGAAGAGCGGGTCAAAGCAAGAAGAGCCATTTTTGATATGTATTTTCAAGAATTATATAGCATTCCTGGTCTATCTTTTATGCCAGAATTAAAAAACACATTCTCGAACCGGTGGTTAACGGCTTTAACAATAGATGAGGAAATAACAGGTTTCTCAGTAAACAAATTACTTGCTGCGCTAGATTCCGAGAATATCGAAGCAAGACCTGTTTGGAAGCCGCTCCACCTGCAGCCCCTGTTCGATAAAAATAAATACTATTCGCATAACCACAATATGAGTGTTTCAGAAGAACTCTTTCAAACAGGAATTTGTTTACCCTCTGGTTCCAATATGACGTTAGAAGATCAGATGAGAGTAATAGAATGTATTAAAAAAGCTTTGATTGGATGAGACCAAATGTCTACCTATAACAGGAGGAAAAAATGGATGTAACAGTAGGGTTATTAGATATATTAAAAACCATGAAGAAACGCTGGAAACTAATTATTTGCATAACAGTCATTGCTGCATTAATTAGCGGAGGGGTTTCTTATTTTATCCTGAAGCCAGTATACCAAGCATCAACTCAAATACTAGTAAATCAAAAAAATACAGAGAATAAACTCGACTATACACTTTTACAAAGCAATGTAGATCTAATTAATACGTATAGTGTCATCTTAAAAAGTCCTGTCATTCTGGAGAAGGTCATTGATCAACTTGATCTTGACGTTACCTTGGAGGAACTGAATAAAAATCTTACCGTAACAAGTAAAGAAAATTCACAGGTATTCTCCTTGACGGTTGAAGACCATGATGCACAAAAGGCAGTTGAAATTGCCAATACCGTGTCAGAAACGTTTCAATCAGAAATCAAAGGGATTATGAATGTTGACAATGTGAGTATTATTGCAAGGGCCGAATTAAAACAGAACCCAGTGCCCGTTAAACCAAAGCCATTACTAAATATTGGCATTTCCATAGTCATTGGATTAATACTTGGAATTGGAATCGCTCTCCTTAAAGATTTCATGGATGGAACATTGAAGGATGATCAGGATACTGCTGCTTGCCTGGGTGTGCCTGTTCTCGGCTCTATTCAAAAAATATCGAAGGCGCATGTAAAGGAAGGTAAAAATTCGGCTGTACAAACAATGGGGGGGGAAACGATTGTCTCGTAAATTGAAAAAAAGAGAGAAAAAAAATGTTCATTTAATATCCCATTTGAATCCAAAATCACCGATAACGGAACAGTACCGGTTAATTAGAAATAATTTACATTTTTCTTCAGTGGATAAAAATATTCATTCCATCGTAGTAACTTCACCAGAACCCTCTGACGGAAAATCGACAACCTCCGCTAATCTCGCCATCGTATTGTCACAAAAGGGAAAAAAGGTGCTACTTGTGGATGTTGATTTGCGAAAACCCACCGTTCATTATGCTTTTAACGTAAGTAACATCGACGGCTTAACCAGCGTTTTGACAAGAGATATTAGCTTAGATCAAGCAATTATTAAAACGTCTGTCCCAAACCTGGACGTATTAACATGCGGACCCATCCCCCCTAATCCTTCAGAATTATTAGATTCAAAAGCAATGGAACTTGTAATGGAAGAAGTAAAGGGGTCCTATGATTATGTTGTATTCGATACCCCGCCATTGCTGGTTGTAACAGATGCACAAATTTTAGCCAATAAATGCGATGGTGTAGTGATGGTAGTTGCCAGTGGAAAGACTAAACGGGATCGGGCAATGAGAGCAAAGGAATTGATAGAAAAAGCAAATGCCCACTTGCTTGGTGTCGTTGTGAATGGAGTGGAATCTAAGCACGGGACCTATTACGGCGAGTATAGTTAATAAAGGTGGCTGGTCAAATGATCGATATTCATAGTCATATTATCCCTTGTGTTGATGACGGCCCCCAAGATCATATCCAAGGGTTAGACATGGCGAGAGCGGCCGTAAAAAACGGAATTTCCCATCTATTTGCAACCCCGCACCATCATAATGGACAATTTGAAAATCCAAAGAAGCAAATTTTAGCCCATATAAGACGGTTCAATCAATCCTTACACGAAGAGAATATTCCACTTACCGTTCACCTGGGTCAAGAATTAAGAATTCATCGGGAATTGTTTCATTCACTAAAAATGGATGAAGTTTTGACCCTTGATGATCAAGGAAGGTACTTGTTATTAGAGCTTCCATCAGGGGAAGTTCCATTTTACACTAGTGAAATTGTTTATGAACTTTTATTGAGGGAAATCATCCCGATTATTGTGCATCCTGAGAGAAATCAAGGCTTTATCGAGAATACGAATCAACTTTTTGAACTAGTTCAAGAAGGAGCGTTAACCCAGCTGACAGCAGGTAGTATCATCGGTCAGTTTGGAAAAAAGGTTAAAGCCTTTTCCGAAAAAATCATCGAACATAATTTGGCGCATTTTATTGGCTCTGATGCCCATAACACAAGAACAAGGAGATTCTGCCTCCAAGAAGCCTATGAAGCCGTCACCAAAAAATATGACATACAGCGTACATTCTATTTTAGAGAAAATGCGGAACTGCTTATGAGGGGTCAAACAATAATAAAAGAACAACCTGCACCAATAAGAAAAAAGCTATTGGGTATTTTCTAACTGGAATAAAAAATTATTAAAGGTGGCATACCTTTTCATGCGGACAAAAAAAGCCTTTTATATTATGATTTCAAGCCTTTCCTATCAATTGGTTTATGCACTGATTGGCTTAATTCTGCCGAGATTATTCATAACCGTTTATGGATCAGCCGTCAACGGACTTATGCTGTCCATTCGCCAATTTTTGAATTTCTTAAATATTGTAGAATCAGGAATTGGGCTGACATCAATAACAGCTTTATTAAAGCCAATGGCAGCAAATGATAAAGATGCAGCAAACGGAATTTTATCTGCCGCAAAATTACTTTATCTGCGGGCGGGGTATATACTTGTCAGTTTCATTGCATTGCTTGCAATTTTCTATCCTTTTTTGATTACTGATCAGGTTAGCTATCAAATCGCTTTTTTCCTGGTTCTAATTTTGGGAGGCAACAGTTTTGTAGACTTTTTTATTATTGGAAAGTATAAAGTGCTGCTTACCGCAGATCAAAGAGTCTATGTATTAACAAATATACAAATTATCGGTTTAATTGCTAATTTAATTTCATACGTTATCCTCATTAAGGCTGGATGGGATGTACTTCTTGTTAATGGCATTGCCACTTGTTTTTTTGCATCCAAATCTATTTTGTTATTGGCCTATGTCAAAAAACAATATCCAAATGTCAGTTTTAAGGAAAAACCGGATACAGAAGCATTAGCCCAGCGTTGGGATGTCTTTATTCACCAAATAACAGGAGTTATTGTGTTTAATACTCCCGTCATCATCATTACAATCTTTTTAGGGCTAAAGGAAGTAAGTGTATTCACAACGTATAATATGGTATTTTCTGCGATTACCTTATTAGTAACTTCTTTTTCGAGTGCCCTATTTGCAGGAATAGGGGACTTACTAGTTAGAGGCGAAAAAAATAGGGTTATTGAAGTTTATAACATTTTTGAATCTGTTTATTATGCCTTAATCGCCTGGGCCTTTACCACTGCGTATTTACTCATACTTCCATTTATCAAGGTTTATACACATGGAGTTTCAGATGCGAACTATATCCGCCCGGAATTAGCTATTTTGTTTATTGCTGTAGGGGTGATAAGCAACATTCGAGTTCCGGCCTATACATTAGTGAATTCCGCTGGTCACTTCAAAGAAACAAAGTATCGGGCGCTGGCAGAAGCTGTCATTAATTTACTTGCTTCCCTCATCCTAGTTCAGATGTTTGGAACCGAGGGAGTACTATTTGGATCCATTTGCTCCTATACCTTCCGCACCATAGATGTTCTTTTATATGCTTCAAGAAATATATTAAATGCCTCATTAAAACCGACAATCCTAAAAGTATTGACTAATATATTTCTTTCATTAGTTGCAGCTTTGCCAATTCATTGGTTGCTCAACATCGATCCAAAGAATTTATTTGAATGGTTTGTTTATGCCATTCTCCTATCGATTTGGAATTTAATAATAATCGCTGTTGGCAATATCCTAATCGATCCAAAAATGTCCAAAAGTGTCCTTCAACGGGGCAGGCTTGTCTTTGGAAGAAAGGAGGCTGAGGAGAAATTGATGCTTTAGCCGTTTTAAATCGCAGCACAACAAATCGAAATGTCTATTATTTTCTAATTCTACTGTTCTCTGTGTTCTTAAATCAAACGAGTATTATTGGAGGAATCAATTTTTCCCTGAGCGACTTGGTGATTTTACTGTTGCTAGTTCATGTGGCTTGTAATGGGATTAGCGTTCCAGGATATTCGTTTGTTTATTTTTTGTTTTTGTCTGTCTTACTATTGGTGACAGCCATCTTTTATACCCCTTACAGATTTGGTGTTACGGCTGATTTTTATTCCATTATTAAGGAATATGCTAAACTGGCCGTCGTTTTTTTATATTTTATTATTGGGTATAACCTAAAACATGAAGATCTTATAAAGATTTCGATAAAGTGGTATTCAATTGCAGCATTATTTGTCGGAACACTCGGAATATTTATTAATCTTTTAGGTTTGAAATTTCTTTATCAAATCTATGATTTTGGTGAAGACCGTTATAACGGTTTTATGAATGATCCGAACTATTTTGCTATTGTTCAAATCAGTGCCCTGCCATTTTTTTTAAGGTCTGAAAAAATGTTATTAAGGACGAAACTTTTTACTTATCTCATCATTTTAATCAGTATATTACTTTCAGGATCAAAAACGGGAATGATTACGTTATTAATTTACACTACTGTATTTATTTTAGGGGAAATAGTTATAAACAAATTAAAACTTGGAACAATCCTCTTAATGCTTTTTGGTATTCTGCTTTTGGGAGCACTTTTTGAGCTGCTTGGGAAAAATTTAACCTTATTAACAGAAAAATCCGTACAATTCCATCGGATTAGTCTAATTTTTACTGACTTTAATGCTGCTTTTAATGAGGGAGGCTCATCCCGGCTTCCGATTTGGAAGGCAGGCATTGAATTAATCGGATTATCACCTTTAGTTGGTGTGGGAGTGGGCATGTATACCGCCGTTTCAGAAAAAGTTTCTGGCATTGATGCAGTTGCTCATAATACGTATATTCAAACCTTTTCGGAGTGGGGAGGTATTTTTGCAGCTATCTTTTTCATATATATTGCCTGCATAATTCTGAAGATAACGTTAAATAAACAGTTTCAAAGTAAGATCAATTATATGTTAAGGGATATATTAATTATTTTATTGATAGGGTCCATGGCGGTCTCATTTAATAATGCTAGAATGTTTTGGTTCTTTTTAGGTTCATTGGTCTATTTGCTTAGCTCAAAAAATCTTGGGAAAGTGTCTGGTAGATTCTCTTAATGGGGGGATATTAGTGAAAAAAGTACTTTTTGCAGCCTCTGTTTATTCACATTTCGCTTCCTTTCATAAACCCTTTATGAAAATGTTTCAACAGAAGGGTTATGAGGTACACGCGGTCGGAAGTAATTCTAGAAAACGGAAGGATGAACTACTTGATATTGGGGTCATTTGCCATGATGTCGATTTTGATCGAATGCCATTTTCCAAAAAAAATATGAGAGCAGTAAAGGAATTAAATGATTTATTCAGGCAACATTATTTCAACTTAATACATGTCCATACACCGACAGCGGCTTTTTTAACAAGGTATGCAGCTTCAAAGCATAATCAAGGAAAAATTCTCTATACGGCGCATGGATTTCATTTTTTTAATGGAGCCTCTCGAAAAAATTGGCTTCTTTTTTATCCTGCTGAAAAACTTGCGAAACGATGGACAGACGGGTTGCTTGTTATGAATGAAGAGGATATTTCGTTAGGAAAAAGGCTTGGATTTATGGAAAACCATAATATGTTTCATGTTCACGGGGTTGGTGTGAACTTAAAAGAATTTAATGAAAAGCCTGGGGAGTTAATTGATATAAAGAACGAGTTAGGCTTGACTTCTGAAAACGTAATTATTAGCTGTATAGCAGAATTAAGTCCTCGGAAGAATCAATTATTTCTCCTTAAAAACTGGAACTCTATAGTAGACCAATGTCCAAATGCACATTTATTAATCATTGGGTATGGAGAAGATATGGAGAAAATCAAAGCTTTTATAGAGGAAAATTGGATTATGAATGTTCATTTATTAGGATATAGAAAAGATATTCCAAGTATCATTGCAGCATCTGATATTGTGACATTAGTTTCCAAACATGAAGGGCTTCCCCGGTGCTTAATGGAGGCAATGGCTGCAGCAAAACCAATAATCACGACAAATGTCCGCGGTTCAAGGGATTTAGTGGACAACGGGCATTGTGGCTTGGTTGTAGGCCTTGGTGATAACGAGGGTCTTATTCAAAGTTTTGTTAGATTAATTGAAGATAAACAATTAAGGATTAATTTCGGGAGACTAGGCCAACAGAAAATACAGGCGTATAGCTTAGGAAATGTCTTAAATGAAATGGAAGAGATTTACTCACGTTATGTGTAAACATCAAAAATGGAATTTTAAGAGGGGCTAACAATATGGATAATCTATTGAAAGATATTTTTTTCAAACTAGGTGTTTATGAATTTGCTAAAAAAAGGAAAAGGTTGGTGAAGGGAAATGAAGAGAATATTTGATTTTATTCTTTCAATCCTTATAATAATCATTTTCTCCCCTGTTATCATCCTATTATCCATACTAGTTAGACTAAAACTTGGGTCACCTATTCTTTTTAAACAAGAACGTCCAGGATTGAATGGAAAACCCTTTTTGATTTATAAATTCCGAACAATGACAAATAAAAAGGACAACAATGGAAGTTTATTACCCGAACATCTAAGGTTGACAGGCTTTGGCAGTTTTATACGTAAATTTAGTCTGGATGAGTTACCCCAGTTAATAAATGTCATAAAAGGGGAAATTAGTTTAGTTGGACCGAGACCATTAAGAATGGACTACTTACCGTTATATACCCCTCTTCAGGCGAGGCGCCATGAGGTTAAACCAGGGATTACTGGTTGGGCACAAATTAAAGGTAGAAATTCTATAAGCTGGGAAGAAAGGTTTGAATTAGATGTTTGGTATGTTGATAATAAATCCTTCCTGTTAGATTTAAAAATATTAAGCATGACTCTTTTGAAGGTAATTAGACCACAAGGAATTAATCATGATGGTCATGTTTCAATGCCTGACTTTACAGGGACTAAGATGAGGAGTTCTTATGGAGAAAAAGAATCTAATTAAGTTGCCAACTCCCTTAGATTTTTATGGGGAAATTAATGCAAATGAAGTTTTTATTAAAAGAGATGATATGACGGATCTGGCATTTGGCGGAAATAAAGTTAGAAAACTAGAATATTTTATCGCCGATGCTATTAAATCAAATTGTGATTGTTTAGTGACATATGGCTCGCCCCAGTCAAATCATTGCAGGATAACTGCAGCAGCTGCAATTAAATTTAATCTTAGGCCAATTCTTATTCTTTCTGAAGAAAGTGGAATCAATTTTAACGGTAATTATTTTTTATATTCAGTAATGGATGCCGAAATTCATTGGACTTCTACCTTAAAAGTTCCCGAAACAATAAAAAATGTCCTAGGCAAATTAAAAAAACAGGGCTGCCATCCATATTTTATACAAGGTGGCGGACACGGAAATTTAGGGACGCATGCTTATAAGGAGGCTTTCTTGGAATTAAGCAATCAGATGCGTACAGAGCCAGATTTTATTTTTCATGCCACTGGGACTGGGACAACACAAGCAGGGTTAATTGTTGGATCAAAACAAAATCAAACAAAGTCAAAAATAGTAGGCATTAGTATTGCTAGGAAAAAAAATAGATGTCAAGAAGTAATAAAAGAATCCATTATCGATTATTTATCCTTCTACGATTCCGTCAAGATAATAGGTGATAATGATATCCTAGTCGAAGATAAATATATAGGAAAAGGATATTCCCATATTTATCCTGAGGTTTTGGAAACAATTAAAATGGCAGCTAAGAAGTCTAGTATATTTTTTGATCCGGTATATACGGGGAAAGCATTTTTCGGAATGGTGGATTATATAAAAAATAATAATATAAGAGGCAAAACAATAGTATTTATCCACACTGGAGGGACTCCATTATTATTTAATTATAGTAATAATTTTAAAGAGGTTAAGGGGGAGATAGTTAATGAATATTTTAATATGTAGTGTCGGACGGCGTGTGAAATTAGTTGAGTACTTTAAAAAGGAAGTCCATGAATTAAATGGAAAAGTAATTGCTGTGGACTGTGATATTACTGCCCCAGCCTTGCACCATGCCGATGTGTTTGAAATTGTTCCCCGTATAGACCATCCTGATTATATCCTCCGTATTAAAGAGTTGTGCTATAAGTATAAAATTAATGGTGTATTATCCCTTATAGATCCTGAATTGCCACTATTGGCCAGTTATAAAGAAGAACTGAAAGAGAATGGAATAAATATCATTGTATCTGATAAAAATGTTGTTGATATTTGTACAGACAAATATTTAACTTATAACTTTCTTGAAGATAATGATTTGCCGTCTGTTCCGACATATATTGAAATAGATAAAGTAATACAAGAGCTTAATAATGGGAATATCCAATTTCCATTAATGATGAAGCCGAGAAATGGAAGTGCCAGTAAAAATCTCCATAAGGTTTCTTCAATGAAAGAACTATATGTAATAAAAGAAATTTACGAAGATTTGATTGTACAGCCATTTGTAGAAGGTGAAGAGTTTGGGGTGGATTGTTATATTGATTTATTAACAAAGGAAACTACAAATATATTTATGAAAAGAAAGATAGTGATGAGAGCGGGGGAAACAGATAAATCCATAGCAACAAAAGACCCTACATTAAAGCGGATCATTGAAAAACTTATAAGGGTTCTTAAGCCAATTGGACCAATCGATATTGATTGTTTTAAGACTGAAACAGGTTACTTGATATCCGAAATCAATCCAAGGTTTGGAGGTGGATATCTCCATGCACATGAAATGGGGCAAAGTTTCGTTAAAAATATCATTAACAATTTAAATGGAGTTCCTAATCAATCCAATCAAGATGACTATAAAGAAGGAACAACATTGGTAAAATATGATCATTTTATCGTGTTATAAATTCAAGAAATCCACTTAAAAAGGATAAGCTGTCAGCTTATCCTTTTAGTGATTTATACATGTAGAAACTTCACACAAACAGGGTAAGGAACAACAATATCAGAATTAATAAGCGTTAATCTTCCAGTAGCATCATCTCTGGAAAACAACACAAGATTGCTCGATTCCTGATTCGAAGCCACGATGAATTTCTCAGTAGGATCTAAAGCGAAATCCCGCGGCCAATCCCCTTCAGTTGACGTATGCTCGATAAAGCTCAACTCTCCGGATAAAATATCTGCTCTAAATACTGCGATGCTGTTATGCCCTCGGTTACCCGCATAAACAAAACGGCCATCAGAGGAAATATGAATCGCACTGCCTTGGTTATTTTCCTTAAAATCATCCGGAAGCGTCGATATATATTGTTTTTCAGTGAAATGACCATTTTCAGGATGATAGGTTAAAACAATAACCTCTGAACTGAATTCCGTCATGACATACGCAATTGTTCGATTCGGATGAAAAACTAGATGTCTTGGACCGCTGCCTGCCTTTAAAGGTAAACGGCTAACCTCTGATAATTTCCCCTCAGCACTGATTTCATAAGTTATCAGTGCATCAATTCCCAATTCCACAACAGCCAAGTATTTTTCATCAGGGGTGAGTCCCGCAAAATGGGTATGAGGTTTTTCCTGCCTTGGATCGGGGCCGCGGCCTTCATGCTTTGCTCCTGAAATAACTGGTTTAACAGCGCCATTCTCCTGGTTAATCTGCTGGGACTCAACTAAGCCTTTATGATAATTTGCACTGAACACATATCGATTTTCGCTGTCTACACTAACATGGCATGGAGGAGAGCCCTCAGATCCTTCACTGTTGATTGCCGTTAGTTTCCCTGCTTCACTTATAGAAAAAGCGGCAACCCCGCCAGTATTTCCTTCCTTTGCAACAGAATAAAGATATCGGTTGTCATTGCTGATTGCTAAATATGTAGGATTTTCTAACTCGGCTGCGACAGAAACATCCTCTATTTTTCCTCTATCCGAATCCAAGGTAAAGGAGTAGATCCCTTTGCTGTCTCCCTTTGTATAAGTTCCAATATAACCTATGTATTTATCGTTTCTTGACATTATACCAACTCCAATTAGTTATATATAATTCCCTTCTTATATTATCCTATTATTGTTATTTAGCTCACCTTATTGCTCAGAATTGATATCTTTTGTTTGCATTATTAATATGGATAGGTAATATTTATACTATTAAGGACAACAATTTACATAAGGAGTCTAATTATGGCAAATAACAAAAAGAGCACGAAAAATAGTAAGAATTCATCATCAAAGTTTATTTTCTGGGTAGTCGGTCTAATTGCCGTTGGAATATTGGCGCTTATTTTTTTCGGAAATCATAATAAGAATCAGAATAATACCGCTTCCGAAAAAATTGATTACGCTAATCAGCCATTTCTGGGCGATAAATCTGCACCAGTCTCCATTATTGAATTCGGTGACTATAAATGTCCAAATTGCAAAAACTTTGCCGATCAAGTAATTCCTCAGATTCAAAAAGATTTGGTGGATACTGGGAAGGCCAAATTGTATTTTATGAATGATTCGTTTATCAATGTTGATTCTGAACGCTCTGCTAAATTTGCGGAATCTGTATACCAGGAATTGGGAAACGACACGTTTTGGAAGTTCCATGAACTTCTTTACAAAAAACAGCCAGAAGATTCTAAATATGAAAAAATCGATCTATATACAGAAAAATTCTTAACAGATACCTTGAAAGAAGTGGCCAGCGATAAAGATGTTGATAAGGTTGTAAAAAACTTCCAAGCAAAAAAATCGGATGCTGCCTGGAAAAAGGATATGGATTATGTTGGAAAATTAGGTGTAACTGGAACGCCAACCATATTTGTAAATGGCAAGAAGTTTGAAGGCGGAAGTATGGACGATTTAAAAAAGATGGTTGATAAAGCAGCGAAGGGGAAATAGCATGAATAAATCCTTAGTAGTCTCGTGGGTTGCAGCTTTAATTGCAACACTCGGCAGCTTGTACTTTAGTGAAGTCATGCACTTTGTACCATGTACGCTTTGCTGGTATCAGCGGATATTCATGTATCCACTAGCCATCATATTGGGGATTGCTGTCTACCGAAACGATAAGGGAATTTATAAATATGTATTGCCGCTGTCAATCATCGGAATCCTAATATCAGGCTATCATACTTTATTGCAAAAGATTCCCTATTTACAACAATTTGAAATGTGTACAAGCGGGGTTCCCTGTTCAAAGGACTATATCAATTGGCTGGGATTTATTACGATTCCCCTATTAGCACTGATTGCTTTTATTACCATAACGATCAGCTTAGTAATTCTTGCCCGCAGTCAAAAAGAAGAAGAGACTATCCAAGGATAGTCTCTTCTTCTTTGCACAAAAAAGGAGCAGTAAAACCATGAGATTTTACCGCCCCTCTTTTTATTAAGGTGTAATGGCCATTGCCATGATTAGTACATCCAAGATGCACCAACAATGATTAAAAGGATAAACAATACAACGATTAGCGCAAAGCTATTATTGTGTCCCATTCCAAAGTCACCTCCTATTTAATAATTACAATTTATGCAAATAGGAGAAAATGGAAATGGACAAACGTTGATTCGCAGAAAAAAGATTGAAATTAGCTATATTGCGGTCTTAGTTTGGTTCGTTTGTTGACGTGCTGTTCGGCACTTAATGCTGCAATCGCACCATCAGCTGCAGAAATAACGGCTTGTTTAATCGGTGTTCTTCTAGCGTCACCGCCTGCAAACACTCCATCAACATTTGTACGAAGATGGTCGTCAACGATCACATAACCTTCTTCGTCTCTCATGACGGCTCCATTAAGGAAGTCAGTCCCCGGTTTCATTCCGCCAAGATATAAGAAAATACCATCGACATTCCAAGTTTCCACTTCTTTTTTATCATTTAGAATCCCTAGTTTCTCAACACTATCCGTACCATTGATTTCTCTGACTCGGTGACGTCGATAAATTTCCACCTTTGGATTATCTTCTAGTGATGAAAGGTCAGTATCACCCTTTAACTCAGTAGGAATTAATAATTTAACCTTTTTGCAATACTTTGCAAGTATTTCTGCCTCATGAATAGCCTCGTCATTATCACCGACAACTGCAACAACCTGATCTTGATAAAAGGCGGCATCACAGGTTGAACAATAGCTGACACCGCGGCCGGTGAATTCTTCTTCCCCATTAATCTTACTGGATGGAGCTTTTGCGCCAACGGCAATAAAAACGCTTTTTGCCTTAATCGTTCCTTCAGCTACCTCGATCATTTTGATTTCATTTGAAAAATCAACAGAAAGAACAGTAGAGCGGACGAATTCTGCACCAAAGTCTTTTGCTTGTGCTTGCATTCTTGTCAGCAGTTCAAGACCCGTTACTTCTTCACGCACCCCTGGATAGTTAGCGATTTTATGAGTAATCGCTAAAGTTCCTGCCTTTGGGGCCTTATCAATGACAAGAGTTTTTAATTTTCCGCGGGCAGCGTAAACAGCAGCAGACGCTCCAGCAGGCCCGCCGCCAATGGTTACAAAGTCATAGACTTCTTCAAGGATCTTTTCATTAACTGGCTGGAAAATGGATTCTTCACTTTCAGGTTGTGGAGTGTAAATTTCTGCTGGCTTGTCCTCTTCAGACAACCCAAGAAGTTTAATGAATTTTTTCTCCTGAAAGCCTAAGACGAGCTTCCCATTAATAAAGGTCGCAGGTGTTCCAAAAATTTTGCGTTCCTTTAACTGATCAAAATATTCTTTATGAATCGAGGCATTCCGTTCTTCAAATTCAATTCCCTTTTCTTTTAGATATGATTTTACTTTTTCACAATAAGGGCAGCCAGAGCTGCTATATACGATGACTTCGTGTTTAGACATACGAGGGTACCTCCTAAAACCTTTTCTTAATTACAATAATAATATTAATACTAAATAAAAGTCAAACTTTTTTAATAATTATTCTAAATAAAAAAGCCCAACAAATAATGTTGGACTTTAAGTAAATTAAATTGTCTTGCCAAGGAATGCCGTGAGCATCCAAACATGCTTTTCTAAACCTGAATGGATAGCGAGCAGCATGTCGCCGGTGGTTTCATCATCTAACTCTCCAGCTAGACTCATTCCTTCTTTTATTTCACCAATGATGATTGAATAGTCATTAATAATCGATTGAACCATTTCTTCAGCTGATTCTGAGCCTGTTGCTTCTTGAATGGATGAGAGTTCAAGGCATTCTTTCATGGTTGCCACTGGATTACCTCCAATTGCAAGTAAACGTTCTGCTAATTCATCGACATGGAGCCCGGCCTCGTTATAGAATTCTTCAAATTTGGCGTGAAGTGTGAAAAATTGCCCGCCCTTCACGTACCAGTGATAGTTATGTAATTTAATATACAAAACAGACCAATTGGCAATTTGTTTGTTTAGTACATCCACTAATTGATTTTTCATAAGAAATCCTCCTTTATATCATCTCGTTATATTATTTCCAAAGATACACATGAAATCCTGTATGATTTTAAGGAAATTCTTGTCAGATTGGTGAAAGTTTCTCTCTCTCTATGTTACATGGCTGAAACCAACTGTAATAATAACTCCTTCATTATCCAGTAAAGTATTTTTATGGAGATCAATATGAATTGGATAGACCTTACATTTTGTTGAGGAACGCTTTGATATCAGGCGGTCTCTTTGCTAGCTTTTGCATTCCATTTTTTGGCTAATGAATTCGTATGTTACAACTGGTAGCCTTAGTTGTAGAGAAACGAGCTACTAATCTAGGAGGTTTTCGAATGAACAAACTTAAAAAACTAGTAATTGCAGCTGGTCTTATCTTATCAATGTCAGCATTTACTGTAAATGGAAAAACAGAGGCGGCTACGACAACTCATAAAATTCAGTCTGGAGAAACTTATTGGAAAATTGCAAAAGGTTTTGGTGTGCCTTTAAATAGTTTAATGGCGGCTAATCATTCTAAGCCACTTTATACAGGACAAAATATGATGATTCCTAACTCTCCTTATACAGCAGCAGAGAAAGATCTAATGGCACGTCTTGTCCGTGCAGAAGCAGTGGGAGAGCCTTATGCAGGGAAAGTTGCAGTTGCTACAGTCATTTTAAATAGGGTAAAAAGCCCTGATTTCCCAAACACAGTTCGTGGAGTTATCTATCAAATTGCAAATGGGCACTATGCTTTTACTCCTGTCCAAAACGGTCAGATTAATCAGCCGGCAGATTATGCTTCCAAGAGAGCTGTTAATGAAGCAATCGCTTTTAGCGGAAAAGGAAACGGCTCATTATTTTTCTACAACCCTAAAACAGCGCAAAGTAAGTGGATTCTATCACGCTCTGTTACCGTTACAATTGGAAATCATCGCTTTGCAAGATAATCATTAACATTCCATAAAAATAAATATTAATACAATAAAGCAGTGGATTTCCAAAAAAGGAGTCTCACTGCTTTTTTTGTATTTATTTATTGATTTTAAGTGCTACTAAACTAGCAAAATCATGAATGATGGTAGCCGCGAGCAGGGATGTAATTTGAGTTGGGTCGTATGGCGGCAGCACTTCGACTAAGTCAAATCCAATAAAATTAAAGTCTGTTAGGGAACGGATAATTTGTAAGGTTTCAAAGCTATTTAATCCACCGACCTCGAGGGTCCCCGTTCCCGGTGCACAGGATGGATCGACAAAATCTATATCAAAGCTAAGGAAGCAAGGAGTATCCCCAATTTTTTGTTTGATTTCTCTTATAACATCCTCCATTCCACGCTCCTTTAATTCAGGTGTTGTAATGACACGATAGCCCAAGTCCTTGCTGGCATCAATATCGCCTGGATGGTTGAGTGTACCGCGAATCCCAACCTGAAAAACCTTATCTGGAATAAGCAGATTTTCTTCGTAGGCCCGAATGAATGGAGAACCGTGCCAATATTTTTCATCATAATAGGTATCCCATGTATCGGTATGGGAATCGAAATGAATTAATGCAACAGGTCCGTGCACCTTGGCAGCTGCTCTTAAGTTGGCCAACGTCACTGAGTGGTCTCCGCCAAGCCCAATGGGAATGATTCCTTTTTCCATCAATTCCATGACTGCTTTTTCAATGACTTCGTAGCTGCGATGGATATTATGAGGGATCACGGAAACATCGCCAATATCAATGGCATTACAATCATCAAACGGATACACCTTGTGAATCGGATGATACGGAAATAAAGTCATTGACGCCTGACGAATGGCTTGCGGTGCGAACCGGGCCCCAACACGGAAGGATGCGGCAGTATCAAACGGCATGCCGACAATCGCTAATTTCGCATTTTCTCTTGTGGAAGGCAGCCTCATAAACGTGCCTGTCGTACAAAATTCAGGTTTTACGTCGGGTGATAAAGGATAGTGCATTTTTAGATTCCCCCATTTCTGTTTTTTCAAAATTAAATGTTGCAAGTTTTATGCCAAATAAAAGAAAGGAGCTCTTCGTGATTGGCACGGAAATTGCAAGCATACATACTGATTTTAAAAATAAGGGGGAATAAAAAATTTTAAAAAGACAAAGGGTTTATTATGTATTGAAAGCGGTTTAAAAAAGGGGAGGTATGATAGGTGGAAAGTGGCGTTAAGTTGAAAAGATCGTTAAAGCTTTGGCAGATTGTTATTATGGGGCTCGCTTATATGACCCCCATGGTTGTGTTTGATACGTTTGGGATTGTTTCAGGGATAACAAATGGTCACGTGCCAAGTGCCTATATTATTGCATTGGTCGGAATGCTTTTCACGGCGGCAAGCTATGGCAAACTGGTAAAGGTTTTTCCTCAGGCAGGTTCGGCTTATACTTATACACAAAAGGCGATAAACGGTCATTTAGGATTTCTGGTTGGCTGGTCCTCTTTACTTGATTATTTATTTTTACCAATGGTCAACGCTTTATTAACCAAACTGTACTTAAATGCTTTGTTTCCATCCGTTCCTGATTTTATCTGGGTATTAGTATTTGTCGGAATCGTTACCTTTCTTAATTTACGAAGCGTTAATATCCTGGCAAATTTTAATACCATTTTTGTGGCTGTGCAAATCCTGATTATGATCGTCTTTATCATCCTTGTCGTTAAAGGGCTGAATGGAGGCGAAGGAGCCGGAACTGTGCTCAGCCTTAAGCCTTTTTTTGTGGAAGGGATGAACATTCCAGTCCTAATTACAGGAGCAACGATTCTCTGTTTTTCCTTTCTTGGTTTTGATGCCGTTACAACCCTCTCTGAGGAAACACCAAATCCAGAAAAAACAATTCCAAAAGCGATCCTTTTAACAGCTTTGTGGGGAGGAGTCATTTTTATCACCACATCGTTCTTTATTCAGTTATTCTTCCCTGATATTTCAAGATTCAAAAATCCAGATGCCGCCCTGCCGGAAATTGCTCTGTATGTGGGGGGAAAACTGTTTCAATCGATTTTCTTATGTACAACCTTTGTCAATACGCTAGCATCCGGGCTAGCTTCACATGCAAGTGTATCGCGCCTATTGTATGTAATGGGGCGGGATAAAGTCTTTCCGGAGAAATGGTTCGGCTTTGTCCATCCAAAATGGAGGACGCCTGCGTTTAATGTTATATTTGTCGGTGTCATGTCCTTATCGGCATGGTTCTTTGATTTAGTTACTGCTACGTCGTTAATTAATTTTGGCGCCCTAATGGCGTTTACGTTTGTAAATTTATCTGTTATTAGTCATTTTGCCGTCCGGCAAAAAATGCATCGGTCCCCAAAAGGATTTTTTGAGTACATTATCATGCCATTAATTGGAGCCGCTGCAGTAGGAATCCTGTGGGTAAATCTTGAAATAAGTTCCTTGACCATGGGCCTCATATGGTTTGGGTTCGGCTTTGTGTATTTGCTCTATCTAACAAAAGCATTCCGGGCAGCGCCGCCGCAATTTAAAGCAGAAGAAGCATAATAAACCTTTAAGCCTTTAATCATTCTCTTGATTGAAGGCTTTTTTGATGCCCCTATTATGCAAATCAGATTAGATTATGCAAGATTTCATAGAATTTAGGGGCTATTTTATTATTTACCTAGTAAAAAATTGTTGGCACAAAAATTGCAACTATTTTGAATAGTAATATAATTATTTCGAAGGGGAGGTTCTATTGGTTTTCATATTGATTTGAACAAAAGTGAAACTGCTTACATTTATTTTTTTTAAAAAGGAGAGTTGTTCAAATTGGAGAATGTTACCCTTAAGCGTTCACTCGGCCTCTGGGCCATTGTAGGCCTTGGATTAGGCTACATGACGCCGACTATTGTATTTGATACATTTGGAATCGTTTCTGAAGAAACAAATGGTGTTGTTCCTCTTGCCTATCTAACGGCATTGGCTGTTATGTTGTTTACAGCGATTAGTTATGGGAAAATGGCCAAAGTGTTTCCAAGCGCTGGATCTGCCTATACGTATACGAGAGAAACAATGAGCCCTCATCTTGGATTTATTGTTGGCTGGGCAGCCTTGCTTGATTATATCCTCTTACCTATGGTTAATGCCTTGATTATCCGAATTTATATGGTATCCGTCTTTCCTTCGGTTCCAGCATGGATTTGGGTGGTCTGTTATGTCGCCATCGTTACTGCCATTAACGTATGGAGTATGAGTAAAACCTCAAATTTGAATTCCCTCCTTGTTATTTTCGAAGTTGTCTTAATTGGCGCTTTTATAGTTCTCGCTTTTGTGAAGTTATCCCAAGGGATGGGGCAAGGGACGATTTTCACTACGGAACCGCTTTTTCATTCCAATATCCATTTTGGTGCTGTTTTGACTGGAGCCACAGTGGTTTGTTTTTCCTTTATTGGTTTTGATGCCGTCACGATGTACGCTGAAGAGGCCACTGATATAAAGATAATGCCGAAAGCGATTATGTTAACGGTTTTAATCGGCGGCGCCATCTTTTTTATTTGTGGTTACTTCGCCCAAGCTTTATTCCCAGATATTTCGAGGTTTAAAGTAACGGATGATACGTTACCCGAAATTGGATTGTTTGTTGGAGGAACGCTATTTAAACTAGTTTTTCTTGCAGGTGCGTTTGCTGCAACTGTCGCTTCCGGGCTGGCATCCCATGCGAGTGTGGCACGTCTATTATTTGTAATGGGACGGAACGGCGTCCTTCCGAAGAACCTATTCGGCTCGGTTCATCCAAAATTTCGGACACCTGCTTTTAATGTTATTCTTGTCGGGGTAGTTTCACTGCTTGCGATCGCACCGAGTCTTGAGCTTATTTCTTCCTTTATTAACTTTGGTGCGTTGATTGCGTTTACCTTTGTTAATTTGTCGGTTATTGCCCATTTCGTTTTCCGTCAAAAGCGATACAAAACCGGAAAAGATATTTTCTCTTTTCTCGTAATGCCTATCCTTGGAGCATGTACCACGGGGATTTTGTGGTATAACCTCCAAGCAGATGCCCTCATCGGAGGGATTGCTTGGATTGTCATCGGGTTAATCTATTTAGCCTTTAAAACCAAAATCTCAAAAACAAGGATTGTGGATCTTCATTTCGATGAAGCGGAGAAACCTACCACATTATAAGTGGAAGTTACCTGAGTCAGGCGTGATGCCTGGCTTTTTTTGGTTGTTATTTGGGTGGCTTGTTAATTGGAGAATTTTTTAGTTGATTGCTATTTACATTGCCAGCGGTCAGCGGTTTAGAGGTAAATCGGGCACTCTGAACGGCTGACAGTGCCCGCGTCAAGCGATTTAAAGATGTGACGGGCACTCTGAATGACTGACAGTGCCCGCGTCAAGCGATTTAAAGATGTGACGGGCACTCTGGATGGCTGACAGTGCCTGCGTCCTGCGATTTAGAGGTAAAACGGGTACTCTGAAAGGCTGATAATGCCCGCGTCCGGCATTTTAGAGATATGATTGGCACTCCGTCCAATAGCGGTATCCTGTAGAAAAATACGAATTATGCAATATCGCATAATCGACTCATTTTTTCATAGAGAATGCATTTTTCTAAATTAAAAATCGCAATATTCCCCTTTTCTTAAGTTGGCACGAATCTTGCTTCTACTTTAATAACAACAAAAAATGAGGTGTTATGATGGCAATCGATTCTTTAGATTTGAAAAAGAGCGAGGTATTAATGGAAAAGGATAACTCTTTAATTGAGTTCCAGGAAACACTCAGAGAGGCTGCTCAAATCCTGAATTATCCGCCGCAGGTCTTTGAATTTTTAAAGAAGCCGATGAGATTTTTAGAGGTAAGCATTCCTGTTCGGATGGATAACGGGCAGACAGAGATATTTCAAGGATACCGGGCACAGCATAATGATGCATCAGGTCCGACAAAAGGCGGAATACGCTTCCACCCGGATGTGACCCCTGAAGAGGTAAAGGCATTAGCGGGCTGGATGAGCTTAAAATGCAGGATTACCGATCTTCCGTACGGCGGGGCAAAGGGCGGAATTGTCTGCGATCCCCGAATAATGAGCCTTGATGAACTGGAACGCCTCAGCAGGGGCTATGTTAGAGCGGTCAGCCAAATTGTGGGCCCGACCAAGGATATCCCGGCTCCAGATATGTATACAAACTCGCAAATTATGGCGTGGATGCTCGATGAATACGATCATATCCGTGAATTTGATTCACCAGGTTTTATTACAGGAAAACCAATTGCACTGGGCGGCTCAAAAGGAAGAGAAACAGCCACCTCAAAGGGCGTTTTGTACACCCTTGAGATGGTATGCGAATTAAAGAAACAGCCAGTTGAGGAACTAAAGGTAATCATTCAAGGATTTGGAAATGTAGGAAGTTACCTTGCAAAGTATTTATATGATTTAGGAGCTAAAGTTGTTGGAATCAGCGATGTCCTTGGCGGTTTATATGATGAAAACGGCCTCGATATCCCATTCCTCCTCGAAAATAGAGACTCGTTTGGGATAGTAACAAATCGCTTTAATAGCTCCATAACAAATCAGGAATTATTAGAAAAAGAATGCGATGTCTTAATTCCAGCAGCGATTTCCGGGGTCATTCATAAAAAAAATGCCAGCAGGATGAAATGCAATATTATAATCGAGGCGGCGAACGGGCCAACGACAAAAGAAGCACTGAAAATTCTTGATGAGCGAGAGATTCTCGTTGTACCGGATATACTTGCAAATTCAGGTGGTGTGATCGTTTCGTATTTCGAGTGGTGTCAGAATAACCAGGGATATTATTGGACGGAGGAAACCGTTGATAAGAGACTCAAAGAAAAAATTACTCAGAGTTTCCTAAATGTTGTTAATACCTCCAAAAAATATAGTGTTAATTTAAAAATTGCTGCTTATATCGAAGGAATTCAGAAATTAGCCGAAGCCTCAAGACTTAGAGGCTGGCTGAAATATTAAAAGGGAGGAATAGAGTATGAAATTAGAAATTTTATCTGAACAAAAAGAACGCCAGCTTTTACATTACTTTTGCTTAATTTCCAATAATCATCGTTATGATTTGACAATTGGCTATTCAGAGCATTTTTTTGGAAAGGCAATGGTAACTTCAATACAAACAGGGAACATGGTCCTGCTCTGCCAAGAGGACACTTATGCAGAGGAACTTTGGGCCGACAGACTTGGTATCGAGCATGAGGACATTCCGGAATTCCAAGAGTTCTTTGGTCTTGTATTACAAACGGCGCCATATCAGGAACAATATTAAGCAGGGATTGGAGGAGATGCTCTATGTACTTAGGAGTGGTTATAAGCCCATGCTTCGGGAGAATAGAAAAAGTTGCAATCAAAAATGAAGAAAGAATTTATGAATGGGAACCATTATTCATGATAAAAGCTGATGACGGACATGTGGAGATGATCCAAACCGGTGTTAGTGGGGAGGTAGAGTCACTTGAGGTACAGGAAGGAGATAACGTTATTCCTGGAATGGTCCTTGCCTATATAAAAGAAGATTTATTTATCACTGGGAGTGATTAAACGATTGAAAAAGAAGATGGATTATACATCTTCTTTTTTGATGATTTTTTATTTAAAAAATTCTGATTAAAGTGGTAGTATAAGGTTGATAGGATAGAAGGGGATGAAAAATATGTTTTCCGTCGAAATGGAAAAAATCAAGCCAATTATTTCAGTCACAGCAGAACATCAAGAAGAATTAAAATCAACCTTAAACAATATAAAAGAACCCTTTATATTCTTGGAAAAACAAAATCAATTATTTGCCTATGTATCGTTAAACAATCAATTGCTAGAAAAGCTGAGAGAGAATCATTTTTCAATAGATATTTTGCTCAACCACGCAAAGTCCATCGAAAGTATTTGCCATTTAAGCGAGAATATTTCTCTGCCTGCTTTGTTTCAAATTATAGGAGAGCCGTTTGCCATCATAAAAGGCGAAGATGGTAAACCTTCAGGCTACATACGAAGAGAAGATGTTCTGGCCGAGCTATTTAAACAAGAGAATAAAAGCGTTGATTTGCTTAAAATTATTTTAACTTCCATTCCGATGGGAATATTTGTCCTGGATAAGGAAAAACGCATCATCAATTGTAATGAAGCCGGATTAAAAATGATTAAATCAACCGCCGAAAAAGTCTTAAATTTTCCTGCAGAAACGATATTCAGCAAAGAGCACATTGACAATGTGTTTTCAACCGGAAAAACCCTCCTCAACCACCTGGAGATTACGAACGAAATGGGTGTCCTTGTCGATTACAGCCCGATTATGAACTATGATGATGTGGTCGAAGGAATCATTATCGTTGTCCAGGATTTGCCGATGGTTGAAGAAATGGCAATGGAAATTGAATATATTAAGGACTTGAATAAAGACTTAAATGCCATTCTGTCAAGCATATATGATGAAATCCTTGTGGTTAATGCCAAAGGAGAATTAATCAGATTTAGCGATAATATTATTCAGGATTTTTGGAAGGTCGATCTCAAAGAATTAATTGGAAAAAATATTCTAGAGCTTGAGGATCAAGGGCTGTTTACCCCCTCAGTTACTCGACTTGTTTTAGAAAAAAGAAAAAAGGTATCCGTTGTTCAGGAAACAAAAACGGGACGAAAAATTCTAGCCGTCGGAAATCCTGTTTTTAATGAAAAAGGGGACCTTGACCGGATTATTGTGGCTTCAAGGGATATTACCGAGACAACCCGCTTAAAAAGCGAACTTTTGGAAATGCGCAAGATATCAGAACAATATAAGAAAGAATTAGATGATTTTAAATCGAAAGACCGTTTCTTAAAAAAGCTGATCTACTGTAGTCCAAAGATGGAAAAGATTATGAACCAAGTGAAGAAAATCGCCGACTTCTCCTCAACAGTTCTCCTTAATGGCGAATCTGGGGTTGGAAAAGAAGTGATAGCCCAAGCGATACATCAGTTAGGAAAGCGATCTACAAAACCGTTCCTCAAATTAAATTGCGGGGCAATTCCGGAAAACTTATTGGAAAGCGAATTGTTTGGCTATGCAAAGGGCGCTTTTACAGGTGCCGATAAGAATGGAAAAGAAGGGTATTTTAAACAGGCCAATGAAGGTATTTTGTTTCTTGATGAAATTGGCGAGATGCCGATGCATCTTCAGGTGAAACTGCTCAGAGTGCTTCAGGAACAGGAGGTTATTCCAATCGGAAGCACTACGCCAATCAAGGTCAATGTGCAAATCATCGCCGCTACCAATAAAAAATTAGAAAAAATGGTTGAGGAAGGGACCTTCAGAGAAGATTTATTTTATCGCTTGAATGTAATTCCTCTCCATATTCCGCCATTAAGGGAGCGGACGGAAGATATTTCTTTACTATCTTTCCATTTTCTGCAGAAGCTTAATGAAAAATACGACCGAAATTATCATTTAACCCCCGATGCTGTAAATGTCATGGAATTCTATCCATGGCCGGGTAATGTCAGGGAGCTGCAAAACATTATTGAACGATTGGTGGTAACAGCAGATCATTCGGCGATTGATGCCGAATTTGTCAGCCAGTTCTTATCACTCGGATATGAGCACAAAAAAATGAAGCCCGTTATCACCAGAGTTATCCCCTTACAGGAAGCAATCGATCATGTCGAGGAACAACTGATTGTCCTGGCAATGAACCAGTACAAAACAACTACCAAGGCAGCAAAAGCACTGGGGATCAGCCAGTCTTCCGTCAGCAGGAAATATCAAAAAATCCTAAGTGAGAAAAATATGAATATCGAAAACTTATCAACTATTTAACCAAAAGCTGCTTTCAGATATCTAATCTGGGAGCAGTTTTTTATTTATGCACAGATTAATAGTGTTATGCAAAAATGAATAACCTCGCAATTTAATTTTTCTAAAAACACAATTTTACCAAGTTATATGTTTTGGCACGCTTCTTGCAATATAAGTAAGTGAGGGAATCAAAAGGAGGAATTGATAATGGCCGAGGTAAAAAATCGAGTGATAAACCTAAAAATGTACATTGATGGTGAATGGAAAGACGCAGAAAATCGAGAAACACGCCCAGTTATTAATCCTGCAAATGGCGAGGTAATTTCATATGCCCCAGAAGGAACAATTGCCGATGCGCGCGCGGCCATTTACGCTGCCCGCCGAGCATTTGAGGAAGGTGTCTGGTCAGGTTTATCGGCACAGGAACGAGCCTATTATTTATTTAGAATCGCTGACAAAATTGATGAATATGCAGAGGAGCTTACACAACTGGAGACCATGGATAACGGCAAGCCCTTAAGAGAGGCAGGATTTGATGTGGGCGATGCCGCTGCCTGTTTCCGTTATTATGCTGGCCTGATTACAAAGCCAGACGGTTATACGTATCATGTAGCCGACCCAATGCAGGCAATGGTAGTCCGTGAACCAGTGGGCGTGTGCGGTCTGATTGTTCCATGGAATTATCCACTTTTAATGAGCATTTGGAAAATTGCCCCTGCTCTTGCTGCCGGCAATACCATTGTTTTCAAACCTTCAGAAGTGACTCCTGTGACTCCTAAAAAATTGTTCGAAATTTTTGAAGAGGTTGGTCTGCCAAATGGTGTAGCTAATATGGTGATGGGCGCCGGTCCAGTTGTTGGAAACGAAATTGCATCCCATCCGGAAGTGGATATGATTTCATTTACCGGCGGTACGAAAACAGGCAAACATATTATGAAAACAGCGGCCGACACAATGAAAAAGGTTTCGCTTGAGTTAGGCGGAAAATCCCCCAATATCATTTTTGCTGATGCTGATTTTGAAACCGCTGTCGATTATGCATTATTCGGAATTTATGCCGGTGCCGGTCAAGTGTGCTCGGCCGGATCCAGAATTCTGGTTGAAGAGAGTATTTACGAGCAATTTGTCGAACGGTTTGTTGATAGGGCTAAGAAAATTCAAGTGGGACCAGGGAACGATCCTTCCACAGAGATGGGCCCGCTGGTCAGCCAGGAGCATTTGGAGAAGGTTCTTCATTACATTGAGCTTGGAAAGCAGGAAGGTGCAAAGGTCGCTTGCGGCGGCAGCCGAATCGTTCGTGACGGCTTAGGAAATGGATATTTCGTTGAGCCCACCGTTTTTATAGATGTCAAGCAAGATATGCGAATCGTCCAGGAGGAAATTTTCGGACCTGTAGTGGTAATCCAAAAGTTTAAGGATGAAAACGAAGCGGTAAAGCTTGCGAATAGTACGGTTTATGGGCTTGCCGGTGCAGTATTTAGCACGGATGGCGCGAAGGCGCTTAGGGTTATTAAAAAGCTTCGCGCCGGGATTACCTGGATCAATTCCTATCATCCTACTTATAACGAAGCGCCGTGGGGCGGCTATAAACAAAGCGGAATCGGCCGCAGTCTAGGAACATTTGGCCTTGAGGAATTCCAAGAGATTAAACAAATTAATATCAATTTGCAGGTTGAGCCAATTGGCTGGTTTAGAAACTAATACATGATGAGGAGCGATAATATGAGTATCGATTTTAAACAAGAAACGAAGAGCGGGCAGAAGCAAAATGTGACTGATTATATTAACAAGGTTTTAAGTTTAATAGAAAAAGAACAAATCAATCAGGAAGAGGCTGCTTGGATTACAAAGGAAACTGTCGATGGCTTCCGTGAGCACGTAAACCCTGGTTTCCTGGAATACCGCAAAACTGTTACGGAAGGCGGTCAATTCGCAGCTGTTGAATGGTCCGATAACGGCGCCTGCTTTAAGGATGTAAATGGTAAGGAATATGTTGACTGTCTTGGCGGCTTCGGAATTTACAATGTTGGCCACCGCCATCCAAAGGTGGTTAAAGCTGTAACCGATCAGCTAAAGCGCCAGGCCCTTCATAGCCAAGACCTGCTTGACCCGCTTCGCGCCATGCTGGCAAAAATTTTAGCAGATATCACCCCTGGGGATCTGAAATATGCCTTTTTTACCAACAGTGGTACCGAAAGTGTGGAGGCTGCACTAAAGCTTGCAAAAATGTACAGCGAGCGGACCACCTTTATTTCGACGACTCGTGCTTTCCATGGAAAAAGCCTGGGTTCGTTGTCCGGTACAGCAAAAGGAATGTTCCGAAAGCCATTCCTGCCATTAATTCCAGGCTTCCGTCATGTGCCGTTCGGGGATATCGACATGATGAGAAAAACGTTTGAAGTGTGCGCTTCGGTAGGAGAAGACGTTGCTGCGGTTATTTTAGAACCAATTCAAGGCGAGGGCGGTATTATTCTGCCGCCAGAAAACTACTTAAAACAAGTTCGTGAGCTCTGTGACCAATACGGTTCTCTGCTAATTTTTGACGAAGTGCAGACAGGAATGGGCCGTACCGGGAAAATGTTTGCAGCTGAATTGTATAATGTTGTTCCGGATATTATCTGTTTGGCCAAAGCCTTTGGCGGTGGCGTCATGCCGGCAGGTGCGATTGTGGCAAAAGAAGAAGTGTTTAAAAGCTGGTTCCCAAATCCGTTCATGCACACAACAACCTTTGGAGGCAATCCATTAGCATGTGCGGCAGCGATTGCAACAATCGGTATTTTAATAGAAGAAAACCTGCCTGAAAGAGCAGGGGTAGTCGGTGAATACTTCCTTAATCAGCTGAAAGAAGCAGCAAAAGGACATGAAGACAAGGTTCAGGAAATCCGCGGCCAGGGCTTAATGATTGGGATTGAATTCCATAAAGATGAAATCGGCTATGAGGTTTCAAAAGGAATGTTTGACCGCGGCATCCTAGTGGCGGGAACCCTTATCAATTCCAAGACCATCCGTATTGAACCGGCTTTGACAATTAGCTATGAAGAGGTTGATAAAGTTGTCAGCACCTTCAAAGAGGTTTTAGCACAGGTCAAAGCGTAACAAATGAACTTTAAAGGTAGGGATAGGTAAAAGGGGGAGCACGAAATTGGAAAAGAAATACGTCAAGCTCCAAACAGAGATACCAGGACCGAAATCGAAGGAAATCTTGGAGCGAAGAAACAAATTTGTCCCAAAAGGAATCAGTAATAACTGTCATTCCTTTGTTAAAAAAGCACAAGGAGCCGTAGTCGAAGATGTGGACGGTAATCGCTATATTGATTTTGCTGGTGCTATTGGAACGTTAAACGTGGGACATTCTCACCCAAGAGTGGTGAGGGCTTTGCAGGAACAGGCAAGCCAATATGTCCATACTGGCTTTAATGTCATGATGTATGAATCATATATCAATCTAGCCGAAAGACTTTGCGGGCTTGCACCAGGCGATTTTGACAAGCAGGCTGCCTTCTTTAACAGCGGTGCTGAAGCGGTTGAAAATGCCGTGAAGATTGCGCGAAGATATACGAAGCGTCAGGGGATTGTTTCTTTTACAAGGGGCTTCCATGGCAGAACCTTAATGACGATGACGATGACAAGCAAGGTGAAGCCTTACAAGTTCGGTTTTGGCCCCTTTGCCCCAGAGGTCTATAAGGCGCCATATCCATATGTATATCGACGCCCTGATGGAATGAGCGAAGAGCAGTATACGCAGATGATTATGGAGCAATTTGAACAGTTCCTTCTCGCTGAAGTTGCGCCGGAGACAATTGCGGCAGTCGTAATGGAGCCTGTTCAAGGGGAGGGCGGATTCATCGTGCCTGATGCGGCTTTTGTAAAGAGAGTCAGAGAGATTTGTACTCAATATGGCATTTTATTTATAGCCGATGAAATTCAAACAGGATTCGCCCGGACTGGAAAATATTTTGCAATCGATCATTTTGATGTTGTTCCAGATTTAATTACCATCTCCAAATCAATGGGGGCTGGTGTTCCGATCAGCGGCGTGATTGGCCGCGCTGAAATAATGGATGCTGTAGAGGCAGGGGAAATCGGCGGAACTTATTCCGGCAGTCCTCTTGGCTGCAGGGCTGCGCTGACAGTTTTGGACATTATTGATAGTGAAAACCTCAATGATCGGGCAGATAAGCTGGGAGCCCGAGTGATTGAAAAGATGGACCTTCTTGGAGCCCGTTTTAACTGTATTGGAGATGTCCGCGGTTTGGGAGCGATGTGTGCGATGGAAATTGTTAAGGATCGACAGTCTAAAACTCCTGATAAAGAGGCTGTAGGCAAAATAGTTAAAGCGGCCGGAGAGCGTGGCTTGATGTTACTTAGCGCAGGATTGTATGGAAACGTCATCCGTATTCTTATGCCATTAACGATTACAGATGACCAGCTTGAAGAAGGCTTACAAATACTTGAGGAAGCGATGGAATCAGTTTATCTGAAGGATCCTGTCTTATCGGTTGGGGGGAAAGGAAATGGACACGCTTAAGCAAAAATATCAAATCTATCCAATGTATTTAAATGGAGATTGGATTGGCAGTGATTATGAGGTTTTTACAGAAATCATTAACCCAGCTACAAAGGAAGTAGTAGGGGCTGTACCGACTGGTGGTGCCTATGAAGCCAAACAGGCCGTTGATGCTGCCCATAAAGCCTTTAAGCCTTGGTCGAAAAAAACAGCCGATGAACGCTATCAGCTGTTAATGAAATGGTTCTATTTAATAGAAAAACATAAAGATGAGATTGCTAGAATCATGACAATTGAACAAGGAAAGCCCTTGAAGGAAGCTCTTGGTGAGGTCCAGTATGCCAACGGGTTTATCTCCTGGTATGCAGAAGAGGGAAAACGGATTTATGGAGAAACCATTCCGGCATCCCATCCGAATAAACGGATTCTTGTCAGAAAAGAGCCTGTGGGTGTCGTAGCAGCGATTACTCCATGGAATTTCCCTGCTGCGATGATTACCAGAAAAGTAGGGCCGGCGCTTGCAGCTGGTTGTACAGTCGTCGTAAAGCCGGCCACTCAAACACCTCTTACTGCTCTCAAAATGGCGGAGCTTGCTCATGAGGCTGGCATCCCTAATGGTGTCATTAATGTCATTACCGGCAGATCCTCAGAAATCGGGGATGTGTGGTTAAAGGACCCGCGTGTTACGAAGATAACCTTTACGGGCTCAACTGAAGTAGGAAAAATGTTAATGCGTGGCGCGGCTGAAAATGTTAAAAAAGTGTCACTTGAGCTTGGCGGAAATGCCCCGTTTATTGTCATGGATGATGCGAATCTGGAAAAGGCGGCAGTCGGCCTTGTGCAATCGAAATTCCGCAATGCCGGACAGACATGTATTTGTACGAACCGGGTTTATGTCCATGAGGGCGTAGCTGATAAATTTATTAAGCTTTTTCAGGCGGAACTAGAGAAGCTTAAAGTCGGCAACGGACTTCAAGAGGGAACGGATATCGGCCCATTAATTGATAAAGCTGCTTATAAGAAAGTAGAAAGTTTGGTAAGTGATGCGCTTAAAAAGGGTGGAAAAGTCACCTACAGCGGGCTAAAACCTGCTAAAGACACCGGCTATTTCTATGCCCCGACAATATTAACCGATATAAATGACGAGATGGAATGCATGAAGGAAGAGATTTTTGGTCCGCTGGCACCAATTTCTACTTTCAAAACAGAAGAGGAAGTTATTGAAAGGGCTAACAGCTCTTGTTACGGATTAGCTGCCTATGTATACACCGAAAATTTAAGCCGTTCTTTTAGAATAACGGAGCAGCTAGAGTATGGAATCATCGGGCTAAATGATGCCCTGCCTTCTGCCGTTCAGGTTCCATTCGGAGGCTATAAAGAAAGCGGTCTGGGCCGTGAAGGCGGACATTTTGGAATTGAAGAGTTTTTAGAAGTAAAATATATTTCAATCGGTTTAGATATTTAATTAAAAGGTCAAAGTCTCCATAATGGAATTGATAAAAATACAACTAAAAGAAAACAAGCCGTGCCAGCTAAATTATAATCTGCACGGCTTGTTTATTTATGTTTATCTAATACTACTAAGGTTCTATCATCTCGTTACTTTTTGCAGATTTCCGATTAATTGATTCATTTTAAAAAGTAAGTCCATATATTCACCTTTACCAAGGCCGAAATGGGGAATGCACTTTTCAGGCAGTTCAAGTGCATCATCTCTAAGTTTAATGCCTTTTTCAGTCAGCTCTACAAATACTTTGCGCTCATCATCACTTGCCCGGACGCGGCTTAACAAGTCCATCGCTTCCATTCGTTTTAGCATTGGTGTCAAAGTGCCGCTGTCCAAATAAAGGAGTTCGCCAATATCCTTGACGGTCAGCCGCTCATGCTCCCATAAAACCGTTAAAGTTAAAAATTGCGGGTAGGTTAGTTCAAGCTTATCTAATATTGGCCGGTATAATCGGGTTATTTCTCTAGAACAAGCGTATATCGCAAAACATAACTGATTATCAAGTTTTAAAAAATCTTCAGAGTTCAAAAGTCAAATGCCTCCTGATCTATTTAATTGCACACAATTTAATTTACATAAAGTTATTTGGAAAGTCAATCCTTTAATTAATATCAGCATAATTGGAAAAATTACTTTATCTTATTTCGTTCACTGTGTTACGATAGCGTATAAAAGCATACTTGGAAATGAGGGTGGAGAAGTTGATTAAAACCATTTTATTTGACGTAGATGGTGTACTTTTGAGTGAGGAGCATTATTTTGATGCTTCGGCTTTAACCGTTTGGGAGATGTTAATAAGCTGTAATTACTTAGCCTTGTCACCTGAAAAATTTAAAACGGATTATAATGAACTCGAGGTTAAGGAAATAAGAGAGCGTGTGTTTGATCACGACAACGTCCTTAAATTTATGAAATCACGCGGCTTAAACTCTAACTGGGACATGATCTACTTAGCATTCAGCTATCAACTAATCCACTTATTGTCGCAAATTAAGGACACAGAATACGAAAAAATCAGCCAATGGTGTCAGGCACCAATCAACCGGGAAACACTGTTAGAGATCGGCAGGGTGCTCAATAATTATAATACTGAACTGGATTTTAATTTGTTTGTTGAGGATTTTGAACGGTCCAATGCGACGAAGCAGGAGCTTATGGAATATTTAAATGTGGTTGCTGGCGAAAAGCTTGGAGTGGAAACATCTATTTTTAAGGGGAAGGATGAGCTATGGTCTATTTGTGAGCATGTTTCCCAGGAATGGTATGTAGGTGACGAAAATGTTCTAGAATCTACAGGCAGGCCGTCCGTGCAAACAGGTAAAAAAGGTTACTTGGCAAATGAATCCACATTAGCCCCTCAAGAAGAAATTGCTGAACTTTTCGGATTCCTGCGCGCAAATGGTTATGAAATCGGCATTGGCACAGGAAGGCCTGAACTTGAAACCATCCAGCCTTTCCAGCATCTAAACTGGCTGCAGCAATTTGAGAGGAATAGAATAGTTACAGAAGACGATGTCCTAAAAGCGGAAAAACAGCTTATAGAGCGGAAAGCCTTATCAAAGCCGCATCCGTATACATATATTTATGGTCTCCATCGTAAAGGGTTATCAGTTGAAGAATGTTTAAGCCTTCCATTACCAATGGAAAATGGAGAAACGGTTCTAATTGTGGGAGATTCATTAGCTGACCTTCTGGCTGCCAAACAAATGGGCTGCAAAATTGCCGCGGTTTTAACCGGATTATCTGGAAAAGATGCAAGAAGTGAGTTTGAGAAGCATAAGGCGGATTATATTTTGGATTCCGTACTTGATTTGAGAAGTATTTTATAAAAAACAACTCAATTTCATAGTTGTTATTTGCGGAAAAATGCCTTTTATTTAACGAATTTATCTGTTTTATTTGCGAATCAGATTTTATCAGCGAATTTAGTGAGTTTATCAGCGAATCCAGCCGCTTTATCAGCGAATTAAAAAATCCAATCAACAACAAAAGAGGGATTGCACTCACCAGTGCAATCCCTCTTTCTATTAAATACTTTTCACCTTTTCCTGTTCAATCCTGCCAGGTTCAAATGAATCTACATTCGTCAACTCAAGTAATTGTGCTTCCTCGAGTCCATCAATTTGCGTTAATTCACCATGAACATTCGCCTTTAAAGCTTTATCCAGGGTTAATACCATGATTGCTTCTCCGCCGACAGTCGTTCTGCCAACCTGCATCGTACCAATATTAATTTGGTAATCCCCTAATAGTGAACCAACCTTGCCAATCATGCCCGGTACGTCGCGGTGCTTGATATAAAGCAGATATTTTTCTGGCTTCACATCAATCCGGTATTCATTAATTTTTAAGATCCGGGCACCATAACCGTTTAACACGGTTGCGCCAATTTTAGCGGTTTCAAATCCATTAGAAACAGCTAGTTCCATGAAATTGGCAAACCCTTTATTCGTAGCATTTTTCTGCACATTATAAGAAACTCCCTGCTCTTTTAATAAATGAAGAGCATTGATTAGATTAACAGAATCACTTAAATGATAGGATAGCACACCCTTTAACAAGGTCCTGGTCAATAGTTCCGTATCTTCATCAATTAAATCACCGTAATAATTTATCTCGATTTTAGCAGGTGCCTGCTTTTTCAATAGCTGAATAACTAACTGGCCCATTTGATCGCCAAGTAGTAAATATGGCTGCAGCTTTGCCTGTGTTTCACCTGACATTTGCGGCATATTAACGGCATTTTTAATCGATTGAGTTTCAAAAATCTCAATAATTTCGGCGCTAACTTCTTCGGCAACTTTTTCCTGTGCCTCAACAGTAGATGCTCCCAGATGCGGTGTGACAATGATATTTGGATTTTGCAGCAGTTCTGGGTCTGCTACTGGTTCTTTTTCAAATACATCGAGTGCTGCTCCAGCAACATGTCCTGCCACAATCGCCCGAACCAAGGCTTTTTCGTCAATAATACCGCCGCGGGCACAGTTGACAAAACGGACGCCTTTTTTCGTTTTTCGTAAATAGTCATCATTAATAATTCCACGTGTATCATTGGTCAGCGGTGTATGAATGGTTATAAAATCAGATTCCTGAGCAATTAAATCAAGGCTTGCTTTCGTGATGCCCAGTTTTTTCGCGCGGTCCTCCGTTAAATACGGGTCAAATCCTAAAATATTCATGCCAAAGGCTTTGGCACGCTTGGCCACCTCTGTCCCGATTTTACCCATGCCGATAACACCAAGGGTTTTTTTGTACAATTCCACCCCTTTAAAGGAGTTGCGGTCCCATTCGCCTCCCGCGGTTTTTTGATGGGCCTGTGGAATTTTTCGAGCTAATGACAACATCATCGCCAAAGTATGTTCCGTTGCAGCCATTGTATTTGCACCAGGCGCGTTAATGACGATAATCCCTTTACGAGTTGCTGCATTAACATCGATATTATCGACACCCACACCTGCTCTGGCAATCACACGAAGCCGATCAGCTGCTTGAAGCAGTTCTTCCGTTACCTTTGTTTGACTTCGTACTATCAAAGCATCATAGTCACCAATAATCTTTTTTAATTCCTCCGTTGAAAGGGTCGGCTGCCTTTCCACAATAAAATGAGGATGTTCTATTAAACTCTTTAAACCCGTATTGCTGATTCCATCAGTAACTAGCACTTTATACATTGAAACCATCCTTTCAATTTCAAAATTAAATAAAAAGTCCCTCATAACACAGACATAGTAGTCGCGTTATGAGGGACGTAAAGGAACGTGGTGCCACCCTCTTTTGCTGCAAAAATAGCTGCAGCCTCGAAAAAATGTAACGGTTTTCACCGGGCTAGCCTACTAATACTTTCAGCAGCCAGTTCAGAAGGGCTGGGCCGTTTAAGAAAAAGCACCGGTTCACAGCAGCCACCGGCTCTCTGAAGCCATTTCTTAATGCCGTCTTCATCATCACATGTTATATTTAGAATTAAGAGAAATTTCAAAATTTAAATTGAATATAGGGATTATTCTACAACCATACATTCAGAATTGTAAAGGGATAAAGTAGAAAAAATTCATTTTTATTTGATGAAAAATTTTACTTAAAAAAAGGAATTCAGTAATGGCGCAGTAGTAAGCGATTACACGTTGATTTAGGGAAAATAAATCTATTGTAAAAAAATAAAGAGAGTCATATAATGTCTACAATACAAATACATTTGTGCGCGACATAAGGACACGAACTGGAGGGGAAATCATGAAAGCAATATCGATTGGATTATTAGGCTTAGGCACTGTTGGGTGTGGTGTCGTGCAAATCATAAAAAATCATCAGGATAAGTTAATGCATCAGGTGGGTTGTCCGGTTGTCATCAAAAAAATCCTCGTACAGGACGTACATAAAGCGAGATCCGTAGAAGTTGATGCAAGTCTTTTAACTTCAAACGCTGCCGATATACTTAATGATAATGAAATTGATGTGGTCATTGAGGTAATGGGGGGCGTGCAGGATACAAAAGATCATCTCATTAGTGCGCTCCGTCAAGGAAAGCATGTGGTGACGGCCAATAAGGATTTGATGGCATTGCATGGATCAGAGTTATTAACCGTGGCTTCTGAACATGGATGTGATTTATTTTACGAAGCAAGCGTTGCCGGCGGTATTCCAATCTTAAGAGGCTTAGTTGACGGGCTTGCTTCAGATCGTATTACCCAAATGATGGGAATTGTTAATGGGACAACTAATTATATATTAACCAAAATGAGCACTGAAGGAAGGTCATATGAAGAGGTACTAAAAGAAGCACAGGATCTTGGCTTTGCCGAAGCGGATCCAACCTCTGATGTTGAAGGCCTAGATGCTGCCCGCAAAATGACTATTCTGGCTACACTTGGTTTTTCGATGCATATTGATTTAGAAGATGTTAAAGTGAGCGGTATTTCAAACATTACCGAAGAAGATTTGCGTTATGGACAACAATTGGGCTATACGATGAAGTTGATTGGTTATGCCCATCGGGAAGGTGAAAAAGTAGAGGTCAGTGTAGCCCCGACCTTCTTGTCTAATAATCACCCGCTCGCATCTGTTCAAAACGAATACAATGCTGTATATGTTTACGGGGAAGCAGTTGGAGAAACGATGTTTTATGGCCCTGGAGCGGGAAGCCTGCCAACTGCAACAGCTGTTGTCTCAGACCTTGTCGGCGTCATTAAAAACCTGAGACTCGGAGTAAATGGAAAAAGTGCTGTGACTCCGCAATACGCTAAGCTCTTAAAGGATGATGGTGAAAAGTATTCTAAATATTTCTTACGAATTCATGTACAAGATGAGGTTGGTGTGTTTGCTGATATTACCTCTGTGTTTGCTAAACATGGAGTCAGCTTCGAAAAAATACTTCAGCTGCCAATTAAGAAAAATGAAACATCAGAAATTGTCCTAGTGACACACCATGCTTCATTAACAAATTATGATAAAATTTTACAAGAGTTATATGATATACAAGCGGTGAAGGAAGTAAAAAGTGCATATCGGGTGGTGCGAAAATCGTGATGAGATGGCCAGGATTATTAGAAGCATATAAAGAATATTTACCAATTAACAATGAAACTCCTAAATTAACTTTACATGAAGGAAATACGCCATTAATCAAGCTTGAACGTCTTTCACAGGAATGGAATGTTGAGCTTTATGTGAAATTTGAAGGTGCAAATCCAACAGGATCTTTTAAGGACCGCGGGATGGTAATGGCAGTCGCCAAAGCGGTAGAGGAAGGAAGCAAAACAATCATTTGTGCTTCAACGGGGAATACATCTGCTGCTGCAGCGGCTTATGCTGCCCGTGCAGGCTTAAAATGTATCATCGTGATTCCTGAAGGGAAAATTGCGATGGGCAAGCTGGCACAAGCCATGATGTATGGAGCAGAGATTATCTCCATAGAAGGGAATTTCGACCAGGCGCTGCAAATGGTTCGCAATATTAGTGAGGAAGAACCGATAACACTCGTTAATTCAGTCAATCCTTTTAGGCTTGAAGGGCAAAAGACAGCAGCCTTTGAGGTTTGCGACCAGCTTGGCTTTGCGCCGGATATTTTAGCAATTCCAGTTGGAAATGCCGGTAATATTAGTGCTTACTGGAAAGGATTTAAGGAATTTGCGGACAAGAAGGGGACAGGATTGCCGCGAATGTTTGGTTTTGAAGCGTCAGGTGCTGCTGCACTTGTACACAACCGCGTGTTTGAAAATCCTGAAACGATTGCAACCGCGATTCGGATTGGAAATCCGGCGAGCTGGGATTTAGCCGTTTCTGCTGTTCAGGAATCTGACGGAATTTTTGATGAAGTCAGTGATGAAGAAATTTTAGCTGCTTATAAAAAATTGGCTTCTTCTGAAGGGGTTTTTGTCGAACCTGCTTCAGCTGCTTCCCTTGCCGGAGTGTATAAAAGCATCCAACAAGGAAAAATCGCGGGAGGAACAAAAATTGTTGCTGTTGTGACAGGAAATGGCTTGAAGGATCCTGACACAGCCATTAAAACTAGTCTCATTAAACCGGTACAGCTGCCAAATGATGAAAAAGCCGTTACAGAGCATATTCGAGGGGTTGTTCTGAATGCCTCTAAATAATCGATTTATTATCGAGGTTCCGGCAAGCACCGCCAATCTTGGGCCCGGCTTTGATTCTATTGGCTTGGCACTTGACTTATATTTAACATTAGAAGTGGAAGGCAGCAGTCGCTGGGAATTCTATTCTACATCAGATGAATTGAAGCAGTTTCCGAATGATGAACAGCATTTTATCGGCCAAGTAGCTATTAATACGGCTGAGAAATATGGGAAGGTTTTGTCACCATGTAAGGTAACAATCAAAAGCGAGATTCCATTAGCTCGAGGATTAGGCTCAAGCGCATCAGCTATCGTTGCCGGAATTGAGCTTGCCGACCGTATTGGTGAATTAGGTTTAACGAAACAGGAAAAGCTTCTCATTTCTACAGAAATGGAGGGGCATCCGGATAATGTTGGTGCATCCATTTATGGTGGGCTTGTTATTGGCTGCTATCAAAAAAATGAAGTGGACATCCTAAACTTTGCAAACTTATCTTTTGAAGTGGTAGTGGCAGTTCCGCAAGAGATCTTATTGACAAAGGATTCACGAGATGTTCTTCCGGAAGCTTTTTCACGGCAGGAGGCAATAGAAGCCTCATCGACGGCAAATCTATTGGTCGCGGCACTTTTAAGTCAAAACTGGGAAGTAGCGGGAAAAATGATGGAGCAGGATCTCTTCCATCAGCCATATCGCAAACCGCTGATCTCCTTTTATGAAGAAGTAGAACAAGTGGCAAAATCCAATGGGGCTTTTGGGGTGGCACTAAGCGGCGCCGGTCCGTCAGTCATATGCTTCACTGAAAAAGGACAAGGCAAATTGCTGTCTCAAGTTTTACAAAGTGAATTTACAGAAATGACAGTGAAGCACCTAAATGTCGATAATGACGGAAGCATTATCAAAGAAGTTGAAAAGTTTGTCAGATAAATTATTGAAAAAGAAGGGCAGTCTTCCGCTGCCCTTCAGATTGTCGAGAAAGGGTATTTTCTCGGCAATTTTTTTATGAATTGATTGTCTCTGCTACCTGGCCTGTTGATTTCCGCGGGGAGGTCCTGGAGCCTCCTCGGCGCTTTGGCGCCTGCGGGGTCTCCAGTGACCTCTATATCCCGCAGGAGTCGGTGCCCTCCGCTCCAATCAACAGGGAGGTAGAACAAAGTTATAGCAACACACATTTTCCATCCTAGCTAAATGCGTTCGCTTCCACTCTTCATCTTTATATGATAGTAGCAAAGCTCGAGCAGTTCTTTGAGTCTGCCAAGCTGCACTCAATTTTTACCTTTCAAAAATTTATAAAACATTTTTCCTAATTAAATACACTCTGTTGATTGGAGCGGAAGGCGCGAAGCGACGAGGAGGCTTCCCGGCACGCCCGCGGAAAGCGAAACGCCTGGAGCGCAAATCAACAGACTTGTAGCTGTCGAAAAACTTTCAGTAGCCTTTTATTTCATTCATTTTCTTTAATAATTTTGAAGGGCAGCCATTAGCGCTGCCCTTTTTCCTTACTATCAAGAAATTCCTCAAAATCCTCTTTTCTTAATGGCTTACTAAATAAATAGCCTTGCATTTGCACACAATTTTTCGAAAGTAAAAATTCCTTTTGATACTCTTGTTCAACCCCTTCTGCAATGACATTTAAATGAAGACTGCGGGCAAGGTTGATAACCGCTTCAGCTATTTCTGAATTACCCCAATCCTCCTTGATGTCTTGTATGAAGGATTTATCAATTTTCAAAGTATTGATTGGTAAATTCCTCAAGTAATTTAATGAAGAATACCCTGTGCCAAAATCATCAATCGAAATAGATATTCCAGCATCCTGAAGGGAGTGGAGCGATTCAACAATGTCCGAAGAATTATTGAGGAGAATACTTTCCGTTATCTCAATCTCAAAATTTTCTGGACCTAATTTCGTTTCATTCAATATTTCTTTCACTTGCTTAACCATGTTGCATGGTTCCTGGAACTGTCGTCCCGAAAAATTTACCGATATCGATAAAGGGATGGAACGATTTTTGTTCCAATGACTCATTTGCCCACAGGCCATTTTCATCACTAATTCCCATAAGGGCTGGATTAGCCCGGTTTCTTCGGCAATCGGGATAAATAATTCGGGAGACACGAATCCTAATTCTTCATCCGTCCAACGGAGCAGTGCCTCTGCACCAAAAAGCGTGTCAGATTCAGCATTTATCTTTGGTTGATAATAAACTTCAATTTTTTCATTTTCAATCGCTTTTCTTAAGCGGGCTTCAAGACGAGGTCTTTCAATATTGGAGTTCATTAATTGCTCAGAGTAAACAGTTAAGCGGTTGCCTCCCATTTTTTTCGCAGAATACATAGCCAAGTCTGCATAAATAACAAGAGTGTCAAAGTTTTCAGTTTGTTCCGGGTATAAACTAATTCCACAGCTGGCACCCAGGTAGATCTCGTTGCCATCTATAGAATATGGTTTTTTTAAACTCGAAATAACTCTTTCGGCTGCTGCTTTGGTTTCTTGCAAATCATAATTAACCAATAAAATTATAAATTCGTCGCCGCCTTGACGAGTAATGATGTTCCTGTCTTGATCAGGCAGGCATTGCTTAATTCGTTCAGCGACAATTTTCAGTAATTCATCACCTTTATTATGACCAAATGAATCATTGACTTGTTTGAACCGATCCATATCGATAAACAAAACAGATAAAGTTCTCCCTTTATCATTTGAATCAATAATATGTTTAATTTTTTCTTGGAAATATCTCCGGTTAAGCAATCCAGTTAGTGGGTCATGATAGGCCTGAAATTCGATAAGTTCCTTACTTCGTTTTAAGTCATCTACATAGCTGCGCAAATGGTTTGATAAAGCATTGACATTTTCTGTGAGAAGGCCTAATTCATCTTTTCGATTTAAGTGCAGGTGCTTGCCGAAGTTTCCTTGTGCAATTTCATTCACCTGCTCAACAATATAGCCAATTGGCTGTGTGATTGAACGTGAAAAAATAAAGCTAATAATTAATACGATGATCATAATGGCAATGGAAAGAAGAATATGTACTTTTAGCTCGTGGGCGAGTTCCTTTTGAATGAGCCCATAATCATACACAAGCTCGATGACAAATGGATCTTCATTAGTTGCAGGTAAAAACGTTTTCATGATGTTTTTGCCATTAATATGAGCCTTGTAGGATTGAACATCATTTGTTTTGATTGCTTTTTTGATATAATCCGAATCTGTTTTGATATTCGGATACTTGTAGTCCCCATACCAATAGGGTTCGGCGGAAATACGGGTATAGCTCTGTCCGTTTGAATGAACAACCTCTTTCTTTTTTCCAAAATGTTTTGGATTAAGAACAATTAGCTCTAATATTCCCTGTTCACTCGTGAAATCTTTAATAATACTTTGGGGGCCAAATCGGTTCTCGTATTCTAATACTTCATTGTCGCGAAAAAATGGATTAATTATATAATTCGTCGTCCCATCATAATAATAGCCCCATTTATCAATATGTTCTGGATTGGAATCAGCAATTTCAATCGGACCTGACCAATAATTCGGTAAGGTAATTCCCTTATCAACCTTTACAGGGACTAACGAAAGAAGCTGTTGGAAAGCGTCATACCAGTAGCCCCATTCCTTAGTGGACATATTGATTTCTTCAGGGTCCGAAGAACGGACCCCGATAATATCATCAGGGGTTTTAGCTAACAAAGTAATATGGGATACACCAACATCCTTAGCCAATTTCGTCAGCTGGTCATTTGTAATATCTTGATATCTAGGCGGCAGTTTTGCTTTTATGGCCAATGAGGCCATACGCAAGTCCCTTCCGAGAATGTCCTCTACATATAAAGAACCTCTTTTTGTATTTTTTACCTGAAAGGAAACTTCCTTTGTAATCATCGAAATTTCCCGCTCGTTATAATTTAGCAGTTGATTTTTAGAGCGGAAAAAATGGAATACATTATTAGTTAACAATATTAAAAAAACTAAAAGACAAAAAATAAGTGGAAGTTTCTTCTTGATAGACAATGACGCAACACTCCCATAAGTATTTGCTCATCCTAATAGCAGGGGTGAGCAAATACTTTTTTGATATCCAGTTAAAAGGAGACTAGCCTTTTAACCCGTGCAGCCATTCTTGATAGCATTCATCACAAAGTGCTTCATCTCGTTCAGTATTCTCTGAAAAAAACGAAACATAATGGAGCTGTTTTTCCACAATTTCCTCAGTGCAATAAAAACATTTTTCAGACATAGCAATCCTCTCCTTAAAAAATTATGATAGCTTAGTTTTTTCAGGGAGAAAGAGATTTATTACATAAAAAAATCACCGCCTAAAAGGGGGGATATTGTGGCGGAATAGCGTAAAAATTAAGAAAATTATAGAGGGGAGGCCATATAAAATTGAAGCTTCCAATCATTCATACAAAACTGCGCACTCCAGTTGTCAAGGATGACTATATTAGAAGGGCAAAGCTGACCCAGAAAATGAAAAAGATTCCAGAATATGAAAGGTGAATCCAGGAGATATCATTACACATGTATTTCCGTTAGAACAAGCTAAGCATGGATATGAAGTCTTTGATACGAAAACAGAGGATTGCATTAAATTGATATTAAAACCATAAAATTAGGAGTGATGGCATTGTCCATCACTCCTAATTTTAAACATTTAATACGATTTTTTCAGTCGTAAGACATTGCTCTAACATCCATGGCCATTTCCCATGCCCCGAATGTGTATTAATGTGACCTGCATTAGGTATCGTGATCGAAGGAAGAGCTAGGTTTAAATAATTTTTTGCATCCTCCAAACTGCAATATGGATCATTGGAGGAATGGACAAATAAAGTTTCTTCCGACGCTGCCCGTAAATGTGTTTTATATAGAGGAACTGGATAAAAGGATGTTGCTTCTGGTAGTACGATGGCTGGTGAAGGTGGTGCCACAAGGATAACTTGGTCGGCGATCAGCTTGTTTTGATTTGCTGTGTAATGGAGCCATAGGATGCATCCCAGGCTGTGGGTAATAACGGTAAGCCTATGATCTTTTGGTATCGTTTTTAATGCGGTATCTAATTCATCCAGCCACACCTGTAAATTGGGTGAATCAAAGTTTGAAAAGGTTGGATAGCAAACGTGAAAATTTCTTTGCGTTAATTCATGCGCTAACCAGCTCTGCCAATGATCAGGTCCGCTCCCGCCTAAACCGTGAAGGATTAAAAAGCTATGTTGATTCATACAAACACCCCTTTATGATTGAAAGTTTATTATTCCGATAGATTAAATTGGTTTTAATGAATTATACCTTCTTTATCATGGAATGACAATCAGTTTCTCCATAAAAGATTAAAAAGATATTTGCAATTGCCCTTATAAACAATCAATATTATAAGATATGTTCTTATAGAAAGCAGGGGTATGAATTGTCCGATTTTTTATCAATTGGTGTATCGCCAACATTAGCGAGTAAATTACATTCATACGGTGTGGCCGTTCCGACACCGGTTCAAAAACAAGCCATTCCCATTATCATGGGTGGGAAGGATATTATCGCTCAAGCACAAACAGGTACAGGAAAGACGTTTGCCTTTATACTGCCAATATTAGAAAAAATAAAAAGTGGTACAGTATATGTTCAAGCCTTGATCGTCACTCCTACCCGGGAATTGGCCTTACAAATAACAGATGAAATAGAAAAGCTAATCGCTGGAATTGAAGGTATTGATGTGTTAGCGATATATGGAGGGCAGGATGTCGACAAGCAATTGAAAAAATTGAAGAAGGGTATGCAGATTGTGGTTGGAACACCAGGAAGACTGTTGGATCATATCCGAAGAGGAACCGTCGATTTATCCCAAACTTCTTTTCTAGTATTAGATGAAGCCGACCAAATGCTGCATATTGGATTTTTGAATGAAGTAGAGGACATCATTAAGGAGACTCCTGCGAGCCGACAGACGATGCTATTCTCAGCGACAATTCCCTCTGAAGTAAGAAAACTTGCACATAAGCATATGCGGGCACCTGAATATATCCAGGTGGAAAAAACACAAGGACCCGCTGATAATGTTAAGCAAATTGCTATCCATACCATTGATCGTGCCAAGCAGGCAACCGTTATTCAATTAATTGAAACGCACCGGCCGTTTTTAGCGGTTATTTTTTGCCGGACAAAACGAAGAGTAAGTAAACTTTATGAAGTGTTAAAGAGCCATGGTTTTTCCTGTGATGAATTGCACGGTGATTTGTCTCAAGCAAAACGCGAGCAGGTAATGAAGCGGTTTCGCGATGCTGAAATTCAACTGTTAATTGCAACAGATGTAGCCGCAAGAGGTCTTGATGTCGAAGGTGTAACCCATGTATTTAATTATGATATTCCCCAGGACAGTGAAAGTTATATTCACCGAATAGGAAGGACAGGTCGAGCAGGAATGAAGGGATTAGCGATTACGTTATACTCATCAGCCGACCGCCCTACTTTGGATTTAATTGAAAAAGAATTGAATATCACCATTCAAAAACAGAACCTTGGGAATTCGAATAAGGAAAAAAGCGCATTGCCCAATCGTTCAGCTGTTCAAAAAGGGAAGGATACCAAGGGGAATGATAACAAGAATAGAACTCCAGATTCACGCAAGTCGAAAATGAATTCGAATTCCAAGGGTCAGGGCTCAAAACGAAAATCAAATAGCTCTCCGATATCTGCTAGTATCGGAAAAAAGAGCTCCAATACAGGAAGAACAAAAAAACAAAAGAAAAGATAATAAACAAACGGGACTGAAATTACTTCAGCCCCGTTTGCCTATTTAACTGCCGATTCCAATACCGGTGTTTGATTTTACGAGTACTTCTTCATATTTTTTCACATCAGCCTTTTGTCTGGAGAAAATGGTTCCAAGGTAACCTGCTAAAAATCCAAGTGGAATCGAGACAATCCCAGGTGTTGTATATGGGAATAAAGGTTCCCCTACAAAAATGGCTTTTCCGACCTCCAGGCTGAAAACATTTGGACTTATAAGAACAAGACCGATAGCGGAAATAAGCCCAACAACCATCGCCCATACAGCACCAATCGTATTAAATCGTTTCCAATAGATGGTGTAAATAATGACTGGCAGGTTGGCACTTGCCGCAACAGCAAAGGCTAGGGAAACAAGGAAGGCTACATTAAGAGTTTGAGCACCTAAAGCGAGAATAATGGATACAATTGAAACTCCAATTGCGGCCCAGCGAGCCATGCTAACCTGCTGCTTTTCGCTTGCTTTTCCTTTACGGAGGATTTCATTATAGAAATCATGGGCAAAGGCAGAGGCTGCTGTTAACACAAGACCAGCTACTACGGCGAGGATAGTGGCAAATGCGACAGCTGAGATAAAGGCAAAGAGCATATTGCCGCCAATAGCTTTTGCTAATAAGGGGGCCGCCATGTTTCCGGCCGGATTGGCTGCTACGATTTCACTATTGCCGACAAATGCCGCAGCACCGAAGCCAAGGAAAATGGTCATGACGTAAAAGATCCCAATGATCCATGTGGCATAAACAACAGAGGAGCGGGCCGTTTTGGCGTCTTTTACCGTAAAGAAACGAACGAGAATATGAGGCAATCCAGCTGTCCCAAGCACCAGTCCCATGTTTAATGAAATCGTATCAAGTCCGATTTTGTATTTAACACCGGGATTCAAGAAAGATTCCTTCAGGGGTGTGGCGGTTTTCATTTGCGCAAACATATCGGTGATGCTCCAGTTAAACTTGGCCAAGACAATAATAGAAATGATGAAGGTGCCTCCCATAAGAAGAATCGCTTTTATGATTTGTACCCAGCTCGTGGCATGCATGCCGCCAAAAATGACGTAAACAGTCATTAACACACCCACAATTAAAACCGATGTTGTATATTCCAATCCTAATAATAATTTAATGAGTGCACCCGCCCCAACAAGTTGAGCGATCATATAAAAAATAGAAATAGCCATCGTATTCATCGCTGCAAAACCGCGTATTTTCTTAGCATTAAATCGGGCCGCAATCATATCGGCAAACGTATACTTACCGAGGTTTCGAAGCGGCTCTGCTACTAAATATAGAACGACCAGGTAGGCAACAAGAAACCCGATACTATAAAAGAATCCGTCAAAGCCTGTCAATGCAACCGCCCCTGCGATTCCAAGAAATGATGCCGCAGACATGTAGTCCCCGGCAATTGCCAGTCCATTTTGCCAGCCTGTCAGACCCCCGCCGGCTGTGTAGAATTCACTCGCATTTTTGGTCCGTTTAGATGCGTAATAGGTTATGACTAACGTGACTAAAACAATCGCAAGGAACATAATAAAAGCAGGAGTATTCATCAGCTGTTCCCCCTTTCCTTGACAACTTTATCAGCCATCACATCAAACTTGGCTGCTTTTTTTGAATAGAGCATGCAAAGTCCCCAGGTCATCACAAATTGCAGGAAGGCAAAGACCCAAGCCCATGAAATACTGCCGATAAAGTTGTGATTTAAGATAGTTGAATAGGAAGTTAAGATTGGTAAAGCAAAGTAAAAACAAAAAAAGAAGATCGTGATAGGAATGATAAATTTTTTCTTTTCGGAGAGTAATGTTTGAAACGAAGAAGATTGTACAATTGAACTGTAATCGCTTTCAGAGATATCATTGATTTTTTTAGCCTCCAATGAAGCTCCCCCTCTCTCAAATAAACCTTGGTACAAAACATGAGGACGAAATAATGACAATGCTGAAGTTCAATAGCTGAAGTCTGGATGGTGTATAGTACAGGGTGAATGAATAGTGGAATACTAGAATGTAATGTTACAACTGCCCTCCTTTGGAAATTAGTAAACATTACTACAGTTTCAATTATAGTAATGCTTTTTTTAATTGCGCAAGGGATTTTTTGAAAAATAGGAAAATTTTAGTATAAAAAATATGGATGATAAGTATGAAAAAAAAGAAAACCCTTGCTGCGCAAAGGTTTTCTAAATATGGAGACTATCGGGATCGAACCGACGACCTCTTGCATGCCATGCAAGCGCTCTCCCAGCTGAGCTAAGCCCCCGTATATTTGGTACAAGAAAAATTATATCCGGATTTTAACTTTCATGCAAGAGGAAATTAAAAAAAAGGGCAGAAAATTTCTGCCCTCAGCTAATACTTTCAATTTCCACTTTTTTAACACCATCTAAATCAGAAACGGAAGCATAAACATCCGTCGTTTTTTCTCTGTAATCAACTGCTACTAATATTTGTACAAGATGATCGCCATTGTCCAGGTCCTTAATTCGAAGTCTGCGAATAATATATTTTTTCTTTATTAAAAAAGCTATTGCCTGATCGATTTGATTACGATCACAAATACATAGCTGCAAACTAACTTCTTTTTCCCGCAATTGTTTCGGGCCAAAGAGCTTCATTAAGAAGGGGATCAATTCTACACTTATTATGAGTAAGGCTACACCAACAGATGCCTCTAAATAAAAGCCTGCCCCAACGGCAATGCCAATTCCTGCAGCCCCCCAGATCATCGCTGCAGTCGTTAAACCAGAGATACTATCATTGCCCCGTCTTAGTATCACACCAGCACCTAAGAATCCAATCCCAGAAACGATTTGGGCAGCAAGTCGAAGGGGATCCATTGTAATTTTTACATCATTTGAATTCGGAAACATATAAGCGGATTGAATCGAAACGATTGTTAACAGACAACTTACAACGGAAATCACCAGACTCGTTTTAAGTCCGACTGGCTTTCTTTTTAATTCGCGTTCAAGACCGATTATTAGCCCAAAGACGGCCGAAATACCCAGCTTTATTAATATATCTATATCTGTATTTGACATCTACATTCACGTCCAATTTAAGAATCGATTAGAAGAACTTTTGATAAATTTATAGTAAATAATATAGGATTACATTAAAATCTTTACTTAGATTCTACACATAAAGGAGTATGTTATGGAAGAACCAAAAATAAATCCCTATGCCGTTTTAGCTATAGGTGTACTATCTGTTTCAGCCTCAGCTATTTTTGTCAAACTCAGTACAGCACCATCTGGAGTAATTGCATTTTATCGCTTATTTTTTTCAGTCTTATTCATGCTCCCCATATTTTTAACGAAGCATGTTTCAGAACTACGTCTTATAACCAAAAAAGATTGGCTTTTTTCGACCATTGCCGGAATATTACTAGCCTTTCACTTTATCCTATGGTTTGAATCACTAAATTACACTTCGGTTGCAAGTTCCACAGTTCTTGTGACCTTGCAGCCCTTATTTGCTTTTGTTGGAACCTATTTTTTCTTTAAGGAGAAATTATCAAGTAAAGCAATCCTCAGCGGAGTGATTGCTGTTGCAGGGAGTATAATTATTAGCTGGGGGGATTTCCGAATTAGCGGAACGGCCCTATATGGAGATATTATTGCATTACTTGCCTGTATACCAGTTACCGCTTATTTATTATTTGGTCAAAATGTTAGAAAAAGGGTATCACTTATTACTTATACATTTATCGTTTACTTTATGAGTACCATTACGCTATTCATTTATTGCCTGGCTGCTGGTGAGCCTTTATTTCCTTATTCTTCAAGTAACTGGACTTATTTTATTTTACTCGCGCTATTTCCTAATTTGCTCGGACATACATTGTTTAATTGGTCAATAAAATGGCTCAGTACTTCGACCATTTCAATGGCTATTTTGTTTGAACCAGTTGGAGCGACAATCCTTGCATTTTTCTTACTAAGCGAAAATGTCGTCTGGACACAAATCTTAGGAGGGGTTGTAGTCATCGGAGGTATTTTATTATTCGTGATGGATGAGAGAAAAATGAAATTAAAAGGTGAAATGAAAAGCACAACCTAAGGTCCGAGTTATTCACATTCTTTTAATTAGACATAAGGGAATGTGAATAATCCTTTTAAGAAAAGGACTTGTAAAAAAAAGTTTTAAAATTATATTGCAATCATTTATTTACCGTGTTATATTAAATCTCGTCCTCTTCAAGAGAGTCAAAAACAACGACAAATGAAATTTTAAAAAGTTGTTGACATCTAGAAGTGAGATGTGATAAATTAAGGAAGTCGCTTTTGAGGAATTGAGCAAAAGGGACTGAGAGTAACAAGATTGTTCTTTGAAAACTAAACAAACAAAAACGTCAACAAACAATAATATTCGTTTCATTTGAAACGAAGCCAACGTTTTATTTTATGAGCTAA
>NZ_JAQMWQ010000025.1 GCF_030403775.1 Paenibacillus sp. BSR1-1
GCTCTGATTTGGTTTGTTTTTTCCAATAAACATTCTAACCAAATTAACCTACGTATTTACGAGTAGGAGCTAGTTTCGTTCATGATAACTCGGACCCGTTCTCCCGCAGGAGTCTTCGCGCCTTCCACTCTAATCAACATAGGTAAAAACCGAATTTGACCTTTAATATTGCTAATCGAAAAAAGCTAGAACTTATACAAAGTCCTAGCAAAATTCGTTATTCAGTATGATCGATACTGATATTTTCCTCGTGCCTTTTCGAAAGGATTTTACTTTTTTTCCGGTTCTCTTTCGATTGAAAAATAATATCAAAGTCATAATCCTCTGGATATAGTTCATTTGCCGCAATATAAAGCGTTAGCCTTTTGTGGTTTACTGACACTTTCTCCCCTTTAATTTGAACTATATAATTCCCCTGGGAATCCGGCCCCTGATAAACGATACCAAATTCATTTGCAGGTGAAACCTTGACATTGTCACCCTGTTGATATTGAGGGATTTGCAATTCCGTTCTGGGGACTTTTTTTCGATTCTGATATTTATTGAAAATAATCTGCTTCTCAATTTCTTTAAGCTTCCAAGGATCTGTTATGGCAGTTGTATAAATTTTATCTTCCTTATAGGTAATTCTATGTGCCTCTTCAATTATTTTCGGATGAATGCCCAGCTTTAAAGCAATAGCAAACGCTTGGCTTTCCCCTCCCCTTCCAATATTTAAGCGATATGTTGGACTTAGTGTGTTTAAGTCAAACTCCATTGACCCATTAATAAAACCATCGTGCTTTTCAGCAAATTCCTTAATTTCACTATAATGAGTGGTTGCGAGGATGATAGCACCTTTTTCATAAAGAGTTGCCAAAATCGCTGTCGCTAGGCCCATTCCTTCTCCAGGATCTGTGCCAGAACCAAGTTCATCTAACAGCGCCAAGGTTCGGCTATTCGTCTCCTTAAGAATTTCGATAATATTTACGATTCTTGAACTAAAGGTGCTTAAATTTTCGGTAATGCTCTGCCCATCCCCAATATCTACTAAAATGCGTTCAAAGACACATAATTTACTTCCTTCCGATGCTGGGATATGGAGACCACATTGTACCATTAAGGTTAAGAGCCCTACAGTTTTAATGGTAACTGTTTTTCCACCGGTATTCGGACCTGTAATCACTAATGCTTTCTGATTTTGCGCTAACCTAAACGATAATGGTACTGCCTTGTCACCTAATAAAGGATGCCTTGCATCAATGATTTCAACCTCACCTAAATCATTTACTTCCACTTTGACCGCATTAATTGAGCGGCAATACTTGGCCTTGGCAAATAAAAAGTCATAATGCACCATGATTTCGACAGCAAGGCGGATTTGCTGCTCTTTTTCTTCGGCTAATCCAGTTAAGAAATACAATACCTTTTGCACTTCAATCTCCTCATCAGCTTGAAGCCATGTCAGCTGATCCTGATAAACGGCTATTTCTTCAGGTTCAATAAAAAGCGTGGAACCCGATGCCGATGTATCAAGCACGGTGCCTTTTATTTTATTACGGTATTCCTTCTTTATTGGAATTACATATCTTCCATTTCGCTGACTGATTACATTTTCCTGCAAATAGGTTTTGTATTTATTTGAGCGGATCAACTGCATGCTTTTTTCTTTAAGCCGCTCCTCGTGAATGGCCATTTGTTTTCTAATTTTTAGCAGCTCTTTTGTAGCATAGTCATCAACTCTTCCATTTCGGATGCAACGAATAATTTCGCTTGCCAAGTCTGGCAATTCATCAATTGCATCGACATAAGCTGAAACTCTTGGTGCATAAAATTCCTTATCCTTCATGTATTTTTTCATTTTGACGCAGCAATCTAAAAAATCATACAGCCTTGAAAGTTGATCAGGTCTTAAGGCTGTACCTTTATTCAGATTATTTAGAAGCTGTTCCATTCCATCCATCCCAGAAATGGGCACACTGGCACTCCTTTTTAAAATATGAACAGCCTCAGAAACTTCATCTAGCCAGGCTTCAATTTGGTTCTTATTAGTCGATGGTTCCAGCTTAAGAATCTGTTCTTTCCCTTCTTTTGTTAATGCATAATGTGCAATCGCTTCTTTTATTTGTTGAAATTCTAACGTATGAAAGGTGTGTTGATTCAATTTTTTTGCCTCCTTTGTAATAAAAAAAGCCGCAATGAACAATGTCATTGCGGCTGTAAAAAAACGAGTTTAAAACACTCATTTTTTCATACAAAATTTTATCCAAAATAAAAACTGTCTACACGAGTGTACACAGCATCATTGGTAAAAGATGTATGCGTATGTTTGCCCATTGTTCTTAACCTCATTCCAGCCATACTTAAATAAGCCTTTTCTGTTTATAAAAAAACAGACGAGCGTGGTGAAATGAAAATATCCAATTGATTGGATTAGTTAAGAACGACACCTAACATAAAACATACTCCCTCTAAAATAAAAATTTAAATTCAAGTAAAGAATACGATATTTGGAATTGATTGTCAACTACGATTCAGAAAAATGGGTTTTTGTTCACAAATTATCCATATCATTTTTCTGCGAACTTCTTTATCCTTTTAATAGGAGGGATTCGAAATGAAAAAGATTTATCTTATTTGCGGCCTAGCGCTGTTCCTTGGGATTTCTGCGGGAATATCGTTTTTCCTTATACGCGATGCAAATGCTAAAATTCCAGCAAATGTTACCTTAATTAACCAAAATAATGAAGACTATAATTTTGGTAAAGATAAAACGAAATTAAAGCTTGTTGAGTTTATCTATACCCATTGTCCTGATATCTGCCCAACTACAACGCAAAAAATGGTTGGCTTAAAAAATGATTTAGTAAAAAGCGGTGTATTTGGCAAGGAAATCGAATTCATCACCATCACAATAGACCCATATCGTGATACACCAGAAGTCTTAAAAGGTTATATGAATGGTTTCGAAATTAATAATAATGATAGCTGGCAGTTCTTAACTGGGGACAAGCAAAAAATAAAAGAAGAACAGCAAAAAATCAAGCAAGTCACGGGGGCATTGCAATTTCAATATAAAGACCCAGGGAATGGCCAATTCATTCATTCTACCTTTACCTACTTAGTAGATGAAAACAATAAATTTATTGAAAAATTTCCAATGGGAAAAGAATTTAATAAAAAAGAAGTTTACAACAAAATAATGGACGAAATTAAATAATAGACAGTGTTATTTGTCACCATTTATCTTGAAACGATGTTGATTGGAGCGGAAGGCGCGAGACTCCTGCGGGAGTACGGGGCTGGGGAGACCCCGCAGGCGCTTTAGCGCCGAGGAGGCTCCCCGGAACGCCCGCGGAAAGCGAAGCGCCTGGAGCGCAAATCAACAGCCAGATTTAAACACGGCCTTTTAATAAAAAAGCGGTTAATCCTGGAGGGATTAATCGCTTTTTATTACCTATTTTCCTATTTAATTCACGGATGAAGGAAATTTTTTAAGTTGCTGTAAAGATAAAAGGTAATTGGACTTTGGTTTTGTTAAACTCACTTTTATTCCTGCTTTTTTTAATTTGTTAACGAGATCAGTAAGCTGTTTTTTTGCCATACTTATCACCTTCTTTAATACTTCTTAAACCAATTCTACAACAAATTTATGAATAAAGTGTGAAATCGGGGAAAATTTTTTAGAAAATTTTTCTTTCACAACATTTCATTCCAATAGAATTCGCCCTCCCCTAATTTTAATGATATAATTAATAGATATTTTGTTTTGGAGGATGTTTTAATTATGATTACTGTAAGTAACGTAGGTTTGAGATATGGGGACCGGAAGTTATTTGAAGATGTGAATATTAAATTCACGCCTGGAAATTGCTATGGTTTAATCGGGGCAAATGGTGCAGGTAAATCTACTTTTATAAAAATTTTATCTGGTGAAATTGAAGCACAAACTGGTACTGTTACATTAGGCCCTAATGAACGGATGGCCGTTTTGAAACAGAACCATTTTGAATACGAAGAATTCGAAGTGTTAAAGACCGTTATTATGGGTCATACAAGACTTTACGAAGTTATGCAGGAAAAAGACGCCATTTATATGAAAGAAAACTTCACCGATGAAGACGGCATGAAAGCTGCTGAACTTGAAGGGGAATTTGCTGAATTAAACGGATGGGAAGCTGAACCAGAGGCTGCTATTCTTTTAAAAGGTCTCGGAATCGGCGAAGATCTTCATTATAAAAAAATGGCCGAGTTGACAGGGTCTGATAAAGTTAAGGTCTTGCTTGCACAGGCATTATTTGGCCGACCTGATGTCTTACTTTTGGACGAGCCGACCAACCATTTGGATATCAAAGCGATTCAATGGCTTGAAGATTTCTTAATTAACTTTGAAAACACCGTTATTGTCGTATCCCATGATCGTCATTTTCTAAATAAAGTATGTACCCATATTGCGGATTTGGACTTTAGTAAAATTCAAATCTATGTAGGGAACTATGACTTCTGGTATGAATCAAGCCAGTTAGCATCAAGAATGGCATCTGATGCCAATAAGAAAAAAGAAGAAAAAATTAAAGAACTTCAAAGCTTTATTGCCCGGTTTAGTGCAAATGCCTCTAAATCAAAGCAGGCTACATCCCGTAAAAAACTTTTAGACAAGATTACATTAGATGATATTAGGCCATCATCCCGCCGCTACCCATTCGTTGGGTTTACACCAGACCGTGAAATTGGGAATGATTTATTAAGGGTTGAGGGGTTAACAAAAACTATAGATGGTGTAAAGGTGCTTGATAATATCAGTTTCTTTATGAATAAAGGAGATAAAATAGCACTTGTTGGCACAAACGAAATCGCTAAAACAACGCTTTTCAAAATTTTAATGGGCGAAATGGAAGCGGACAGCGGAACTTTTAAGTGGGGTATCACAACATCACAAGCTTATTTTCCAAAGGATAACTCGGAGTATTTTGAAAACAGTGATTTAAATCTTGTTGATTGGCTTCGACAATTCTCTCCAAAGGATGACAGTGAAAGCTTTTTACGTGGATTCTTAGGAAGGATGCTATTCTCTGGTGAGGAAGTACTTAAAAAAGCAAGTGTCCTTTCTGGAGGAGAAAAAGTTCGCTGTATGCTTTCAAAAATGATGTTAAATGGAGCCAATGTCCTGCTATTAGATGAGCCGACAAACCATCTGGATTTGGAATCAATTACAGCACTTAACAATGGATTGATCAACTTTAAAGGGTCTATGCTGTTTGCTTCCCATGACCATCAGTTTATACAAACAATTGCAAATCGCATTTTTGAATTAACACCAAATGGCTTAGTTGATAAGCAAATGACTTATGATGAATACCTAGAAAACGATGAAATTCAGAAACAAGTAGCTGAAATGTATAAATAAAAATAAGAAGGCACCTTTCATGGTGCCTTCTATTTTTATTTACATTCTTTTCTGCTTTCTTCTAGAAGAAGGCTCTGCTCTTGAGCCAGTTTCAGTCGTTGTTGTTCCTTGCCCTTCCACCTGCGGTGAATTAAGCCCAATTGTAGAAGGATCTGCTTTCTTCTTACTTCGCTTACCCAATTGAAACACCTCCCATTTTAGCTTTTGGAAGATTATCGCAACTTATGCGGAATATTTCTTTGAAACTTAGACATGATAATTTACAGGAGGAGGTGTTTAGAATGGCAAAAGTTGGAGTTGAACAATCTCTTACAAATATTTCACAAGCTCTTCGGGAAAAAGGATATGATGTTGTGGATTTAAAGCAGGAGTCAGATGCTCAAAACTGTGATTGCTGTGTCGTTTCCGGCCTTGATTCTAACGTTATGGGAATGCAGGATACAACAACAAAAGCGTCTGTTATTGATGCGAACGGCTTGTCTGCTGATGAGGTATGCCAGCAAGTTGAAAGCAGACTGCAATAATTTTTTTAAAGACTAAAGGGTACAACTTTAGTCTTTTTTCTTACACTTCTTTTTTCGCCTGTATATTAACCCGCGGGCTCTTTTCAGTTGATGTTTTCTTTATTTCACCCTGCTCCTCTCCTCTTTCTTCGTCGGTTAACGCTGGAGTAAATTCACTTCCATATGTAGCCCCTATATTTAGTTTTCCTTTTAACTCTTTGATTCCGAGTTGTCCAAAATTATTATTTAACTCATATTTATCTAAAATGATTTTTTCTATATTTATTTTTTCAATAATAATAGGCGCTTCTTGACTTTTTCCTTTTGCTTCAGCTGGAATTTGTTCTTGAATTGTTTGCAGCGATTTTTTCAATTCTTCCAAATTCATTTCTAAAAAGAGCAATTTTCTCTTTAATTCCTTTTCGTAATCATTTTTACCGAATTTATGGAATAAATCTTTTAATGACATACTCACAAACGCTCCCTTACTTCCTGCCTTACTCTCAAGTATATGGGGAAATTACCTTAACATGTCCAAAGGAAAAAGGAGGAAGCAAAAAATGTTCTATATTCCAACAGTAGGTAATCTTGGGATCATAAAAATCAATGGAGTTGGTCTAGGTTCAACCTTTACCATCGGAAGTGCACAATTAATATCGCGGAAGAATACGAACAAGAAAAACCAAGGTTTCGGGCAGCAATCTGCTGACTTTTCAACCATATCCTTACCAATCCAAACAGTTGAGGATGCTGATCTTCTAGACGCCATTGTCATTAACGGCTAGTCTATTGGTATGATTTCACCTTTTTCAACGATTCGCTGATAACTTACGAATAATAAACCATTCCAAAATTTAGCACTTAGTTGATTAGGGGCAATGGTATCTGGCAAGGTAATCTGCCGAAGAAATTCACCATAAAACCTTTCCGTATAGCTCTTTTTCAAGTGCGGATGAAGTGCTGGAGCAGTTCCTTTTATAGTTAATATATTCCCGTTAAGCCCTAATTCAATATTCTCTTTCGCGACACCAGGAAGTTCGATCAAGACAATAACTTCACTTTCACTTTCTAAAATATCAATGATAGGAAAGGTGCGCACCTTTTCCTCCTGTCCCGTTTTCCTATTTACTCCATCACTTGGGGAATTAAATTGCTGGTCGTTCATCATGAATTGTTTTGTAAATTCCTGGTCAAAAATATTGGTCCAGAAATCCCCACCATGCATATTCTTGGCAAGCTCCATCCATTGTTTCAATTTATCCATTTCCATCTATCCACACCCCCTTCATGCTTATTTTCATCATACTATTTATCTTTGGAATTTAATCCAACTTTTCTTTATACCTCATAAAGATTTTGGAACCGCATATATTTATAAGCAAGTAAAAGGAGGGGATTAAAATGCCGGCTCCAGTTCCGTATATTAATATAAATATATTCATGATTAAAATTAATTCCTTTGAAAATGCTTCTGCTGTAAATATTGGGCAAAACCTTTTAGCCGAGTGGCATAATTCTGATAAAAAAAATCAGGGCTTCGGACAAAATTTTGGTGATCGCAGTGATTTTGTGGCAACTAGAAGTTTTGTGGATGATAAGGATCAAATTGACTCCCCAACCTCCTTCGACTCTCAACCAATCAATAGTGTAAAGGAGTGATCGTTCTTGTTATTTGCCCCAATGGTTGTTAATTTACTTGGTTTCAAAGTTAATATTATTGATCAAGGGTCTAATCTCATCATGGGTCCCAATCAACAGTTCGATTTATTTGTTTCTACAAAACGGAATCAGGGATTTGGAGAATTAAACGGGGACCTTTCGCCGGTCAATATTCCAATTCAGGCCGTTACAGACCAGGATGTCATTGATAGTGCCTCTGCAAAGAACAGTGTCGTTTAAACCATGAATCAAAAACTGCCTCCAGGCAGTTTTTTTGTTATAATGGTTAAGAGCATAAAGTATTGGATGGATAAACTTGATACATAATGAATTTTGGCCTCCTATTTTATTGTCACTTAAAGTGGCTTCCCTTTCTGTTATTTTAGTATTTATTTCCGGTACCCTTATTGGAAGACTGTTAACTAAAACTCATTTCAAAGGAAAAGTAGTTGTAGAGACTTTTCTGTTACTGCCAATTGTTTTGCCGCCTACCGTTATTGGCTTTTTATTAATTTATTTCTTCGGCAGGAATAGTCCTGTCGGTATATTGATTGAAGAATTATTTCAAAGCACCATCATGTTTACCCCTTGGGCTGCGGTTCTTGCCTCAACGATTGTCGCCTTTCCGCTAATGTATCAAACGGTAAAAACAGGTTTCCTATCTGTTGATAAAGATATTGAAGAAGCCGCACGGGTCGATGGAGCGAACGAATGGAATGTCTTTTTACTCGTCAGCGTTCCTTTATCAATTAAATCAATCATTACCGGCATCATATTAAGCTTTGCAAGGGCACTTGGAGAATTTGGGGCAACGTTAATGTTTGCTGGTAATATTCCTGGTAAAACACAAACCGCCCCTACAGCTATATATATTGCCATGGAATCTGGAAACATGAAATTAGCCTGGTTTTTAGTCATTGCAATGGTGTTGCTCTCCTTTTTTATGTTATTAGCCACAAACGTTAATCCAAAATAAAGCGATGGAGAAGAATACTCTCCATCGCTTTATTTTGGATTTATCATTTTTCTTGATTTTTTTCGCATGCCAATATATAGGACAGCAATTCCAAGTATTATTACCCCCATAATAGCGTTAAGCTCCGTTAGTTGCTTATTGTGTGCTTTTTGAGCTTTTGTGGACGGCGCAGCAAGTTCGGTTTTCTTTGGAACTGTTTGTGGCTCTTTATAATGAAGAGGAATCTCCTGAACCATTTGACCCTTTGTATTTTTTATCAACAAAATTCCCTTTGGAGCCACTTCCTTTGTTGCCCCATTTATCTCTTCTGTAATGACAGTATCTTTATCCAGATAATATTGTTTCTGATCTTTTTGATAGATTTCACCTTGTTTGAGAATAGCATTTTGAAAGTGACTAAAACCATAATCAAACAAAGCAGCAGTATCTTTATATTTATCAATTTTATACTCTGATTTCATAACGACAGCCGTTAATTTAATTTTGCCATTATCTGCGGTTGTGGACAAGGTCTGCCTGGATTCAGTAGTAAATCCTGTTTTCCCGCCCGTAATCCCTGGATAAGGAAGTTCCCCTTTTAGCATGCGGTGATGTGTAACGAGCTTGGTGCTCCAAGATTGTCCCACCCACATGAGTTCTTTTGTGCCAAATATTTCTTTAAATATTGGGTTTTTCATCGCATAATTTGTGATGAGTGCCATATCCATTGCTGTTGTGTAATGATTCTCGTCAAACAATCCATTGGGATTCGTAAAATGTGTATTTTTTACTCCGATAGTGGTATTTAAATATTGATTCATATTTTCTGCAAAATGTTCCACACTTCCATCTAAATGTTCCGCAATGGCAACAGCTGCATCATTTCCGGAGTTAATCAGCATTCCTTGAATAAGCTTTTTTAAAGGGACCTGCTCCCCCTCAACCAGATAGACCCTTGTCCCATCTTGTCTTACTGCATTAGCGCTGACCGTTGCAATACTGTTTAAATCCCCTTTTTCAATCGCATAGATAGCTGTTGCGATTTTAGTAATGCTTGCAGGATACATTTTTTGATCCGCATTTTTTGCAAATAAAACGGCACCTGTCTCAGAATCCAACAGGCAGGCAGCCTCACTTTTAAGTTCTAATGAAGGTTTCTCTGCTGCAAGGGCTTTCATTTGCCAAGATAGTGCCACAAGGAAAATTATGAAATAAGTAAATAATTTCTTCAATACAAAACACCCTATCTTTAACTATTTCCTATTTGATTTTAACAGATATTTTTTAGAAAAAAATAGTATTTTCAAAAAATTGTTATAAAAAAAACCTGTCCGTAATCGTAACAGGTCAAAAATTGGTTAAGCTCTTTTTTTCGATATTAGTAAAGTAATTTGGGCCATTATTAAAGGTAGAGAGGCTTTTCTTCGATATGCTAAATATTTCGGTTCCCAAACATTTGTATACTTTTCTTTGAACTTTCTTAGGTCTTGAAAATGATAAATAAAGTGGCCGTGCAGGAAAATTTGGGCCGCTATTTTCTCACTTAAAAATGCAAACTTCGATAAGCCTACATTAGCAAGAGGCGCCATTCCCATATTAAAGCGGTGATACCCCTGTTCTTTAGCCCAATCTATTAAAGATAGGAACAGAAAATCAATAATTCCAGGTTCTACCTCTGGCTTAAATCTCATTAAATCCACTGATATGGTCTCAGCGTCATCATAAACATACATGATGCTCATAAAGCCTAGTATTTGTTTATTTTCATCACGTACAATCCCGATTGGTGCCCGATTTAAATAATCTTCATCAAAGAAACCAAGGGAAAATCCCTTCTCAGTTCTCCCTTGAAGCCAATCATTTGATATTTCTCTTAATTCTGCAAATAGTTCATTAGAAAAAGGCGGCTGCAGTAATTCAAAGGAGTATTGGCCGCGATTGAATTTACTTCTAAGAGCTCGCAGCCCTTTCATTTTACTCCCTGAAAGCGAGAAGTTTTTCAAATCGATGAAGGCTTCTTCCCCTAATTTAAAGAAGGCAAATCCGTGGCCATGAAGAAAGGGAAGCATCTCGTCACTTACTTGATAGAAAACAGGCGTAAATCCATGGAGATCCGCTATTTCCTGGAATTCTTCTATCGCACTCGATAATTCACTCTTTTCACCTATTGGATCCCCTAGTACTACTAACTTATCAGCATATTTTTGAAATGGGATTAAAACATTTCTATGTTTATTCCAAAAGATGTATTTATCATGTAAGAAGATTAGGTGAGTTAAAACTTTTCCATGATACTTCGTCAAATGACGATTGATTTCATCTTCAAAATCAAATGACCTATCCAATTTCCATTTCTTCGGCAAGCTAATGAAATAGCCGGAGATAAGTATTAATAACGCAATAACAAGGCCGATACTCGCACTCTTAAATAAATCACGGTAATCGAGAATCACATACGGCAAAAATTTTGTCGGAATGGCTAATTTCGCCTCAGGTAAATTTAGATAACCAATAATGAGATACGTTGAGGTGATAATTAATATGATAGTCATATCAAAAATCGTTTTTCCCCAAGTCAGCACATAACTCTCACGGTAAAATTGATCTTTAGAGAATCTTAGTAACAGGGCTACAATAATTAAAAAGATAGCTTCCTCATAATCAATTCCTTTAAAAATGGAGAAAAGTGCCGCAAGAATCAACGCAAACATCGTCAAATCGTAAGTCCGCTTCACACTGTATTCGATTCCGCGAGACAATCCTAAAAGTAAAAATCCTGCTGCAACAGAAAGCTGATGAGATACATTTATAATCGGAAAAGATAGCAGCTCCTGAGCAATTCTTAACCGGGACATAATGCCAGGTACACTAGCTGACAATAACAAAATTAACCCGGATAAAAATACGAGAATTGTCAGGATAATATGACTTAGACCTTGAATAATAGCCTTAGGTAAATAATTCCAGGATTTGTTCCACTTTTTCCAATATAGCTTTACAAAAAAGATCAAACTGGTGAAAAATGGGATGAAATAATAACCAGTTCGATAAAAAAGCAGTAACACCAAGATTTTCTCTTCAGGGATATGTAATTCTTGCATTCCCCACAAAAAAACCAAATCAAATGAGCCAAGTCCCCCAGGAATCATACTTATGATACCTGCACAGGCTGCCACAATATAAACCGGAAAAAGCTGTTCAAAGGAAATAGCAATCCCCAATACATTACATAAAACATATATCGCTATAAATACAGCTAACCATTCAACGATCGAGATGATGACAAGTTCAGCTGCTATTTTGTTAGTAAATTGGGACTGATGGTCCTTTTTAGATTTTAAAATATGTATAAATAAAAAAATCGGTAGATATAAACCAACGCCCCATACAGCAAAATAAAGCCATTTTGTATCAATAAACAATGGAAAATGATGATATCCAAGTGCTACAATCCATGAAAGAAACGAGATTCCCGTTAAATAAAATAGGGAAACGGTAGCGATGACACCTAAAAGCCGCCGTTTATCATGCTCAAACTTATGAAAAAAATAAGTTCTTAACATGGCCCCGACCAATCCGCCAAAACCTATTAAATTTGAAAAAGAATTGGCAATAAAGGATTGTTCTAACAGCTCCCTTTTGGGAACTTTTATTTGTAAAATCCTTACAAGGACAACATCATACAAAAGCATCGGCAGAACAGCACAGAAAGTAACTGCTAAAATTAATAATAATGAGAAAATATTGAGTTGATTAAGCTCATTTTTTAATAATTGTAAATTTAGATCCCCAGTAAATTTTTTCATTTCAACTATGGCGAAAATTAACAAAAATAACGGGAATATAAACTTTACTACTTTTAATATTTTTTCTTTTTTAATCCCCAACAAAATAACCACCTATTTTTTCATCCTAAATTAACTATAAACTTTTCGATAGGAAAAATAAAAGAAAATTAATTCTAACTACCTACATTGTTGACAGTTTACTTAGCGTTCAACCGTCAATAAAACAATCTAATATTGTAAAAAAGAGACAAGTTTACATACCTCCTCGGCATAAGTATTAAATAGGACAAATTATCGGGGGGGTTTTTAGATGAAATTTTTAGTGTTAAAGAAAGAAACACTTCTATTTTTCCTGGCAGTGGGTGTCGTTCTAGCCACCATCTCTGCTTGGTTTATGTTAAAAGCAGGCGACGTGACTGTTTTTAATCAACAAGCGAATAAAAATATTCGAGAAATTCATATGGTCACGGGAGAATTTAAATCTACGTTGAAGAATGGTAAAGAAATTGAGGCTTACCGTTGGGATCCCGGCACCATTTCTTTAGAAAAAGGTGAAAAGGTTAAATTATATATCAGTGGAATAAACGGCGCAGCACATCCCTTTTATATTGAGGGAACAAAAATCAAGGGAACAGTGAAAAAAGGCGAGGAAACAGTGGTTACCCTTCAATTTAAAAAAGAAGGGACATATAGGCTAATTTGTGAAACCCACTCCGACCGGTCACATAATGGGCCGATGATAGCTTATATAGTCGTCGATTAGGACAGGAGTCTTTCTCCTGTTTTTTTGTGCTGTTTTATTCATTTCCCCTATAAATATGTTGGTAATATTGACTTTCTCATGTATAACAGTTAAATATTCATGGGATTTTTTTATAGTACAGAACCCTTCGTTGTTCATAATTCGTTCAAACTTATCCCAGAAAACCCCCTAAAAATATAGATTTCACAATTTCTTAACATATGCTCATTGTTACACAAATCTACGCTGTTATACTTAAGATATAAATAGCAATTCAAACTGTTATATAAAATTACGAATTTAATTTAGAGGTGAAAAACAATGGAACAATGGAAAGGATTCACAAAAGGAGTTTGGACAAAAGAAGTAAATGTTCGGGATTTCATTTTGAAGAACTACACTCAATATGAAGGAAATGATTCCTTTTTAACTGGAGCAACAGAATCAACTAAACAATTATGGGCCCAGGTTATGGAACTTACAAAGCAGGAACGGGAAAACGGCGGCGTTCTTGAGATGGATACCGAAACCGTTTCTTCTATTACCTCGCACGGACCCGGTTACTTGGATGAAGAACTTGAAAAGGTAGTTGGTGTTCAAACAGATAAACCATTCAATCGTTCCATGCAGCCTTTTGGAGGAATTCGTATGGCAAAAGCAGCCTGCGAAGCTTACGGATATCAATTAAATCCTGAAATTGAAAGAATCTTTACTGAATTCCGTAAAACACATAATCAAGGTGTATTTGATGCTTATACAGATGAAATGATGCTTGCCCGTAAAGCTGCCATTATCACAGGTCTGCCAGATGCTTATGGCCGAGGACGCATTATTGGTGACTATCGCCGTGTTGCCTTATATGGTATTGATTTTTTAATAGAGGAAAAGAAAAAGGATCAACAGAATACCAGTAAGGTAATGACAGAAGACAATATCCGGCTGCGTGAAGAAATCGCGGAACAAATTCGTGCTCTCAAAGAATTAAAAGAGCTTGGAACTTCCTACGGATTTGATATATCCAATCCTGCCCAAAATGCACAAGAGGCTTTTCAATGGTTATATTTAGGATATTTAGCTGCCATTAAGGAACAAAATGGTGCAGCAATGAGCCTTGGCCGTGTTTCTTCCTTCTTAGATATTTATGTTGAAAGAGATTTACAAAATGGAACCTTAACAGAGGAAGAGGTCCAGGAACTAGTTGACCACTTTGTTATGAAGCTCCGACTTGTTAAATTTGCTCGGACTCCTGATTATAATGAATTGTTTAGCGGCGACCCAACATGGGTAACCGAATCTATTGGAGGAATGGCGCAAGACGGACGTTCATTAGTAACGAAAAATTCTTTCCGCTTCCTTCATACCTTGGACAATTTAGGACCAGCGCCAGAACCAAACTTAACGGTTTTATGGTCACCGCAGCTTCCTGAAAACTTTAAACAATATTGTGCGAAAATGTCGATTAAGACCAGCTCTATACAATATGAAAATGACGACATTATGCGCCCGGAATACGGCGATGACTACGGAATTGCCTGCTGTGTGTCTGCGATGAAAATTGGCAAACAAATGCAGTTCTTTGGAGCACGTGCCAACCTAGCGAAAGCACTGCTCTACTCCATTAATGGCGGTGTCGATGAAAAACTTAAAATTCAAGTTGGGCCTGAGTATCAGCCAATTACCTCAGAAATCTTAAGTTATGACGAAGTAATGAATAAATTTGATTTAATAATGGAATGGCTTGCAGGACTTTATATAAATACTTTGAATGTCATCCACTATATGCATGATAAATACAGCTATGAAAGAATAGAAATGGCCTTGCATGATACTGAAATAATAAGAACAATGGCAACTGGTATCGCTGGGTTAAGTGTAGTTGCAGATTCCCTGAGCGCCATAAAATATGGCGAAGTGAAGGTTATCCGGGATGAAAAGGGGATAGCTGTTGATTTTGAATCTTCCGGTGACTTCCCTAAATATGGGAACAACGATGATCGGGTAGACAGTATTGCTGTAGAAATCGTGGAGCGATTTATGAAAAAGCTTCAAAAACATCAAACTTATCGCAATTCTGTGCATACCATGTCTATTTTGACGATTACATCTAACGTGGTTTACGGCAAGAAAACGGGAAATACACCTGATGGCCGCCGTGCGGGGGAACCATTTGCACCTGGTGCAAACCCGATGCATGGACGTGATACAAAAGGTACATTAGCTTCCCTGTCTTCCGTTGCCAAACTTCCATATAGCTATGCAATGGATGGGATATCTAATACCTTCTCCATCGTACCAAAAGCATTAGGAAAAGAAGAAAATAACCAGATTCGTAATTTAGTTTCCATCTTAGATGGCTATGCAATGAAAACTGGTCACCATCTTAACGTGAACGTCTTTAATAGAGAAACACTTTTAGATGCAATGGAACATCCAGAACTATATCCGCAATTAACCATCCGTGTGTCTGGTTATGCTGTAAACTTTATTAAATTGACAAAAGAACAACAGCTGGATGTAATTAACCGTACTTTTCACGAATCTTTATAATTAAAATTATTGGGGGCTCTTTTTAGTAGAGCTCCTGCTTTCAAACGAAAGGGGAACATCTTCATGATTGGAAATATTCATTCTATAGAAACACTTGGAACAGTCGACGGACCAGGGATACGTTATGTTGTTTTTACACAGGGCTGCCTTTTGCGGTGCCAGTTTTGTCATAACGCTGATACTTGGGAAATCGGTACCGGTAAGCAAATGACCGTTTCCGAAATCATGGATGATTTGATGAGTTATCTCCCTTTCCTTCAAGCCTCTGGAGGCGGTATAACAGTTAGCGGCGGGGAACCATTGTTACAGATTCCTTTTCTTATCGAATTATTTAAGGAATGCAAAAAGAAAGGGATTCACACCACCATCGATTCCTCTGGCGGCTGTTTCTCTCATTCTAAGCTTTTTATTGGACAGCTTGAAGAATTATTACAATATACGGATCTCATTTTATTGGATTTAAAACATATCAACCGAAAAAAACATATCCAATTAACTGGAATGGCAAATGATCACATTCTTGAATTTGCAACATTTTTATCCAGCCGCAATGTACCAATCTGGGTAAGACATGTCCTAGTTCCAACAGTTACGGATGACGAGGAAGATTTACAAAAGTTAGGAGAATTCATCGGTACACTAGAAAATGTCCAAAAAATTGAAATTCTCCCATATCATAAACTCGGTGTTTACAAATGGGAAGCTCTGGGACATGAATATCCATTAAAACATGTTGACCCGCCAACAGAGGAAAAAGTAGATTTTACCTATCAAAAGTTAACAGCCCATTGGAATTAAAAAGCGGAACAATTCCGCTTTTTCTGTTTTTTAAGGCTCTTTTCGTAAACTTTGTTACTTGTAGAACTTATTAAGGGTCATTTACTAAGTTTCTAGGCAATTTTCGCAAATGTCATTACGAAAAGATGCCAGATTCAAGTTAAACGGGTTGAACCTATACGAAAAAAATCAACCTTTGCGAAAATAGCCTTTTTAAAAGGATATTAGCAATCTCTTCTTCTTTTGGAATTTTAGCAAGGATTAAATTGATTATTTAACTATTCTCCTATATACTCTTATCATTGGCTGTTTATGCGAGGTGAAAATTTTTGTTCCAATTACTGATCGATCATTCAGATATAAATGCCTTAACGGCTCTATATGTCAGCATTTATTTAGGAATGATGCTGAAATACCTATGGGCTTGGGGAGTGGAATATTCCTTTATTGGCTCGCAGACAAATCCTGCAAATACAAAAATTATTCACCCGTGGTTTTTATATAAGAAAAAAAGCCGTTTAAATGGAAGTTTTATTCTAATTAGAATTGTTAAATATATTCGTAGAAAAGAATGTTCTCAGGACGATTCCGAGGAACCTATTTCCTTCCTTTTTACCTAATATACTAAATCACATTTTTAGGAGGAAATATGAAAATAAAACGTTCTTCACTTATTCTTATAGCTTTATTATCCTTAACAACGCTAATTTTATCTGCCTGTTCATCACAAACTCAAAGTGGTAATAACAATGGATTTTTCCACACTTATTTTGTAAACCCATTTTCGACTATTATTCACTCAGTGGCAGATTTTTTTGGCGGGAATTATGGCTTAGCGATCATTCTTGTTACCCTTATTATCAGACTTGTATTAATGCCATTAATGTTACGACAATATAAAAATCAGATGAAAATGAAGGAAAAAATGGATGTCTTAAAGCCTGAAATGGACGCCATTCAAAAGAAAATGAAGGCTGAAAAGGATCCAAAGAAAAAACAAGAGCTGCAGGCTGAAATGATGGGGCTTTATCAAAAGCATGGCGTTAACCCATTAAATATGGGATGCTTGCCAATCCTCATTCAAATGCCGATTTTGACAGGCTTTTATTATGCAATCCGGGGTTCAAAGGAAATTGCCCACCATAAATTTTTATGGTTTAGTCTTGGACACCCTGATATTGTTATTACTATCATCGCCGGGCTTATATATTACTTCCAGTTTAAAGTTTCACAATCCAATATGCCGTCAGCCCAGCAGGAGCAAATGAAGTACATGGGGTTATTATCACCGTTAATGATCGTTATGTTTTCCTTTAGTGCACCGGCCGCACTTCCCCTTTATTGGGTAGTAGGCGGTACATTCCTAATCGTACAAACAATGATTAGCCGTAGTCTGTATCAATCGAAAAAAACGACGGAAGTTACTGTGAAACAAAAATAATGATCCGAAAAAAGAAGCATTGGTTTCCGATGCTTCTTTTTTAATCCTTTTTGTCCTTAAGGATAGTTTCTTTCCATTTTGGAATGCTATTCTTGTTCAACTAAGACAAAGGGGTGCTAAAATTAATGAAAAAAGGTTTATTCTTAACATCTACCTTAATTTTTAGTCTTTATTTAACTGGTTGTGCAAACAAAAATGTGAATGACGATGTTGCCAACCGGAGCAGAAATGATATCGAACCTGCACGGGTTAATTATCATAACCCGAATCATGGCGGCCCAGCAATCACTGGCGTGGATACCAGTGACACTGAACTTGACCGAAAAATGAATCGTACCAACATTCGAAATGTCCGTAACAATGTTGGGAATAACGATTCGAAAATGAGGATTGCTGATAAAGCGGCTGATAAGGTAACCAGCCTGTCTGAGGTTGACAGTGCCAATATCATTGTTACAGATAATAATGCCTTTGTTGCCGCAAAACTTGACAAATCAGCTCGCAATAAGTTAACCGGTGCTATCGAAAATAAAATATCGCGAAAAGTAAAATCTGCTGACCCAAATATTGACAATGTTTATGTATCGGTTAATCCTGACTTTTATGATCGGATGAACACCTATGCCAATGATATTCGGAATGGAAGACCCATTTCTGGTTTAGTCGATGAATTCTCCAAAACGATTCGCCGTGTTTTTCCTGATGCTCGATAATATAAGAAAAAGGACTGCAGGCAATGCCTTACAGTCCTTTTTCTTATGCATCTTGAAAATACTCTTTGTAAAAACCGCCAACTTTACCGGAATTATCAATAATGTAATAAAACTCTTCTGTTTCATTTTTTACATCGTAGATTTTCCCTGCAGTTAACGCGTTATGAACGAGGTATTTTTTTGCATCCGTATGAACACACTTCACTTTTTTTACTGTTTCACGATCACGCCAAGATAAATGGATCATTGCTGCCACCGTCCCTATTAGTCATTGTCCATTTTCTAGTATAATCAAAAGGGATTGTATAGTGCAACACCTCACTATATTAGATTGAAATTAATTTTTAATGGCTTCGATGGCTTTTTCTTTTAAACGGTATTTTTGTATTTTTCCTGAGGCTGTCATGGGATAGGCGTCGGTAAACTCAATGTAGCGAGGGATTTTATGCTTCGAAATTTTCCCGTTGCAATATTCTCTGATTTCTTCTGCTGTTGTCTCTTCACCCTCTTTTAAAATGATCCATGCCATTACTTCTTCTCCATATACTTCATCCGGGACTCCGATCACCTGAACATCCAATATTTTTGAATTAGAATAGAGAAATTCTTCAATTTCACGGGGATAAATATTTTCTCCTCCTCTAATGATCATATCCTTTAAACGGCCGGTTATTTTCAAATAGCCGTTTTCACCCATTACGGCCAAATCGCCTGTATGAAGCCATCCTGCAGCATCAATCGCCTCATTAGTAGCTGCTTGGTTTTTATAGTATCCCTTCATAACATGATAGCCTCTAGTACAAAGTTCTCCTTGTACCCCAAAAGGAACTTCTTTTGATGTACCTGGTTCAACTACTTTAACCTCGACGTTCGGCAGGGCTTTTCCTACTGTCTCTACGCGTAAGTCAATCGGGTCGTCCGTTCTAGTTTGGGTTATAACAGGAGAGGACTCTGTTTGCCCATAGGCAATCGTTATTTCTTTTGCTCCCATTTTCTCAATAACCGCCTTCATAACCTCAATGGGGCAGTTCGAGCCTGCCATTATTCCCGTTCTTAATGTTGATAAATCATATTTCTCAAAGTCAGGGTCATTCAATTCAGCAATAAACATAGTTGGGACTCCGTGAAGTCCTGTACACTTCTCATCCTGTACAGTTTGCAAAACCCGTTTCGGGCTAAATTCCTGCACCGGAACCATTGCAGCACCCACTGAAACACAAGCCATTGTCCCTAGAACACAACCGAAGCAGTGGAAAAATGGCACTGGTATACATAGTCGATCCTGGGGAGTCAGCTTCATACAACCGGCTATATTAAAGCCATTATTAACGATATTATTATGGGTAAGCATTACACCTTTAGGGAAACCGGTTGTCCCAGAAGTATACTGCATATTTATGACATCATCCGGATCCAGTGAATCCATTCTCTGATTTAATTCTTCATCAGAGACCAATTCGCCAAGCTTCATAATATCATTCCATGAATAGGTTCCAGGATATCGTTTGTCCCCGAGGACGATGACATTTTTTAGATATGGCAAACGGCTGCTTTTCAGCTTGCCTGGTTCCGAAGTCCTTAATTCTGGTGCAATTTCATAGAGCATATCAATATAGGAGGATTCCTTCCATGTATCCATTAAAATAAAAGTTGTGGAATCTGATTGTTGCAGAAGATACTCAAGTTCTGCTGTACGGTAGTTGGTGTTAACGGTCACAAGAACTGCTCCCATCTTCCCAGTTGCAAATTGCGTTATCAGCCATTCAGGAGTATTGGTTGACCAGGCCGCAAGCTGTTCACCCTTATCTATTCCGAGTTTCATCAAACCCTTAGCTGCAAGCCGGCAAGTATCATTAAATTCGTGATAAGTCCATCTTAAATCTCGATCTGAGTAGATTACTGCTTGATTGTCGGGTTGTAATTTTGCTTTTTCTTCTAAAAGTTCACCAATGGTAACATTTAATAATACCGACATTCTTCCATCCTCCTTATGTACATAAACATACAATAAAACGCTTTCAAAAGTATGTTATCATATTTATAAGAATATTCAATATTTTTAAAATATAATTCTTTTCCGTGAATGAACTATGAACAATTTATGAACCTTTTAATTTTTTATCAATTAGGGGTTCTCAAAATAAAAGAAAACCATTACAATAATAAAAACTGAATATTCAATCCATTTTCCAAGGAGGCATTCTCACATTGAAAATTATGAGTAATGAGCAGTTGGTTGTAACGTATCGGGACGCTTTAAAGTCTGGTAAGGAAAAGGAATGGATTAAAATATTAAAAGATGAAATTCAACGCCGTGGATTAAGACCATTTAAGAATCGATAATGAATCGTAACATGCCAAAAACCGCTGAACCATTATTCAGCGGTTTTTCATTTTCCCTTATCCTTCTAACAGCAAACTTTCTGGGTCCTCGAGCATTTCTTTTATTTTACTAAGAAAGCTTACCGCCTCTTTTCCATCAACAATACGATGGTCATAAGAAAGAGCCACATACATCATTGGACGGTTTTCTGTTTTCTCTTTATCTATTGCTACAGGTCTTAGTTGAATTTTGTGCATTCCAAGTATTCCAACCTGTGGTCCGTTTAATATCGGCGTTGACAGTAAAGAGCCAAAGACCCCGCCATTGGTAATCGAGAAAGTTCCACCTTGTAAATCATTTAAGGAAAGTTTATTGGTTCTTGCTTTTTCTGCAAGCTGCATGATATCCATTTCAATTTCTGCAAAAGTTTTCCGATCGGCATCTCTGACCACAGGAACCACGAGTCCTTCCTCTGCCGCAACCGCAATGCCAATATCATAAAACTTTTTAACCAACAGCTGGTCACCTTGAATTTCTGCATTTAAATAAGGAAATTTCTTTAGAGCAGCAACAACTGCTTTGGTAAAAAAGGACATAAAACCAAGTCTGACATCATGCTCATCGAAAAATTTATCCTTTCTTCTTTTTCGAAGGTCCATAACCGCCGTCATATCAATTTCGTTAAAGGTTGTCAGCATAGCGGCGGTTTGTTGTACTTCTACAAGTCTTTTTGCAATCGTTTGGCGCCGGCGCGACATTCGCTCGTATAAAATGGGTTTAGGAACATTTTGACTCGGCACCATTTCTCCAGCTTTTTCTACTTTTGGAGTATTATTTTGTGCCGGTTGTTGATATGACGAAACATCCTGCTTTCTTATCCTTCCTAGAGGGTCTACTGCAGGAATATCATTTAAATTGAGCCCTTTTTCTCTAGCCAGCCGTCTGGCTGCTGGAGAAGCAATCGGACGGCTGGATAATTCCTCCTTATTTTCTTTAGTGGCATCAGCAGCAACTGTAGGTTGGATTGGTGTATGTGCTATTGGTTCAGAAGGGTTTTGTTCTGTAGTATGGACAGTGTTGCTTTGGCCGCTTTCATCAACAGCAGCAATCGTTTCTCCTACTTGAACCGTATCACCTTCAGCAAATTTTTGTTCAGTAAGCGTTCCAGAAAAATCTGAAATAATTTCAATATTGACTTTATCTGTTTCTAGTTCGACAAGATAATCGCCTTTCTCTACATGTTCTCCAATATTCTTTAGCCATTTCGCAATCGTTCCTTCTGAAATCGATTCTGCTAATTCTGGTACTTTAATTTCAGCCATGCTGTAAACCTCCTTTTTCTAGCCTCGTTAAGGCAGCTTGAAGAATTTTTGTTTGGGCAAGTTTGTGAACATTCGGTTCCCCTTCCGCTGGGCTTGACCGGCGGCGGCGGCCGATATAGTCTACCTTCATTCCGGCCGGTACAATTTCATTAATTCTCGGCTCTACAAAATTCCATACACCCATATTTTTTGGCTCTTCTTGAACCCATGCCACTTCTTTGACATTCTCGTATTTCGTAAAAATTTCTCGTAATTCATCCGCTGGGAATGGATATATTTCCTCAAGTCTAATGACCTGAAGCCAATCATAACTGTCAGATTCTTTTACCTGTTCTGCAATATCAATGGATATTTTTCCGGAACAGAGGACAATTTTTTCTACCTTACTATCGTCCCTATTTGCTTGGAAATGCTCTATAACCGGTTTAAATTCTCCTTCACTTAACTCTGCAGCCGTCGATGAAACAAGCGGGTTTCGTAAAAGGCTTTTCGGCGACATAATGATAAGCGGCTTAATTTCTTCCTTTGACAGCATTGCGGCCTGTCTTCTTAACAGGTGAAAATACTGAGCTGCACTTGAAAGGTTAGCGACCGTCCAATTCTTTTCGGCGGCTGATTGTAAAAATCTTTCTACCCTTCCGCTTGAGTGTTCCGGACCTTGCCCTTCATATCCATGCGGAAGCAACAATACTAGACCAGACTTTTGTCCCCATTTTGCCCTTCCGGCAGCGATAAATTGGTCAAATATAACTTGTGCGGCATTGGCAAAATCACCGTATTGAGCTTCCCAAATCACTAAGGTTTCCGGTGAAAAGACATTATACCCATATTCAAAACCAACTACAGCTGCTTCCGTTAAGGGACTATTATAAACAGCAAATGATGCTTTTGCTGACGAAAAATGATGAAGCGGTGAATAGGTTTCACCTGTTTGACTATCATGGAGCACAAGATGGCGATGGGCAAAGGTACCGCGCTCTGAATCCTGTCCGGTTAGCCTTATTGGGGTTCCATCTGCCAAAATCGTCGCAAATGCCAAGGTTTCAGCTAAGGCCCATTCAATTTTCCCATTTTCACCTAGTGCATCTGATCTTCTTTGTAATATTTTTTCCAACTTGTTGAAAACAGTAAATTCATTTGGCCATTGAAGCAATTCATTGTTCAGAATTTGCAGTTTTTCTAAAGGAACCTTGGTAATAATTGATTCGTGTTCCTTCTTGAATTTTGGTGGTTCTGGGACACTTATTTCCGTATCTTTCTTTATCATTGAAACTTTATCATTCGCATTTGCTAATCTATTCCTGATTTGTTTTTCTAGTTCTGCTAACTCATCTTGTTTTATGACGCCTCGTTCTATTAAACTTTTCGCATAGATTTCTTTGACGGTAGGGTGCTTATTTATCAACGAATACATTTGCGGGCTGGTTGTCATGGGCTCATCCATTTCATTATGGCCAAACCTCCTATACCCGATTAAATCGATTAAAAAATCTTTTTGGAATACATAGCGATATTCTGCTGCGAAAATGGCTGCAGCGATACAAGCCTCTGGATCATCCGCATTTACATGCAGGATTGGAATTTCAAATCCTTTGGCAAGGTCACTTGCATACCTGGTCGAGCGGGAATCCGCAGATTCTGTGGTAAAGCCGATTGTGTTATTCGCAATAATGTGAATGGTGCCTCCAGTACGATATCCCTTTAACCTGCTTAAATTTAGTGTCTCAGCGACAATCCCCTCACCAGGGAATGCTGCATCACCATGGATCAAGATAGCAAGTGCAGATTTACTATTATCTTCAGCATAACCAGGTTTCGTTCGATCGTCCTGTGCCGCCCTTGTAAATCCTTCTACAACCGCTCCAACATATTCAAGGTGACTTGGATTATTGGCTAGCGAAATTCTAGCCCTAACAGAATGATCGCCGTCCAGCTCTCTGTTGAGCCCAAGGTGATATTTGACATCGCCAGTCCAGCCAAAGTTGATGCCTGTAGATCCTTCTGAGGGGACAAGTTCTTTATTTGGGGCGTGCTGAAACTCTGCAAATATCTTTTCATATGGTTTATTAAGGACATGGGCTAGGACATTTAATCTTCCGCGATGCGCCATACCAATATTAATATTTTCAGCACCATCGATTACAGCCTTAGAAATAACCTCATCAATGAGTGGCACCATTGCATCAAGCCCTTCAATAGAGAAACGCTTTTGACCAACAAATGTTTTATGGAGAAACTTTTCAAATTCTTCGACTTCCACAAGTCTCTTTAAAATCCCTTTTCTTTTTTCATTCGTAAGATCTGTACGAAAACGGCTATCTTCAGTTCTTTCCATTAACCAATTTTTCTCTCTTAGGTCATGGACATGGTCAAATTCAAATGCAATCGATTTTGTATAAATCTCTTTTAAATATCCAAACGCTTCTAGTGCGTTTTGAAAAGACGATGGGCTATTTTTTGTCATAATTCCTGATGGTAAATTTTTCAAATCCTCCTCACTGATTCCATGGCTGTTTAATTCTAAGTGAGTTACATCAGGTTTTTGATTTCCTAATGGATAAATATTTGCTGCAAGGTGGCCATAAGTACGGATATTTTCAGCAAGCTTTACAGCAGCAAGGATCTTTTCACTCTCAACCATAGGTGCCTTTAGATTTGAAACTGGAACCGTAATTCCTGCTTCGATAAAATCCTCTTCATTTAATTGTTCAAAGATCACTCTCATATCCTGTTCAACTGATAAAGGATCCTCTTTATACTTTTCAAATTTTTCCATTAAATAGCCAAGATTAGGACCAAGAAAATTATTTAGGAAGGCTTTTAAATCGGCATTTGGTTTAGTCATCATCAATTCCCCCTTAAAACGTATGTATCCTAATGGACTTTTATTGAATCTATATATTTTTACGTTATGGACCTTGTTTAGTGTGTGTAATTTTGAACAAATAATTTCATATGTACAACAAAAAAAGACCGAAACCGGTCTTTTCAATAGAAAACTTTTTTTAAAGAAATGTGGTGGAGTGTTTTAGGGACTTTATTTCGTTTATCGATAATATTTGGGTCTAATGATTCTTTTCCTTCTATCTGCCCACAATTTAAGCATGTATGAGAATAAGCATTAACACTAAACATATTAATCCCATCTTCAAAGGTAAAGGAACTATGTTCTTGGCAATCAACTAACAGATGATAACTAATCTTCGATTCCCGCATTGCTCTCAACCCTTTCTACACCTTGATCTTAATTCTATTATAATAGGAAATCGTTATGATTAGTTGTGTTAAAATTTAGAATTTTCCCTATTAATTAATTGGAAGAATCATACTGACCTTTGTTCCGACGCCTTCTTTACTTTCAATCGAAATGGATCCATTGTATTTCATAATTAAACGCTTGGCAATCGATAATCCTAAACCCGTTCCTCCATTTTCCCGGCCGCGTGCTTTGTCTACTCGATAAAAACGATTGAATACTTCCGGAATATGTTCACTAGATATGCCAATTCCACTGTCGATAACAGATAACAATATTTCACGTCCTCTTTGATGAGCAGAAATCCAGATTGTTTTATTTTCGTGTGAATACTTGATCGAATTATCGATGAGAATAATCAGGATTTGTTCTAAATGCTGCTCGGAGATCGCAGCCTTAGAAATTGGCTGTTCTATTTCAAGGTTAAACTGGTACTCGGGATGAACAATCTCAATATTTTTAATCAAGTGCTGTAATACAGCAGGGATATCCGCCTTATCCCCACTTTTTACACGTGGGTTTTCTGCACGTGTTAATAGTAGTAAATCATTTATTAGCTTTTTTAACCTAGATAGTTCTTGTAATGAGGCAGCAAGGGATTCATCAAGAATAGCAGGATCCTTTTTCCCCCAGCGATTCAATAATGACAGGTGCCCTTCAAGGATTGAAACGGGTGTCCGCAATTCATGGGAAGCGTCCTCTACAAATTGTTTTTGCTTCATGAATGACTTTTCGATTTCATCCATCATTTCATTAAAAACGTTTGTAAGGTCTGTTAATTCGTCCTTATGCACATATAATTCCATTCTTCCTTGAAAACCATTTTCTTTTATCCGTTTCATGGCTCGTGCCAAATCCCTGACTGGTTTTAACAGCTGCCTTGAAAGAAAAAAACCGCTAATAGCACTAAAAAGTATTGCTGCTGACCCAAATATCGTCATGACCCAAAAGAGGTTACTCATCATTTTATGATAGTTATTTAATTGCCGAACAATCTCTAGGGTTCCTTTAAACTTTGAACTCATTAAGGGGTATCTCGCAACAATAGCTTCATGACCTTCGATGGACACTCTTTCAGTCGTTCTTTTTTTTGCAGGAGTTGGCTCTAACACTGAAAAGTCTCCATTTTTATCAGAAACAAGCAGTTCCCCCTTTTGATTGTATACCCTGATTAACTGATCTTTATCGTTCATTTTTCTTAAAAAGACTTCACTGTGTTCTATATCCTGTTGGGATAAAGGGCCCGGCTTAACTTTATAAAAGGCAGCAATATCTGTGATGGTTCTATTTATGGCAATTTCCTCTCGGTTCAACATCCATTTTGATACGGTATGATATTCCAAAAGGCTAAACAAGAAAAAAGTTAGAAAAATGGCCGTTGAACTGCTTAAGACTAATTTAGTCTGCCAGGGAAGCCGTTTTAAAAAATAGCCTATTATCTTTTTCATCTCATAACATATCCTGTGCCGCGCACTGTTTGAATAAAGCTTGCCTGATTTTGATCATCAATTTTATTCCTCAGATAGCGTACGTAAACATCCACAACATTTGTTTCTACCCCGGTGCTATAACCCCAAACTTTATTTAATAGTACTTCTCTTGTTAGAACGATATTAATATTGCTCATGAAAATCACTAAAAGGTCATACTCGCGTTTGGTTAAACCAATCACCTTATCGCCTTTTTTAACCACACATGATTCCAGTTCAACTACAATATCCTTAAACGTAATTGTTGTTAATTCTGTTGTTCCTAATGCCTCAACCCTTCGAAACAAGGACCTCAATCTAGCTAACAATTCCTCGATCGCAAATGGTTTAACAATGTAGTCATCTGCCCCGCTATCAAGGCCGGAGACACGGTCAAGAACACTATCCCTTGCTGTAATCATAATGATTGGCAGGGTCTTATTTGCCTGTCTGATCCTGCGGCAGACCTCCAGACCATTTAATTCCGGCAGCATTAAATCAAGCAGGATGGCGTCCCAGGTTTCAGTAAGGGCCAATTGCAACCCGTTACGGCCATCAGATGCAACTTTTGTTTCATAGCCTTCATAATTCAATTCGAGCTCAATAAATCTGGCTAAGTTTTTTTCATCTTCAATGATTAATAATTTAGGCATATTTCCACGCTCACATTGTTTTTTGTTTTATTTTAACTGATGTTTGTCATGAAAAAAATTAATTACTGCATGTACAATTTCTATCGACTGGTATGACATAAGAGAAAATGCGGTAAGTGAAAAGAAGCCAACAATGACAAAACGAACCCAAGGCATCTTGCATTCCTCCTTTTTCAGCAGTCTAAATATATAAACTGTAATTGAGCTCATTATAGTGCTGAAAAAGGAAAACCGTATGAAAAGAAAATGAGAATCTAATAAAAATATATGTTGTTTGGAGCACAATTCAACAGCAAAATGATAAAGAAAAGCACACGCGCGAAACGTGTGCTGACGATTGGGAACCCTCATTTTGGTTATGCTTGTTCTTAGCAGCAAGAAAGAAGCAAACATAAGCAAAATGAACTTAAATAATCAAAATTATTAACAAGCCGGTTCCCAAAGATTATTCATACAAGCCTATCATACAAGAGAAATCATAAAGATAAATGAAAATATCATTAAAAATAGATTAGAATTAATTATTTAGAACAAGCTGAGGTCTTACTGATAACTCTTTTAACTTTGTTGCAATTTGATCCGCAGCGTCAATCGGGTCTTCGGCAAAAATATCAAAAAATTCTCCTTCGTAATCCTGTCTTGCATGATCATAGCGAGGGTCATAATAGTGCTCAAGTAAAATTTAAATCATTTCAGGATAATTCTGATCCTCTAATGTTTGCATAAGTCCTTTTTTAATATCATTATCTTTTATCCTTCTTAACACCTTTTCTAAACTAGCAGAAATTTTTTCCAGATACCAAGGCTGATCTTTATATGGAAGCACATATTCGGTAACGAGCTGCCGAACTCGCTGCTCTATTGGTGAATGAATGTAAATGTTAATACCTTTAAACTTACTTATCATTAATTCCTCCGGCTGAACAGCTTTGCCAATTCGCTTGCTTTCTGCTTCAACTAGAAAATAGTCCGAACCCTGGATTTCACTTAAACCTTTAAAAAGAAGAGCATCGAAGGTTTTTTGGTTATATCCATCACCAAGACCAATGGTACCAAAAATCGAACCTCTATGGCCGGCCATTTCTTCAAGGTCCAAAACAGCATATCCCTTCAGTTTTAAAATCTTCAAAACCTCCGTCTTGCCGACTCCAGTTAATCCATGCAACACAATAGCTTGGCTTGGCAGCATGGTTGGCAATTTCTCCAGGATATAATTACGATAGGCTTTATATCCGCCGACCAAACGCCATGAATAAAGGCCGGCAAATTCTAAAAACGTTACAACAGCTTTGCTGCGCATTCCGCCGCGCCAGCAATGGATAATCAGTTCTCCGTCCTTATTAAATGATTTAATCGTTTGAAGTAAATCAGGTATTTTGGGAGATACAAGCTCCATCGCTCTCCATTTTGCTGCTGCCTGTCCAACTTGTTTATAAATTGTCCCTATTTCTTGGCGTTCTTCGTCAGTAAATAAAGGCACATTGATTGCACCAGGAATAGCACCATCGTTAAACTCAATTGGCGAGCGTATATCAATGATGATCGGATTCTTCATCGTCATAAGTTCTTCAACAGTTATTTCCTTCATAGATACTACACTCCCTCTAAAATAAATATTAAAACAAACAAAAACTTCCTCTATGGGAAGTTTCGTACAAAGTTTGTCAGCAAGAAAAAATTTTTATATATTACGAGTATAATCATATTATAAGGTAGATAATCACCGCTATCAAGAATTTCAAAATTCCTGTTAGCATTTAACACAATTTCCTATAATATTTTTGATTCTTGTTTAAAAACAGACATTAATTTTTCCATTTCTGCCAGCTCATTTTTATCAAATAATTCCACTATTTTACTTCCGACAATAACACCATCACAATTTGTTGTTAATTCTAATGCCTGCTGTTCATTAGAGACCCCAAATCCAGCCAAAACAGGAATCGTACTAACTTCTTTCACCTGTTTTAAAAATTGATGCAGCTCACTGTCAAATTCATTTCTCGTTCCTGTTATCCCTTTGATCGTTACTGTATATAAAAATCCCTTTCCCTTACTTGCAATCGTCTTTATCCTTTCGATTGGAGTTGTAAGGGTAACAAGACGAATTAATTCAACCTGTGCTTCTTCAAGCTGTGGCGCAATAAGATCCTCTTCTTCCACAGGCAAGTCCGGTATAATACAAGCGTCAACACCTGCATTGCTAATATCTCGGACAAATTCACTGATTCCATAACAGTAAATAGGATTTAAGTAGGTCATAAGGATAATCGGAGCCGTAACCACTTTTCTCGCTTTTTCAATTTCAGCAATAATTCCTCTTAAGGTTGTTCCTTTTTCCAGTGCTCTAATCCCTGCCTGTTGAATCGTAGGCCCATCCGCTACCGGGTCAGAAAAAGGGACTCCTACTTCAATAGCAGTAGCTCCATACTTTTCTAGTAAAACCAGCCGGTCTGCTAAACAGTCCAGTCCGCCGTCTCCTGCCATTAAATAAGGTACAAACGCTTTTCTTTGATCTTCTTTTAATATTGTAAAAGTTTGTTCGAGCCGATTCATGATTAATTCTCCCCCTCAAGCCTGTTTTTCACAGCATCTACATCTTTATCACCGCGTCCAGACAAGCAGATCACAATGCTTTCTGTTGTTTTCATTTCAGCTGCAAGTTTTACAGCAAAGGCAACTGCATGTGAACTTTCAAGTGCCGGTATGATTCCCTCCATTTTTGATAATAGCTGGAAAGCGTCAAGTGCCTCTTTATCCGTAATAGATTGATAGTTTGCTCGGCCGATTTCTTTTAAATAGCTGTGTTCTGGTCCTACGCCAGGATAATCAAGACCGGCGGAAATCGAATGGGCTTCTTGAATTTGACCATTCTGATCCTGCAATAAATACATTAAAGACCCATGCAGTACACCCGGTTTGCCTTTTGTAAGGGAAGCAGCATGATATTCTGTATCAACACCTCGTCCAGCTGCTTCTACGCCATAAAGCTTGACTTCCTCATTCTCAATAAACGGATGAAACATGCCCATGGCATTACTGCCGCCTCCAATACAGGCGACCACTGCATCAGGAAGCTTTCCTTCAAGCTTATGAAATTGTTCTTTTGTTTCTTTGCCGATTACACTTTGAAAGTCCCTAACCATTTGTGGAAATGGGTGCGGCCCCATTACAGACCCCAATAAATAGTGGGTATCATCCACATTGGCAACCCAGTACCTTAAGGCTTCGTTCACAGCATCTTTTAAGGTGGCACTGCCAGATGTCACACTGACTACCTTTGCCCCCAGCAATTCCATTCGAAACACATTTAGTGCCTGCCTCTTGATATCTTCCTCACCCATAAAGATGATGCAATCAAGGTTTAATAAGGCACAAACCGTTGCTGTTGCCACACCATGCTGCCCGGCGCCCGTTTCAGCGACAATCTTTCTTTTCCCCATTCGTACTGCTAGAAGTGCCTGACCAATAGCATTGTTAATTTTGTGTGCACCCGTATGATTCAAATCCTCACGTTTTAGAAAAATCCTTGCTCCTCCAGCATACTTTGTAAGATTTTCGGCAAAGTATAATGGGGTTTCTCTCCCCACATAATCTTTTAATAATCTTTGAATTTCTGCTTGAAAGCTAGGGTCCTTCTTTGCATCGTCATATGCCTCACCAAGCTCAATGACTGCCTTCATTAGTGTTTCTGGTACAAATCTTCCGCCGAAAATGCCAAAATGACCTTTTTCATTTGGTAATGTATATGTGTTCATTTTGTAATCCCTCCAATTAAGCTTCCTTTTACCTTTTCAATAAATGTTTTTATCTTCTGGAGATCCTTTTTACCATCCGTTTCGACTCCAGAGCTTACATCAACCATATAGGGTTGTATAATATGGATCGCCTCTTCCACATTGCCTGCATGCAATCCGCCTGCAAGAATGACACGTTTACTATTTATCAAACTTAAATTGACCTCGTTCCAATTAAAAGCAGTGCCATTTCCACCTCGATATTTTCCTTTTGGACTGTCTAGTAACAAATAGTCACTCGGAAAATTCTTATAGGTTGCTAAGTTCTCATTTCCCTGAAAGCTAATGGCCTTGATAACTGGCAATGATAGTGATTCACTAAAAGGAGCCGTTTCGTCACCATGTAATTGGATATGAGTAAGACCAACAATGGACGCAATTCTTTCTATTGCTTCCATTGATTCATTAACAAATACCCCAACTTTACACACTTCTTCAGGCAGGAAGGAAGCTATTTCTTTTGCCTTATCAATCGAAACCTTCCTTTTACTTTCTGCAAATACAAACCCAATAGCATCGGCACCAAATTGGGAGGCCGCAATTCCTGTTTCCACATCGGATATTCCGCAAATTTTTACTTTCATCTTCCTGCACCTTCTTTCAAAGGTAAGCGAAAGTTCAAGAAGGATTGTTTCACGTCTGCACTTTTCATGAAAGCCTCCCCGACTAAGACCGCATTTGCACCTGCATTTCTTACACGTTCCACATCTTCTTGGTGGTGGACTCCACTCTCACTTATGAGAAAGGCACCCGCATCTCTTACAACTGTTGCTAGATTCTCTGTAACTTCAAGCGAGACATGAAAGGTTTTTAAGTCGCGATTATTTACGCCAATAAGCTTGGCACCCGTTTTCAGGGCTGTTTCCAGTTCCTCCAGATTATGAACCTCCACCAATACTTCCAGCCCTATGCCCTTAGCGTATTGAAAAAGTTCTATCAATTTAAATTCGTCTAATGCTGCAACAATCAGCAAAACAATGTCTGCGCCGTGAGCTGCAGCAAAATCAATTTGAACTTGATCAATAATAAAGTCTTTACATAGAATCGGCAGGTTCACCGTGTTTCGAACCTCCAGCAAATCAGAAAATGATCCTTTAAAAAAGGTTTGATCTGTCAGGACAGAAATCGCGGAAGCGCCATATTCTTCATATAAACCTGCCTGAATGGCTGGTGGAATCGTATCGTTAATAATTCCTTTAGAAGGTGATGCCCGCTTAAATTCAGAAATTATGGATATTTCTTCTGCTGTTTGCAGCTTTTGAATAAAAGATCTTCTCTGACGAACAACAGAATGCAATGTCTGTTTCCCTTCAAGGAGCAGGAGAATATCCTTTTTCTTTTGAGCAATAATTTTATCTAAGATTGTTTCCACTTAAATCGCCTCTTTCTTACCGGATGCTTGTGATTTTTCAATTAAGTTCGTTAATTTTTCATAAGCAGCACCGGAATCAATGATTTCACTGGCTGCTTGAATTCCGTCCTTAATGGAATTTGCTTTGCCCGCTGTAAAAATCCCCATTCCTGCATTAAGCAATACGGTATCACGGTAAGCACCTTTTTCGCCTTTTAACACTTTGACTAAAATTTCGGCATTATCTTTTGAATCTCCGCCCTTGATACAGCTATTATCATATTGCGGTAGATTTACCTCTTCAGGATGGAAGGATTGGTTGGTAATGATTCCATTCTCCAAAAGGGTCAGATGGTTTTCTCCTTGGAGAGATGCTTCGTCCATAAACCCTGCCCCATTAATGACAATAGCCCGTTTACGGCCTAACTTCTTTAGAACATCGGCAAAAACATTTATTAGGTCTCTTCGATACACACCGAGCAATTGATAGTCTAAATCAATTGGATTTGTCAGCGGCCCGATAAAATTAAACACTGTTGGTATTTTCAATTGTTTTCGAACGGTCATTACTTTTTTCAATTTTGGGTGGACGTTCGGTGCAAATAAAAAGGATAGTCCGATTTCTTGAAGAATTTCTTCTGTTCTTTCTGCTGACAGATTTAAATTCACCCCTAAGTACTCTAAAACATCGGCACTTCCTGTCTTGCTTGAAACACTCCTATTTCCATGTTTGGCAACAGGAATTCCAGCGCCAGCGATTACAAAAGCAGAGGTTGTGCTGACATTAAAGCTCGAGGAACCATCCCCCCCTGTTCCACAATTATCAATTACACCTGGCAATCTCTTTTTAAAGGTCAGGGTATTGGCCTTCATTGCTTTGACAATACCCGTAATTTCATCAACTGTTTCTCCTTTGGATTTCAACCCCATTAGAAAGGCGGCGATTTCGGATTCTGAAACTTCTTCACCCAAGATGAAATCAACTGCTTCTTTCATCTGGCTTTCAGAAAAGGATTCACGCTCAGCTAACTGGAGTAAATAATTCTTCATTTGTCCTCATCCTTTCGATCTCAAGTAAAAAGTTTTTCAATATTTGTTTTCCAGCTGGCGTTCCAATTGACTCGGGATGAAACTGCAGACCATAGACTGGAAAATTTCGATGCTTTATCGCCATAATTTCTTGGTCATCACAAGACTCTGCAACACATTGAAGGACTTCTGGCATCGTGCGTTTCTCAATAATCAAGGAGTGATAGCGCATGACTTCCAATACCTCCGGCAGATCTTTAAAAAGCCCTTCACCATTGTGCGAAATGATGGATGTTTTACCATGCTTGATTAATTCAGCCCTTTGAATTTCCCCTCCGAAAGCCGCTCCAATCGCCTGATGGCCAAGGCAGATTCCTAAGATTGGGAACTGATTATAATAGGTTTGAATCACTTCAATACAAATTCCCGCATCCTCAGGTTTACCTGGTCCAGGTGAGAGAATAATCGCTTTTGGGTTTAATTCTTTTATTTTGTCAACGGTAAGCTGGTTGTTTCTAACTACCTCAACCTTTTCGCCGATTTCACCTAAATACTGATAAAGGTTATAGGTGAAGGAGTCGAAGTTATCAATCAGTAAAATCATTTCTCACCCTCCAAGAAGGAATTTAATTTATTTATCGTTTCTTGATATTCTGATTCCGGGTTCGAGTCGTATACAATCCCAGCACCAGCTTGAATATAGGCATATCCTTCCTTCAAAATCATCGTTCTGATGGCCAAGGCAAAATCCATATCCCCGTTAGCCGATACATAACCAACTGCACCTGAATAGAGGCCTCTTTTTGACTTTTCCAATGAGTTAATGATCTCCATTGCCCTAACCTTTGGAGCACCTGAAACCGTCCCTGCCGGTAAGCATGCTGCCAAGGCATCGATCGCTGTTTTCTCCGAATTTAGAACCCCGCTCACTTCTGATACCAAGTGCATCACATGACGGTATTTTTCAACGGCCATATACCTATCAACTTGAACAGTGCCAAACTCACAAATTTTTCCGAGATCATTTCGGCCAAGATCGACCAGCATCTTATGTTCAGCTAATTCCTTTTCATCCTTTTTTAACTCTTCTTCGATTAATAAATCCTCTTCCTTGGTTCTGCCTCGTCTTTTGGTACCTGCGATTGGATTGGAAAAAACCTTATTCCCCCTAGTTTTTATCAAGCTCTCCGGTGATGATCCAATTACGGTATAGTCCTCAAAATCGATGTAGAACATATACGGGGTTGGATTATGTGCGCGATGCTTCCGATAAAGAGATAAAGGGTCTCCGGCAAAGATTGACTTCATTCTTCTCGAAAGAACCACTTGAAAAATGTCACCTGCTAAAATATGCTCTTTTGCTATTTCCACATTTTTGATAAAGACCTCTTGACTTGTTTCAGAATCAAATCCAGTAAATTGAAATGGCTTCTCATTTGGGTAGAATGTAGGTTTTTTCAGTTCTTCTATCCTCTGATTTATCCGTTTTTCTATTTCTGTTATCTGATTTTCTTCAGAAAGCTGGCATCCGCAAATCATTACCTTTTCTTCAAGATGGTCAAAAACGATAACCTCTTCATAGAACATTAAGTGGACATCCGGCATTTCCATTCCATTTGGAAATTCTTCTCCAATACCTTCATACTGTCGGATAATGTCGTATCCTACATATCCAACTGCTCCTCCAATAAACGGAAAAGGCAGCTGTTCCAGGCTTTTATTCGGTAAAAGCTCTTTTATAACCTCGATTGGATTTCCATGCACTACTTTTTTTTCACCAGCCCGATTGAAAATTTCATTAGAATTCCCTTTAGAAATAAGCTCAAAGGCTGGATCTGCGCCAATAAAGGAATAGCGGCCAGAGTCATTGTATTTATGAGAACTTTCCAACAAGAATTTCTTTTTCCCGCTAATTTTTTGTAAAATCGAAATGGGGGTAAGCGTATCTCCTTTTATTTCCTCTACGATATATTTGGGTTTTGTTGTCATAATCAAGCTCCCTTCTTAATAAAAAAAATCGCCCTCTATATGCGCATGTAAAAATACGCATATAGAGGACGATTCTCGGACCGTGGTGCCACCTCCATTTGAAGCAGGCCCAACCTGCTTCCTCTTTCGGATACAGAATTATTTCATTCGATATCCTATCCTTTTAACGGTGGAATTCCGTGCATCCCTACTTTTTGTTCAAGATGCCTCTCACAAGTCCATTCCACAAATCCTTTCTTATCGGGCTCTCACCATCCCCGACTCTCTGCAAAGAAACAAAAATGTGTACTCCTCTTGCTCAACGAATTTCTATATTATTTTTAAATACAAAAAGGGCCCTCCATCCAAAAAAGGACGGAAGACCCGTGGTGCCACCTTCATTAGCTAAAAAATTAGCTCACTTTACCGATATCGAAGCAAATAGCTTTAATATCTGTCTCTTGTAACGATGAGATCTTCGCCAAAGCCTACTGACCATTCGAGGAGGTTCGGTTTGGAGGCTCGGAAGTCCATTCCCTAAAACGTCAACACTGATTTCCACCAACCATCAGCTCTCTAAAGAATCCGTTAAAGGTACTACTCTTCGTCAATGCCTTACGTTCATATTATTGTTTATTATATTATTACAGTTCATCCTTCATTGTCAAGCATTAATTTTTTCAATCTTCGAAATCGTCATTAAAATACTCAATCAACTTCCATTTAAAGGATTAGTTTTTTAAAACTGTTTAAGTGAATATTAACAGTAGAAAATAATTTAAGGCGGGATCAAAGATTAATGGAACATATTGAACAGTTAGGCCAAAATCCACGAGCTGCTAAAAAGAAACAGTCTCGGGCAGGGCAAAAGAGGTCCAATGAGGTTTCAAGCCAAAAGTGGGCCATTGTCTCGCTATCTTCCATTCCTTTAGTGATGACCTTAGGAAATTCGATGCTAATTCCAGTTTTGCCAACGATGGAGAAAAAATTATCGATTTCTTCCTTTCAAACCAGTATGATCATTACGGTATATTCTATCGTTGCTATTTTTTTAATCCCTGTTGCCGGATATTTATCTGATCATATTGGCAGAAAAAAGGTCATTATTCCAAGTCTTATCATCGCCGGAATTGGAGGACTGCTATCTGGCTGGGCCGCTTGGAAATTAGATAATGCTTATTGGCTGATTTTAATTGGGCGTGCACTTCAAGGTGTGGGTGCTGCCGGTGCAGCTCCGATTGTCATGCCGCTCGTCGGCGATATGTTTAAGAATGATGACGATGTCAGCTGTACACTTGGCTTAATTGAAACCTCCAACACCTTTGGAAAAGTTTTAAGTCCAATTTTAGGGGCATTTTTAGCTGGATTTATTTGGTTTTTACCTTTTTTCTCTTTTCCAATTTTTTGTGGTATTTCTGTTTTGTTGATGATTTTTCTTGTTAAATGCCCCAAATCATCTGCTAAACCAGTCCCATTTAAGGAATTTTTTATAAATGTTAAGAAAACCTTTACGAAAAAAGGTCGTTGGCTTTATGCCATCTTTTTTATTGGTGGCATTCTTATGCTCGTCCTTTTTGGAATTCTCTTCTACCTGTCTGAAATTTTTGAAACAAAATATGGGATAAAGGCTATTAAAAAAGGCTTCTTTTTAGCATTACCACTTGGGGCACTTTGCCTATCATCCTATATAAGCGGCAAAGTTATTAAAAAAAATAAAGTATTAATGAAATGGTTAACCTTTGGTGGAATGGTTGCTGCGGCATTCTCCATTGCTGCCCTCTGGTTTTCCATAAAGCTGTGGTATATGCTCACGATGTTTTTAATAAGCGGGGTAGGGATTGGTATTGGTCTTCCTTGTCTCGATGCCTTAATTACTGAAGGGGTTGAGAAGGAGGAACGGGGTACTATTACATCGATATACAGTTCGATGAGGTTTATCGGAGTAGCGGCTGGGCCTCCGATTATTGCTTTGTTCATGAAACATTCTAACCACTGGATTTTTATCCTTCTTAGCAGTTTAAGTATTTTGGCTGCCTTGGTCGCTTTGAAAGCCATTAAACCCAAAGAGAGCTGAGGAATATGTCCTCAGCTTTTTTCTATATTCGGGCTCTGCTATACAAATGTTTATTTCCGCTTCGGGCACTCGCTTTCAGCGGGGAGGTCTTGGAGCCTCCTCGGCGATGAAAGCGCCTGAGGATCTCCAGGTTACCTCTATTTCACGCAGGATTCGAGTACCCTGCGCTCCAATCAACAGTGTTAAATATTCATTAAATGCCTTTAACAGCGCCTATTCTTTTAGTCTTGGTTTAGCTGGATCACAGTTTGGCATTTCTGTGTTGGTTGATTCTGCTAATTTCATGAGGTAATAACATTCCTCACGGGACATATGGTCTGCCATTAATGGTGAGAACGTACCAAGAGCTTGAGCACTTAGTTCTAATTCTTCAATTTCATGGAGGAAATTTTGAAATAATTTAATTTCCAGGACGGCATCTGAATTCATTTTATCCAAGGCTGGAAATGTGGTGATGTTCGTCCTTAAATAGCCTGCCAATTCAACTGCTTTTAAATAAAAATCTTCAAAATGCTTAGTATACAAATTACTTTTATCTTTCAGCCTTTTTTCCACTCCGTCTAAATTGGATGAAATCGCTCCTGCATGCCCGGCAGCATCCAATAACCAAACAAGATGATGATGAAGCTCATGATAAACTGGGGGAAGCTTGCCTGTTTTTAAGTGTGATAGAATCCGTAAATATTCTTCTAATTCATTGACCATATGGTTAAGAAACGTTGGTGAAAGATGGATTTTTATCCTCCCGATTAAATGCCTTTTAATTAAACTAAATTTAAATTCACGGAGTTTTAGGACTTCTGTTTCAGCATTAGCCGTTAATTGTACTACTTCTGCTGTTTTCGCCTGCCCAAGAAGCATATCAAAAGTTTGAATAAAGGCTTCCGCTTTTTCGATTTCCTCTTTTTCTACGGGTGCTAAAGCCTCTAAAATAAACCGGGAATGATCCCCTAATATTTGGAGCCAGAATCGATGTTCAAATCTTGCTGTTTTCTCAAAATCATCATTCATGCTAATGCCCCCTCAGGTAAAAATACACATACCAATCTGATGTTATTCCGGGTGGTTACAATTTATGATAAAAAAATATGCCGGCAAACAAAGTTTACCGGCCTTTTTCTAAAATTATTTCACGGGTTTCTTAAGGAAACCGATTAAAAGCGCTGATACGACCGAGCCAATTAAAATGGCCATGGCATATAGTAATGCCCCATTCTCTACTAATGGGACAACGAATATCCCGCCATGAGGAGCACGCAGTCCGATTCCAAATGCCATTGATAACGCTCCTGCAATGGCCGAACCTGCCATAACGGAAGGAATAACGCGCAGCGGATCTGCTGCAGCAAATGGAATTGCTCCCTCTGTAATGAAGGATAAGCCCATAACATAACAAGCCTTACCTGCATCTTTATCTTGATCGTTAAATTTATTTTTAAAAATTGTTGTTGCGATTGCGATTGCGAGCGGCGGCACCATTCCTGCTGCCATAATTGCCGCCATTGGCTCATAAACCCCACTTGCCAATAAACCTGTTCCAAAAACATACGCGGCTTTATTTACCGGGCCACCCATGTCAAAAGACATCATCAAACCAAGAACAATACCTAACAATACAGCATTACCTGTTCCAAGACTAGTTAACAAATCGGCAATTTCCTTGTTAATCCAAGCCACTGGATTATTAACGACATAGTGCATCAAAAACCCAGTAATCGCAATGCCTAACAAAGGATAAATCAAAATACTTTTAATTCCCTCAAGTGAACGTGGAAGGCCTGCAAATACTCTCTTTAAAAGAAGTACAATGTATCCTGCAAGGAAACCGGCAACCAAACCGCCAAGGAAGCCTGCTCCTCCATGAGCTGCCATCATACCGCCCACCATACCAGGAGCGAAACCTGGTCGATCGGCAATACTTAGGGCGATAAACCCTGCAAGAACAGGGACGATAAGTGCAAATGCATTATCACCGCCAATTGCCTTGATTACTGCCGCAATTGGATTGTAGGATGGGTCATCTGGATTAGCGGAATTATAACCAAACATAAAGCTGATGGCAATTAAAATACCACCGCCGACAACAAACGGAAGCATGTTGGAGACACCGTTCATTAAATGCTTGTAAAAGCCTGATCGTGGAGCTTTTTGTTCAGATGATTTTTCACTTTGGCCGCCATTTCCATTATAAATGGGAGCATCCTGTTTTACTGCACGGTTTATTAATTGTTCCGGACGGCGAATTCCCTCAGCAACGGCAACTTGAATCACATGTTTGCCTTTGAATCTTTCCATTTCCACATTGATATCAGCAGCAATAATGACAGCTGCAGCATTTTCAATTTCATCCTTCGTTAGAACATTTTTAGCGCCGCCTGAACCATTTGTTTCAACCTTAATGTCTACTCCCAATTCAGCAGCCTTTGCTTTTAAGGAATCTGCTGCCATATAGGTGTGCGCAATTCCAGTTGGGCAGCCTGTTACAGCAACGATTAAATCCTTCTTATTGGAAATAACCGTTTCCTGTTTATCTTCTTTATCAAATCGGTTAATCGTATCGATAACTTCCTCCGCTGAGGTTGCTTTTAAAAGCTCGTACCGTACTTCAGCTTTCATTAACATACCAGAAAGGCGGGCCAATGCTTCCAAGTGTGTATTATTCGCACCTTCAGGGGCGGCAATCATGAAAAATAGATGTGCTGGTTTCCCATCTAAGGATTCATAATTTACACCAGTAGCAGATTTACCAAATACTATAGCAGCTTCATTAACCGCTTTTGTTTTCGCATGAGGAATGGCAATGCCATCACCAATTCCTGTAGTGCTTTGCCCCTCACGCTTTAAAATAGCTTCTTTAAATTCTGCTTGATCGTTGATTTTTCCAGCATTAAATAAGACTGAAACAAGTTGATCAATTGTCTTTTCTTTTTGATTGCCTTCAATATTTAATAGAATGGTATCCTGGGATAACAATTCAGTAATTTTCATCGTTTTCTCTCCCTTAGAGAATTTCTTTTATATGCACCTGTGTAAGGAGCTCTTCTACTTTTTCTTTAGTACATAATCCGAGTGAAAATGCCGTTGCGCTTCCTGATGCAACACTGTATCGAAATGCTTCTTTGAGGTCAGCCGTTCTCTCGTATGCTGCGAGGAATCCTGCCACCATCGAGTCACCTGCTCCAACTGAATTTTTAACCTCTCCTTTAGGCACTTCAGCCAAATAGGCAATGTTCTCACTAATCAATACAGCACCCTTATCTGCAAGTGATACAATTACATTTTGGGCACCCATTTCAGCAAGTTTTTTCCCATATGGGATAACTTCCTCCGCAAATGTAAAAGCAGTATCGAAAAGTTCTCCAAGTTCGTGATGATTTGGTTTGATTAAAAACGGTTTATAAGGAAGAACTTTTTTTAGCAGGTCTCCTTCTGCATCGACAACAAATTGCGCTCCTGTTTCCCTACAAATCTTCACTAGCTCTTCATATGTGGTTTTAGGTAAAGAGGAAGGAATACTTCCTGCCAACACTAATAAGTCCGATGAACCTAACTGGCGAATTTTATCCTTTAGCTGCTGAAAATCTAGGTCTGTAATGTTAGGCCCCTTGGCATTGATCTCAGATTCTTGGCCTGTTTTCAGCTTAATATTGATCCGGGAATCTTCTGCCACCTTCACAAAATCTGTTTCAATATTTTCGTTATTTAGATATTGCTCGATATATGCTCCGGTAAAGCCGCCTAAAAAGCCAAACGCCTTACTCTTTGCTCCATATTGTTTTAAAACCCTGGAAACATTAATCCCTTTACCCCCTGGAAACTTTGCTTCACTTACCGTTCTATTTAATCCCCCCAGACTAAAGCTTTCCAATTGAACAATATAGTCAACAGATGGGTTTAACGTTAATGTGTAAATCATGCAGTCACTACCTTTATGGATGTCTTATTTACATACTGATTTATGGTTTCTTCCTCTAATTCATTAGTGATAATAGACGCTTCATGGATGTCAGCAATTTTCGCGAAAGATATTTCAGCAAACTTCGTATTATCTGCTAAAACATATGTTTCTCTAGAAAGAGAAATAGCCTTCTGCTTTACCAATGCTTCCTCTTGATCCGGAGTTGTAAAGCCGAATTGAGGGTGAATGCCATTTACTCCTATAAAGCATTTGTCAAAACGATACAGGTCGAGACTGGCTAACGCTCCTCTTCCAATAAAAGCACTAGTATTCGGTTTAATTAGTCCACCGACTAGATAGGTTGAAATATCTTTATTTAATAACGGTTTTAAATGCATTAAACCATTGGTCACTACCACAATATTTTTAAACGGTAAGAATTCAATCATTTCAATTACCGTTGAACCTGCATCAAGGTAAATCGAATCTCCCTCCTCCACCAAGCTAGCCGCATACTTGGCAATTAGGTGCTTTTCGTGAAGGTTTTTGGAGGATTTCTCAATCATGCTTGGTTCTTGGAGTTTGCCCTGTAATCTGGAAGCCCCGCCATGAATTCTCTTTAAAAACTTTTGTTCCTCTAATTGTGATAAATCCCTTCGGATTGTTGATTCTGAAGTATTAGTAATGTCCATAATTTCCTGGATTTTCACGACACTTTTCTCTTTTAATAATTGGAGAATAATGCGATGCCGTTCTGGTGTTAACATATTATCACCACCTGAAATTTCTTTTCCTGCTTTTATATTACTGAAACCGATTGCAAAAATCAATCATTTTCTTTCAAAAATAATCATCTTTTGATTGTTTTTGAAAGTTTTTTGACAATTCGTCACGAAGATCAATAAAAAAAGCACCAGTTATGTTGGTGCTACTAAATATTATTTCACCAAAATAAGATTTAACTAGGATAACTTCTCGGCTTTTCAATAAAAATGTGTATAATAATAAGGACTAATAAAAAATAAAGGATGATACCCTTGAACATTACTGGCCATACAGTAGAAAAACTAGAAGATCCATTCGGCTTATTATCTGGGGATCGCTACGAATTCTTCCTAGATTTAGATATTGATGAAGAAGATGAACTCTTTTCAGATAAAGGTGTGGGTTTAAAGGTCATTTTCGTTGAGGATCAAAATGAAGCAAAGCTTTCCACCTATCATTTTTTCGAAAAAGGAAGCGAAAAGGTGCTGGACTTTGCCCTTGAGGAAGATGAGGAAGATCTGGTTCTTAAATATTGTAAAGAAAATGCGATTGAATAAAAAAAGCAGGGTATCAATTTACCCTGCTTTAAATCTGTTTACATAAAATTCTTACTATGATTATGAATGACCTGAAGCTCTTTTGTTGTTTGCTTCATTTCACTTTTGCATATTGGACAACGGGGCACTTCACTGCTTTTAAAATTGTCGCGAATCCAGCATTTACAATCCTCTGAACTACAAACCCAAATTTTTGTTTCCTCTAATTTGATTTCTTCGTCATTTCTTCTACCAAATGCCACAACTTTCACCCCTTGTTTTTAGTACATTAAAAAAGTGAATATAGATAAAAAGGTGATGCCCTAACAGTGCATCACCCTTTTAATTAACAAAATTAAGCTTTTTGAACGTTAGCAGCTTGTGGTCCACGAGCGCCTTCAACGATTTCAAAAGAAACTGCTTGGCCTTCTTCTAATGTTTTGAAGCCTTCAGTTTGAATAGCTGAGAAGTGAACGAATACGTCTTGACCGCCTTCAGCTTCAATGAAACCGAAACCTTTTTCTGCATTAAACCATTTTACTTTACCGTTTTTCATGGATATTACCCCCAACAATTTGTTCACTTTAAGTCAATTTTACATTTAAATAAAAAAGCCGCACTTGCACTTTTTGGGGCAATAGACATCACCCACATCATTCGTGCAGTTACGACTACTTAATCCAATAAATATTTAACGAACATTAAAGCGTAATTTAATATTATACCCAATCCTGTCTTTTGTCAATCAAAATTACCTTTTATTAAAATCACCTTTTAAAAATATTTCCATAAAGTTGACTGTGAATTTTTGAAAATCAGCATCCATTCCAATGTTATCTATGGATTCTGGCGGTTCTTTATCCGGTCGCGGACGAAAATCTGCGATACTTTTCCCCTTGGCCGTTCCGAACTCCTCTACTCTTACTCTTCTGGGAATATATTTGACCAGATCGGGTTCCGTTAAAGCCATTAAGGGGACAACATCATGAAGCGGAGCCCCTTTAATACCAGGGATATTTTTTTGATAGGCTTTATAATAATAATCAAATGCTGGAACTATTAGCGGTCTAAATGGAGTGGGGCTATTTTCACCAAGAAACTGAATAACTTCAGGAGATATAAGGGCTTTATTGGTAATATTTAATGGATGTAAATAAATATTATGTGCTTTTTCCATGACGGTATTAGAGGCAATGGGATCGACAAAAAAATTGGCTTCCGCCTCCGCTGAAATATTTCCAGGGACTAAAAAAGCTCCTCCCATAATATAAAAGGCTGATACATCCTTTAAAGCCTGGTTCCCATATAAAATAAACAATAATGCCAATTCTGTTAATCTTCCAACTGATACAATAATAATATTGTTTTTATATTGAGCGACAATTTCAAGGATTTTATTAATATCATATACCTTAACATTTTGGATATTATCAGGAGGTTTAATCGGGCCCAATCCTTCCTGGCCATGAATCTCTGGATAATATCGCACTAATTCTCCGGATAATGGACCAGCAGCACCTGCAATAATAGGAATGTCCTCTCTTCCGCCAAGATTTAATAAATAAGCTGTATTTCTTATCGATTGCTCTTTTGGAGTATTTCCATAACCACTTACAATTCCTACAAGGTTTATTTTCGGATTTAGTAAGGCGTACATTATCGCAAAGGAATCATCGATTCCTGGATCGGCAAACATGAGTACATTATAGGTCATTATCACTCCCCCGTTTTCAATGATATACGAATACTAATAAAAAATATGCTGTCTATTTGTGTGCAAGAACGGAATGAAAAAAGCCGATTCGAAAAATTCGAATCGGACACCTACTAAATCTTATGCTTGTTTCTTCATTTTTACTGTTGTTTTCTTTTTTGGGGCAGAAGTTTTATTTGGATTTGGCTTCGTTCGATCAATAGATGCCTGCAAAGCTGCCATTAAATCCGTTACATTGGAAGGAGCTTCCTTTGCTGCAGCTGTTACGGTCTCTTTTCCGTTCCGTTTTGATTCAATTAATTCCAACAATGCTGTTCGATATTCATCGGTGTATTTTTCCGGTTCAAATTTGGAGGTCAATTGATCAATTAATAATATCGCCGTATCCAGTTCTTTTTTTGTTACCTTATCCTCTGCAGGTACATTGGGTACATCCCCTGCTTTACGAACTTCATCTGGATAATGGATGGTCTCCATCACCAATGTGTTTTCATATACACGAATCACGGCCATCTGTTCTTTTGAACGAATTATGATTTTGGCAAGACCCACTTTTTGTGATTCCTGAAGTGCTTTTCTCAGTAATGAATAGGCTTTACCTCCCCCTTCATTTGGGGACATATAATAGCTTCTGTCAAAGTAAATCGGGTCGATCTCTTCCATATTGACAAAATCAATTATTTCTACTGCTTTATCTTCGTTTTCTTTTCGCAGCTTGTCGAGGTCATCATTGTCAAGTACGACAAACTTTCCTTTTGTATATTCATATGCCTTCACAATATCCTCTGGTTTTACTTCCTCCTCACACACTGAACAAATCTTTTCATATTTAATCGGTGCATGACATTTATTATGAAGGGTCCGAAGCTTAATATCTTTATCCTCTGTAGCCGTATGAAGCTTGATGGGAATATTGACAAGCCCAAAGCTGATACTTCCCTTCCACATCGTATGCATAACTTAATCTCCATTCTTTTTATTTTTATTGTTCGATTCCACAGGCTAAACATTCCTTAAAACAATTGGAAATGGATGAAGTCAAAAAGTATATAGCAAACTAAAAAGAAAACGAAGGGAAACGTTCAGATGAAACCTATGCTGCCAAGTTTGACCTTTGAGCTCCCGAATCAATCAGATTGGCTTTATGAGGTTAAATATGATGGGTTCCGTGCTATTTTGGATTGGACCTCAAGCGGGATTCAATTAACAAGCCGAAACGGAAAATCTTTATTGCCCCAATTCCCAGAAATCCAGGATTTTTTACTTCAGTATGAAAAACAATTTCAGCCCTTTTTACCGCTTCAGCTTGACGGTGAGCTGGTTTGGCTTGAAAATCCCTACAAAGCAAATTTTGCCGCAATTCAAGTTCGCGGCCGTTTAAAATCATCCAAAAAAATTACGGAACAGGCTGAATCCTCTCCTTGCCGCCTTATGGTTTTTGATTTGCTTTCCTTAAAAGGCAAATCGCTTTATACAACTGCGTTTCATAAACGAAAAGAGGAGCTTATAAAATTATTTCAAACAACGGGTCTTGCCCGTGAACCTGGCTTGCGAAATAACTCGCTTCTTCAGCCTGTAATTGCCCATCAGAATTTTGATGAATTATGGGAAAAAGTTATTTTATATGATGGGGAAGGTATTGTCGCCAAACAAAAAAATAGTCTTTGGGAGGAAGGAAAACGTTCCTTACAATGGTTAAAATTTAAGAATTGGAAATATGTTACCTGTTTTGTCACCTCTTATGAGAAAACAAATGGGTACTTTTATGTTGGTGTTTATAAGGATAAAAAAATTGTAGGAATCGGCCAGGTACTGTTTGGGTTTAAACCGGAAGAGAAGCAGGCACTTCAGCAGACAATGAAACAAAATATGATTCGTGAGGATGAGCAATTTATCTATGTAGAACCTGCCATTTGTCTCGAGGTGAAATACTTAGAGCTATACGAAAACCAATTGCGTGAGCCTCACTTTGACCGTTTTCGCTTTGATGTGGAACCAGAGCAGTGTTCCTACGAAAAGTTCATGTTTGGCCAAAAAAATCTGCCAAATAACCTGGAAATAACACATCCTGATAAGCCCTTATGGGATAAACTCGAAATTCGAAAAGCAGATTATATTCTTTATTTACGTGAGGTTTCACCTTATATGCTCCCATTTTTACATAACCGTTTGTTAACGGTAATCCGATATCCACATGGCATGTTTGGTGAAGCCTTTTATCAAAAAAACTGTCCCGAGTATGCTCCTGAGTTTGTTCAAACCTATTTAATAGATGGAATCGAATATATACTTTGCAATAATCTTAAAACCTTGATATGGCTTGGAAATCAAATAGCGATTGAATTTCATGTTCCCTTTCAAACGATAAACAGCAAGGGCCCCAGTGAAATTGTTTTCGATTTGGATCCTCCTTCTCAAGATAAATTTCATTTGGCAATTAGAGCTGCTTTATTTATCAAAGAAGTACTTGATCAGTTAAATTTGATTGGTTTTATCAAAACGTCTGGCAACAAAGGGCTGCAAATTTACTTGCCATTGCCTGATGGCGAATTTACTTACGAGGATACAAGAATGTTTACCAGCTTTATTGCTGAATATTTAATCTCAAAAGATCCTGATTCGTTTACGATCGAAAGAATGAAAAAAAATCGAGGAAACCGGTTATATGTGGATTATGTTCAGCATGGGGAAGGCAAAACCATTGTCGCCCCTTATTCAATGCGGGGAAATCAACACGCTGGGGTCGCAACACCGCTCTATTGGGAAGAGGTAGATGAAAAGCTCAATCCAAAAAGCTTTACAATGCAAAATGCCCTTGCTCGAATTCGCAAACAAATCGACCCCTTCAAGAATTATCAGCAAACGAAGGCCATTCAGCCCTTTACGCCAGTGCTGGAAGTTTTAAAAAAAGGTACAGCAAAAAAAGGATAAGGTGTTTCCTTATCCTTTCAATGTTTCATGTATAAATCGCTGGGCATCAGCTTGCAGTAACTCGTAAGCATTTTGTTCCGTTAAGTCGTTTCTTTCGGTTATTGAAAATAACTCTTTATCCAGATCAATCTTGACTGTACCTGTAAAAAGGTATGTAGCATTTCCAATCAATTCAATGTAATAGGTTTCGTTGTCATGATGGACAATACATTGAACCCGTCCGCCATTATTATAGACCTTTATCGTTTGCTCGAATTCATTTATCCCTTGTAAGCAAGTGACTAAAGTGGAAGCAGACATCGCGGTACCGCAGGCATTTGTAAAACCAACCCCCCGTTCAAAGGTTCTGACATAAATGGAACCTGTCTCGAGTGGTTTAACAAAACTAACATTGACTCCGTCAGGAAACAATTCATTCGGAGCATTCACTTTTTCACTTAACTCTTTTTGAATATCAAGCTGCAGCTGGTCTTTATCAACGATCGTAATTAAATGTGGATTGGGTACTGCAAGTGCTGTAAACTTTAATTCATTTGAAAGTTCCTCAATTTTTTCGTTCCGTAATGTATCTTGATTTAAATTCAAAGGCAGTGCCGACAATTCGAACAGGACTGGGGAAATTTCAACTTGATAGGTATGAACCTCCGGAACCAGCTCCTTTTGTTTACTTACCTTCAAATCTGCTTTCATTGTTTCAACGACTGCTTCATTTATCCCCTTAAGTTCACAAATATATCGGGCAACAAGACGAAGACCATTTCCACACATGGAGGCTTCAGATCCATCCGCGTTGAAGACCCTCATTCTCCCATCAGCATGGTCACTTTTCATCACAAAAAGGATTCCATCCGCCCCTAATTCTGATTCCCGATTACATAATAAACGAGCAAGATTCGCTCTCTCATCTTCCGAAAACCTATAATTATTGGTTATTTCATCGATAATGAGAAAATCATTCCCAGAACCATGACCTTTGATAAAATTAATGTCCAAATTCATTACCCCCACAATAGCATTATATTTTATCATATCATCTTTCGACAAAGAATTCATGAATTAAAAATGCCATCCCCAGAAGCTTGTCCCTTTCGGATTTAAGCTCTCTTAAGGTAAGCACAGGGGTATTTGGGTTTGGAAACAATGGACTCCATTCAAACGGCATCCAGCCTCTCCTAAGGCGCCCTAATTGTTTATTATTTTTATTAATAACTTCCTCATCCATAAAAACAGAAGAGCCTTTCACAGCGCCAATTATTCTGCCCGATTTGTCGAGCAATACTTTCTTTACTTTCTTCCACGGATGTTTCTTAATTTCGAGACAGCCTAGGTGGTTTTGTGTTTGATCATATACATTGATCGTAATCAACATTCTTCTTTTAACCTGATAAAAACCAATTACTTCTTCCTTTGCATTATAGAGAGCATAAGTTTTCCGCTTGTACCTTTTAATACTGCCTGCTAAATGACCATTAGGAAAATAGAGCTGTAATGCTGGTGATTGCGTATTCATAAAAAGCACCAATAATTCACTCGCATCAAATAAAGAATAGGCAGTGCTTTTAGTGTGAGACATGTTTCGAGCAATAGCAATCGACTGATGAATTTTATAAAGATAGAATTGAAAACTAAAAAAACTATAAATAATAAATGGAAGGGTTAATAGCATTATCTGCTGATTTTGAATAAAAGAAATATTTCCGAAAACAATTAAGCAGGCGGGTAACAGAGCTGCAATACTACCATTTAAGTGGATTTTGGCGGCATCACGGTAATATTCGTATATTTTCATTTTGAAAACCCCTTATCGATTCCTAGTTCTAGTTTATTTATCAACTATTAAAAAAATGATAGGAGATTTCAATTTGATAGATAAAAAAGAAGAGTCATCATAATGACCCTTCTTTTTTATGAATATATTCTAAAATGGCTTTCATGGATTTTCGGGCATCCTCGTACCCCTGATTATAAAGTTCTTCAAGTTTTCCTGGATTTCTTTCCATTCGGCCAACCTTAAGCGACTGGGTAGGACGGATAATCAGCACCCTGCCCTTTTTCTCTTCTTCCTCGAGATAGGCAACCGTTTCATTATAAACTAGATATCGTTCCCTAAGCGATTGTTGCAATCCTTTATACTCTGGATACTTCCGATCAACAATAAAGTGAAATTTCGAAGGCTTTTTCAAATAACCTGAATTTCTAGTTAATACAACCACATTTTTCAAAAAACCATCCTGCTGGGCTTTTTTTATGGGAATGGGATCGGTAATCCCGCCATCCAACAGAATTTTATCCTTAAATTTCACTTCTGGTGCAATAAACGGCAGAGAACTTGAGGCACGTAATACCTTTAAAAAGTCCTTCCCATACTCCTGTTTGTTAAAATAGACAGGCTGACCAGTCATACAATCTGTTGTTCCGACGACAAATTCGCTTGAACAGTTATAGAAGGCTTCATAATCGTATGGGACATGCTGGTTTGGAATCTCATCAAAAATAAAATCCATCCCAAAAAATTGACGATTCTTAAAATAATTTTTCCATGAAATATATCTGGGATCAGAAGCATATTCAATTGTTACAGTCTTATTTCTTCCTTTTTGCTTCGACAAATAGGAAGCAGCATTACATGCACCAGCAGAAACGCCGATGACATAAGGAAAAAACAGCTCCTGCTCTAAAAAGTATTCAAGGACTCCAGCAGTATATACTCCACGCATCCCGCCGCCTTCTAATACCAAACCGACTTGATTTACCACACTGCTTCTTCCTTTCATCCATAGCGGTTACAATAATAGACATTATAAAATATCTGCACCTATTCTCAAAGCGAAATGACTCTGCTATGCTGCAAGCTCTTTTTTTCGAAATATCATAACACTTAATGCCAACAAAATGATGATACAGACTCCGGCCAACAATCCTGCTGGTAAAAGATACTCTGAAACTCCTTTATCTAATAAAATTTCATTCGCATAAGACGTTAATTGAGCCGGGCTCCATTCAAGCCAGCGAGATAAAGTGCTTGACACTATACTCACAATAATAACTACAGCTAATGAGATAAAACCAGCCGTTCCCGACGTTCTAAGCATAGAACTAAAAAATACAGATACAGTTAATATAAACGTAAACCACAAGGCATAAAAGAAATAGGCCTGCAAAAATTCACCAAATGGTACCCAATCAAATAATAAGCCTGTATAGTACCATGTTGTTAGACAACCGATAAAAAAAGATAGCCACATTAACAATACTCCCCCAGCCCATTTTGATGTGACAAAGGAAGTAAATGAAACCGGCTTTACCAAAATCATCGCAGCAACACCGCTTTTTCTTTCAGCAGCTATAATGCCCATGGTTGAAAGAACAATTATTAAAGCACCGAGACTGGTGTATTCCCCCAATCCTTGCATAATTACCTCACGGGCCGTCGGCGTTGGAATCTTTAACACAGCACCTTCAGGCAAGCCGCCAAGCGAATCAATGATTTGCGGCATGTAATATGTGGTTATTGGCTTCTGAACACCAATTAAGATAAAAGATATCGGCATCCAAATCCATTTAAAGTTTCTCCACATTTCTAAGAGCTCTTTTTGTAATAACGTCATCCACTGGATCATTTTCTCACCACCTTCATAAAAACATCTTCTAGTGTCATGCTGCTAAGTTCAAATTTTTCAAGCGGCCAGTTTTTCTCTAAAATTTCCTGTAAAAAGATTTGTCTAGCACGCTCAATATCCTTGACGAATACACTGTTCCGTTTGCCATCAATATTCACTGATTGAGTTAATTCATGATTGGTAAAATAAGTTTCAATTTCCTCCGATTTGGTTTTAAAGATAAAGTCAATTTTTGCTTGCTGGTGGCGGTCACGAAGTTCATTCATTGTCCCGGACTCCACGATTTCTCCATTATGTAAGAACAATATCTCGTCACACACCTCTTCGGCATCATTTAAAATATGGGTCGAGAATAGAATGGTCGTCTCTTTCTTTAACCCTTCTAATAGATCCAATACTTCCCTTCTGCCTAATGGGTCGAGAGCAGATACAGGTTCATCAAGCATAATCAACTCTGGACTATGAATAAGTGCTTGGGCAATACCTAATCGTTGTTTCATCCCCCCTGAGTATTTTCCAACTCTGCGATTTTTAGCATCCATAATTCCAACAAGCTGCAATAGTTCCATGGCTCGTTCTTTCGCCTGTTTATGCTTTAATCCTGCAAGCTTGCCAGAATAGATTAGGAATTCAAGCCCTGACATCCATTCATAAAAAACGGGAAATTGCGGGAGATAACCAATGAAATGACGAATATCCTCTCCTTTTTTAGCATCTGTAAAAGTAATCGTGCCGGAAGTGGGTGCCATTAAGCCGGAAAGCATTCTAAGTGTTGTTGTTTTTCCTGCCCCATTCGGTCCCAAAAGAGCAATGCATTTTCCTTTTCCTAAGGAAAAATCAAGTCCCTTAATCACTTCCGTGCCTTGAAAACTCTTTTTTAATCCGGATATTTGAATAAGGGACATTAGTTATTTCTCCTTCCAATCACAAAATAAAGGATTGGACCAATAATATTTACAAACAAAATAATGATGGCCCATAGCCATTTTGGACCATTGGTTTTTTCAATCCTTACTAAATCAATAATAGAAACAATTAATAAAATAAGCTGAATAATGACGATTGGCAATAAAATTGGTGCATATTGGGCTAAAGCATCCATGTTATTTCCCCCTTTATTTTCTATAAATACATTTATATGACGTTTGAACTATAAAAACGTTCAAAAAACCCGGCAAATTTTTTTGCCGGGTTCACCATTTATTTATTTAAGCACTCGGAAAATAAGCGGGAATTGATATTGATTACCCTCATAAGCTTTCACGGCTGCAATAATCGTGAAAATAAAAGCCGCAATGCCCACTGCCCATAATAAGAAAACGCCAATTAAAACTAATACTAAAATTCCGGAAATGACAGAGTATACAAAATAAGAAATAGCAAAGTTAAAATATTCTTTTCCATGATAATCGATAAATGATGATTCATCTTTCTTAATTAACCAAATAATTAAGGGCCCTAATATCGGAAAAAATAAACTTAACACATATATCCCTGCAGCCAATAACCTTTCTTCATTCTTTATCATTTTTATTTCCCCCATTGAAAAGTTTTTTCTCTCTACCTTACTATTTACGCAGTACACTTTTAAAGGTTTCATTATCACAACAAATTCCGCTCTTTTTTTGAAAAAGCCGAAAATTCCCTACTTTTCCTTAGGCACACTAGTTGGTAAAATAGATAAAATAATATCATCCAGTTACAGAAAGGTTAAATTATGACGAACATACTTTTAAAAAATGCAACAATTTACCCGATAACATCTAAACCGATTAAATACGGCGATGTTCTCATAGAGGAAGGTAAAATTAAAAAGGTTGGCAAAAATATCGTTACCAATTCAAACGTTAAAATCATGGATTGTAGTGAATTCTTCCTATTTCCAGGCTTTATAGATGTTCATACACATCTAGGACTATACGATGAAGGTACAGGTTGGGCAGGTAATGATGCCAACGAAACGGCTGAAGCACTAACACCTCATATCCGCGCAATGGACGGCGTTTATCCATTAGATCCCGCTTTTTCAGATGCGATTAAAAACGGCATCACCACGGTCCACATTATGCCGGGCAGTGCGAATGTAATCGGAGGAACTACTTCCGTCATAAAAACATCAGGGAAAAATATCAAAAAAATGATTGTCCAAGATATAGCTGGATTAAAAATTGCTTTAGGAGAAAATCCGAAAAGAATACACAGCCACGGCAATAGTGACTCCATTACTCGAATGGGGATCATGGGGATGCTTAGAGAAGCCTTTTACCAAGCGATTCATGCAGACAACCCTGATGACTTAAGAATCAGTCCATTAGTGATGGCATTAAAAAGAGAGATTCCTGTTCGAATACATGCTCACCGTGCTGATGATATCATCACTGCTTTACGATTTGCAGAGGAATTTAATCTGGACTTAAGAATTGAGCATTGTACCGAAGGACATTTAATAGCGGAAGAACTTGCTGGAATTGGTTTAAAAGTGTCAGTCGGTCCAACCCTGACTAGAAGGTCAAAGGTTGAATTAAAGAACAAAACCTGGAAAACCTATCAAGAATTGACTAATCATGGTGTGGAAGTATCGATAACGACCGACCATCCTTATACCCCAATTCAATACTTAAATATTTGTGCAGGTATTGCCAATCGCGAAGGGTTACCTGAGCAAAAGGCACTTGAGGGTATTACAATTAATCCGGCAAGAAATTTAAAAATAGATCAGCATGTTGGCAGTATTGAAGAGGGGAAAGATGCTGATTTGGTGTTATGGAGCCATCATCCTTTCCATTACTTAGCAAAGCCAAAATGGACGATGATTGCTGGTGAAATGATTTATTCAGACCTGTAGAAGATTGTTGAAAATTGGAATAAATTCTTGTTGAAAATGTGCTGAAAACCTATTTCTTTTTTTGATTATTTTTAGTATCATACATTAAGTAAGTCTGTTTAAGACCTGAAAAATTTGGGGGTTTTTTGGACATTTCGGTTTAACAAAAAATGATATAGGGAAGGCAAATGGTGCGCCACCAGTTTTTCTGGTTCTAGTGGGTTCGATTCCCACCCCGAAATTTTTTACGCAACTTTATAAAAAATTTCGAGGGTGGGCCGCTTCTTTTGACATGGGATCGGTATGCCCTAATGGAGGGATAATCATGCTAAAGAAACGTGATCTACATGACAGCCATACACTATATGAACTAATGACGCATCCAGATGTCTTCCCTTTCGTTCGCCAAAAAGCGGCTTCCTATGATGAATTTTTATTTATCACGAAACAAACGATTGAAGCAGAAGAGCGCGGGGAATTAATTTCCCGAACTATTCTTGATGAGTGGGGCACTCCAATCGGAACCATCAATTTGTTCGACATTGAAGAGAATGCCGGTTTTTTAGGTACATGGCTTGGGAAGCCTTATCATGGGCAAGGTTATAATAGCCCAGCAAAAGAGGCCTTTTTTCAAGAACTCTTTTATGAGTTAGGGATTGAAACTGTTTTTATGAGGATTCGAAAAGTTAATATTAGGTCTATTAAGGCTGCAGAAAAACTTCCTTATGTTATAAAAGCGAATGAATCAAGAAAATCACTATATGATCAATTGAATGCTCATGAGGAAGTATATGATATATATGAGATTCCAAAAGACATGTATACGCTGCATTTTCTCAGAAATGGATCTTCTCAAGACGATTCTTCACATTTATTGGAAGCTTAAAAGCAATCGGTTAAAAACGATTGCTTTTTTATTTGTATAAAGCTAAATTGGTAATTTCCGGTCCAATCAACTTAGTTTTAATTAATTAAAAAAACCAGAGCGAAAATTACGCCCTAGTCATTCATTTTAAAAATAAAGTAATATTATTAATCCGTTACATTTTGTTCCAGCGATTCATTTACCTCGTTAAGTCCCATTTGGAGCAAAAATTCTTCTAATTCCTCATTGGTTAATGTTTCAAAACGGCCATCATGAAAAAATATTTGAGTTTGATTAGGATTAATTCTATTGATATTAAAACTCATTTTCTTTGCTCCTTTCATCGATGATTATTTCCTATTATCAACAAAATAACCGCGTTTAATTCTTGAGGATAACATGTTTTAACAATAAAAAAAGACCTGAATTTTATAACAGGTCTTAGATCTTATGTATTTTGCCCAGGACGTCTGTCCCGCCGGTGACTGGAATGATACTTCCTGTAATAAAATCAGACTTTTCATCTGCGAGAAAGGCAATAACTCTTGCGATATCTTCACCTGTCCCCTGTCTTCTTTTGTCAGTATTTTGATTGGCCGTCCACGCTGCTTCGTCTATTTTCTTTTCCTTCCATTCGTTAATGATATCTCCTGGACTAACCATATTGGCCGTTATTCCGTTCTCTGCTTCTTCAATTGCAATCGTTCTCGTAAGTGAGGCTAATCCTGCCTTGGCAGCCGCAAACGCGGAACGATACACCCAGCCAGGTGCAGTTTCGACACGGTCAAACCCAAGTGTAATAATCCTTCCCCATTTTTGTTGTCTCATTCCAGGAATCAACAGCTTTGACAAGTAAAAAACAGCACTCAAATTTCCTTGCAGAAGGTAGTCCCATTCCTCGAAGGCATATTCGGTCATTTTCTTTCTCTCATGTATATACGGCCCAGCATTATGTACAAGCACATCTACAGTTCCATATTCAGAAAGAACTTGATTAACCATTCGGATACAATCTTCTTTATTTGCAACATCCCCTTGAACAGCGATGTTTTTTGTCCCAAACATTTCAGATAAACTTTGTGTCAACAAAACAGCTTCTGATTCACTTCTACGATAATTAATTACAACCTGATATCCTTTTTCTGCAAGCTGATAGGCAGTCATTTTTCCGATGCCTGAGGCTCCGCCTGTAATTAAAGCCGTTTTTATTTTCACGACCATTACCTCACTATTTATAAAATTTCTCTCTTTACTATATGTTAAAAAGATTCATTTATATATGCAAATTTTAAACAAATGTGTCCTTAAACAATAGCACAAGTTTTAATAACGGATGGGCGAGTAATTGCATAGTATGAGTGTGAGATATCAATAAAAAGGATGTGACAGGATGCAGACTGTAATCAACATTTTCAGCTTGAAAATTAACAGTGTCTCTAATAACGGGTCTGTCAACATCGGTGAAGCCCTTCATAATGCCCATACCGCCAATACAAAATCCCAGGGTCAAAATACGGCTTATGGTGATTTTGCACCGCCTAACGCAGCAATGGAAAACGTCTTTATTGATCCTGATGTCAATGATATGGGAGATATCGCAAATCCGTCAAACGTCTTTAGTAATCCGAAATAAAGGACTGAAAAAAATGCCTTTTCAGATAAATGTTTTTAATATTAAAACAAATTCAGTAGCTAATAATGCCAATATTTCTCTGGGCCCTGCTGTCCAAAACAGCCATACAGCCAACCAAAAATGGGTTGGTGCGAATTTAGCACTGGGAGACTTATCACCCTCAAGTTCTTGCTCATTTAACGGATTCATCGATCCTGACGTAAGTGACCAAGATCAAATCGCGAACCCTTCCTTCCCAATGTCAGCTCAATTCTAGACTTTAGAGAGGATGAACAAAGATGTTCCCGTGGAATATGTTCCCTTTTAATAAGAATATGAAGGATAGCATGAAAAATATGAAGCCTGAAGAAATTGAAAATTTCGTCCAGGATTTAATGCGAAAGATCATGCCCCAAAACATGATGGGCATGATGAATCCTCAGGATCTAATGAACGGATTTCAATCATCCGTTTCACAACAACCGCAAATGACAGGAGTGTTAAATTCAGCCGCCTTTGAAACACATGATTTTGTTTTTGTGAGAATTCCACTTAAAAGTGATGAATGGCTCAAACAAATTCGCATTTATCATACGTCGAACAAATTAATTGTTGAACATATTCCTGAGCAAGAAGATAAACATACTATTACCCTGCCGGCAATTGTCCGAAAAAAAGGGGCTGCAGCCAATTATAAGGATGGAGTCCTTGAAATTAAAATTCCAAAAAATATTGATATGCAATATTCCCAAATCGACGTGACAGAAATCTTATAGGCGTCGATTTTTTTTTGCATGTTTTTGACAAGGAAAAATATGATGAGAATAGGGATGATTAAAATGAGGTGGTATGATGGAAGTTGATAAATTAAAAAAATGGCTGGATGTGGCCCAGCAATTTCAATCAGAGAAATTTTGGAATCAAATTTTTAATGAAAACAATAGACCATCTTCCTTAAATCCCGTATCTGCCGTGAATGAATTTTTCCCTAAATGCGATTTATACGAAACGGAAAATGAACTTATTGTTGAAGCCGAAATACCAGGCTTAGACAGGGATTCCCTCCAAATCTCCGTGCAGCAGCAGGTCTTGGCCATAAAAGGAGAATTTAAAGCCTTCCAGCAAAATCGAAAATATTATCTGAAGGAACGAGCAAGCCGTTCTTTCAAAAAGGAATTACTATTACCCTATCCAATATTCGTTCATAAAATAAAGTCTGAACTTCGCAATGGTGTGTTAACCTTATCCATGCCAATGAACCGTGAGGAAGTCGAGGACATCCCTATCACCTTCGAGCAATCCAATCCTGAATAGAGGGATTTTATGCGGTTTCTATTTCGCTTTTTTATCTCCAAAAAAGCTTTTTTACAAAAAATCACGGAATTAGAAAAAAAGATATCCATGCTTGAAGCCAATTTACACGAATCCAAAACTACCCCTGATGAAACCATCCAAAAAGAAAACCAGCCGACCATTAAAATTGAACACCTTCAAGTTGATAAAATCATTATTGAACATTTAGATTATGCCAATAACTTTGGGCAATTGGGAATTAAAGATTTATCAGGTAAATTAAATATTGGCACAAGCTATGAAGGGGATCTTACTAAATTAGTCGATGAAAAAATTGCAGAAAAACTTTCAAAACAAGCTAAGGTAAACCTCAAAGCTAAAAAAGAAGATTAAAGACAGCCATCGCGGCTGTCTTTTAATGTCCCTTATTATGTTCCTCCATGTTCATACCTTCCATGGAATCTTTCGCGTTTGGATCCTCTTTTTCACTAGGAGTCCCGACAACAAATTCTTTTTTAGGCATATTGTGCATATCTCTTGCTGTAACATGTGAAACGATATAATACGTACCTTCCTGATCGAACGATTTCTCCAGACGATAAATGCCGTTCTTCGGGTTTTTAATCGCGATTTTTTGATGCTTTTCATCTTTTGAACGCCATATCTCAAATATCACTTCATCAGCATCATTAACCGCTTCCTTTCCTTGAGAAACTTTAGCTTCAAAAGTGACAGGCTGATTTAATTTTGCCGGTTCCGGATTGATTGATAAATTTACTTCCAACATTTCAGGCAGTTCAGATGATTGCTTCTCTTCTTTACTACAGGACACAGCAACAATCAGAAATAGAACAGAAATAATACCGATTACAAACTTTTTCATTATAGGTCACTCCTAACTTAATTCTTCCATCATTTCATTATGAAGCATGATTAACTGTATTTTAACTTCATCTGAAATTGTAGAATCGACAACTCTCTTCGTAGCGAAGTAGTATTTTTCATACTTGTTTTTCCTTATTCTAGGATGGGAGTTTTCGTCCAGCAGCTCCCTTTTAATAGCCTCAAGTAATATTTCTTCACTGTTTTTTTCACCCGGCGCTAATAACCGATTGTTCCAAATCGAGCGGTATTGTTCTAATAAAGCATCAAAATCTATAGGCAAAGATATCCCTCCTCTTTCCTGCCATTGCCATTGTTACATATTTACTATCATTATTGCAAAAAATAGATTTTAACAATATAAAGAAAGGAGAATACTATGTCTACGCCCTATAAATGCCCAAATTGCAAAACAAATCGAAGCCGTTTTAATATTATTCAACAAGTCTCTCATTCCGTAAAGCTTGACCCTCAATCAGGTGCAGTTGTCCGAGAATATGGTGAAAATGAATTAGAGCCTTTTCACCTCCCATATAATGGACCAGAATATCGGATTCAATGCGGTGCATGCGGCCTAATTGAAGATGAACGTACATTTATAAAGTTTGGTGAGCAGCCAATATAAACGAAAAACACCTTATTTTTAAGGTGTTTTTCGTTTTATCTTAATCTGTTTTCTTTTAAAAAATCCTCAGAATCCACTTTCCAAGCATCTGTAGGGGAAAAGCGAATTAAGTGAATGTTCCCATTAAATGATTGACTTCCCCTATTCTTAATAAACCAATCCACTACAACCGGCACATCCAAACTAATTTCCTCCGTTAAATCCTCTGGGGGCAGCTCCTCCATCCGTGAAATTCTAACATTGTCGACTTTGGCCAAAATAGGCTTCCACTTAATTTTTTGCAAGGAAGCCTCAGACGTAATCTGTCTATCCTGCTGTTTAAAGCCAGCTATGTAGGCATTTATTACATCATATGGATTTGCTTTTCCAAAATAATCATCTAGTTTCCCAGAGGCCTTTAACACCATGAGCATATGAGATAAGTCCATTGAGTTGGTTCGATGGGTTGTACTGCCATAAAAATGAATACAAAAATGTCCTGGAAAATTATTCTTTAGTGCTCCTGCTCCATGAGGCATTCCGTGCATGGAAGCCGCGATCCATTGGTCTTTGTGCATAACGATAATCGCACGACGTTTCCAACTCCATTTTCCCCCATAGATTTTTTTCATGATTTTTGTATCTTTGACGGTTAAGGGCTGTACATCTGCATGATGACTGCCTGCCCGGCGCTGTACTTTAAATTGTTTCCCCGTTTCAATGTCCATGACAGTAAATTTGGTGTATTTAGGCAAAATGTGATTGACTTCTTTCCATTTTAACATTTCTATTTTATAGCTAATATCTGTGGCAGCTTGAACACCTTGTCCATGCAGGAGGATGACAATTATTACGAAAAATAACGATACTCTCTTCATGAAATCCCCCCTTAATGTGAATTTTTCTACATTAAAAGAGTTACCTGAAGAAGAAATTATCATTCATCGATTTAAGGATTTTTCTTTTCATTTTCAAGGATAAAAAGCTGTGTTTGAATTTGCGGCCAATCGATATTCTCTCCAATGAATACAAGATTTAATGGTAAATTCATATATTCCTTGATATACAAGGGCATGCCATAAGAAAATTGAAAAAGAAATGGATGGTCTGAATAATCAAACTTGATATATCCTTTAATTCGATAAATCGTATCAGGCAAACCTCGCAAAAACTCTTCAAATTCAGTTTGGCTTATTGATGTAGTAAATTGGTAAACAAAGGTGGTTAGATGTAAAGGAATCTTGAGCGACTCTTTATTGAACGAAACAGAAAGATTTCTAAGTTGCGTGATGGAAACCTGTGAGTAATTCGTCAGGAGGCATCTTGCTTTTGAATTCGCAGCTTGCATTTCAAACGTAATATTCGCCTGCTGGCCCTCTGTTAGTTCATTCATTTTATTAATGAGAATGAAATCTGCATGCCTTACTTGTTCAAGAATAAGCTGCTGCAGCTGTGGACTTAGTGACTTTCGGTTGAGCCATCTTGTACCATCTACAGTAGTAATGATCCCTTTTATGTTAAGCTTATCCGCAAATAGTGGAGAAAGAATTGCATCTAAAACCTCTACAGGATGAGCAGCTCCTGTTGTTTCAATATAGATAACCTCTGGTTTCTCATCTAATAACAATCCTTGCAGCTGTGCCTCAAGCTTGTCCTGAATTGAGCAGCAAATGCAGCCACCCAACAATTCCTTCAATGATACATCATTTTCATCAATGGCATCCGAATCAATCGATACCTTTCCAAGCTCATTCATCATCACTGCTACTTTTCTTCCAGATTTCTGTTCATCTTCAAGCAATCGTTTTAACAAGGTTGTTTTTCCGCTTCCTAAAAATCCAGATAATATATAAACCTCAGCTTTTTTCATCAATATTTCCCTTCTTACCTTTTAAGATTCTTATATTATAACTGAAAAAGCGGATGAAAAAATCATCCGCTTTTAAAAAGGTTCAATGCCTCTTTGATAAGAACTGGTGCTAATGCAGCTAGTTGTTCAACTGATTTGTCAGCATTAACTAAGAAATTCTCTACCTTTTTATTCGTTTCCTCTGATAATCCAGCCGAATCTTTTACTTTTTGAAAAACAGAATCAACTTCAGACTTGAATCCGTTATGAAAAAACGAATTTAGCGGACCGTAGCCCAAAATGGAAAATACAATTACAGCTATGCATAGCTTTCTCATGAATCTAATACTTCCTTCCATTCATTTACTTTCCATTTTAGGATAGAACCTTAAGAGATATACAGGCCCAAATAAAAAACCCGACTCCTTATGGAATCGGGCATTGTCTGCTATTTCATTCTGCCTTTTAATACTTCAACTGCCTTTTGCAATTGAGTATCACTCGTTTTAATTTTTTCTCTTAACAGGTCCATTAGCTTCAAGGTAGCATCACCTTTTAGCACCCCATTTACTGGGAGTTTCTGTGCTTTTTGGAATGCGATAACAGCTGCTTTCGTTTTTTCGTCAAAAAAGCCATCCTCGCGCCCTGGATCGTACCCAATCGCTTTAAGCATTTTTTGCGCTGTTTGAACTTCAGTTGAAGAAGTAGAAAGCGCTAGTTCTTTATCAGGATTAATAATTGGCAATGTTGCATATTGAGGTAAGGCTACTTCGTAATCTGGTTTAATTCCTTTTTTATGAATCCAATTACCGTTTGGTGTCAGCCATTTTGCGATGGTGAATTTTAAGTTGGAACCATCCGCAAAATCTGAAGCAGTTTGAACTGTTCCTTTACCAAAGGACTTTTCCCCAACTAACGGAACACCAGCAGATTCTTTAACGGCTGCGGAAAGAATTTCAGAAGCACTTGCGCTTCCCTTGTCAATCAAGACAACTAACGGAAGGGTAGGATTGCCCTTATTTTCAGAAGGAATTTCTGTTATTTTACCGTTACGGTCTTCTTCTTTAACGATAACTTTTCCTTTTGGGACGAACATACTGGAGATTGTTACAGCTTGATCTAATAATCCACCAGGATTTTGCCTTAGGTCTAGTACAAGCCCCTTCATACCCTTCTTTTGTAAGTCATTGAGCGTTTTAACAAGCTCGTTAGATGTATTGCTGGAGAAACTGGTAATTTGGACTTTGGCAATTTTGTCATCTACCATTTCGCCATAAACGGTTTCAATCGGTATCTCATCTCGAACTATTGGTACACTCATTGGAGCATTGGTGCCCGGTCTTTGAATAGATAATTCAACCTTGGTACCCTTTTTACCGCGAATCATTGTCACCGCTTGGGTTGAATTCATACCCTGAAGGCTCTTTCCATCCACTGATAGAATAATGTCATTTGGTTTTAAGCCCGCTTTTTCAGCAGGTGATCCTTTGATCGGTGAAACGATTGTTATATGGCCGTCTTTTTCTTGAATTTCTGCACCAATACCTTCGAATGATGAGGAAATGCTGCTATGAAAGCTCTTCGCTTCATCTTTACTCATATAATCTGAGTAAGGGTCATCAAGAGCTTCAACCATACCGTTGATTGCACCATTGATCAGCTTATTTTGGCTCGTTCCTTTGTAGTACTTATTTTTCAATGTATCATAAGCTTCATAAAGCTTATTAAATTCCTGCCTATCATTGGCAGCCGGCACAACCTTTTCTTTGCCAAACGAGAAGGCAACAGTTGTAATTCCAGCAGATAGAAAAACGATAAAAAACAAAAGCATAATAAAATGGAATTTCTTGAATCGAATATAGCTTGACCTATTTTCCGTCATTTGCTCCTGTTCAACCTTTTCCTGGTCTTTTTTCTCTTCTTCCAAAGCCTTCACCACTTTCATTAACCATAAAAAATAAGCATTATTAATTTTAACCCTTAGTGTTTAGAATAACATCTTTTTAATAAAATTAACAAAGAAAAAGTAAAGAAAATAGAGCAAAGGATTAAAAGCTTTAAAAAAGCACCTGCCAAAAGGAAGGTGCCGTTAACATATTTCTTATCATTAAATCTTTACTCTTTTCAAACGAAGTGAATTTGTTACTACGGAGACTGAACTAAACGCCATAGCAGCACCTGCAACCCATGGCGCCAACATACCCATTGCCGCGATTGGAATGCCCCCGGTGTTATATATTAAAGCCCAGAAGAGATTTTGGCGGATATTTTTTATTGTCCTTTGGCTTAATGAAATCGCTTTTGGAATCAAGGTCAATTCCCCGCCTAATATGGTGATATCGGCCGCTTCAATGGCCACATCGGTCCCTGTTCCAATTGCGATTCCAATATCGGCAACGGCAAGGGCAGGCGCGTCATTTATTCCATCACCAACCATCGCAACCTTTCTTCCTTTTTGCTGAAGTTCTTTAACATGATTAGCCTTTTCCTCAGGTAAGACCTCCGCAATTACTTTTTGGATTCCTACCTGGACAGCAATTGCTTTTGCTGTCCGTTCATTATCACCAGTCAGCATAAAGACCTCAATCCCAAGATGATGTAACTGCTCGACTGCCGTTTTTGCATTCTCTTTGACGGTATCTGCAACAGCTATGACACCCATAATGGTGGAATTAATGGCAATAAACATTGCAGTTTTTCCTTCGTTCTCAAACCGGTGAAGGTCATGTTCCACCTCTAAATAGGGGATTCTTTTTAGATTCATAAGCTTGCGGGTGCCGATATATATTTCCTCATAGCCAATTTTCGCTTCAATCCCATAACCTGGAATGGCTGCAAATTTTTTAACAGGTAGAGTACTTGTCCTATTCTCCATTCCAAACTTAACAATCGCCTCTGCAAGTGGATGCTCAGAAGACTTCTCAGCAGAAACAAGATATTGGAGGACTTTCTTTTCATCCCGGTAGGCGATAAAATCCGTAACGATTGGTTGTCCCTTTGTAATCGTTCCTGTTTTGTCCAGAACAATTGTGTCAATTTTATGGGCTGCTTCTAAATGTTCTCCGCCTTTGAAAAGAATACCCATTTCCGCTCCTTTACCAGTGCCAACCATGATGGAGGTTGGAGTAGCTAATCCAAGCGCACACGGACAGGCAATGACGAGAACTGCGATGGATGTTTCTAATGCAGTTGGAATATTCCCGGGATTAATAAACAGGTACCAAATAAAAAATGTAAGGAATGATAGGGTAACTACAACAGGGACAAAGTACCCAGATATAATATCAGCAATCCGTTGTATTGGAGCCTTATTTCCTTGAGCCTCCTCAACGATTTTGATAATTCCTGCGAGCGCTGTATCCTTTCCCACCTTTACAGCGGTCACTGTAATTGTTCCATTTTTATTTATGGTCGAACCGATCACCGTATCACCCGGTGATTTTTCCACAGGGATAGATTCACCTGTGATCATTGACTCATCAACTGACGTTTTGCCTTGGATTACTTCTCCGTCAACCGGGATCTTTTCTCCAGGTTTCACTAATAAAAGATCTGACACCTTAACTTCATTTATTGGAATTTTAAACTCTTTCCCTTCACGAATAACGATAGCTTCCTTTGCCTGCAAGCTTAGCAGTTTGGAGATTGCAATCGTTGTTCTTCCCTTTGCCATGGCTTCAAATAATTTGCCAAGCAGGATTAAGGTGATAAGCACGGCACTAGTTTCAAAATAAAGATGAGGGGAGTATTGTTGATTTTCAAGCGTTTTTAAACCTTCAAAAAGGCTATAAAAATAAGCAGCAGAGGTTCCCAGTGCCACTAAAACATCCATATTCGCTCCCTTATTTTTCAATGCTTTAAAAGCGGCAATATAAAATGGTCCTCCTATATAAAATTGGACAGGTGTTGCCAAGATTAATTGAAACCATGGATTCATCAAGAGGTGTGGCATGGGCAGGTTGAGTTCCACTGGTACGTGATCAAGCATGGTATAGAGTAGCGGAAAAGAAAGAATAATAGAAAGAATTAATAATTGCTTCTTATGTTTTATTTCTTCTTCTTTTAACTGTCTTTTTTCCTCTCTTTGCATTTTCTCCTTGGCTCCATAGCCAATTTTTTCAATTCTTGCGATAATGTCATCACTAGAAACCAGCTCAGTCTCATAAGAAATAGCTGCACTCTCCATGGCTAAATTTACATTTGCCTCGACGCCGTCCATTTTATTTAAAACCTTTTCAATTCTCGTTGAACATGCCGCACAGGTCATCCCTGATATATCTAACTTTAGCTGCTCTTTCATTTTGTTCACCTCAATTAATACAGTACCCTGGCATCCTATGTTTTTCGATGATATTTGTCACTTTCATTAGTTTGTTGCTTTATAATAAATTCTCCATAAAAACAAAAACCTCCTCCTTTTACGGAAGAGGCGTATGAATATTATTCTTTTATGGCTGCTTCTAAAGCCACTTCAATCATATCGTTAAAGGTTAATTGTCTTTCTTCAGCAGTTGTTTCTTCACCTGTCAAAATATGGTCACTTACTGTCAAAACAGAAAGCGCTTTACGTCCAAATTTAGCTGCTAATGTATATAGTGCGGTTGTCTCCATTTCAATCGCTAAAATCTGATATTTCGCCCATTTTTCTAGTTCAGCATTATCGTTGTAGAAGGAGTCAGCGGTAAAAATATTCCCCACTTTTAAATTTAGCCCTTTCTCTAAACCACTATCATAGGCCTTCTTCAATAAATCAAAGCTTGCACATGGTGCGAAATCAACATGACCAAATGTTAGACGGTTCATATTGGAATCAGTTGAACTTGTCATAGCAAGAATGACATCGCGTACCTTAACATCCTTTTGAATGGCTCCACAGGTTCCAACTCGTATTAAATTTTGAACATTATAGCTTTGCATCAATTCATTTACATAAATGGATATGGAAGGAACCCCCATTCCAGTTCCCTGAACAGAAATTCTCTTTCCTTTATATGTACCAGTATAGCCAAACATATTTCGAACTTCATTATAGCATTTTGCATCTTCTAAAAACGTTTCTGCAATATATTTTGCACGAAGCGGATCTCCAGGAAGCAAAACCGTTTCCGCAATTTCGTTTTCTTTCGCACCAATATGCACGCTCATTTCAAAATCCTCCTAACAATAAATAGTACAGTTATTATTCTGCACCATAGACACTATAACATAAACAATTTTCACTAGAAAAGGTAAATCAGAAACGGACATGAAATTTTAATTTTGTGGGATGCTATTTCTAGAATTAAAAGGAGGTTGAGTATTTTGGGAAAGAAACATCGAAGCCGCATAAATGGACAAAAGAAAAATAATCATATCCCTGCAGAAGCAATCGTAGCTGAACACGAGGCACATGCGAAGGAACATAATGCTTCTGGCGGCCGCAAAAGCTAAAAAAAACCTAAGGATGATTTCCTTAGGTTTTGACATTATTTATGGCCATTTTCGCAAGGATTGTTGTTTCTCGTATAAGTTTATCAACCCGTATAACTAGAACCATCGTGGCATCTTTTCGTAAAAGCCATTTGCGAAAATTGCCTAGAAACCTTGTAAATGCCCCTTAAGAATTTGCAAAGCAACAAAGTTTACGAAAAGAGCCTTATTTAGAGAAGCATTATTCGATTAATTGGGAACCAGCCGCCAGGCTTTAATTGATAGTAGTACTGACCGCCGCGGCCTTCATCGATTAGAATAATATCCCCAGTCGTTAGAAATCTCCCTGTATAATCAGCTGGGATTCTGTCCGTCACATTAAAGCAGCTGAACGTCTCCTGTAAACAATGTTCTCTGCTATTCGCTTTAATCGATGTACGATATACCTCTTTATGACCTTTATTTTCCCGGTATTTTGGAGTTTGAAAGATCGTCACATCATATTGAATACTTGCTCTTCTAGTTAATACTTTGATCATCATATGCCTCCAATTATTAGAATTAATTTTATATTCTAATAATTAGCCACAACCTTTGTCGAATCCTTCTAAGAAATTCCTCTTTTTTTGTCGAAAATTACTTTTTTTACTTATTTGCCGCTGATTCATGTGAAATAATAGCGAAATGACAAAGAATGCTTAGGAATAACGGCCGATAACCGTTTGAATTTTTTGTGTTAAATATGGAATTTCTGCATTTGTAACCGTTAAACGCACATTTGTTTCATCTGTTCCCATTGCTTCAGAGAATAAACCTGATAAACCTCTAGCACGGCGATCGACTTGGAGCATTATATCCAAGGCACCATTACCTGCTGGAAAGAAAACAACTTCAAGTTCATCTAAACTGCCGCGGAAGGGTCCGGAAGTAGGAACGAATTCAAATTCTTGAACAAAAGGAAGGCGTCCCCGCAACCTTCTTGGTGCCTCTTCACAATCAGCTTCCCTAATTCTAAAGCCCAGATTATCAACGGAATTAAATACAGCAGACATCAACGGATTAGGGACCACCTTTAAATGATCCTGATCACTTGGATCGACCCCACCTTTAATATCAAGGCCAGTCGAAACCCAAACCTTGGATCTGCCGATAGTTAATGGAGTATCATAGGGCAATTGGAAAGTAAACGGAATTTCTTTTCGTTCATTTGACCTAATGGTAAAGGGTGTCGTTAAGCGGAAACGGTCGATCGTTGCTGTGACTGTATACTTCCGGTCATCAGATTCTCTTAAATAGGTTGTGTTTAATGCTAAATAAATCTCATCAACCTGCTGTTCCACTTTGCCTCCTCTAATTTCTACAACTCCCTTAACCGTCTCTCCCGGCATATACGTATCCTTTTCTAACTTTGTGTCTACGGCTGCAGATCCAATCCCTACACTGGCAAATACTTTGTTAAAGAACGACATTTTTTTCTCTCCCTTGATTAAGTATAAATTGTTGAATATCAGCTTTTATTTGAGCGCAATTGTCATAAGCTATATCGATTTGCAGGAGCCTGCGAATGATGCGTTTTGCTTGATCCGATATATCCAATTCCTCTTCCCAGCTTTTTTCCGGTGTATTTTCTTGATAGGTAAAATTGGAATACAGCAAAAATAAAAGAAAATGGCCCAAACCATAGAAATCCGCCTGTTGGTTTACTTCTTTACGTAAATCCAGTTTGCGTCGTTTCTCCTTGTATTTAAAAGTCAAGGGTCTAGCAAGTCCTAAATCAATCAGCCTAATCTTTGATCCATCTAAGATGACATTAGGAATACGGATATCACGATGGATTAGATTACGACAATGCAGATATTCAATATGTTCTAATAATTCGAAAGCAATCCTAAACGCTTCTCTTTCAGGAATGACCATCTTTTCAGCAAAAATTAATTGTTCAAAATTCTTGCCGTCAATAAATTCCATCGTATAATAGGGGATTTTCTTATATGTCCCGTCCTCAAAATACATTGGAAATCCTGGATTATCAATCGAATTTAATAATATTTTTTCTAACTCAAAGCCTTGTCTGCCAGCCTTGGTTATTCTTTTGTGAAGACGAAGTGCTTTTAAAACCTTTTTAGTTTGAGTAACTAAATCTAGTACTAGATAGCTGCGCCCATAACTGCCCATGCCGAGATGGCTGATCACCTGATAGCGGCCAGCCAGAATTTTTTCTTTAGAGAACGGCCTTTCGAAAAGATTGGAAAATAATAAAGTGATTTTTTTTACCATTTATTTAACTGCTAAAGAAACTAGACATAAAACTGCCGCTTTTATGCTTCTTTTTATAATGATGGTGCCCTAGTTGGTTGTGATTATAATGGTTCATCTTCTTCGAGGCATCGCTTGATGAGCTGTATTTATGATGCCCATGGCTCAGCTTGCTTTTAATAATTGATTTAAGGATTTTTTTGAACATTCCAATCCCTCCTCATCTTCGTACCAATATATACGATAAAAAAATATAATGGTTTCGCAATTTCAAAAATAATTCATTTTCATCGAATCAAACAAAAAGCGAGCACAGAATGCTCGTCTTTCGTCTTAATCTATTTTAAGAAGAGGTTTATCCCTTCTTTCATTCCATGTTTATTATTCATCTTGCACTTCTTCGTCGATGATACTTTTCTCAATTAAATATTCAAAGGTAATGTCAGCGAGTTCTTCCAATTCTTCTTCGCTAGGAACGTATCCCCTTTTTACAAGCTCATGAAAGAAAAATTCGGCAATTTCTTCTGTATCAATAAATACTTCAATTTCTCTCATAGCATCGCCCCCTTTTTACAGAATGTATGATGTACATGGCCTTTTCATGCTATTTCAATTTATTAAAAAAGATAACATGTCTTTTTTTAATCGGACAAGCATATGTTGAAGTGTAAAGAATCCTACATGAGGTGATATTATGTTAAATTTACAAACAAAGTTTGAGGCATTGATGGAAGATGTTAACAAAGAAGATGGGCAAACTGTACAAATGATGGAAAACTTCCTCGGTGGAATGTTTTTTCTGATTAAGTGGGCCGGAATCCCTTTTGTTTTGTATTTACTGTTTGCAGCAACACGGTTATAGGCTACACATGGCTTTTGCCATCGTTGCTTACAAGGCTCTCTAATTTTCTGAGAATAACCCGCATGACTTGATAGTATTCTTGATCATGAAATAATTCATATAGTATTCGATAATCGTTGAATATATCTAACAAATTATCAATTAGTTCCTTCTTTTCCTTTTTACGCTCGATTTCTTCAAATTCCGCTTTCCTTACCATGTTTTGCAAATTAGGATTTTTTGTTGGTTTTTCTTGCTTATTCACTAAGTATAAGAGTCCTAGTTTTTGAATAAATGTGTCTGCACTCTCCGCATCCGCCACAAGCGTCAGTTCCTCTTCTCCTGCTTCAAGCCACTCCCCATCACTTACTCTGGATAGTTCATAGATAACATCTTCCCATGCGTCATCCTTATAGCGCCAAATTTCGGTGCGGAAGCCAACCACTTTAAATAAATCTGCTCCATAACCGGCTACTTGAACCAAATCACCGATAAAAAATTTATATTCTATATCAATTTGCTCCTGTTCCATAATCGTGCCGTCATATTCGGAGAGTAATTGTAAGGCTTCCTCAATAAACAGCCCATCACTCTTATTCACTTCATACACATACTTTCCGTCGAGCCATTTTACATCTGTAACTCTGCCAACAGTACCATATATTGTAATCACGACCGTATCACCGATCTTGTACTTCGGTTTCTTTCGTTTTGTCATGTCCTCCCATCCTCTCAAATGATTAGTCGTGAATTTTGTTTACGATAGTATATGCGCAGCTATTTATAAAAGCGCATGACAATTATAAAATGAAAAAATCGCCTCCACCAAGGAGACGATTTTATATTTAAGCATTGGCAATGTAATTTCCATTGATAATTCTTTAACACTGTTGATTGGAGCGGAAGGCGCGAAGACTCCTGCGGGAGTACGGTGCAGGGGAGACCCCGCAGGCGCTTTAGCGCCGAGGAGGCTCCCCGGAACGCCCGCGGAAAGCAAAGCGCCTGGAGCGCAAATCAACAGCCATGTTAAAAGAGGCTATGCTTTATTTTCCGAAATGATATACAACTGCCAGGCTTCATCAAATATAGACATCGATTCCAAATAATGACCATTCATTTCCAGATACGAGCTTAATTCGTGGTAATCAGATGAATTTTTTGGAAAACTATGATCTAAATAAGCATGATTCGCAAATAGGCTCATTGCGTCCTTAGGAGAAGGGTGCCGATATTTCATTAAGAAATGATAAAATGATTTACTCATGATAACGCCTTTCTAATCCGTTTTATTTATATTCCATACTATAACGGATATAGTTGGCAGCGTAAAGTTTCATAACTAAAGCAGTCCGATATTTAGGCTGCTTACTTTTAGGAAGAGAAATCAAAGTAATTTTTCTTTAATAGCCTCGGGATTGCCATTAATTCTTCAAAGGTAATTACTTTTCCAACCTGACGGCAATCAATTAAATATAATTGATTCTCAATTTCTTTTATTATCGGCTCACTTTGATAGACCATCGAACAATCCGGACAAGAGAGAGTCGGCGTCTCAGAGATTTCTATTGCCCGTGTTCCATCAGGGATTTCCCAATAAACCGAACCTGTCAATTTTTTAACATTTGGGCTGCTGCACCACTCACACACCATTTGCCCTAAACCCCCTCTGCCGTACTGCTGGAATTAGGTGTTTCATGACTTTCCTTTTCTTTTTGGGTTTGTGCCTTATATTTCTTATCCTTCAATTCATCCCGTTTGCTTCGTTTATCTTTAAGCGATGTATGTTCAGGGTCTTGATTGTAATCCTTACGGCGGTTCAGTCTTGATAATCCTTCAGGAACGAGATTAAAGTGCTGGTCATTCATAATCCCCGCTATCCCGGCAAGGGAGCGTTTTTCCTCCATGTCTGGATAGACCTCTTTAAAGTAGTTTTCTGCCCTTCCTGGGACATAGTTTTCTGGTTCAGGATACGAAGTAATGACACCCTCAAAGTTCCGTAGGACAACCTTTTCCGCACTTTGCGAAATTAAATAATTCGGCTGAAGGGCAATTTTTCCGCCTCCTCCGGGTGCATCCACGACAAAAGTAGGCACTGCATAACCGCTTGTATGTCCTCTTAATCCCTCAATGATTTCAAGTCCTTTTGAAACAGGTGCACGGAAATGGCCGATGCCTTCTGAAAGATCACATTGATAAATATAGTAGGGCCGTACACGAATTTTCACGAGGTCATGCATCAGTCTTTTCATAATTGGAACGCTGTCATTAATCCCTGCTAGAATTACAGACTGATTGCCAACTGGAACGCCGCAATTGGCGAGCATTTCACAGGCACGTTTCGATTCCTCCGTGATTTCAATCGACGTATTAAAATGGGTATTCAGCCAAACCGGGTGATATTTTTTTAAAATATTACAGAGATTTTCCGTAATCCTCTGCGGGAATACAACCGGAGCCCTCGTCCCTATCCGAATAATTTCTACATGATCAATTTCCCTTAGGTTCTTAAGAATATATTCCAAAATATTATCATTAATAAGCAGGCCATCCCCTCCGGAAATCAATACATCCCTTACCTGCGGGGTTTGCCGGATATATCCAATCGCTGCATCCAGCTGCTTCTTTGGAACACCCATGCCAATTTGCCCCGAGAAGCGCCTTCTTGTACAATAGCGGCAATACATGGAACATTGGTTGGTTACTAGAAAGAGCACCCGGTCTGGATAACGATGGGTTAACCCAGGAACGGGAGAATCTTCATCTTCGTATAATGGATCTTCGAGGTCATACTTGGTTTTATAAATCTCTTTTGAAATGGGTACAGACTGCATTCTAATCGGACAGCGTGGGTCATCTGGATTCATCAAGGAAGCATAATAGGGTGTAATATTTAAGGGGATTGTTTTCGTCGAAATTCTTACTCCCTCTTCTTCATCCGGCGTCAAATTAATAACTTTTTTCAAGTCATCTAACGTTCGAATCGTATTTGTCAGCTGCCACAGCCAATCGTTCCACTGTTCTTCGGTAACATCCTTCCAAAGCTCAATATCCTTCCAATGCCTTGTTGGCTTATATAAAAATTGTTTCATCACAATTCCTCCATTCGTGACCTTTACTTATTAATATGCAAGAAACGTGCCAATGCTTAAAAGCTGAAGCGCCCGTTTGGAGGAACATAAAAGCGCCGAAAATTCGGCGCCTCAGTCTAGTATTTTTTTAATTTTATATTGTAATGTTTGTCTTGGGATCTCTAGTAGCTTGGAAGCTTGATTGATATTTCCAGCACTTAACTCTAATGCATTTTTAATTAATCGTTTCTCTAACTTTTCAATATTTTTCCTAAGTGAAAGCTCTCCAGTTGAATCCATACTACTTTGCTCCGATGATGAAAGATGCTTCAGCATTATTGGCAAATCCTCGACCCTCAGGTATTCCGCTTCAGAGATATTCATCATGTATTCAATCGAATGCTTTAACTCGCGTACATTCCCGGGCCAGTGATACTCGAGAAATAAGGATTCACACGAATTGTTTATACCCTTTATGTTTTTTGTCAATTTAACGTTGAATTCCTTAATAAAGTGTTCTGTTAAAAACAAAATATCATCTCTTCGATCCCTTAACGGAAGCAGGGAAAAGGTGAACACATTTAATCGGTAATAGAGGTCAGACCTTAGCTTCTGCTCTTGTAGTGCTTCATTTGGATTTACATTCATCGCGGCAATGACACGAACATCCACAAGGATGTTTTCCGAGCTCCCGACCTTTCTAACCATTCCATCCTCTAACACTCTAAGCAGCTTCGCCTGCAATTCAATCGGCATAGTATGCAACTCGTCTAGAAAAAGAGTGCCCCCATCAGCAAGCTCAAATAAGCCTTTTCGGTCAACTGCCCCAGTATAGCTTCCTTTAACTGTACCAAAAAGAATGCTTTCAAGCAGGGATTCGGGGATTGCTGCACAATTTTGCGCTATAAATGGACCTTCTGAGCGCAGTGACTCATGGTGGAGGCCCTGTACAAAAAGTTCTTTTCCAGTGCCGCTTTCCCCGTAAACAAGAATGGGAGAATCCGATTTTGCTAATCTTTTCGCTTCCTCCTTCAATCTGTTGAAGCTGGGATTTACCGTCATTAAATCCCTTAGGGTATACCTTACCTGCTTGGCAGACTTTTTCCTGCTGCTTCTATTTAACCCTTTTTGCAGGTCTAGTAATCTTTCTGCAAACATCTTCATTCGCGAATAATCTTTAGCGATTTCAACGGCACCGATGATTTCTTCGCCTAAAAAGATTGGCAGTGTCGTATTCATGGTATCAATTCTTGTGCCATGCAAGTTCATATAGACCTGGGTTTGATTGTAAATTGGCTTTCCTGTTTTTATGACCTTTAACAAAGTACTGGATTCTTCTGATAGGGAAGGAAAGGAGTCAAATAAATGCTTCCCCAATACTTCCTTTACTGTCATGCCGTCATGTCTTGCTGCCACTTCGTTATAATAAATCGTTTTTCCTTCTGTATTGACCACATGGATTCCTTCATCAATACTTTTTAGAATGGCACTTAGAACTTCTTGCGTTAAAGCGGTTAATTGGGCCATTTATATCACCTGCCTTTCTGGTAGGATAAGCTGCCGAAAAATAGTCATACTTGAGCCGAAAATTTAGCAGTTTGCCAGATTCTTTACCCACATATTCATATTTTCTAATTTGTCATAGATATAGCAATTATTCATTAACCTTCCCCTATAGGAATACCCAAGCCGGTATAAAACAGCATTCATGCCAAAGGATAAAGATCTTGCTATCGAATAGGCACAAAAGATTCCTTTTCTTTTCAATTCAGCCTCAAGCTCTTTAAGAATTAGTTTCATTAATCCATACTTCCGGTGTTCTGTCAGGGTTGCACAATCTGTTAATTCCGCATTTTTATAAAACCCATTGATTTCAGCTGAGGCAGCGCTGACGATTTTACCCTGGAAAAAAAATGCATAATAAATCGTTCCATCTTTCATGGTCTTTTTAATATATTCCGGATCATGCATCGGAGTGGGATAGATTTGAAACACTTGACCATACAGAGCAGCAAGTTCTGCCGCATAGCTTTCGTCTGCCTTTTTCAGTTCATATTCTTTAGGAGGAAACGCTTTTTCGACCGATGTATCTAATTGATAAATACTGTGGACCATCCCATCTTCTGTGATCCAATGTTCGTTTTTCTTTCTTTCTGGTGTATAAAACTTTGAAAAAAAATGAGCATCGGAACCAAGAAAATAACGGTCGACGACCGCTTCAGGCTGGAGTGCATGTTCGAGTAATTTCAGTGAATCTTCTGTACGCGCCTTAAATATTAGCTTTTCCGCTTGGTACTTTTTAACAAGCTCTTCTGTTTTTTCTAATATCAGGTTCAAATTCCCCCGATAATCATCCACACGAATTCGTTTATTAAAGGGGTCCAAATAGACCTCTAGGAAAAAATGACTGTCCTCCATATAAATCGTTTCTGATGTTTGATTCATTCGATCCCCTCCTTAAACACCATGAAGCTATTTGAAAAAAAGTCTGGCCTAGAATTAAGCCAGACATCGTGATGTTATTCCATCTTAAAACTAATTAATTTTAATTCGGTCATTTCCTCGACGGCGTATTTGATTCCTTCCCGGCCCATGCCGCTTAACTTCACCCCGCCGTAAGGCATTTGGTCAACGCGGAACGTAGGAATATCATTAATCATAACGCCGCCAACTTCTAATCTTTTCGCCGCCTGAAGTCCATAATGGATGTCATTCGTAAAAATCCCTGCCTGCAGGCCATATTTTGAGTCATTGACCATCTCAATGGCCTCATTCATTGTCTTAAAATGATTGATATGAACGACCGGAGCAAAAATTTCTTCACAAGAAACCTTTGCGCTGGTGTCTACATCGACCAAAACGGTTGGCTGATAAATTCCATCCGTAATACTGCCCCCAATTTTTATCCCTGCACCACCTGCAACTGCTTCTTCTACCCATTCTTTCGTACGAATAACATCTCCCCTTGAAATCAATGCAGAGATATCTGTATCTTCATCTAAGGGATTCCCGGTTTTTAGTTTTTTCACTTCTTCTACGAACTGCTCCGTAAATGCTTCCAATAGATTTTCATGAACAAAAATTCGCTGAATGCTAATACATACCTGCCCCTGGTAGGAAAACGCACCTGTTACAATCCTTGGAATAATCTTTTCAAGGTTGACCCCTTCGTCGACAATTACGGCAGAGTTTGAACCTAATTCCAGGGTTACTCGCTTTAAGCCCGAGTTTTCCCGGATATATCTGCCAACCTCAGGGCTTCCCGTAAAGGTGATCATCTTAATTCTGTCGTCTTTCATTAATATATCGCCGACACTGCGTCCGCTTCCGGTTACCACGTTTAAGGCACCCTGCGGCAAACCTGCCCGGTGAAAAAATTCAGCAATCTTATAAGCCGATAACGGGGTTTGGCTCGCCGGCTTTAACACCACAGGATTACCTGCGGCAATCGCTGGTCCTACTTTATGAGCAACGAGATTCATAGGGAAATTGAATGGCGTAATCGCTGCGATGACACCAATGGGCTCTCTAACCGTAAAAGCAACCCTTCCTTCCCCGCCTGGGGCTGCATCCATCGGAACTGTTTCTCCATGGATTCTTCTTGCTTCATGGGAAGCGAAGGTATAGGTCATAATTGTCCGGTCCACCTCGGCCCGGGCAGCTTTAAGCGGTTTTGCTGCTTCTTGAGAAATGATTTTAGCACATTCTTCCCTTTCTTCCTTTAGAAATCCTGCTACTTTTTCTAAAATTTCCGCCCGGACATATGCCGGCAGCGCTGCTAATTTTGCTGAAGCCTGATCTGCCGACGCGATTGCATCCAGGACATCGTCCTTTCCGGCAACTGCTATATCCGCAATATGCTCAAGATTAAAAGGGTTCTTTAATTCAGTATAGGTTGCTGCAGGACGGTATTCTCCGCCAATCCATAGTGATTGTTTCAAAATATTATCCTCCATTCCCTTGCTTTACCACTTTTATAGTAATCTATTTGAAAGAAAGTGATTTAAATTGACTTACTTTTTTGACAGCAAAGATGAATGGCTTTCTCTAACACTTCCATTCCCTCATCCAGCTGTTCATCTGTTATCACAAGTGGAGTCAATAAGCGAATGACATTGCCATATAATCCGGCTGTCATGATAATAAGTCCATTTTGATGGGCGATCTTAATGATTTCCTGAACAAGGTCTTTATTAGGTGTTTTGGATTCAGCATCCGTTACAAATTCGATGGCACACATTGCGCCGAGATGACGAACATCACCAATTTGCGGATAATGAGTTTTGATTTTTTCAAATCGGTTTTGGAAGGATTTTCCGATGATTTCGGCGCGGCTTAACAGGTCTCCTTCCACGATGGTTTTCACCACTTCAAGCCCGGCAACACAGCCTAGCGGGCTGCCGCCATACGTGCCGCCAATTTCTCCTATGTTTGGAGAATCCATAATTTCAGCTCGTCCGGTCACTGCACTAATCGGCAATCCAGCCGCGATTGATTTAGACATCGTTACAAGATCCGGTACAACATCAAAATGCTCAATGGCAAACATTTTTCCAGTTCGGCCGAATCCAGTTTGAATCTCATCAGCAATAAACAAAATTCCATGCTTTTCACATAGAGCTTTGACACCTTTCACAAAGCGTTTCGAAGGAAAGACAAATCCCCCTTCGCCTTGTACCGGTTCCATGATCACCGCCGCTACTTCTTCCGGAGGAACTTCACTTTGGAAAAAGGTTTCAAATCGCTGGAGAAGTGCAGCATCTAACTGTTCCGGGGAGTCAAATTCTGAGCGATAATAATAAGGGTATGGCCACTTATATGTCTCAGGCGCAAAAGGACCAAACTCATATTTATATGGCTTAACCTTGCTTGTTAAGGACATCGCCATATAGGTTCGTCCGTGAAAGCCTCTTTCAAATGAGATGATCGCTTTCCTTCCGGTATATTTTCGAGCTATTTTTACCGCATTTTCAACAGCCTCTGCTCCGCTGTTTAAAAAGAAGGTTTTCTTTTTATGATTCCCAGGAGTAATTCGGTTTAACGTTTCAGCGAGCTCAATATAGGGTTCATACATCATAACGTGAAAGCACGGGTGAAGATAGGCATCAATCTGGCGGTGGAGTGCCTCAACGATTTTTGGCGGACAATGACCGACATTTAACGAGCCAATCGCACCAGCAAAATCAATAAAGGTGTTGCCATCCACATCCGTAATTAAGGCTCCTTCCCCTTTTACTGCAAAGGTTGGGATAGTATTAAAGGGCCCTTTTGGGACATTGTGTTCTTTCCTTGCTAATAGTTCAATTGCTTTCGGGCCTGGAATTTTTGTTTTCAATTGAATAGAACTCTTTTTTGTTTCCTTTTTGTTACTCATCCACTTCACACCATTCCAATAAAGTAAAGGCAATAATCTCACTAGCAGCAAACAGATCCTCTAAATTAATATGCTCGTTTGCATCATGGGCTGTCTCCGTAATTCCCGGCCCGAAGACAACCACTGGAGTATTCCCTACATTAGATAGGATTCCTCCATCCGTTCCCCAAGGACTTGCCTCTATGACCGGCTGATTTCCTTTTACTTCTATGAAACTCTTTGTAAGCTCTTTTATCAAAGGATGCTCACTCTCAAGGCTTCCTGGCAGCCATCTACCGCCAAACCACTCAATTTGTAATGGATTATCGCTGAACCATTCATCCTTCTCGTTTAATTCTTGCAAAGTAGTTTCCATTTCTACTTGGGCAGTTTGAATCGTTTCTTCGGGAGACACTCCCATTCTTCCTTCGATGATTGCGGTGTCAGGGACGGAAGATGGCCAATCACCACTTTTGATTTTTCCAATATTGATGGGAATCGGAATCGGAATTTTTTCGAATAGGGGATCGGATATCCTGGAATTTCTATCTTTCTCTAATTGTTGTAATCTTTGAATAACGATCAGGGATTTTTCGATGGCGCTGACACCTTCATACCTGGTACCCCCATGTGCAGCCCTTCCCTTAACGGTAATTCTGAACCACATTGACCCTTGCTGTTTTGGGAATATTTTCATATTTGTCGGTTCCGGAATGATTGCCCCGTCTGCCTGATATCCGCGGAGTACGGCAGCAAGTGTACCGGCCCCGCCGCTTTCCTCCTCAATGACACTTTGAAAAATAACATCCCCCTTTAACTTTATTCCATTTGCAATTAACGATTCTATTGCCATAATAAGAGCAACATTCCCGCCTTTCATATCGGTTGCTCCTCTTCCATAAAGCTTTCCGCACTCTATCATTCCGCTAAAAGGATCCTGCTTCCAGTTGTTTACATCTCCTACCGGCACCACATCAATATGTCCATTCAGAATGATAGATTTGCCTCCGCCTGTACCTTTTAGAACGGCAACTAAATTAGGATTTCCTTCGAAACTTTCCCGGTCACAACAATAGGCAGGATGTTTCTTCAGCTCGTCACCGCCAATCTCCCAAATATCTAGTGTTAAGCCAAGCTGACGGCATTTTTCGATTACAATTGCCTGGGTCCCGCTTTCATTTCCTCTTGTACTATCCTCTTGAACAAGAATTTGTAACAATCGTGCTCCCCTGGCGCGATTTTCCTTAAGCCACTGCTTAATGCGGACTTTATTTTTTTCCATGTGATTCACTCCTTTTGCCCAGATTTTGCTAGTATGGTATTCTACGAATATTTTCACTTATGTTAAATTCACAACCGGTCTTAGTGACGACATTTTCTAAACAATATGGCGCAAATAATTCGGTCAGAAGAAGCCCATCTTCCGTTACTTTGAAAACGGCCATTTCCGTAATAATCAGATCAACACACTTAGATGAGGTCAAAGGCAGAGTACAGACTGGAACAATTTTAGGACTGCCATTTTTATCACTATGATTCATTACCACAATGACTTTTTTGGCTTTTTGAGCGAGTTCCATCGCACCTCCCATTCCTGGAACCTTTTTTCCCGGTACAATCCAATTCGCTAAGTCGCCATTTTGGCTGACTTGAAGGGAACCTAAAATGGTGATATCAACTTTACCTCTGCGGATCATCCCAAAGGCAATGGCACTATCTGTGTAGGAACCTCCGCAAGTGAGGGTGACAGGAAATCCTCCGGCATTGCATAAATTTTCATCCTCTTCCCCCTTATTCGGACTTGGTCCCATGCCAGTTATCCCGTTTTCAGCATGAAACATCACCTTTGTTTCTTTAGATAAATGGTTGGGGACAAGAGAGGGAATGCCGATTCCTAAATTCACGACCATTCCATTTTGAATTTCCTCAGATGCCCTTCTCGCCATTTGATTCCGAATATCTACTCCCATGCCCATTTCCAATTCACCCCCTTCGACGGAATGACATAATTGACGAACACTCCCGGGGTAATAATTTCATCCGTGGCCAGGCTGCCCAATGGAACAATTTCTTCGACTTCCGCAATCGTAATGTCCCCTGCCATTGCGACAAGTGGATTAGTGTTACGGGCACTTTTGTCATAAATCAAATTCCCGTACTCATCTGCTTTTTTCGCAAACACAATCGAAACCTCTGCCGTTAAGGCTGTTTCAACAAGATAGTTTTTTCCATTTAGCGTAAAAAGAGGTTTATTCTTTGCCACAATCGCATTATCCATGCCAATATCGGAAAGGATTGCCGGCAGACCTACGCCTCCTGCACGGATTCTCTCGGCTAAGATTCCTTGTGGTGAAAACTCAACCTCAAGCTTTCCCTCGTGCATTTGCTGGCCAGCAAAGGGGTTTGAACCGATATGAGAGGCAATTACTTTTTTGGCTCGCTCTGCTTTGACCAATTTGCCGATTCCTATAGTCGGAAACCCTGTATCGTTCCCAATTAAGGTAAGGTTAGTAACTCCTTTTTCCAATATTCCATCTATTAAGGTCGGCGGAGATCCCACCCCGCCAAAACCTCCAAACATCAACGTCATACCGTCATGGAATAATTCCATAACATTCTCAAGCGCCGTAATTTTGCCGAATGGATTATCCATTTACGCTTCACCAGCCATTCCTAGATTCAATTGCTTTGAAAATGCTTCAAATGTTTCTTTTAATAGTGCAGCAATTTCCTCGATTTCCCTTTTTGAGATTGTTAATGGTGGGGACACGATGATGGCATCACCGTTTACACCGTCGATTCCCGCTCCTGCAGGATATATGAGCAGCCCTTTTTCTTTGGCAAGGGTCACGATTTTTTGTGTGACTTGTGCACTTCTTGGAAAAGGAGTTTTCGCGCTTTCTTCTTCAACAAATTCTATTCCCAGCAGCAACCCTTTACCTCGAATGTTTCCAATAAATGAAAATTGCCCCTTTAATTTTTCGAGCTGATTTTTTAAATAAGTACTCTTACAATCTACCTCTTTTAAAATCTCGTTTTTTTCCAAATATTCCAGAACAGCTAAGGAAACGGCGCATGTTTGGGGGTTAGCGCTTAAGGTATGACCGCTCATCACGGATTTGGACCCTGCTAAAATCGGCTCCATTACCTTTTCACTAGCAACGGCTGCCGCTATTGGTGCGTAGCCCGCCCCCATTCCTTTCCCTAAAGCAACAATATCCGGGGTAACTCCCCATTGCTCACAGGCAAGCATCGTCCCGGTACGTCCGAACCCAGTCATCACCTCATCAGCGATAAAAAGAATATCATGGGCTTCACATATTTCTTTTATCTGTTTGAAATAATCCTTTGGCGGCGCGATGGCTCCGCCTGCGGCACCAATCACAGGTTCAGCAATGAAAGCAGCGATTTTGTCTGCTCCTATTCGTGAAATAGCAGTATCAAGTTCGCGGGCACATAAATAATTACAGGAAGGCGCCTCTAGGTTGTAAGGACAGCGGTAACAGTAGGGAGGGTGGATGACGGGAAATTCTTCTAAGAGGGGAACAAATCTTGCTCTTCTTCCTGTATGCCCCGACATCGAAAGGGCTCCAAGTGTGATTCCATGGTAACTGACCCAGCGGGATAATATTTTTGTTTTGGTTTGAATTCCTTTTTCCTGCCAATATTGGATGGCCATTTTCATAGCTGTCTCGGTCGCTTCGGAGCCGCTGTTAACAAAAAAGCTCCAATTAAGCCCTTCTGGAGTTAGCTCAGCAATTTTTTCAGCCAGCTTTTCGGCTGCTTCACTGGTAAATTGCGAGCGATAGACAAAGGAAACTTTATTGGCTTGCTCATTCATCGCGTCAATAATTTCTCTTACTCCGTGGCCAATATTAGCTGTAACAGCACCAGACGAAGCATCCAAATATTTTTTTCCTTCTTTATCATATAAATAGACCCCTTTGCCATAATCAATCACTGGGTAGGTTTCATCAAGCATTGGTTTAATTAAAAAAGAACGCTCCATGGGGCGGACACCACTTTCTTCTTAAAATAAGTCAGTCCTCATAGAAATTGTATGAAACATTTATTTGTTTCTTTCATCTTATTTTGTAATCGTTTTGGAAAAAAAACAGACACCATGAGGTCAGGATTCTGTACATATTTTTGAAGATAGTCCTCATGGAGGGTTCTTGCGGACAAATTTTTTGGAAGTTCATAGATTTCTGTCCTCATGGAGGGTTCATACGGACAAGTTTCTTTGAAATTCAGAAATTCTGTCCTCATGGAGGGTTCTTGCGGACAAATTTCTTTGGAGTTCATAGATTTCTGTCCTCATGGAGGATTCATACGGACAAGTTTCTTTGAAATTCAGAAATTCTGTCCTCATGGAGGGTTCATACAGACAAATTTCTTTGGAATTCATAGATTTCTGTCCTCATGGAGGGTTCATAGGGACAAGTTTCTTTGAAATTCAGAAATTCTGTCCTCATGGAGGGTTCATGCAGACAAATTTCTTTGGAATTCATAGATTTCTGTCCTCATGGAGGGTTCATACGGACAAGTTTCTTTGAAATTCAGAAATTCTGTCCTCATGGAGGGTTCATGCGGACAAATTTCTTTGGAATTCAGAAATTCTGTCCTCATGGAGGGTTCATGCGGACAAATTTCTTTGGAATTCATAGATTTCTGTCCTCATAGGGGTTCCATGGGATAAAGTCCATATAATTGTGTAAAAACAAAGAGTCATTTTATTCACTCTTGGCAACACTGTTTTCAGCGACGATAAACAATGAAAAGAGGA
>NZ_JAQMWQ010000026.1 GCF_030403775.1 Paenibacillus sp. BSR1-1
CGTTCCCATACCGAACACGGAAGTTAAGCTTCTCAGCGCCGATGGTAGTTGGGGCACGCGCCCCTGTGAGAGTAGGACGTTGCCAGGCTGTTTTTTTTAAAAAACCATGCATAAAAATTATGATTTTGCATAAGATAATATGGTGGTCATAATTATTACCGTCGCGGGGTGGAGCAGTCTGGTAGCTCGTCGGGCTCATAACCCGAAGGTCGCAGGTTCAAATCCTGCCTCCGCAATCTTGGTCTGGTAGTTCAGTTGGTTAGAATGCCTGCCTGTCACGCAGGAGGTCGCGGGTTCGAGTCCCGTCCAGACCGCCATATTTTTAAGTAAGTACGAAACAAGAGTTTCGTCTTTTTTTTATCCAAAAAACATGCTTTTTTGCGTAAAAGGAAAAAATCATGTAAACTACATAAAGAATAGGCATCCTTAGGAGAGATCCTAAGGTTTTTTTGCATCTAAAATTAGGTAAAATGAAGATAGAGAGTAAATAGGTGATGGAATGAACCAATTTGAATTAAATACAACGAATTCTGATGAAACTGCCCAGTTTGCAGAAAGATTAGCCTCTTTTTTACAACCGGGAGATGTGATTGCCCTTGAAGGTGATTTAGGAGCTGGAAAGACCACTTTTACAAAAGGTCTGGCAAAAGGCCTGGACATTAAGAAAACCGTAAATAGTCCAACCTTTACCATCATTAAAGAATATAACGGAAACTTGCCATTATATCACATGGATGTTTATCGGGTAGCAGATGCTTATGAGGACTTGGGGTTTGATGAATACTTTGAAGGTGATGGAGTAACAGTAGTTGAATGGGCTCATTTAATTGAAGAGCAATTGCCATCGGACCTATTAACCATTTACTTGTATCATGAGGAACAGGATAAACGGAAAATTGTTCTCAAGCCAAAGGGTAAAAGATATGAGCAATTATGTAAGGAGATTTTTGCATGACAATTTTAGCAATCGATACTTCTAATTATGCATTAGGAGTTTCGCTTTTAGAAGAAAACCAAGTGCTTGGGGAGTATATTACAAATTTAAAAAAGAATCATTCTGTCCGAATCATGCCGGCCATCCAGACGTTAATGAAGGATTGTGAACGAGTGCCGGGAGATTTAACGAAAATAGTGGTGGCAAAGGGCCCAGGCTCTTATACAGGTGTAAGAATTGGGGTTACGATTGCAAAAACACTGGCATGGACTTTAAATATTCCGCTGGTAGGCATCTCTAGTCTTGAAACTTTAGCATCTGGAGCAGGACGCTACTTTGATGGCTTTGTGTCTCCATTATTTGACGCAAGAAGAGGACAAGTCTATACTGGGCTGTATCAGTTTGAGAACGGACAGCTTTCAGTTGTAGAGCAGGACCAGTTAGTTATGGCTGTAGATTGGGCAGCTAAACTAGCTGAAATGACAAAGCCCATATTGTTTGTCGGGAATGATCTGCCGATTCATCAATCGAAGCTTGAAGAAGTCGTAGGGCCTAAAGCATTTTTTGCAAGCATCACAGAACATAATCCTCGTCCTTCTGAACTTGCCTTGTTAGGACGCAACAAAGATGGGGAAGATGTGCATACTTTTGTACCTAATTATATACGCTTAGCTGAAGCCGAAGCCAAGTGGTTAGAAGCTAAAGGAAAAAATTCAAATGGATAGGGATAGAAAAATGGTAGATTCTTATGTTTTTCGCTATATGAGGGAAGAGGATATCGACCAAGTTTTAGCTGTTGAACAGGCCTCGTTTACTGTGCCATGGAGCCGTGAAGCTTTTTATAATGAATTGCACAATAACAAGTTTGCCGTTTATATCGTGCTTGAGGAAGACAATAAAATAATTGGATACTGCGGTACGTGGATTGTGATTGATGAAGCGCATGTAACGAATGTGGCCATTTTGCCGGAATCTCGAGGCAGAAAGCTGGGGGAAACGATGATGCGCAAATTGATGTCTGTTTCGAGGGAAATGGGTGCGAAGAGCATGACCCTTGAGGTTCGGGTAACCAATCATGTGGCACAATCTCTATACCGTAAACTAGGCTTTCAAAATGGCGGGATTCGGAAAAATTATTATTCAGATAATCAGGAAGATGCGCTAGTGATGTGGGTGAATTTATGATAAAAGATCAGTATATATTGGGAATCGAAACGAGCTGTGATGAAACAGCAGTTGCGATTATTAAAAATGGCAGGGAAATTGCGGCAAATGTTGTAGCATCTCAAATTGAAAGTCATAAACGGTTTGGCGGCGTGGTACCGGAGATTGCGTCACGACATCATGTAGAACAAATGACTATCGTGATTCAAGAGGCTTTGAATCAAGCGGATTTAACATTTGCAGAAATTGATGCCATTGCTGTTACAGAAGGACCGGGTTTAGTGGGGGCTTTATTAATTGGGGTGAATGCAGCGAAAGCCCTTGCCTTTGCACATAATATTCCGCTTGTGCCTGTTCATCATATTGCCGGGCATATTTACGCAAACAGGCTGGTAACAGAAATGAAATTTCCGCTGTTAGCCCTAGTTGTTTCAGGCGGGCATACAGAGCTTGTTTATATGAAGGAGCATGGCCATTTTGAAGTTATTGGCGAAACGCGTGATGATGCTGCTGGGGAAGCCTATGACAAGGTGGCAAGAACGTTGAACATGCCATATCCAGGCGGGCCGCATATTGACCGTTTAGCACATGAGGGAAGCCCAACGATTGATTTACCGCGTGCATGGCTTGAGGAAGGATCCTATGACTTTAGCTTCAGCGGGTTAAAATCAGCCGTTATCAATACGGTCCACAATGCTGAACAGCGCGGCGAGACGATCGCACCTGAAGACCTTGCTGCCAGCTTTCAAGCAAGTGTTATTGAAGTGCTTGTGAAAAAAACAGAGAGAGCAGTAGCTGAATATGGAGTGAAACAGCTATTGGTCGCTGGCGGTGTAGCTGCAAACAAAGGGCTTAGAAGTGCATTAGAAAAGACTTTTTCAGAAAAGACTGATTTAGAATTAGTAATTCCTCCCTTATCATTATGCACCGATAATGCAGCAATGATTGCTGCTGCTGGAAGCATTATGTTTGAAAAAGGAATAAGAGCCGGTCTTTCGCTTAATGCCAACCCAGGACTAGATATAGAAATCTATAATGACTAACCCTTCCTAAATGGAAGGGTTTTTTTATTCAAACGGATTGATTAAATAAGGCTGAGGTCAAGGTTATCACTAAGTATATAAAACTAATTAAACGATTGATTAATATGGCAACAAAACTAATCAAACGATTAATTAAATAAGGTTGAGGCCAAGGTATCACTAAGTTTATAAAACTAATCAATCATTTGATTAAAAAGGTTGGTCCAAGGAAACCTAATCAAACGATTGCTTGAGTAGGATTGAATCCTTGGTATGACAAAGTCCGGAAACCTAATCAAGCGATTGATTAAAAAAGTATTCATTGTAAAAAGGGATCTTGCAACCGGCACCCTTAAATGATTGTTAGAAGTACTTTTCAATAGCATTTGGTGCATCTTGGCGATAAGCCAATTTCCAAACCTTTAAGACATTTTCTTTCGTTACTTTCATCGCCGGTACCACATAGAAAGGAGCCACTTCCTTTCCAAGCAAGGAATATCCCGCAATAATCGCCTGCGCCACACCATTTTCATAAGGCAGCTGTGCTCCAAGGCCTTTTATATTTCCGTCAGAAGCAATGTCAATCGCCACATTACTTCCTAAATCAACGGTTGTAATGACGATATCATTTTTCCCGGCTTTGCGGGCAGCAGCCAGTACTCCCTCCGCCGGCTGATCCCAAATCGCAAAAATTCCATCTAAATCAGGGCTTGTTGCTAACATATCAGAGGCTGCTTTTTCTGCTTCTTTTGGAGTGGTGATTCCAGCTCGTGCCGCAATTTTTATATTTGGATAGTTTTCTTTGATGGTCGTTTCAAATGCTTCGACTCGCTGATTATTGACAAAAAAATCAGCATTGTGAAATATAACCCCAATCTTGCCTGCTCCATTAAGGGCATCCCCCATAATCTCTCCAGCGAAAATACCATTTCCATAGTTATCTGACGTTACAACGCTTACATAATCTTTGCCTGCTTCCAAGCCCTCAGGCATACTGTCCATAAAGATTAGTTTAATGCCTGCTTTCGATGCCTTTTTAAAAACAGGAGCCGTTGTATGTGGATTGACCGGTAAGCTAACAATGACATCTGCCTTCAGCTCTATAATGGTTTCGATATCTGAAATTTGTTTATTAGCCTTAAATTCTGCATCCGAAACCGCCACAACTTCGATCCCCATTTTCTCGAATGTATCCTTTAAACCATTGATGGTTGCGGTTGAAAAATCATTTTCCGTATAGTGCATCGCAATCGCAGCTTTATACTTCTTTTCTTTCAGCTTTCTCAGATCTTTCAATGATAATTGGAGTGTTTTGGCCGAAACAGCTTCCTCTCCATGTGGTCCTTGACTTAAAATTTTATCTGCCGGTATATTCTGATTGATCGTATTAAGCAGGGTCTCTTTTATGACGGATAAAAACTCTTGAACATTAAAGGGTTTTGTCACATAATTATCGAACCCCAGGTCTAATGTATATTGAATATCTTGCGGTATAGCATTGGCACTTACTGCGATGATAGCAATGTCTTTCGTTTTTCCACAAGATTTTAAACGCTCAAAAACCTCGTTTCCGTGTATATCCGGGAGATCCAGATCAAGGAGAATCAAGTCAACCTTTTCTTTAGCCGCCATTTCTAAGCCTTCTTTTCCGGTACGGGCAGATAAAAAGGTATAGGAAGGCTGCGATTTCATAATGTTCGTGACAAGATTTAAGTTAGATTCATTATCCTCGATATACAGCAAGCAATATTGCTCGGTCTTATTTTCATTCACCACATGAGATTCGATATTCTCACCCCATCTCACAGCTGCCTTTAAATCGTGGGAAAGGGGGAGGCTGAAGGAAAAATTACTTCCAATTCGTTTTTGGCTCGTTACATTAATGCTGCCCCCCATTTGATGGACAAGCTGTTTCACCATAGACAATCCAATACCTGTTCCTTCTTCTTGTGTTCCCTCAACCCGATAAAATGGAACAAAGACTTTCTGATACTCGTCAGCAGAAATTCCTGCTCCTGTATCTACAACATGCACGAAAGCCTCGTTTCCTTTCAAATAAGAGTGGATAATGACTTTGCCGCCTATGCGGTTATATTTAATCGCATTATCGAGCAGGTTAAGAAGGATTTGTTTAAGGCGAATGGCGTCTGCAAGAACGACAATGCTTTGCGATGGATTCACCCGGTTATGGAGACTAATTTCCTTCTTTTGGGCAAGCGGCTGAACAATCTTGATACATTCATTTATAATAGTAAGCAGATTAACCTCTTCAATCGTCACTTTTAACTGACCTGTTTCGATTCTTGATAGATCTAAAATATCATTAATCAAGCTTAATAGATGATTTCCGCCGCCTAAAATCTCCTGGACAAAATCCTGCTGCTCCTCGTTTAAGGTTGCATCTATTTCCAATAGCTGCGCAAAACCCAGGATTCCGTTTAAAGGTGTTCGGAGTTCATGACTCATTTTCGATAGAAAGTCCGATTTGGCCATATTGGCTTTTTCTGCCTCTTCTTTTGCTTGAAGTAGCGCGTGTTCCATTTTTCTTCGTTCGGTGATATCGGAAATCGTCACAAGGGCAGCCTGCCCGCCGTCCATTTTAAGTGGTGTTGAATTAATGGAAAGCCATTTCAAGTTGTGATTTAGATCCTTTCCACCCACTATAAAATCTTTAAAAGGAATACCCTGTTCGAGGGTGAGGATATTTGGCAGCTCGGAATAAGGTAAACGGGTGCCGTCTTCTCGAAAAAATTCAAATTGCCTAAGGGTGGATTCTGTTAATAATTCCTCTGAAAATCCCAGTACCTTTTCAACATTATCATTCAGGGCGACCATATTTCCCGATTTTTCATGGATAATCACGCATTCTGACATCGTCCGAAGCACTTCTTTATATAAGTTGAGATCCATTTTTCTCCCTGCCTTTTCAAATGCGGGTTATTAGCTTTATTATAGTCTAGTGGTTCATGTCTGAATCAATTTTTCTAAAAGGCTTCCTATGCAGGATAAACTGCCTTATACTGTTTGTAATGAATTTTGCTGATGATTTCAAAATAGTAGGCTTTGGGGGATGACCTATGAGAGTTTTGATTGCAGATGACGATGCACCATCCAGAAAGTTGTTGAAGCATTTTATTAAAACCGTTCCCAACTTTCAGGTTGTTGGAGAAGCAGCAAATGGAGAAGAGTTAATCAGAAAAGTAATGGTGGAACGGCCCGATATCGCCTTAGTCGATATTCATATGCCATTATTGAATGGTATGGAAGCTGTGAAATCCTGTAAAAAAATTGTCCCTTCTTTACAGGTGATTTTCATTACAGGGTATGATGAATATGCTTTGGAAGCTTTTGATGTGAATGCAATCGATTACATTGTCAAGCCGATCGACCGTACCAGACTGTATGCGTCGCTTGATCGAGCCGCGGCATTTTCGAAACCGCCTGCCGACCGGCAGCCGCCATCGATAAAAAAGGATCTAATGATTAAACAATACAATCAGTATTCCTTTATCCCTTTGGATGAGATTATTTTTATTGAAAGAGCTGACCGAAAAGCGGTTATCCATATGATGGAACAAAAAATCGAGGTAAACGAGGCGTTAACAAATCTAGAGGAAATTCTTGATTCACGATTTGTGGCCTCGCACCGATCCTTTATAATCAACTTGCAGCATTTAAAAAGGATTGAAGCATCCGGTCAGTCCTATAAAGCCTATTTTAAAAATTACGACGAGACGGCGAAGGTTTCCAAGAATAAGCTATCAGAATTGCAAAAAAATAAATCATTATGAGGTCCAGTTTAACTGGATCTCTTTTTTTGTTTTTTTGAAATTTATGAATATTTCGTCCGAATGAATAAAAAGGTTATACGATTGGATAGAAAGCGGTTCCAAATGGACAAAACCCTTGTCCGAAGCTCGTTAGACGACAATTTTGTAATCGATTACAATCCGGTTATAGAGATTCAGAAAGGAAACGAGAAAGATGGTTGGGATTGTCGATGTAGCAAAAATGGCCAAGGTTTCAACAGCCACCGTTTCGAGAGTTTTATCAAACAACATGAACGTTTCTTCAAAGACACGTGACAGGGTTTTAAAAGCGGTTAACCAACTGGAATATAAGCCAAACCGACTGGCGAGTAACCTAAGGAAAATGTCTTCAAAAACTGTAATGGCAGTCGTACCCGATATCACCAATCCCTTTTTCTCAAGTATTCTGCAAGGGTTTAAAGATGTCGCCTTAGAATTTGGCTACCATGTTCTGCTGGGCGATACAGGTAATAGTCTTGAACAGGAAAGGGATTATATCAATCTGGTAAAAGAGCGTGTAGTCGACGGTTTGATCTTAGCAACGGCAAGATTGCCAAAAGAAGAAATTCTGGCAGCGAGCCAGGAAATCCCAGTGGTATTAGCATGTGAGTATATGGATGGTTTCGATATACCAACTGTTTCGATTGATAATGTCAGCGCAGGACGAGAAGCGGTAGAGCACTTGATCCGTCTTGGTCATCGGCGGATTGGAATGATTACTGGACCTCTGGACGTCATCCTTAGCAAGGATCGAGTGAAAGGTTATTATCAGGCTTTGAATTTAAATGAAATCCCGATAGAGGGAGTGCTGATTCAAGAAGGAAATTTTTCGGTTACTTCAGGATATGAAACGATGCTGAAGCTCCTGGCTTTAAAGGATCCTCCGACAGCGGTATTCGCCACAAATGATGAAATGGCTGTTGGAGCAATGAAGGCGATTAAACAAAGAGGGCTGCAAGTTCCAAACGATATATCTGTTATCGGATTTGACGATATTCCGCTGTGCGGGTTGGTGGAACCGGAACTGACTTCTGTTTCACAGCCGAGGTATGACATGGGTTATCAGGCTATGCAAATGCTGCTGTCGATTATTAAAAAAGAAGAGTTGACTCGCAACCAAATTGTATTGCCTCATCGCTTGATGCTTAGAGACACATGCTGTAAGAGGCCATCACCCATGTTGTAAAAGAATTTCGCAAATAACAATTGTTTTTAAGGAGGTGGTTCCTGGAGTTTTCGGCCATTATGATTCCTTTATAAAATGAGCACAATATTTGAAGTTAGTTGTATTCGATTACAATAAGGAAATTAAATCAAATAATTTGCCTAATTATCCCAAGCATTTTATAAGATCGGGACCCATTACAGCTGGAAAAGACGATCTGGGTCTATGAAAAAACCTATAACGGAGAGGAAGAAAGTTTATGAAAAAAAATTCAAAATTCTTTTTAATATGCCTCATCGCAGCTATTTTTAGTATTTTTGCTGTCGGATGTTCTGCAAAGGAATCTCAATCTACTTCAAGTTCGTCGAATTCATCTAGCAGCAAATCTTCAAATGATAAGCAAATTACAATTGGATTTTCAGTTGGTATGAATATGGTTAAGCACTGGAATCTTGAAGTAAAAGGGGCCGAAATGGCTGCCAAAGATAATGGAGCAAAACTAATTTGGAAAAGTGCTGATTTAAACCAACAATCCCAAGTTGCTGATATCGAAAATATGACACAGTCCGGTGTAAAAGCCCTAATCGTAGCACCGGTCGATTCACAGGGGATCGTCCCAACTGTAAATGAAGTAAAAGGTAAAAATATACCTGTATTTACTAGTGATATCGGCGTAAGCGGAACAGACGTTCAAGCACATGTCTCTTCTGATAACGTTAAGATCGGAGAAATGGCAGCAGATGAATTAGCAAAATTAATGGGCGAGAAGGGTGATATCGGGGTTATTACTTGGACAACTGTTTCTGCTACCAAAGACAGGGAAAAAGGCTTTTTAGAAGGACTCAAAAAATATCCTAATATCCACGTTGTTGCTTCACAAGACAGTGGCGGTGACAGAAACCAAGCACTTTCAGTTACTGAAAACATGATCCAAAAGCATCCTAAACTTGATGGTATTTTTGGAGTAAATGCATCTGCTGCAATGGGAGCTTATGGTGCAACTACGGCTGCAAATATGAAACTTCCGATTATGGGAGTTGACTCTGATGAGGATTTACTAAAAGCAATTAAATCAGGTGGAAACTTAAAAGCGACTATCGCTCAAAACCCATATGAAATGGGCTATACAGTAGTAAAAACAGCACTTGCCGCACTTAAGGGTGAAAAGGTAGAACCAAAAATCGCCATTCCTGCAGAGTTGGTAACAAAGGATAATGTTGACAAGATACTTGAGCGTGATAATGGATTTTTAGCTAAAAAATAATTGATTAGAACCCATAATATGTCTGGTATTCAAAAGATACCAGACATATTAACCGGTGTGTGAAAGGAGGCAATCCACTTTGAGTGAAGAAGTTTTACAAATGCAAAATATATCGAAGAGTTTTTCTAGTGTTAAAATTTTGGAAAAAGTCAATTTTGACCTTAACAAAGGTGAAGTTCATGTATTAATTGGCGAAAATGGGGCTGGTAAGTCCACTTTAATGAAAATATTGACGGGTGTTTATCCTAAGGATGAAGGTGAAATCCTGCTGGAAAATAAAGAAAGCGGCCTGCTTGAACCGATTGAAATTCCTAATCCTAATGCTGCCATACAGCTTGGAATCAATATGGTTTTTCAGGAAACGAACTTACTGGAAGAAATGACAGTAGCTGAAAATATCTTCATAGGGTATGAACCAACGAAAAACGGTTTCCTTGATAAAAAGGCTATGTACAATCAAACAGTGGAGTTGCTAAAAAGAGTTCATTTAAATATTTCACCCAATGCCTTAGTTAGCAGTTTAACTGCAGCACAACGACAATCAGTAGAAATCGCCAAAAGTCTTTCCCATAACGGAAGGATTTTGATTCTGGATGAACCTACATCCAGTTTAAGTGAAAGAGAAGTTCGCACACTTTTTGCAATTATTGCCGATTTAAAGGCACAAGGAGTTAGTATTGTTTATATTTCCCACCGGATGGAAGAATTATTTGAAATTGGGGATCGGATCACTGTTTTGCGTGATGGGACGTTCGTGGGAACACTCAATGTACGTGAAACAAATGAAGAAGAAATCGTAAGTATGATGATTGGAAGAAAACTGGAGGATACCCAAAATAACTCTAATCGTGGAAAAAGAATCAATTACTCGAAAGTTGCCTTTGAATGTAAGAATGTCACGATAGGAGATTTTAAAGACAAAGTAGATTTAAAGATTCATAGTGGGGAAATTGTAGGCTTATATGGCCTTGTTGGTTCCGGACGATCAGAATTAGCACAAATTTTTTACGGCATTGATCCTATTCAGAAGGGTACTGTGGAAAAGGCAGGAAAAAAAATCTCCATACGTAATCCGGAACAAGCAATCAAACATGGAATTGCATTATTATCTGAAGATCGAAAAAAATATGGCTTTATCCCTGGAAAAAGTATAAGAGATAATATTGTCTTAATGAAATTAAGAGAATTGTCTTATTTCCGTCCTTCTTTAAAAGAAGAGACTGATATCGCCGTAAAATATATGAATGAATTAAAGGTTGCTGCATCAAGTGAACATCAATCGATTTCGAGTCTTAGTGGGGGAAATCAACAAAAAGTAGTTTTATCAAAAATCCTGGCTATGAATCCGGATATACTCATCCTTGATGAGCCAACGCGTGGAGTCGATGTCGGCGCAAAAGCTGAAATTTACGACATTATCTATGAGCTGGCTGAATCCGGGAAAGCCATTTTAATGATTTCTTCTGATTTGCCCGAAATATTGAGGGTTAGTGACCGGGTTGTTGTAATGCATGATGGAAGTATCAAAATGGATGAAGCAAATGTTGATCTTAGTCAAGAAAAAATTCTGCAGGCAGCATTAAGCTAAATTTTTAAGGCGGTGGTTTTTAAATGGCTCAACAAGTTTTAGCTAATAAAACAAAGGAAACAATCGATATTAGCAGTGAACAAGCCAAATTAATAAAAAAGAATAAGCGAAAGGAAATATTACGACAGTTTTCGCTTCTCTCTATTCTTGTACTACTAATCATTTTGTTCTCTGTCACAACGGCTAGCTTTTTTTCAGTGGACAACTTTACAAATATTTTGAGGCAAGTGGCGGTGACGACCATAGCGGCCATTGGTGTCTTTATGATTATCCTGCTAGGGGACATCGACTTATCGGTGGGATCGTTATATGCATTAATTGGTGTTATGGCAGCCTTCGTTTGGCAAGGAACCGGAAATACCGTTTTAACACTATTAACAGCACTGGCAGCTGGTGCCATTATTGGATTCGGAAATGGATTTATTACAGCTAAAGGAAAAATCCCAGCATTCGTCACAACGCTTGCTACGATGGGGATTGCCCGAGGAATTGCCTATATCGTAACAAGTGGATCTCCAATTGGTATTGTAGAACCTGGATTTACAATCTTTGGAACAGGTTATGTTGGCGGCATTATCCCAGTGCCAGTTGTGATCATGATTGTGGTATTCATTTTGGGATCTATCTTAATTAATAATACGAGATTTGGCCGATATATTTATGCGGTTGGTGGGAATGCCCAAGCCAGTCACTGGTCTGGACTTAATACTAATAAAATACGAATTATCGTATTTACCATCGCAGGTTTGTTATATGGATTAAGTTCTATCATTCTTGCGGGACGTTTAGGCGGTGCCTTACCAACTGCAGGGCAAGGTGCAGAAATGGATGCCATTACAGCTGTCATTCTTGGTGGTACTAGTTTATCTGGTGGTAAAGGTAAAATAAGCGGCGTCCTTATTGGCTGTTTAATCATTGGTGTTTTAAACAATGGTCTGGATTTAATAGGCCTTTCATCTTATTGGCAACAAGTTATCAAAGGAATCATTATTATTGCTGCTGTCCTTTATGATACAAAGTCAAAAAATAAAAATTGATTTCGGGTTTTAGAGCTATTTTAAGGAGGAATTTAGTTGATTATCATTCATGCATATTTCAAAGCTGATCCAAATAAACGTGATGCATTTCTTGAACAGGCCAAGCTTGTGGCTGCCTCTTCCAAAGCAGAAGAGGGAAATATTAGCTATTCTTTCTTGGAAAGCCCGGAAGGTACAGGTGAGTTTGTTTTCGTAGAGAAGTGGAAGGACCAAAAAGCAGTTCTGCATCATGAGGAAACAACGGCTTTTAAAGTTTTTGTTAGTCAATTACCAAACTATTTACTTGAACCATTAAATGTTGAATTTTTTGACGCTGAAGCAATAAAGAAATGAGTCTTATTACACTAGATAGGATGATAGAAATGAAAAAAATAAAAGTAGGAATCATCGGGACAGGTTTTATCGGCCCTACACATATAGAAGCGATCCGACGGCTTGGCTTTGTAGAATTAGTGGCATTGGCTGAAACTAGCCAGGAAGCTGCAGAAAAAAAAGCAGTCAATCTTGGTATCCCAAAAGCCTATGGCGATTACCCTGAAATGCTGAAGGACAGCGAAATCCAAGTCGTGCACAATTGCACACCTAATTACCTTCACTTTGCGATTAATAAAGAGATTATTTTAGCAGGGAAGCATGTCGTTTCCGAGAAACCGCTGGCAATGAACAGTAAAGAATCCGCAGAATTGCTTGAGTTGGCAGAAAAACACGATGTGATTCATGCGGTGAACTTTAATTACCGGCAGCATGCCAGTGTACAAAACTTGCAGGCGATGGTGGCTAAAGGAGAGCTTGGAAAAGTGAATTTGGTCCATGGAAGCTATCTGCAGGACTGGTTATTGTATGAAACTGACTTTAACTGGAGACTAGCTCCCGAAGTGGGCGGCAAATCCCGTGCGGTGGCGGATATTGGTTCGCATTGGTGTGATACCGTTCAATATGTAACTGGAAAACGGATTGTCGAAGTTTTTGCCGATTTGGCGACGGTTATCCCAGTAAGAAAGAAAGCCAAAAATGCGATTGCAACGTTTAGTACACAGAATATAGAAGAACAAGAATATGAAGATATTCCAATCAATACAGAAGATTATGCATCAGTCCTTGTGCGCTTTGAGGATGGATCAAGAGGAGTTTTTACGGTATCACAAGTAAGTGCCGGCCGCAAGAATCGATTAAGCTTTGAAATTAACGGCAGTAAAAGCTCTGTTTTCTGGAATCAAGAGGAACCGGAAAAATTGTGGATCGGACACCGGGATAAAGCAAATGAAGTGCTGTTAGCAGATCCGGGGTTATTCTTACCGGAGGCAAGAGCTGCCATCCATCATCCGGGAGGCCATAATGAAGGCTGGCCGGATGCATTAAAAAATATGATGTTAAATTTCTACTCATTCGTTCGCGATGGCAAGAGCCTGAAAACAGACAAGCCTAAGTTTGCGACATTTAAAGATGGACACGTTTCGATGAGCATTACAGACGCTATCTTAGAAAGCCACGAGCAGAAAAAGTGGGTGAAGGTCCAGGCTGCTAAGGAGGTACTTGCATGAAACTAGGTGTATTTACTCCGCTGTATCAAAACCTGTCATTTGAAGAAATGCTTGATAAGTTAGCAGGTATGGGTGTTGAGGCGGTTGAATTAGGGACCGGTAACTATCCTGGAAACCATCATTGTAATCCCGATGAATTATTGGAGTCTCCGGAGAAAGTGAAAGCCTTTCTCCGGGCACTTGAGAGCAGAGGAATAACAATCAGTGCGCTGAGCTGCCACGGAAATCCGCTGCATCCAGATAAAAAGTTCGCGAATGATTCCCATGAGGTGTGGAGAAAAACGGTTTTGCTTGCGGAACGCTTAGGAGTTCCAGTCGTGAATGGTTTCTCCGGCTGCCCGGGGGATCACGCGGATGCCAAAAATCCAAACTGGGTTACATGTTCCTGGCCGCCGGAATACCTAGATGTTTTGAATTGGCAATGGAACGAGGCCGTCATTCCTTATTGGCAAGAGGAATCGAAATACGCGAAAGAGCATGGCATTAACATTGCCTTTGAAATGCATCCAGGGTTTGTCGTATATAATCCGGAAACATTATTGAAATTAAGGGAACACGCAGGGGAAAACATTGGCGCAAACTTCGATCCAAGCCATTTAGTTTGGCAGGGAATCGATCCGGTCCAAGCCATCAAAAAGCTGGGCCGCGAAAATGCCATTTTCCATTTCCATGCAAAAGATACTTATTTAGACCGCGCCAATATTAGCATTAATGGCGTTTTGGATACAAAGCATTATTCCGAAATCTTAGACCGTTCATGGACATTTAGGTCTGTGGGTTACGGCTCCGATGAGAAACTCTGGAAAGATATTGTGAGTACATTGCGGGCTGTCGGATATGATTATGTGATTTCCATTGAACATGAAGACATGCTGGCTTCCACTGATGAAGGACTTAGTAAAGCTATTGCTCTCTTAAAAGGGGCCATGTTCAAGGATCAGATTACGGAGATGTGGTGGGCATAAGTCTGCTATTTTTCGAACCCAGGGGATGGGATTTCATAGATCAACACATGGGGTATTAAAAATTCTGTAAAGGGAGATATTCAAATGATTAAGTACTCATACAACACCCTCGTTTTTGCTGGAGAAGACATTGAAACAGGTATTGCCCGGTTAGCGAAATTCGGTTATGACGGTGTTGAGATTGTCGGGGAACCAGAGAAAATGGATGCTAACCGCATTAAGGAATTGCTAGATCAATATAATATTGAAGCCTCAACGATTTGTGCGATTTACAACACTGAAAGAGATCTCGTTTCAAGTAACGAAAATATTAGAAAAAATGCCGTTGAATATATTAAAAGCTGTGTAGATTTTGCAAGCACAATCGGTGCAAAGGGTATTTCTTTAACTCCAACAGCGTGCATGAAAATCTATGGAGAAGCTGATCGGGAAACTGAGCTAAATTGGGCAGTTGAAGGAATAAGAGAAGCTGGTTTTTATGCAGGAGAACATGGTGTCCGCTTGACAGTAGAAGCATGGAATCGCTACGAAAACTATCTTATAAATCGATTAGAGCAAGCACTTGAGCTTGTAAATCGTGTGAATCTGCCAAACGTAGGAGTTATGGGCGATACGTATCATATGAATATTGAAGAAGTAGATATTGCGGACACAATCAGAATGGTTGGAGATAAACTATATCACCTTCATATCGCTGATAGCAACAGAGCAGCACCAGGCAGAGGACATATCGACTTTGAACCAATCGCTCAAGCTTTACGTGATATTAACTACAGCGGATTCTTAACGATGGAGCTATTGCCTCCGTTTGCAGATCCTTTTAATGGTTCGAAGTGTGAAGAGTTTTATGATCAATATAGCGAAGAATCTATTACTTTCTTAAAAAACTTATTTAAGGAGGAAAAATAAAATGGCACAAAATACAGTAGTAAACAATCAGGGTTTAGGAGCAGAGTTTGATCAAAAAGTAATGAAAGCTGCTGTGTTGTATGGTAAAGAGGATTTAAGATTAGAAGAAGTACCGGTTCCTGAACTTGGGCCTACAGATGTATTAATAAAAGTGAAGTATACCGCAGTATGTGGTACTGACCCTCATATTTATGAAGGTCGTTTTCCAGCGAAGCTTCCACTCATCTTAGGTCATGAATTTTCCGGTGAAGTTGCCAAGGTTGGTACCCAAGTAAGCTTTGTGAAGCCAGGTGATCGTGTTACTGCGGATATCAATATCGCTTGTGGTACATGCTATTATTGCCGCCATGGTCAAAAATTACATTGTGAAAAAATCGTTCAATTAGGGGTACATGTTAACGGAGCATTTGCAGAATATGTACGAGTTCCAGAGAGTAATATTCATAAGCTGCCAGAGTCTATGTCATGGATTGATGGAGCGTATATTGAGCCGCTGGCATGTGCCATCAGCGGACAGGATAAAGCCAATGTTCAATATGGTGACACAGTTGCGATTATTGGCGGAGGCCCAATGGGTATCGCCCATGCACTACTTGCAAAACTGAAAGGTGCAAGCAAAGTAATCCTTTCAGAACTAAATCCTGCCAGAATTGAATCAGCCCAAAATATTGGTGTTGATTATGTCATCAATGCAGGTGAAGAAAATCCGGTTGAAGCTGTTAAAAGATTAACAGACGGACGTGGTGCTGACATTGTTATTGAAGCTGTTGGCTCTGCCTATACTTACGCGCAAACGTTTAAGTTAGTGAGAAAAGGCGGAAAAATCCTTGTTTTTGGAGCAGCACCTGCTGATGTAACGATTCCAGTAAGTCCCTTTGAAATTTATAGCCGCGAATTAACAATTGTCTCCTCTTATGCAGGAACATATGATACATTCTCTAAAGCTATTGATTTAATTGCAAGCAAACGTTTTGATCCAACTCCAATCTTCACAAATCATTTTGAATTTGCAGATGTGAAAGCTGGAATTGAAACTGCTGAGCATAATAAGGATATTCTTAAAACTGTAGTTAAAATTTCAGATTAATTTTGTGGTAAACAGAGTTCTCTGCGTTTTGTACGGGAACTCTGATTTTTTCATAGTCTAAGAGGTGAATCCAAATGTATAAATACAGTGCCACACAATGGATTTTCGGAAATGAAAGTTTAGAAGACAGCTTAAAAAGGCTGAAAAAATACGGCTATCAGGGTGTTGAACTAGCAGGTGAGCCGGATGCTATTGATGTTGAGGAAACAAAAGAACTTTTAAAACAATATGATTTGGAATGCAGCTCCATTTGTGGAATCTATACTCCTGAAAGAGATCTTTCCTCGTCAAACGAAGAAATTAGAAAAAACGCAGTGGAATATGTGAAAAAATCTGTTGACTTAGCGAAAGCTCTAAATGCCTCAACCCTTATTGTCGTTCCTACCTATGTTGGAAAACTGGCTCCAGAAACGAATCTTGAGGAAGAATGGCATAATGCCGTTTTAAGCGTCGAAGAGGCGGCACTATACGCTAAGGAGCAAGGAATCACCCTTGCCATTGAAGCATTAAATCGTTATGAGACTTATTTAGTTAATAACCTGACATTAGCCTTGCGTTTTGTTCAGGAAGTGAATGTAGATGGTTTAGGAATTATGGCTGATTTGTTCCACATGAGCATAGAGGAAAGAAGTATGACGGAAGCAATCAAGAACATTTCCCGTTATCTTACCCATGTGCACATCGCTGATAACACAAGGGAAGCAGCGGGACTAGGGCAAACAGAGTTTGGACCAGTCATTGCCCTGCTTAAAGAACTGGATTATAAGGGCTATATTACGATGGAATTCTTACCGGCGGTTTCAAATCCTTACGTGGCATCTGGTCTTCAAGGTGAATCGAATATTTTTGATGAATTCACAAAGCAATCGATCGAACATATGAAAGCAATTGTAGAAGTACTAGTATAACGCGTGAAAAAAAGCTGGAGTTCCAGCTTTTTTTCGTATACCTGCAGTGTAAGTATCAAGTTATTATTTTCTTAAAATTTTAAAATATCACCAAAATGAAGGGGTTGAAAGGAATGTCAGTAGTGTCTATACCGAAAAAATATATTTTGCCGCAAGAACTGGTTATGAAAATGTTTGATGCTGCAATAAGTAAGGCTAAAGAGCTGGATATTAAAATATGCATTGCTATTGTGGATGACGGCGGGAATTTATTCGGATTTTTAAAAATGGATGAAGCTAACCTTCTACCTGCTCAAATCGCCCAAACCAAAGCTTATGCAGCACTTGGGTTTGGACTGCCTACAGCTGATTGGTATCCAATGATTAAAGATGAGCCGGCGGTATTACATGGACTAGTACAAACTGACAGAATGACTTTCTTAGGAGGAGGCTTACCCATTTTTATTGAAGGCCAATTGATTGGTGGTATTGGTGTTTCCGGTGGTACAACAGAACAGGACACTGAATGTGCACAAACAGCACTTAAAGTAATTTAGGAAAATTTAATGTTTTCATTTTTTAAAAATTCTATCTCTGTTGCTCAATAGAATAAATTTGTTGTTTAAAGTAAAAGAAAGCTGTACCCAAATAACAAAATACTTGTTTAAGCTTGTTCAACAATCGTTGTGTAATCAAATCCGGGCGGTAACAGGCACCTTCACCGCCCATTCTTTTTTAAAAGGGGGCATTGGCCGTGCAAAAATCCTTCATTTTACTAGATTCTCCTCGATTTATGGCTGCATCAAAATTCAATTCCAAAAATCCTATGGAGTTTAAAAGACATACAGACGCTGACTGTACAGAGATCATTTTTATTGAACATGGGCGCAGTGATTTTAAATTTGAAGCTAACCGTTTTGTCGGAAAAGAAGGGGACCTTATTATTTTAAATCCATCAAGTAAAATCGAGGGGAAACATAATATCGACGATCCTCTTAAAGGGATTTCTATCTGTTTTTCCAATCTCCATATCAAAGGGAATCAAAAAGGTTTTTTGATAGAGCCCAAAGTGCTTCCTGTCATTCATCTTCAGGAAGAAAAAGGGGAAATTCAAAATTATTTAAATGCTATTTTAAGTGAATATGATGCAAAACGTGCTGGATATCAAGATATCATATCGTCGATTTTGCAAACTGTTGTTATTAAAGTTACTCGTCTTTTAAAAAATGGCAATCATTCTTCCCATTCTTCCTTGTGCCTCGAAGTAAAAAAATATATTGAAGAAAATTTTCGGCAAGAACTGACATTAGACGATTTAGCCAACATGGTTTATGTAAGCCCTTATCATTTAGCTCATGTTTTTAAACAAGAAGTGGGGCTGCCGCCCATTCAATACATGATTCAGTGCCGTATAGAAGAAGCAAAAGGGTTGCTGGAGCATTCCGAACTTTCTGTGAGAGAAATATCATCGTTAATAGGCTATGAAAATGCTAATTATTTTAATCTGCTTTTTAAAAAAATGACAGGAAAACCTCCAGGGAAATACAGAAAGATGACAACCAATATATAAAATACAATATTTTGTATTTTGTATATTTTGCTATCTGAACACAACTAGTGAACAGTCTTCCAAAATGGCATAGTGGAAGGCTTTTTCTATTGTTATAGAAAGATTTTAAAACGAATTTGAATGCGTTAACAATATACTGTATTTTTTTTCGCAATTTTGTTAATTTTTTATAATTGATAACCATTGTAATATAGAAACGTTAAGTCAAATGTTTGGTCGCCGAACAAACAATCCAAAAAAGGAGGGAAAAAATGAGTAGAGTCACTGGAAGTCAAGATTTAATTAAGAGATTGAATCTATCTCTTGTTCAAGAAACTATTTTGAACCACCAACCAATTAACCGCGCACAAATTGCAAAGAAACTAAATCTAAGTCGTTCTACCGTTTCTTCACTCGTAGATGAACTTTTACGAAAAAAAATGGTGGTTGAACTAGGGCTGGGGGAATCCACACAAGAAGGAGGCCGCAGAGGTGTAAAACTCGGTTTCAATCCCAAGTCTGCATTTGGAATTGGAGTCGATATAGGCGGAACCAAAATCAATGTATTTATTACCGATCTCAAAGGTGAGATCGTTTACAGAGAAAAAGTAAAAACAACAGCGGACATCCAAAAAGTTATATATATCATCAAAAAAGGCCTTGAAGAAGCGCAAATTGAAGAAAGCGAAATTATAGCCATGGGTGTTGGTGTACCAGGCATTACAAACTCAAAAGAAGGAATCGTTCTCGATGCGCCCGCCTTAAAATGGACAAACGTAAACCTTCGCGAACAGTTGACAGAATCATTCAATTTTCCAGTCTTTATAAACAATGATGTTAATTGTGCAGCATTAGGAGAGCGTTGGCTGGGTTCCGGGAAAAACACGAATGATATGTTATTCATTGCCATCGGCACGGGAGTTGGCAGCGCGATTATCTCTGACGGAGAATTGATTTATGGGCATAATTTTCAGTCCGGTGAAATCGCTTACAATGTTTCCGAGGAAGATGTTAGATTTGGTAATTATAACAAACTCGGTGAATTTGGGTTATTCGAAAAAAAGACCTCTGGCCAAGCTCTTTCTCAAAACGGATTTACTTCAAGAGAATTATTCCAAGAATATGAAAAAGGAAATCAGAAAGCAATTCCTATAATTAAAGATTTTATCCAGCGATTATCCATTGCCATTGTAAACGCTATAAATCTATTAAATCCGGAAAGTGTAGTCATTGGTGGAGGAGTTTCGGAGTCAATGGGAACCGTCATTAGAGAAATTGAAGAAAATGTTGATCGGCTCACACCCATTAAAACGAAGATTCGACTAGCAAGCCTAGGAGGAGATGCAGGCAGCTATGGAGCCATTGCCTATGCCTTGGAAGAAATAGAAAACAAATCATTAATGGAAGTGGGAGTGTAAAAGATGTTCCTTGAACGCACCAGAAAACGCAACCCTGAATTGATTAAAGTGGCAACCCAATTGCATCAAGCAGGGGATATTCCTCCGAATACCTATGTATTCGATGCAGATGCATTTACAAAAAATGGGCAAGCACTAAGGCATGAAGCAGAGGCTCATAATTTGAAACTGTATTTCATGACCAAGCAACATGGTCGAAATCCTGAATTGTTCAGAAGAATTGTAAAACCGGGCACGAAAGAAACCGTTTCGGTAAATATGGAGGATTCAAGAATTTTACATAGGCATGGAATTGGCCTTGGTCACATGGGAAATTTGGTTCAAACTCCTCGAGGGGAACTAAAAAAAGTGATTGGAACCTACCAACCTGAAGTCATTACAGTCTTTAGTATAGAGAAAGCACAACAAATTTCTGAAGTGGCTCACAGTCTTGGGCTAAAGCAATCGATCCTGCTTAGAGTGCATTCTAGAGAAGATGTCTTGTTTCCTGGAATGGAAGGCGGTTTTTATCTAGAGGAACTTTCGGAAGCTGCAAGTGTTATCAAAAAACTTCCTGGAGTAGAAATTGCAGGTGTATCTACCTTCCCGGCACTAGCCTACAATCGGGATGGTAATGAACCAATTGCAACGCCTAATCTTCATGCTTTAATCCAGGCAAAGGACATATTGGACGGACTGGGAATTCAAATTTGGCAAGTAAATGCTCCGGGAAATACAGCCTGCAATACAATGTCGTTTTTAGCTGAAAACGGAGTAACACATGTAGAGCCGGGTTCGGCTTTAACAGGAAGCAGTACTTTTCATCTTTATCAAGATAATCTTCCTGAAGAACCATGCATGGTTTATGTCACGGAAGTATCACATAAATGGGATAATCAGATTTATGTTTATGGAGGAGGATTCTTCGTAGACGATCCCCCTGTTTCACTAAGAGACAATTTTGTCAGAAAAGCCTTAGTAGGCAATACACCTGAGAAGGTATTAGAACAAGAATTGATTTGGAAAGGAATTGGTGCCAGAGGCGGCGGAAGTTTTGCCGCAATCGACTACCATGGTTTACTTGAAAGTCAAGGGCATTCTTGTTCGGTGGGGGATACTGTTGTGTTTGGATTCCGTACACAGATGTTCATGACAAGAGCCTATTCCGCAGTGGTAGAAGGTTTGTCGACAAACACGCCGCGGCTTGTCGGTGTATGGGACTGGGCAGGGCATCGAGTGGGCGGAGGCTTGGAATAAATTTTAAACAACGGCAGAAAGGTTGATCGAAGTGAATCCGAATGAATTAGCTTATATGTCAGTAGCAGAAATGTCTAGGAAAATTAAGAATCGTGAATTGTCTCCAGTGGAAATTGTGGAATCATTTATCAAACGAATTGAAGAAAGAAATAAAAGCCTAAATGCTTTTGTATATTATGGGTTTGACTATGCCCGCGAGAAGGCAAAACAAGCGGAACAAGACATTTTATCGGGCAAAGAATTAGGTCCGCTGCACGGTGTTCCAACCGCTATGAAAGACCTTTTTCATCACCCAGGATGGATCAACACATCGGGCGGCATTCGCTCGCTTAAAAATCACGTCTCAACTAATTACAATTTATATACGCAACGAGTGGAAAAAGCAGGGGCCATTCTACTAGGGAAAACGAACAGTCCAATTATGGGATTCCGAGGAACAACTGATAATTATCTTTTCGGACCTACCCGAAACCCGTTTGACCTTTCAAAAAATTCAGGCGGATCCTCCGGTGGAGGGGCGGCAGCAGTTGCAGATGGACTTGTTCCTATTGCAGAAGGAACAGATGGCGGAGGTTCTATACGTATTCCTGCTGCATGGTGCGGATTATATGGATATAAATCTTCCTTTGGACGAGTTCCATTCATTACGAGACCAAACGCATTTGGTGCCATTGCTCCATTCCTCTATGAAGGAACCATGACGAGAAGTGTTGAAGATGCTGCTATTGGCTTAAATGTATTAGCCGGCTACGATGCAAGAGATCCATTTAGTTTAGATGAAAAAACGGATTTTACTGCCTCTCTTAAGCGTTCCATTAAAGGGATGAAAATTGCTTACAGTTCTGACTTTGATGTGTATCCAGTGGAACCTGAAATAAAAGATATTGTATCTAAGGCGGTTAGAAAATTTGAAGAATTAGGTGCTACGGTTGAAGAAGTCAAGTTCGGTATTAAGCGCCATCACATGGAGCTAGCTGAATTATGGTGCCGTCTGATTACCATTTCGACGATTGAAGCATTTGAAGGGTTCAAAAAACAAGGAATCAACTTGATGAAAAATCATCGTGAAGACCTTCCTCCTGAATTAATTTATTGGTATGAAAAATGTGATGGAATGACTCTTCATGATCTGATCAGAGATCAGCAAATCAGAACAGAGATTTATGATGCCATCCAAAATGTCTTTGAAAATTACGATCTAATTGTTACACCAACATTAGCATGTATGCCTGTTGACAATGCAAATGACGGAAATACAGTTGGCCCAACTCAAATTAATGGTGAAGAAGTAGAACCTTTAATCGGCTGGTGTATGACTTATTTCACCAATTATTCGGGACACCCTTCTGCATCGATTCCGGCAGGTCTATCAAAAAACAATCTTCCAGTAGGTATGCAAATAATAGGAAAAAGATATGCAGATCATGATGTGCTGGCAGCAAGTGCTGCTTTTGAGAGAATTAAACCTTGGAAAGATGATTATAAACTTGTAGAAAACAGGCAGCTATAAGTCCTTTCAGGTAAAAAGGGGGTGACACGCCGCTCTATAAATAAAAAGCTCTTACTTCCAATTCTAGGGGTGATAAATATGAATGTTGTAAAAATGAATAATGTTGAAATTCAAAAGAAGATATCATTTACTGATTTCTTAAGTAAATACGGTCTCATTGTTGGGTTTATTATCCTTTTCGTAGTGATGGCTTTCTTATCCCCTGTGTTTTTAACGAAAGTTAATTTAATTAATATTCTGCGACAAGTGGCGGTTAATGGCATTATTTCGGTAGGGATGACTTTTGCCATTATCTCCGCTGGTATTGACCTTTCTGTAGGGGCTGTATTAGCCTTTTCCGGTTTAATTATGGTAATGACACAAGGCCAAGGAGCGGTTGTCGCATTATTAGCAGCGCTGTTATCAGGAGTTTTATGGGGATTTGTAAACGGTATGTTTATTACAAAAGGAAAAGTGCAGCCCTTCGTTGTAACGATGGCATCCATGACACTTGTTCAAGGGGTTACACTCATGGTCTCAGGTGGACATCCTATCACTCTTAAAAATCCAACTCTTTTAAGATTGGGAAGTGACTATCTAGGGCCAATTCCGATTTTGGTTGTTGTCTTTGCAATTGTGATTATTTTAGGATGGGTACTCTTATCTAAAACCAGTTTTGGTCGATACACATATGCAATAGGAACAAGTGAAAGTGCAAGTAAATTAGCTGGAATTAAGATTGATAGAATTAAAATTTTAATTTATACCTTATGTGGTGCAATGGCAGCCTTAGCAGGAGTTATTCTCACCAGCCGCTTAAGTTCCGCTTCTCCTATTGCCGGGGCGGGATATGAACTTGACGCGATAGCAGCAGTCGCGATTGGTGGTGCTAGTCTCGCTGGTGGAGAAGGAAAGATGGTCGGAACCCTTTTTGGAGTGCTAATCGTAGGGGTTATAACGAATGGATTGGTTTTGTTGGACGTTAACGTATATATCCAACAGATTATCAAAGGTATTATTATTCTCGTGGCTGTTTTAATTGGAAATCGAAAATAAAAAAATTGGGGGAAATAATGATGAAAAAACTTTTTAAATCGCTCGTCTGCTCTGTTGCACTAGTAACTGGATTAGTCGGATGCAGTAGTGCATCAAATTCTTCTGGGAGTGGCAATAGTGATAGCACGTCAAAGGATAAGCAACTAGTTGTTGGGGTAACGTTAAGCCAAATGTCCGATCCGTTCTTTGTGAATGTAAAGCAAGGGATTTTCGATCAAGCAAAAAAGGATAATGTAAAAGTTGTATTCGCAGATGGACAAGCAAACACTGCAACGCAATTATCCCAGGTAGAAGATTTTGTTTCAAAGCAGGTAGACTTAATTGTACTTAACCCAACAGAAGCAGACCCACTTGTGCCTGCTGTTAAAGAGGCAAATAATGCTGGAATCCCGGTCATTACCTTTGATAGATGGGTGACTGGCGGAAAAACGGTAACTCACGTAGGGGCTTCAGCCATTGAAATCGGTGCGCAAGCCGGTGAGGCACTTTTTGAATACTTAGGTGGAAAAGGGAAAATTGCCGTTATTGAACATATTCCCGGTGCATCTACTACTATTGATCGTACTAAAGGGTTAGATGAAGCACTAAAAAAATATCCTGGAATTAAAGTAGTTGCTCGTCAATCTGCTACTTCCCGTGCTGAGGCCATGTCTGTAATGGAAAATATTTTAACGGCTAATCCGGATATCGATGGAGTCTATGCCTACAATGACGATAATGCCCTTGGTGCTTCTGATGCTATTATTGCAGCAAAGAAACAAGACAAAATCGTAGTAACAGGTGTAGGTGGAACTGCTCCAGCTTTAGATGCAGTAAAACAAGGAAAATTACTTGCTACAGTGGACATCCTGCCTCTTGAGGAAGGGAAGCTTGCCATTAAAACAGCCGTTGACGTTCTTAAAGGTAAAAAAATTACGGAACAACACGAAGGAAGAACATGGGTACTTCAACAATCTAAAGTTGTAAATGGTCCCCAGTGGGACAAGAAAAAGTAAAAGGAGTTAAAAATAGTAGCTGCGGCATTGCCGCAGCTACCTTGTTATAAAATGATCAAAAAATGGGGGTGTGTTCACTTGGGTGCAGCTTTGCTTACTATTTCCAATATATCCAAAAGATTTTCGGGAGTTCAAGCATTAGGAGGAGTAGATTTTAATCTTTATGCTGGTGAGGTTCATGCTCTTGTCGGTGAAAATGGAGCAGGGAAATCCACATTAATGAAAGTCATAGCTGGAGTTCATCAACCTGATACAGGTCGGATTGTGATTGATGAAAAAGAAGTAAACTTTTCAAATACAGATGATTCCCAAAAAGCAGGAATTAGTATGATTTACCAAGAACTTAATCTTATTAATACTATTAGTATTGCTGGAAACATCTTTCTTAATCGAGAATTCAAACACGGGATTTTCTTAAATGAGAAAAGAATGAACGAGGAAGCAAAAAAATCATTAGATCAAATTGGAGTTAAATTAGATCCAAGAGTGAAGGTAAGTCGATTAAGCATGGCTCAAAAACAACTCGTTGAGATTGCAAAGGCTATTTCAATGGAAGCAAAAATTATCATTATGGATGAGCCAACTTCTTCTTTGACGGAGGGGGAAAAGAAATATCTATTTGATATTATTGCCGCTTTAAAAAAGAAAGGCGTAGGGATTATCTATATTAGTCATGACTTGGATGATGTATTTAAACTAGCCGACCGAATTACAGTATTACGTGATGGTTGCACAGTAACATCCAGTTCAACCGATTCAACGAATAAAGCTTCGGTAATAAATCAAATGGTAGGACGAGAACTAAATCAAATCTATGATTTTCAAACAAATGTTAAACCCAAGGTATTACTGGAAGTAGATGGGCTATCGAATAAAGAACTTCTAAAAGATATTTCTTTTTCTGTACGAGAGGGCGAAATTCTTGGAATTGCCGGATTAGTTGGAGCAGGGAGAACGGAATTAGCTTATCATCTCTATGGGTTAATGAAGCCGGAAGTCGGAATGATAAAGCTGAGAAGCAAGGTCGTTTCCATTGATTCACCTTCAAAGGCCATGTCTTTGGGCATTGGATTAGTACCTGAAGACCGAAAGGACATGGGGCTTTTTCTTAATATGCCCATTCAAACAAACGTCTCCATGTCGAATCTAAAATCCATTCGCCGTGGCGGGTTAATGCATTCGAAGTTGGAAAGGAATAAAGCATTGCAGTACATTAAAGACTTTAAAATTCGTACATCCGGACCTGAAAAGAAAGTAGTAGAGCTTAGTGGGGGAAATCAGCAAAAAGTTGTATTAGCGAGAACCGTGGATACCAAGCCGCAGCTACTAATTTTTGATGAACCAACAAGGGGTGTGGATGTTGGTGCTAAATCCGAGATTTATAAACTGATGTATAAACTAGCTTCAACAGGCGTCGCGATTATTATGATATCTTCTGAGTTACCTGAAGTATTAGGGGTTTGTGATCGAATCCTTGTTATGCGTGGAGGCACAATTGCAGGGGAATTATCAAGAGAAGAGGCAAATTCGGAATTAGTCATGCAATATGCGACTGGGCAAAAATAATGAAAAAAGCTCTTACTACGGGCGATGACCGGCAATTGCATCGCTCTTTCTTTTTAAAAGGCGGGCATTGTCGTGCTGCCAGGCAGATACAGGAGAATGAAAACCTAATGCTCGATTCTTTCTAAAACTTTAGGGAAACATTGGGGCATTTTTATTAGATTCCTGTCCGAATCAAGGGCCCAGTCGGACAGCTATGAAGAATTTAAGAACAATCCTGTCTGAATCAGATTCCCTTAAGTAAAAAATAAATAAATCAGTTCAAAAACAACAATTTTTTCAAAAACAGCCTACTCATTAACACTATTTTCTTTCTTCCATTGAGAACACAATTTGATATTTTTAGACAAAATCATCATAATTTTTTTATTTTGCTGCTTTGGAGGAAAGCCGGCAGGTATAAATGTCCTGTCGGCTTATTGCAAGTTAGACCATAGATATTGTCTGAAGCTGGGTACTAAAAACCTTATTTAATGCCACTATAACCCCAGCATGATCATTATCCTGTGTAACATAATTCGCTTTCTCTTTGACACAATCAGGAGCATTCCCCATGGCAATCCCCAGGCCAGCTGCTTCTAACATCCCAATGTCATTTACGCCGTTACCAATTGTTACGACTTCTTCAGGGGATATCCCAAGGTGGGTGATGACCGGTAAAATCCCCGTCCATTTTGATCCCTTCGGAAATACCTCCAAGCGGTCTCCTTCATCAAAAGGCGCTGCTGCATCCTTTGCTGTTTCCTGCAAAATGGCCCGCTGCTCCTGGTTTACATAAAGTACTAACCGATGTGCATCACGATTTGTATCGTTTAAATCGGAAAGCTTCGCTTCTGGGAGCAAGTACTCAATCCCTTTTGGGGGGCGATTAGAACGGGATTCCCTATATGAAAAATGAATATAAGCACTGCCTAATTCTTCCGCCGTAACACATAACTGATAGGCTAATGATGCAGGTATTTTCCCATCATGAATGATTTCTCCATTAATGAGAGAAAAACCGCCATTATAAGTAACGAAAATGGAAGTTCCGAGCTGCTCTCCATATTTTTTGGCACCATCATAAGATCGGCCTGTCGCCAATCCAACAAGAATTCCTTTTTGCTGAAGTTTCTTTACGGTTTGCACCAGCTCCAAGCTTAATTCTTCTTTGGAATCTAGGATCGTTCCATCTATATCAAGAAAAACGATGCGATACATTTAATCACCTCGACGATTATAGTTTTATTTCATTCTCTATCATAATACAATATACTGATTTTTGTATATTTAAAAATAATTATACGTAAAAGATTCAATAACTGGAAAAAAATTCTTTTAAAAAAGTATTGTAAACGTTTTAAATAGATGTTACATTATGAGTGTCGAAAGTACAAAAAATTGTACATTCACATTAATCACAAAACACCTTTCAAAACGCTTTGAGCGATTTTTTTTATCTTAATTATACAAAATACTGTACATTGAACGGATGGTGATGATGGACAATCTTGAAAACCTTTTTACGAAAAAGGGCATCCTATTACAAAAGGTTGCGGAGGAATTATTGTTCATTGAAGTGAATGAACGCTTGCCGAAGATTGGTGACTTTGCCGCTAAATTTCATGTTGGCCGCGGCACGGTCCAAACGGTGTTAAAAAAATTAGAAGATGAAAACTGTATTAAGCTAGAAGCTAGAGGCCATCTTGGGACCTTTTTGCGATACAAAAATATTTCAAACTTATTAAGATTTTCAGGAGCTAATCAAATTACCAGCGTCATGCCGCTTCCTTATTCCAAGAAGTATGAAGGATTAGCAACAGGAATAACGTCACAGTTTGAACAATTGGGCATTTCTCTCAATATTGCCTTTATGAGAGGATCCAAACCAAGACTTCATGGAGTGAAGGATGGAAGATATGATTTTGCGCTCGTATCGAAATTCTCGGCCATAGAAGAAATGAAAAAAGATCGGTCATTAAAAATTGCGTTAGAATTCGGCGCAAAGACCTATGTATCTGAACATGCCGTCATTTTTTCCGACCCGGAAAAGAAAAACATGAGCGACGGAATGAAAGTTGGAATTGACAGTTTCTCGACCGACCAACAAATCCTGACAAATGCAGAAGTTCAGGGTTTAAACAACATTCAGTACCTTGAATTCAACTATATGCATTTACTTCAACATTTAAAGGCACAAACGGTGGATGCGATGATTTGGAACGTGGATGAAATTAACCATTCAGCGTACAATATTCAGCCGCTGACCTCACCACTTGCGCTTCAGTTTGAAAAACATATGAATGAAGCTGTTTGTGTAATCCGTTCGGAAAATCGAAAAATGGAATACATTCTGCACCATTTATCTTTAACAAGAATAGTAGAAACGCAAACCAAGGTCGTAAACGGGGACTTAATTCCAAAATATTAATTTTTTCAGTTATTATACGAAAAATTGTATTTTAATGGGGGTGGTTACTTTCCAACAAACAATGACAGTTTCACGCATTCCAGATTAAAAAAACATTAAATCCGCAAACTAATCGTAATCATATAGCTCAATATACAGTTTTTGATATATTGATATTCTGAAGAAGCAAGGGGAGGCATTAATAATGGATGCTACTTTAAAAGAGAGAATCGATCTTTTGCATGATACAAACCAAATCAATGATGAAATTTATAATCGGCTGCCTTATTTAATGGAAGAAGTTGAAAACTTCCTTGATGTAAAACTAACGGAAGAAAATGCCGGTTCTTTTACGAGCCACATTTCAGTGGCTTTGCAGAGAATTTCCAAAAACGAGCCTGTCACAGACATCGCGAGTGAATTGGAAACGCTTATCGGAGAAAACCCGGATTATTATCAATTTGCTAAAGATTTATTGGAAAATGACGAAACAAATATTGATGCAGAAGCAGCATTTATCACTTTATATTTCTGTTTGTTAACTGGAAAGGGGAATGAATAATGTTACGAATCGTTGTTGGAGGTCTTAAAAAGGACGTTATTGAAAGAAGTGCAAAAGCTGTTGGTGGAGAGAATGTACAAGTTACCGTTACATCTGATTTTGATGCAGCTAAAAAAGTAAAAGCCGGAGATGCCGACTATTATTTAGGTGCATGCAACAGCGGCGGAGGTGCAGCCCTTTCGGTTGCAATCGGTATTCTTGGCTATGGCAAATGTTCGACAGTCGCCAAAAACGGAAAAAAACCAAATCAGCAAGAAATTGAAAAATTAGTTCAGGACGGAAAAATCGCTTTTGGTATGGCTGTAGAGAGCATAGAAGAAGCTGTACCAGTAATTGTGAATAGCTTGCTTAAAAAACATAACCTTTGATAGGAGATGGGGAAATGGATATCTTTCAAAACTTATCGTTCTTTGAAATAGCAGTTGTGGTCTTGCTGACTGCGTTGACTGGGTTAGCTGCTCATTTGGGAAAGGCGGTATTCCACGATGGAATTCGCCCGATCCTTCCTGAGTTTTTAGAAGGTCGAATGAAGCGTACAGAATTGGCTTCAATCTCCTTCGGTTTAAGTATCGGATTTATCGTCTCTGTCGGGATTTCGTTCGCCGTATCCTTTAAGATGCTGAACCCGTGGCTGCTTTTCCTGCCAACGGATATTTTAGGGGTAATGGCTGCCAGCTGGTGGATGGCGGCAGGACTTGGAGCTGTATGGGGAGTTGTTGCCTTATTTGGACTAACAGGCGTTCAGACAGCGTTTTCCTTACTGCCAATTGATTTACTTGGTTCTTTAGGGGAATTATCTACACCCGTTCTTGTAGCGTTTACAGCGTTTCCGATTATCGCGATTTTATATCAATTTGGCTGGGTACGAGCCTTGTTTTCTGGGCTTGCAGCATTGGTTGTCCGTCAATTGCTTCCAATTGTCGGCGGCGTTTGGACGGATAAGGCAAATGCAAATTTAAAAGAAGCAAGTGAAATTGCTGGTGTTACTTTCCCTGATAAGGCTGATTTCGCTGGTAAAGTGAAGGCGCTGAAGGACGCAGCTGAAAGTAATCCACACGTACAAGATTTAATTTCACAAGCAACCAATAACTTTTCGTTGGGAAGTACAATTTCTGGTTTTACGATGCAAATTGCCGTATTGATGTTAATGGGTATGATTCTATTAATTACCTTTGCGGTCATGAAAGACGTGAAAAATAAGGCTGAAATTACTATCGATACGGATGAAGAAAACATCTTTGAAGCACGTACAAAACGGATATATAAAGGTCTGCCAATCCTAGCAGCGATTGGTGCTTTACTTGCCATTGCTACTAATCTCGGATTAATGAATGGATCAGAGGTTGATGGTCCAATCTTGCAGCAAGCTTGGGCAGCTTCAGGGGCAGAGCGAAGCAACCTTCTTCACAGTGCAGCGATTGCTGACATTATTAGGGGTATAAGTTTTATTCCATTGATTGCGACCACTGCTCTTGCAACAGGTGTTTATGGTGTTGTTGGTTTAACCTTTGTTTTTCCTATTGGTCTATTATTACCGAATCCAATTCTAGCTGGTATTATCGGTGCACTGTGGGTTTGCTTAGAGGTTATTGCTCTTCGCGGAATTGGCCGTTTCTTACAGCGCTTTCCCTCATTGCGTGAAGCGTCCGATAATATCCGTTCATCCATGAACTCTATGATTGAATTGGCCTTATTTATCGGTGGAGCTTTCGCCGCGATGAAAATGGCACCAGATGCAGTTGGTTTATCGTTAACCGTTTATATTCTATTATACGCTGCAAACGAAGGTCTCGGCCGTCCAGTCATGAAACTTGCAGCCGGTCCAGTAGCGATTATTTTAACAGGTATTATTCTGAACTTATTATATTTTCTTCATCTAATCTAAAACTTGAAAGGTAGGTTTATCCTACCTTTCCCTATGGAGGTAATTACTATGAAAGTTCATTCCGTTACAGGAACAGTTGATCCGCAGCAAGTACAGAAAACGATGATTCATGAACATCTTGTGTTTGATCTTTCAGGTGTACGCCAGGAAGTAGATAAGGATTCTAAACTCGAAGACACTCCGATCTTAGACCGAGAAATCCAAATGCTGAAGGATTCAGGCTGCAACACGATCGTAGAAGTTTCTAATATGGGAATGGGCAGAGACGCAAAGGGACTTTATCACATTGCCAAAAAGCATGACTTAGTCATTGTGGCTTCCACAGGTTTTTATAAAGAATCCGTTTATCCTGCCTTTGTTTTTGAAAAATCAGCTGAAGAGCTGGCTGATATGATGATCCGCGAAATTACAGAGGGCATGGATGACACGGATATCAAAGCAGGTTTCATCTCTGAAATCGGCAGCAGCTTGAACGAAATCACTCCAACTGAACAAAAAGTATTTCAAGCTTCCATTATGGCCCATAAGATGACAGGGGCACCAATCAGCACACATTGTGAAATTGGAACGATGGGAAAAGGACAGCTGGAGATTTTCCAAAGATATGAAGTCAATCTAAAACAGATTTCTTTCGGCCACCAGGATTTAAACACTGATCTGGAGGAACAATTGCTTCTATTGCAAAGCGGGGCCTATATCCAATTTGATACCATCGGCAAAAACAGCTACCGAAAAGATTCTGATAAGGTTGATAACCTGCTTGTATTACTGGACCGCGGCTATCAGGATCAAATTATGCTATCTTGCGATATTACAAGAAACTCTCATTTGAAGGCTAACGGCGGACATGGTTATAACCATTTATTTGAAAGCTTCATTCCCGCGCTGTTAAAAAGCGGCGTGACAAATGAAATCATTGAAAAAATGCTCATTCATAACCCACGTAAATTTTTAGCATTTTAAAATGGTACGAATTATGAGAAGGAAGGGCAGGAAATGAGTCTTAAATATGAACGTTCTATTTTGAAGAATATGACGTTAGAAGAAGCAAAAAAGCTGCAATTTCGGCTCTTGGATGAAGTAACGAAAGAGTTTTCGAATAATGAATTCTTTCAAATTGGCGATGTCGGTCTTCATCCGGACTATCAACGACCGCTAACCACTGCAAGAGTCGAAAAGGTTATTGGCAATACCTTTGGTGCAGACGCTTGTGCTTTAGTGCGTGGGAGCGGGACAGGCGCGATCCGGGCGATACTAAGTGTATTACTTGAACCTGGTGATCAATGTATCGTTCATTCGGCTCCAATGTATACGTCAACAAAAGAAACATTTCGCCTGATGGGTTTAAAACAAAACAAAGTCAATTTTAATGATATGCAAGCACTTGTAACATCGTTAGAAGCAGATAAAGAATCCAAGGTTTTTTATGTTCAGCACTCACGACAGCAGCCTGTCGATGAGTATGACTTAAAGGAAATCATCTCCTTGGTAAAAGAATTGCGTCCTGACTTAGCGATTGTCGTGGATGACAATTATTGTGCGATGAAAACCCAGTTTATCGGTACGCAGTTAGGGGCGGACTTCTCCACTTTTTCTGGCTTTAAATTGTTAGGGCCAGAAGGGATTGGTGTGATTTTAGGCAAAAAGGACACAATTCAGCGGCTTCACCAGCGAAACTACTCCGGTGGAGGGCAAGTACAAGGTTTTGAGGCGAATGAACTGCTTCGAAGCTTGGCGTTTGCTCCTGTTATGATTGCCATCCAAAATGAGCAGGTTGAGGAATTGTGTTCCCGAATCCATCATGGCGAATTAGAAGACATTAAAGAAGCTTATATCACTAATTCACAATCCAAGAACGTGATCATTGAATTCGAGAAGCCAATTGCCGTTCAAGTAATTGAGCTTGCCTCCAAATATGGAGCAGCCACTTACCCGGTCGGTGCTGAATCACGTTATGAATTGATTCCGATGATTTACCGAGTATCTGGGAGCTTTCTTGAAAGCAGACCAGAACTGAAAATGCATGGGGTTCGTGTAAATCCTATGAAATCTTCTGCAACTACTGTGATTAGAATTTTACAAAATGTACTGGAAGAAATCTCTAGGGGGTGATTGCCCATGTTTATCAATATGACAAAAAAACGAAATCCTGGACTCATCCAAGCGGCGGTAAAACTACATCAGGAAGGAAAAATACCTGCCAATACGTATGTGATTGACGTGGATTCGTTGGAAGATAACGTAAGAAAACTTAGTCAAACTGCAAAAGAGCATGGACTTAATTTGTATTATATGTCAAAGCAAATCGGAAGAAGCGGATTTGTGGGCAAGTTCATCGAGCAAAGTGGCATCGAGCGGGCAGTTGCCGTTGATATAGATGAAGCATTTGAACTTAAAAAACAAGATTGTCATATTGGCAATATTGGTCACATTGTTCAGCCAGGCAAATCTCAATGGGAAGAAGTATTGACTAAATTACAGCCGGAGGTTGTTACTCTTTTTTCAGTAGAAAAAGGCAGACAGCTTTCAGAGGCAGCTGAAAAATTGGGCCTGGTTCAGGATGTCATTCTGAGGGTGATTAGACAATCTGATATGGTTTATCCAGGTCAATTTGGCGGCTTCCTATTGGATCAGCTTGAAGATAGTTTGGACGAGCTGCTGCAGCTTAAAGGAATCAGTGTAATTGGAATTACAAGTTTTCCTGTACTGCAAATAAATGGAGAAAAAAATAATTTTGATTTTACCTCCAATATGGAAACGATCCAGCTGTCACGTAAAATCCTTGAAAATAAAGGAATTACCGTGACCCATGTGAATGCTCCGAGTGCGACATGCTGCCACACGATACCAATGCTGAAAGAGTATGGTGTAACACATGGAGAACCAGGACATGCACTGACTGGCACGACGCCATTACATGCCTACAAAGAGGATCTACCAGAAGTCCCGGCGATGGTGTATGTATCCGAAATTTCTCATATGGATGAAAAATATGCGTACACGATCGCAGGCGGATTTTACCCGCGTTCCAATATGGAAAATGCACTTTACGGAAGCCATGAAACAGACATTTTGGAACAGCATGCAACAGTGGACTGTGTATCACCTGAAAATATTGATTATTATGGATGTCTAAAGCGTGAGGAAAATATGAAGGTGGCCGACACGGTTATCTACGCGTTTCGTACGCAAATATTTGTAACGAGAGCCCATGTTGCTTTCGTTCGAAACGTCAATTCTGATCAGCCAGAGCTTGTGTATTTCCAAAGAAGGGGGAATTAAGGTATGAGTAAAATCACGTTACTAGTGTTGGATGGATTTGGAGTCGGGGCCATGGAGGACTGCAAGGAACAAAAGGTTGAGGACATCAATGCCCATACGTATAAACATATCAGAGAGAACGTTGATTTAAATATTCCTACTTTATATGACTTAGGATTGGGAAAAATCGTAGATCAGGTAGGTACTCCAACAGCTGCTTATGGAAAAAGCAACTTGGCGCATCCAGGAGCAGACACCTTTATGGGCCATCAGGAACTGATGGGAAGCAGACCGCAGGTTTCAAAAAAACGCTTAATGAAAGACATCAGAAATACCCTGAAAAATGCATTGGAAGAAAAGGGCTACATTGTGACCAATCCATTTGAAGAGTCTACTATTTTACTAGTAAATGGTGCTGTTGTAATTGGTGACAATCTCGAGTCACAGCTTGGAAATATCATTAACGTTGTCGGAGATTTGAAGCAGTTATCTTTCGAGGAAGTTACTGAAATAGGGAAAGTGGTACGAGAAAACGTCGATACAAGCCGAGTCATTATTTTTGGGAATGAAAAATCGGATATTGAAACCATCCTTTCCGTTGTGAAAGAGAAAAATCCTGGGCAATGGGGCGTGGATGCTCCGAAGGCAAATGTTTATGGAGAGGGATACCGGGTACTTCATTTAGGGTACGGAGTTGATTTTGAGAAGCAATTTGCCCATATTGCCGAGTTAAATCAGATCCCTGTTTATCGTGTCGGTAAAACAGCCGATGTCATTCAAGCAAATGGATACAGTGATCCTGTTGTGAATACAAAAGACGTTCTTGAAACCTATGCCAAGCTTTATCGCGAAAGTGAAGAAAATGCGGTCTTCTTGGTCAATGTACAGGAAACCGACCTTGCTGGTCATAAAGAAGACAGCGAGTGGTATAAAGAAGTATTAGAGACATCAGATACGTTTTTGGCTTCCTTTATTCCGGAATTAGGCGACGAAGACGTGCTTATCATTACCGCGGATCATGGAAACGATCCAACGATTGGCCACTCTAATCACACAAGAGAACAAACACCAATATTAATTGTGGGCAAACATGTCAAACCGGTCTCCATTGGAACGAGAGAGACGATGGCGGATATTGCGGCAACGATGGCCGAATTTGTAGGGGTTGAAAGACCGGAGTACGGTGAGAGCTTTTTACATGAGGTTTTGTGAGAAATTTGAGGGGGACGTGCCTTTTAACAAGGAGATGGTAAGATGAAACTTGTAAAAGTTAAAGGTCATGAAGAAATGAGCGAGTTTGCCGCCAATTATATTTTGGATAAAGTGAAATCCAATTGCCAGGTTAAATTAGGTCTTGCAACAGGAGGTACTCCTGTTCGAACCTATGAAATGTTGATTGAGGATTTTAGAAGGAACTATACTTCCTATCAAAATGTTTCTACCTATAATTTAGATGAATATGTAGGGATTGCACCGGATGATCCTAATAGCTATCATTCATTTATGTTTAAACATTTATTTGATTACATCAACATTCCAAGGGAAAAAGTCTATATACCAAATGGACTTTCAGCGGACATTCACCAGGAAGCTAGTAACTATGAATATATCATTGATCAAATCGGTGGTGTAGATTTGCAATTACTAGGAATTGGTGAAAACGGCCATATTGGTTTTAATGAACCTGGTACCCCATTTGACACGGAGACACATATTGTAACATTAACGGAATCAACAAGAAGAGCTAATTCCCGTTATTTTGAAAGTGTGGATAAAGTTCCGGAAAAGGCGATAACGATGGGGATTGCCAGCATTTTAAAAAGCAAGGAAATTTTATTATTGGCTTCAGGTGAATCAAAAGCAGAGGCCATTTATCAGATGTTTACCGGGGAATCAAGTATAGACTGCCCTGCCTCTGTTTTGAAAAACCATCCTAATGCAGTGGTGGTGGCGGATGAAAAGGCTGTCTCAAAGTTAATCGCTACAATGAGTATGAGCCATAGCTAAAAACATCATAATATGCCAGTTAGAGGAAGCCGTACAAGATGCGGCTTCTTTTGCTTTGCAGGGATCAGTAGTTGGGGATCTCTTTACCAGCGGTCCTTATATTGATATATTCAAGATACTGAATATAGGATTTTGTCTGAAGGCGGTTAGAAGACATATGTGGGAAAAATTGTATTCAAAAAACGGACTAGCAGCTAAAAATATAGCTCTAGAGCTCTTAGCATTGGAAGTAGGCCATAAAATTCCAACTGTCACCGATTTTTGTGATGAACTCGGTTTAGGAAGAGGCACAGTCCAGGGGGCAATTAAACTGCTTGAAATGCTTGGAGCCATTGAATTAGAGGCAAGAGGTCATCTAGGGACATTTTTAATCAAAAAGGATGTAAGTCTACTTCTTGATATATCTGGTACAGGTCCTTTGGTTGGAGTCATGCCTTTGCCATACTCTAAAAAATACGAAGGATTGGCAACCGGCATTATTGATGGTTTCAACCTCCTGAACAAACGAATTAGCCTAGCTTATATGAGAGGTGCCAGCAACCGCTTGGAAGCGCTTAGGGCAAGACGTTATGATTTTGCTATTGTGTCACGATTGGCTGCTGAAGAGGGGACAGAACACCATAAAGGATTGGAGATCGTTAAATCCTTTGGCTTGGGGACCTATGTTTCAGAGCATAAGATATTCTTGTCTGATTCAACAAAGGTCAAGATTGAACCAGGGATGCGAGTAGGCATTGACCGTTCGTCACCAGACCAAACAAACATAACGCTGCTTGAATGTGAAGGCCTGGATGTTCAATTTATCGATCTAAACTATATGCAGCTTTTTCAAATGTTAAAAGAAAATCAAATTGATGCAGCCGTTTGGAATATTGATGAAATTCGCTCCGTCGAGACTTTTAAGGCTGTAGATTTTCAATCCGAAAAAGCAAAAAGCCTCATTATGAAAACATCAGAAGCTACTATTGTAATAGATACGAGCAGAAGCGAGGTATTAAAGCAAATCTCTTTGCTGGATACGGGGATTGTTTTAAATGCTCAGAGACTAGTGGAGACAGGAGAAAGGTTTCCGCAATATTAAAATTAGATTGTTTAGTATGTGGATAATTTTTTTGTTAAAAACGGCTATATAGCCACTAATGTGGATAAGTACATGTGTTCCTGTTAATATTGTGGATAACTAGTCGTTTTATTGTGGATAATGTGGAAAACTAATAAAACTATTTGTATTTATGCTATTTGAAATGTGGATAAGCTAGTGAGCAAAGGAGATTTGCTTGTGGATATCCTAACAAAAAAATAACCGGACTAATCAGTCCGGTTATTCCACTATTCCGCCAGCTCCGCCCATTCTTCCATCAATTGCTCGAGCTCAGCTTTGGCTTTTTCACTTTTTATGTTAATTTCCAACACTTTTTCGTGATTCTGAAAAATATCCGGCTCACATAATAAAACTTCACAATCCTGAATGTCCTCTTCAAGCTCAGCAATCCTTAATTCGATTTCTTCTAATTTTCGTTTTCGCTGCCGCTCTAGTTTTTTACTTTCCTTGTCCTGTTGATAACTATTTTTTTCTGATGTATCAACTTGAACCTTTTTAACAGAATCGGCAAGGGCTAATGCCGCCAGTTCTTCCTGTTCCAGCTTTTTTTCTAAATAATAATCATAATCCCCAAGATATTCACAGCTGCCCTCACGGCTTAACTCCAACACTTTTGTAGCGATGCGGTTAATGAAATAGCGGTCGTGTGATACAAACAAAATCGTGCCAGGGTAATCGATTAGGGCATTCTCAAGAATCTCTTTACTATCTAAATCAAGATGGTTCGTTGGCTCGTCTAAGATTAAAACATTTGCTTTCTCGAGCATAAGTTTCGCAAGGGCAAGCCGCGCCTTCTCGCCGCCGCTTAAAGTCGAGACCGTTTTCAGTACGTCATCGCCAGAAAATAAGAAATTGCCGAGCACTGTCCGGATTTCTTTTTCATTTTTCAACGGATAATCATCCCATAATTCGTTAAGGACACGTTTGTTTGATTTTAACTCCGCCTGCTCCTGGTCATAATAGCCAATTGAGAGGTTTGTCCCGTAATGAATCGTCCCGCTCAATGCTGGAAGCTTTTTAATGATCGTTTTTAAAAGCGTTGATTTGCCGATTCCATTTGGACCAACAAGAGCTATACTTTCACCTTTAAAGGCCCGTAAAGAAATCCCCTCAGAAATCACAGCACCCTCGTACCCGACCGCAAGGGAATCCACCATAAGAACATCATTACCACTCTGCCGCTCAATTTCAAATGAGAAAGAAGCAGACTTTTCATCCCCTAATGGACGATCCATGACCTCCATTTTCTCAAGCTTTTTCCGCCGGCTTTGCGCACGTTTGGTTGTTGAGGCACGGGCTAAATTGCGCTGAATAAAGTCTTGCAGGTTCGCAATCTCTTGCTGCTGCTTTTCATAAAGCCTCATGTCGCGCTCATAGTTGGCCGCTTTTTGGTCTAGATATGAGCTGTAATTGCCCGTAAAGCGCTGAATCTGCTTCCGGGATACCTCATACACCTGTGTGACGACTTTATCTAAAAAATAGCGGTCATGGGAAACAATTAATATGGCACCCTCATAACCCTGAAGGTATTGCTCCAGCCACGATAGAGTATCGATATCCAAGTGGTTGGTCGGCTCGTCCAGTATTAAGATGTCAGGTTTGGTTAATAGCAGTTTCCCTAAAGCAAGCCGGGTTTTTTGACCACCGCTTAAACTGGCGATCATCACATTTGAATCATGAAAATTTAGTCCATGAAGCACGGAGCGAATATCCGCCTCAAACTGGTAGCCGCCCTGCTCCTTAAATTTCACTTGAAGTCCATCGTACTCTTTTAAAATTCGTTCGTATCTGCTCGAGTCTTCGAAAATTCTAGGATCCGCCATTTGTTCCTCAAGTTTGCGCAGCGACTTCTCCATTTGCCGAAGTTCTTCAAAAACAGTCAGCATTTCTTCCCAGATAGACAAATTGGATTCTAACCCCGTATTTTGCGCCAAGTATCCGATGGTCACATCTTTCGGCTTAATAATTTCCCCGCCATCATGTGACAGATGGCCGGCAATGATTTTCAACAACGTTGATTTGCCTGCACCGTTACGGCCAACAAGGGCGACGCGGTCTCTTGTTTGTAATTCCAGCTTTATATTCGATAAAATAAGGTCAGCACCATAATATTTTTGTAATTGATTAACCTGTAATAAAATCATAAAATTCACCTCTATACTACTTAATAGTTTACCGTATTCCCTAAGGTCCGGCAATAAAGCATGTCAGTTCCCCTGATGTGAATACCTCATGGACAAAAAAATGTACCGATAGTTCAAAGTTTCACAGACATAGAAAGAAAAATAGTGTATGATTTAATCGGAGGATTGTTTATATGGCAGAATTCACTCATTTTAATGAAGAAGGCAGGGCTAAGATGGTTGACGTCAGCGATAAACCGGAAACGGCTCGCACCGCTCTTGCTCATTCAAGTATTACAGTCAGCAGAGAAATTTTTGAAAAAATAACAAATCATGAAATGAAAAAAGGCGATGTCTTAGCTGTAGCGCAGGTTGCCGCCGTGATGGCTGCGAAAAAGACATGGGATCTCATTCCAATGTGCCACCCGATTCCATTAACGGGAGTAAACATCTCTTTCTCATGGGAGCAGACCGGAGATAACTATCAATTACATATTGCTGCTTCTGTTAAAACAAAAGGAAATACAGGTGTAGAAATGGAAGCGTTAACAGCAGCCTCTGCCTGTGCTTTAACCGTTTATGATATGTGTAAAGCCGTTGATAAAGGAATGGTCATCGGACCGACCTATTTAGTAGAGAAAACGGGCGGTAAAAATGGAGATTTTAAGAGAACAGAACTAGTTTAACAAAACTATTTATATGGGGTGTGGGAGATTATGAGTAATGAAACGATGAAAATACCACAGGCGACAGCCAAACGGCTGCCCCTTTATTATCGATTTTTAAAAAACCTGCATTCTTCCGGCAAGCAAAGAGTTTCATCCGCAGAATTAAGTGAAGCGGTAAAGGTAGATTCGGCGACCATCCGAAGGGATTTTTCCTATTTCGGAGCTTTAGGGAAAAAGGGTTATGGCTACAATGTGAATTACTTATTAACCTTTTTCCGGAAAACATTGGACCAGGATGAGCTGACAAAGGTTGCTTTAATTGGGGTAGGGAATCTTGGCACAGCATTTTTAAACTATAATTTTTTAAAAAATAACAATACGAAAATTGAATGCGCATTTGATGTCGATCCTGGAAAAATGGGAACGATGATTCGCGAGGTACCGGTTTATCATTTGGATGAGCTGGAAAGGGTAATCACCGAACATCAAATATCGGTGGCGATTTTAACCGTTCCGGCACAGGTAGCCCAAATGATTACAGACCGGCTTGTAAAGGCAAATGTGAAAGGGATCTTAAATTTCACACCAGCAAGATTAAATGTTCCGTCTTCTCTTCGTGTTCATCACATTGATTTAGCTGTCGAGCTGCAATCACTGATTTACTTTTTAAAGCATTATCCAAATCCAACAGATGAAATCGAAATCGAAGAATAAAAGGTTTAAGGGCTTTTCGCAAAATTTTGCGGATGGCCCTTTTTTTATTAGGACAAGTTTTTTGAATCTTTACAACGTAACAGTGTTATGTTACATTGTTACGTAGAAAGGGGTTTTAATCATGAGCGAGGAGTTAATTTCGAAAAAGGAATTATTAGAGCTGGCGGGAATATCTTATGGTCAGCTGTATAGATGGAAGCGTAAAGATCTTATACCGGAGGAATGGTTTGTAAGGAAATCGACATTTACCGGCCAGGAAACCTTCTTTCCGAAGGAAAAAATCCTAGAAAGAATCAATAAGATTCAAACAATGAAGGAAAATTTATCGTTGGATGAACTAGCCGACATGTTTTCTCCAAGCCTGAGCGATTTGCAGTTAGATAGGGACGAGTTAATAAAACGTAACATTGTTTCAAATGCGGTGATGAATCTTTACCTTGAAAATGACCAAAGCGGCCCAAAATTTAACTTTTCCAGAATGCTTGAAGTTTATGTTTTAGAAAAGTTGCTGCAATCTGGGGAAATCAATTTGGATGAAGGGAAAATGCTGCTGCAGGTACTAAAGGATAATGCAGCGCTGATTAAGCAAAAAAGCTGTGAACTCATGATTACCCGCAAGCTCGGTGTATCATCGTGTCTCTTACTGATTAATGCTGAAGAGGTCCATTTTGAGCGGGGAACGAAGGTTGTCGTCCAGGTTTCCTTGATGACCTGTATGGAAGAAATCAAATCGAAATTAGTATAAAGGAGAATCCGTATGGAATTGAAAAATAGAGGGGATTTGGCCATTAATGGCTTAGGTTCTTCAAATGGGGGACAGTTTAACCTAGTTACATTAAATGGCAGAGGGACGATCAACAATGATGTGGAATGTCATGAATTTGAATGTAATGGTTTAGGGACGGTTAATGGAAATGTTACAGCAGATACGGCCAGAGTAAACGGGAATGCCAAGTTTAAAGGAACCTTCGAGAGCGAAAAGTTGACAGTTGAAGGGACGGCAAAATTTGAGAAGAACCTGAATGTGAAAAATTTAAGAGTTTCTGGGAAAGCTTCTGTAGGCGGGAGCGTAAAATGTGAGGAGATTAAACTTCGCGGCATGCTCTCAGTGGGGGAAGACTGCGAGGCTGAGTTATTTAAAGGAGAATATCGCTTCACAATCGGAGGGCTTTTAAACGCGGATCAAGTTGAGATAAAGATATATGGGGAATGCAAAGCAAAAGAGATTGGCGGGCAAACCATAACTGTAAGGCAGCATAAAGGGTCGTTCATCAGTGCTTTATTAAAGCCAATTTTCAAAGCGCAATTAGAAACGGAGTTAATTGAAGGGGATAAAATTGACTTGGAAAATACGATTGCCAAAGTGGTCCGAGGCAATCAGGTCAGAATTGGACCGAACTGTCAGATTGGCGTAGTTGAATACACAGACGAATTTTCACAGGATAAAAACGCTATCGTGAATGATATCAGAAAGGCATAAGGGGGGAAGGGAAATGAAAAAAGACGCAAACTTGATTATCAATGGTTCAGGAAGTTACCCTGGCGGCCGTTACGATAAAATCAGCATCAGGGGAGAAGGAACGATTGTAAGTGATGTAGAATGTTCCTCGTTTCATGTATATGGAACGAGCGAAGCGGTCGAAAATGTTAAAACAGGTTCAGTAAAAATTCTGGGGGAGGCAGAGGTTAAAGGGAATATCGAGGCTGAAGAAACGCTTATCATGGGAACGATGTCTGTCGGCAGCCGGGCACAGATGAAAAAAATAAAGATCCTTGGGCTGCTCGAAGTAGGCGAGGGACTTATCGGCGATCAAGCATCAATTAAAGGGAGCATCGTGGTAAATGGAGATGTAGAGTATGAAACCTTCGATTCAAGCGGCGGTTTTGAAATTAAGGGTTTATTAACCGCAGATACGATTAAGGTAGGGCTGCGCTTCGGCCAAAGCACTGCAGAGGAAATTGGCGGGGGAAAAATAACTGTCAAAAAGAAAAAAAACACCCTTCTTCCCTTTGGAAAAGAGGTTGGGACTCTTAAAGCGAAAGTCATCGAAGGGGATGACATTTTTCTTGAAAACACAACGGCAGATATTGTCCGCGGGAATCAGGTGAAAATTGGCCAGGGCTGCCAAATAGGATTGGTAGAGTATCGAGAGCATCTAAGCCAGGATTCCCAAGCAACAATCAAAACAAAGACAAAGATATAAAGGAGAAATCGGATGGTAGCAAAAGAGAGTAAATTAGGTTTAGTTGTCGCGGGGCTATTATTAGGGATATTGATGGCATCGATGGATAACACGATTGTCGTCACAGCGATGGGAACGATTGTTGGTGACCTTGGCGGGCTGGAAAGCTTTGTCTGGGTGGTTTCCGCTTATATGGTCGCGGAAATGGCCGGGATGCCGATTTTTGGCAAATTATCGGATATGTATGGCCGCAAAAGGTTCTTTATTTTTGGACTTATATTGTTTATGGCCGGATCGGCCCTGTGCGGAACAGCCGAAACGATCACGCAATTAAGTATTTACCGCGCGATTCAAGGGGTTGGCGGCGGTGCGCTTGTCCCAATTGCGTTTACGATTATGTTCGATTTATTTCCACCCGAAAAACGCGGGAAAATGGGCGGTTTGTTCGGGGCAGTTTTCGGGCTTTCAAGTATCTTCGGGCCGCTGTTGGGTGCGTATATTACCGACCACATCAGCTGGCATTGGATTTTCTATATTAATCTCCCGCTTGGGATTTTATCATTAATTTTTATCGTTATCTCTTACAAGGAATCGCCGATTCACCAGAAGCAGTCGATTGACTGGTGGGGAGCTGTGACATTAATTGGCGCAGTTGTTTGTTTAATGTTTGCCCTTGAATTAGGGGGACAAAAGTATGATTGGAATTCTTCAACGATTATTAGTTTATTCACAGGCTTCGGGGTTCTACTTTTGATCTTTTTGTTTGCTGAAACAAAGGCGAAGGATCCAATTATTTCGTTTGCGATGTTTAAAAACCAGTTGTTCGCTGGAAGTACACTAGTTGGCTTGTTTTACGGGGCTGCCTTTATGGCGGGAACCGTTTATATCCCGATTTTTGTGCAGGGGGTATATGGTGGGAGCGCTACGAATTCGGGGCTTATTTTATTGCCGATGATGCTTGGTTCCGTTGTGACGGCACAGCTTGGCGGCTTTTTAACGACGAAGATGAGCTACCGGAACATTATGTTTATATCAGGTGTTATTTTAATAGGCGGGTTTATCCTTCTAAGCACCATTGCACCAGAAACAAGCAGGGCGATCTTGACCCTGTATATGATTGTCATAGGTTTAGGGGTAGGCTTCTCTTTTTCCGTTTTAAGCATGGCTGCGATTCATCCATTCGGGATGGAGCAAAGGGGCTCCGCCACCTCAACCAGCAACTTTATCCGCTCCCTGGGAATGACTATTGGGATTACGATTTTTGGAACAATTCAAAGGAGCGACTTCAAAGAGGGATTGGAAAAGGCGTTTTCCGGAATGGGGCCAATGCCTAAGGGTGGCGCATTTGGCGATTCACGAGCGTTATTATCGGAAGAGGCAAGAAAGAACATTCCTCCTCAGATTCTTGATAAAATCACCGATGCTCTTTCCAGCTCCATTGTTCATACCTTTACATGGGCACTCGTCCCGGCAGGCATCGCCTTTCTCTTCATCTTTATCTTAGGCAAAGAACGAATGGTGTTCCATAAGCAGAAAGGGATTTCCAAATAAAAAGGTGTCAGGCACCATTGTGAATTTTTCACATGGTGCCTGACACCTTTCATTATTTATCTACTTTGTTTTTATATTTAAAGTGGAAAGTGATCATTTTTATGCCGGAGCCGAAGTCAAAGGTGGCTAAGACAACGAGCAGGTAGCTGAAAAAACCCCAGCCATTTGATTGCACGTCATCAACAGCGAAGTAAGTAAATAAACTGCCGAGTAGAAAGTAAATCAATCCGGAAATCAAGGGTGAACGTCTCATAGAAAGCCTCCGATAAAGTTTTGAACCGCCTCGGCCTCCCGCATCAGTCTTTCGATATCCTCCCGATAAACAGACTGAACGAGGACAACTAAGGTATTCATCGTGACATGTGCAAAGATCGGCACGATTATGCGTTTTGTTTTGACATAAAGAAAAGCAAAGGTGAAGCCCATAGCCGAATACAGTAAGATATGCTGAAACTCCATATGGGCTGCGGCAAAAATGACCGAGCTGATAATCGCTGAGATAAAGAAATTAAATCGTTTATGAAGGGCACCAAAAATGATTTTTCGAAAAACAATTTCTTCTAGAATCGGACCCACAATGCTTGTGACAAAAATCGCCAATGGGAAGGTTTCGATAATATTAACAATCTCTTTCGTGTTCTCAGAGCCTGGGTTAATGCCAATCAGGTGCTCAATAATAGCCGCTACGTACTGGGCAAATAGAGCTAAGAAAAAGCCGGCCACTGCCCACATCGCCGAGTACGAGAAGGAACTTCCCTTGCGCTCGAAGCTTTGTCCTTTCATTTCATTCCGTAAAATAAAAAGAATAATGATGAGAGCAACTGTAAAACTAGTCAACAGCCAAACGGGCACAGCTAATTCCAGTTTGCCCCCAAAATGCTTAAAACCGAACATGAATAACGGAACGCCAGCTAAACTGGAAAACTGCATAACGATATAAACAATTAAAATTATCCAATATTCCCTTTTCAAATAAGTAATCTCCTTCTGATCTATTTTTAATATGGCTGTGTTTGACTTGGCTGTTGATTTGCGCTTCAGGCGCGTGCGGTTCGCGGGGAGGTCCTGGAGCCTCCTCGGCGCTTTGGCGCCTGCGGGGTCTCCAGTGACCTCTATATCCCGCAGAAGTCTCGCGCCTTCCGCTCCAATCAACAGGTTTAAAAAATCATCAGTGCCCTTTAACACAGCCTTAATTTAAAAAGAAATAAATTCGATATGATTCCATCCTACATTTTACCTTTAAAAAGGGCCCCGTTCAATTTTGAACAATTTATCCAAATTCTTTGTATAGAAATTGCTGTATTTCACATACTGATTAAGGTTGAAAAAAAGATTTGCCCTGCTGTAAAAATTTTATGCTTCAGACTTGCAAAAGATTTACAGATTCATTATTATAATAATTGTGTTAGCACTCATTCGTAGAGAGTGCTAATAATGTCAGAATTACATATATTTTTGAGGAGGTTGTTTGATTTGTTAAGACCATTAGGTGATCGCATTGTCATTGAGCTTGTTGAATCAGAAGAAAAAACTGCAAGCGGTATCGTATTACCGGATTCAGCGAAAGAAAAGCCTCAGGAAGGAAAAGTTGTTGCTGTTGGAACTGGCCGTGTGCTAGAAAATGGCGAACGCGTTGCCCTTGAAGTAGCTGTAGGTGACCGCATTATCTTCTCAAAATACGCTGGTACTGAAGTAAAATTCGAAGGCGTTGAATATTTAATTTTACGTGAAAACGATATCCTTGCTGTTTTAGCGTAGTAAGGTTGATTTTTAAAAAATAACATCTGTAATTTTAAGAGGAGGTTTTTTGAACGATGGCTAAAGAAATTATGTTTAGTGAAGACGCACGACGCGCGATGCTTCGCGGTGTAGATACACTTGCAAACGCAGTAAAAGTAACTCTTGGACCTAAAGGACGCAACGTGGTTCTTGAAAAAAAATTCGGTTCACCATTAATCACAAATGACGGTGTAACGATCGCAAAAGAAATCGAATTAGAAGATGCATTCGAAAACATGGGTGCTAAGCTTGTTGCTGAAGTAGCAAGCAAAACAAACGATGTTGCCGGTGACGGTACAACAACTGCAACTGTTCTTGCTCAAGCGATGATCCGCGAAGGCTTAAAGAACGTAACAGCTGGTGCAAACCCAATGGGTATCCGCAAAGGGATTGAAAAGGCAGTAATTACAGCTGTTGAAGAATTAAAAGCTATCTCAAAACCAATTGAAGGCAAATCTTCTATTGCACAAGTAGCGGCTATTTCTGCTGCTGACGAAGAAGTAGGCCAATTAATCGCTGAAGCAATGGAGCGCGTTGGCAACGACGGTGTTATCACAATCGAAGAGTCTAAAGGCTTCACAACTGAACTAGACGTTGTTGAAGGTATGCAATTCGACCGCGGTTACGTTTCAGCTTACATGGTAACAAACACTGAAAAAATGGAAGCTGTATTAGAAAACCCATATATCTTAATCACTGACAAGAAGATTTCAAGCATTCAAGAAATCCTTCCTGTTCTCGAGCAAGTGGTTCAACAAGGTAAGCCATTATTACTTGTTGCTGAAGATATCGAAGGTGAAGCATTATCTACTTTAGTAGTGAACAAGCTTCGCGGTACATTCAATGCTGTAGCTGTTAAAGCTCCTGGCTTTGGTGACCGCCGTAAAGCAATGCTTGAAGATATCGCTGCTTTAACTGGCGGAGAAGTCATCACTGAAGAGCTTGGCCGTGAATTAAAAACTGCTACAATCCAATCTTTAGGACGCGCTTCTAAAGTGGTTGTAACAAAAGAAAACACAACAATCGTTGAAGGTGCAGGAGATTCTGCAGCAATCGAAGCTCGTGTAAACCAAATCCGTGTTCAATTAGAAGAAACTACTTCTGAATTTGACCGTGAAAAATTACAAGAGCGCTTAGCTAAACTAGCTGGCGGTGTAGCAGTAATCAAAGTTGGTGCTGCAACTGAAACTGAATTAAAAGAGCGCAAGCTTCGTATCGAAGACGCTTTGAACTCTACTCGTGCTGCAGTTGAAGAAGGTATCGTATCCGGTGGTGGTGTTGCCCTTCTAAACGTATACAGCAAAGTAGCTGGAATCCAAGCTGAAGGTGACGTAGCAACAGGTATCAACATCGTATTACGTGCGATGGAAGAGCCAGTTCGCACAATCGCTCACAACGCTGGCCTTGAAGGCTCAGTTATCGTTGACCGCTTAAAGCGCGAAGCAGTTGGAACAGGCTTCAACGCTGCTAATGGCGAATGGGTAAACATGATCGAAGCTGGTATCGTGGATCCAACTAAAGTAACTCGTTCTGCGCTTCAAAATGCTGCATCTGTTGCAGCTATGTTCTTAACAACTGAAGCAGTTGTTGCTGACAAGCCAGAACCAGCTGGTGCTGCTGGAATGCCTGACATGGGCGCAATGGGCGGCATGGGCGGCATGATGTAATTAAGGTTTTAAAACCTTGTTATACCAACGTCTAAAATGAATATTTGCTTTTCTTGTCCTCGGATTTGTCCTCGTTTTACAAAAACACGGCAACCTATGACAAAAAAGTTAACTAAATGAGAAGGTCTTTCAACAGTTTGCTAAACTGTTGGGAGGCCTTTTCTTCCATATTGGCGGTCATATGGGCGTAAATGTTCATTGTTGTATTGCTATCCGTATGACCTAACCGTTGCTGGATTTCTTTAATTCCCACCCCGGCTTCGATTAATAAAGAAGTATGAGTATGTCTGAAGGAATGGGGAGTGATATTTTTTTCTATCCCTGATTTATTCAGCAATCGTTTAAGCCTTGTTTCAATAACTTTTCTTAATTGTGGATGTCCATCATCCCGGGCAAATATAAACCCACTATCTTTATAAATGAGTCTGTTTTTGAGTTTATTTTGCTTTATACGATGCCTTTTTAGTAAATTGACCAGGTGATCATCAATTTTAATTGTTCGGACGGATCCCTTTGTTTTGGGAGTAAGAAGCTGATATCCTTCAAAATTGTTATTTGGATTATATAAGGTTTTGGTTACCCGTAATGTTCCTTTTTTATCGTTAAACTTTGCAGAACCCGAAGGAACAAAAGCGGAAGCGCGTAGATGAGAGGGTTGAGTCTAGATAAGCTGGCGAGAAGCTTTGCTCTTTAGTCTTCTTGACGGACACGCCGGAGCTGGACATCTCATAAAATATAAAAAAATAAGCACAGGGACAGCTCTACTTCTTTAAAGAGGAAAGAATTCGTCCCTGTGATTAAAAAACTTATTTTCTTTTGAGAAGCCAGTCTTGAAAATCGGTGGCTACTATTCTTTCACCTGTGATTCCCTCTGCAGCAGCTGAGGCTAAAAAAACAATCGGCTCGGCCATAACCCTTGGATCTAATAGCTGGAATTTTGATTCAATCTCTTTTCGAACTTCGTCCGGAATCATCCCGGTAGTAGTGGCACCACCCGGTAAAAGCATATTCACCATAATTCCATATTCCTTTAAATCTTCTGCCATTATATATGAGAGTGATTCAGTGGCTGCCCTCGATGGTCCATAAGGTACAAAACCCTTTCTTTTCATAGTCTCATGATTCATAGAAATATTAATGACTCGCCCATGACCCTGTTCCATCATTAAAGGAGCAAACCCTCGAGCTATTAAAAAATATCCTGTGAGATTGGTATCAATTAAATCTCGAAACCCCTCTGGTGTTACTTTGAAAAATGGCTGAGGCTCGACTAAAAAACGCGGGTTTACTGTCCTCATCCCAATTCCCGCATTATTGACGAGAACATCCAGCTTCCCCCATTCTCTTTTCACCCATTCGACCGCCTGATTAACGGATTGTTCTGATCGAACATCCAAAGGAATTCCAACAGCAGGATAACCCTCGCGCTTTAACTTCTCTACTGCTTGATCCAATTTAGTTCCACCTCTAGAAGCTAACGCCACCGTGGCTCCAGCGTGAAGCAAAGCCTCCGCCATGGAAAATCCTAGGCCGCTTGAAGCACCTGTTACGAGGGCATGGATATTTCTTAACTCTTTTGTATTCATTGGCATTTTTCCTCCGAAATGTTATTAGACCACTGACTAATAAAGTATTCTATCTAATCATCACTTTTATACTTTGCCAAAAAAGTAAGCTAGAGGGTTTTCGGGCGCAGTAAAAAAGGGGCAGAATTGGGAAAGAAAAAGGTGTCTCTTTTGAGGAAGAATACGCTTCTGTGTTGAAAGTAAACAACTTTTTCCCCACCTTTTTTTACTTTATTTGTAGTGAACAACATATACATTCTATAGAAGAAAATTATTTCTATAGGAGGTTTCGATGGATCAAAAGGATCAAAGTCGTCAATTAGACCAAATAAAGCAAATGCAACAAATGTTTAAAGCGAACATGAAAACTCATCCTTATCCCATGTACCCTAACTATGGGAAAATCACACGTTACGAAGAAATTCCGATAAGTTTACCTGAACAGCGCCAGCTGCGCCATCCCGGAGTGGAAAAATTTATGGTACCCCTTCCAATTATCGAAAACCCGAACTATAAAGGGAGTGGAAAGTTAACAGGAAAAGTAGCACTTATTACAGGGGGTGACAGTGGTATTGGTGCAGCAGTAGCAATTGCGTTTGCTAAAGAAGGCGCAGATGTTGCTATTTCATACTTAGATGAACATGAGGATGCAAATAGAACAAAAACGAGGATTGAACAACTCGGACAACGATGTTTTCTAATGCCTGGTGACTTGCGAGACAAACAACATTGTATCTCCATTGTAGAACAAACAGTAAAGACGTTTGGACGTCTTGATATTCTTTGTAACCACGTTGGTATCCAATTCCAACAACTAAGTCTGCTTGACATTACCGATGAGCAATTCGATGACACCTTCAAAGTAAATATATACTCTCATTTTTACACAACAAGAGCAGCAATTCCTCATTTAAAACCAGGCAGCTCAATCATTGGCACTTCTTCAGTGGTGACGTATGTAGGGGAGCAACAAATGATTGATTATACGGCCACAAAAGGCGCAATAGTTGGTTGGACACGTGCCCTGGCTAAAAATGTCGTGAAACAAGGGATCCGAGTCAATGCCGTCGCCCCCGGCCGGATTTGGACCCCACTTATTTCAGCAAGTTTCTCGTCAGACCAAGTCGCTGTATATGGAGCATTTAATCCAATGGAACGAGTTGCCCATCCATTTGAACTCGCACCAACCTTCGTCTATCTTGCTTCTGATGATTCTCGTTTTGTTACTGGTCAAGTTCTTCATGTAGATGGGGGAGAATCCACACATTCCTAATGGAGGGAGGTTACCATTTTGAGATATGAATTTAACCCAGAAGTAAAGCTATTGTTAGTAAACCATTCAAATGAAAAAGTAAAGATGGTCTATATGGAGGATTCCTGGCCAATGTCTAAAATAGCCCTTAGACCACCATACTATTGCTACCCAAGTTACGAGCTGAATTACCCAATAATCTAAAGAATAGCACTTGACACTTGCTTTTTTTAGGGGTGATATTTAAAAATGTAAGTGTCAAGTGTATAAAAATATTTTTTTGTACTTTGATAAGTGGAGTATAGTTTTTAGGAAACGAATTGCCATCAAGTTTATAGTGTGGAAAGAAAGTAATAACATCATTATTAATATTATTAAAAAATATGAGGAAGAAGATATTAAGTGAGTTCAATTATTTAGTGGAAAAGGAAAACAAGATTTTTATAAGAAATTTGGTTTTGAAGCCCCAGACCTGGTAGGTCCTTATTTTTATAATTTATTAAAGCAACTGCTTATGAGGTTTTATCAATGTGTATCAAGTCCTGTACTAATTTAAGCCTAACTAAAAAAGTTAAGAGTAACAGTTAAAAGCTTACATAACTGAAGTGGATAAGAGATTAAAAAGGGTATATTTTTACATGATTCTGGGAGGGACATTAACTCCACTGCCACCAACTTTTAAAAGAAAGACAAACTACTCATTATTAAGGGGGATGAAAATGGAGCATATTGTAATTACTGCTGTATTAAAACCAAAAGAAGGCCTGCAGGGGCAACTATTATCAGAACTCAAAAAGGTACAAGCGGCATCAAGGGAAGAGGCGGGGTGTATAAAGTATGACTTGCACCAATCTGAAGACCAAACTTTTGTTTTATATGAAGTGTGGAAGGATGAGGAAGCGCTGGAACACCATATTCAGTCGGCTCATTATCAGGAATACAGGAACAATATTGCAGACCTTGTATCAACTAGAAAAGTGTATAAACTAAAAATAATGGAATAAGTTCACAAGATGGAGTGGCGGAACTGTCGGAAAAACCTGTTATATGCAGGTTTTTTAGTCGTCTTTTTTAAGATGTGAGCTTTTCGCCGTATCTCCTTCGAAACAAATCTTTTGATTTGTACGGACCAGATGGCTAATATATTAATATCGCGAATTACCGATTTGGCGTGATGCTCTCAGATCATCTATCCAGCTTCCATTGGGATAGTGATAATCGATATAGAAAGAGGCAAATGACATTGAAGCAGGAATTGGAACGCTTAAATGATGAGCAAGCCGTTGAAATTTTTAAGGCATTGTCGAACCAGACTAGGGTGAGCATTCTTCAAATGTTAAAAGATCCCGACAGTCATTTTTCACCGCAAGCCCACATTATTGCTGATAAAGGATTTGAAGGCGGGGTTTGCGTAGGGGATATCCGAAGCAAGGCCGGGATTTCGCAATCCACTACTTCACAGTATTTATCGATTCTGCTGCAAAGCGGACTGGTTGAAATGAAGCGAATCGGACAATGGACGTATTATCGCCGTAATGAGGAGACGATTAAAAAGTTCGAAAAATACATTGGTACAAAAATTTAAGGAGAATTGAAGTGAGTTTATTACAGCATCGAGCATTAAACAGGTTGTACCAACAGGATAAAATGACGCTTGGTTTCGCTATTCCGACGGCAAGGATGTCCAAATATCCGATTATGGAAAATCAGCTGTCGCTTGCCCGCTAAATTGACGACCATGGTTTCGCGGCATTGTGGCTTAGGGACGTTACGATTCAGAATTTGAATATTGATGATAATGGTCAAATGTATGATGTATGGATTTATTTGACCTATCTTGCGGCCCATACCAAGGATATTGCACTTGGGACGGCGAGTGTAGGATTCAGCAATCAATCGATTGAATGGATCGCCCAGAATGGGGACGGCTGGATCCAGTACCCGAGGATTATCCCACAACAAACTCAATTGAATAACGAGTATCGCGAATTGTCGGAAATTCACGCCCCAGGAGTGTTTAAACCTTTCACTCAGACTTTATTTATCGATTTATCGGAAAATCCCGATTCACTTCCTGTTCCGATTCCGTAGGATTTCGTGTAGGGCGCAAACAGTTATTAGATATTCTATATCAATTTCAATCCATTGGTGTCAATCACCCGGCATTTGTATTGTATTTTTCAAAGCGCCCTCCCGAGGAAGTCCTCCAGGAGCTTGGAGAGTTTGTGCGGCCTTACTTTCCGACTCATGAAATTCCAGTATGAGATTAGTTTTTAATAAAATTAGATAAGGGAAGAAGATGAACTTATGTCTAAACATGCAAATAAACTAAACGAAATTCCATTCTCGGTGCTTGATCTTTCACCGATAACAGCCGGAAGTACTCCTGCTGACTCTTTCCGCCATACATTGGAACTCGCACAGCTTGCTGAAAAACTTGGTTACAACCGTTTTTGGCTCGCAGAACATCATAATATGCCGTTTATTGCCAGTTCCGCCACTTCTGTGGTGATGTCCCATGTGGCAGCCGGAACATCAAAAATCAGGATTGGTTCAGGAGGAATCATGCTGCCGAATCACGCACCGCTCGTCATCGCTGAGCAGTTTGGCACTCTTGAATCATTATATCCTGGGCGAATTGACCTTGGTCTGGGGCGGGCACCCGGTACAGATCAGAGGACCGCTCGTGCATTGAGACGCGACTTAGGAAGTACCGGAGATGACTTTCCTGAGCAATTAGTGGAACTCCGCGGTTACTTTGATCCATCCCTGGCACAAGGGAACCCTATAAAAGCGATTCCAGGTGAAGGCTTGAATATTCCAGTCTGGCTGCTGGGTTCAAGTGGCTTCAGTGCGCAGCTGGCCGGAGAACTGGGTTTGCCATTCGCGTTTGCCGCCCATTTCTCGCCACTTAACACTCTGGGTGCTCTACAGATCTATCGCAAGGCGTTTAAGCCTTCGAATGTTCTCGATAAGCCGTATGCGATGGTGGCATTGAATATCATTACAGCAGAAACGGATAAAGAGGCAAAGCGCCTTTTTACAACAATACAGCAGCAATTTTTGAATCTGATGAGTGGCAACCTTACACCGCTTCAACCACCGGTAGATGACATATCCGAAGTGGCCAGCAGCTACCAATTAAATGCTCTCGAGCAGCAATTAGGTTCATCGATTGTTGGCAGCAAGCAGACCATAAAGGACAAGCTGCATACATTTTTGGAGGAGAGCCAGGCAGATGAAATCATGGCCATTGCCCAAGTTTACGACCACAAAGCTCGCCTGCATTCATACGAGCTTCTGACAGAAATTACAAAAGGCGAAAGGTAAAAAGGAGGACATCAGCAAGGAAACCTTTTTGATTTTTCTAGGGCATTGAATATGGATGAAACCGTGAAATCGGGTTATGAGGTTGTTTACAGGATTCCTTAATTAAAAAGATAAAAGTTGTTAGAATAGGAGACAATGATATGAACTGCAAAATTAACCGAAATGCTGCTAAAGTGCTGAAACAAATGTTGGAAAGTGAAGAGGCTGAAGGGAAAATGGTTCGTGTCTATGTTACATTGGACCATGGGGACCATGCCCATTATGAAGTAAAACTGGATACTCCCACGGACCATGATGAAATTGTGAAAACAGACAAAGGCATTGATGTTTTACTTGATAAAAGGGAACCGTTTTTAGATGGGGTTTGGATCAAGTATTTCTATGTGCCGCAAGCAGGATTTGACATCACGAATTCTTCCAAAGGGCATCACCATCATTAAACACGTGACAGAGCGATACTAAATGTTTTTATACCTTCATATATCTAACAGTATCATAAACTAAACACAGTAGATTACTGTATTTATTGTGTTAAAAAAGAAAAATACCAACGTTTTACAATTATAAGGGGGCGTATCATAATGAGAAAAACCTATTAAAAGGCGTCGATATAACAGGTTTCAAATCAATAAGGAATGATCTCAAAAAGCAGGTGCTAACTACAAAGATGAAGAAGTTGTGGTAAGCAATTATATTGTAACAAGCCGATTTCCGGATAACATTCCTGCCTTTAATCGTGAATCCTTAAAATTATTAGCTGAATAATAGCGTAAGTACTCAATAGTATCGTTTTAGAAATTAATATTTCACAATGAATTTCAATACAAAGGTTTTAATAAGAAAGGGGTTATACTATGTCATTAAATGGTAAACGAGTAGTTGTTTTAGGGGGTACTTCTGGTATTGGTTTAGCAACTGCCAAAGCGTTTCTCGATCAATCAGCTCAAGTGATCATTGCCAGCCGTTCTGTTTCCAAATTAAATGAAGCAAAACAAGTTCTTGGTGGCAATGTAGAAGGAAATGAAATCGATTTTCGAAGCGAAGAAAAAGTAGCAGAATTTTTCAGCAAGGTTGGAAAATTTGACCACCTTGTGGTAACAGCAGGGGAAGGCGCAATGGGGCACTTTAGCGAATTGCCTGTGGCAAGTGCTAAAGAGGCGTTTGATAGTAAGTTCTGGGGGCAATATATTACCGTCCGTTCAGCACTTCCATATTTAAACAATGAAAGCTCAATCACCTTAACCTCTGGTGTATATGGCGTTCGTCCTCCTCAAGGTGCTACTACTTTAGCGGCAATCAATTCAGCCATTGAAGGATTGGTTCGAGGACTTTCCGTAGACCTAGCCCCTATTAGGGTAAACGTGGTTTCACCTGGAATTGTAGACACTCCAATCTATGCTGGAATGCCAGATGATCAGAGGCAAGCACTGTTCAACGGCATTGCACAACAGCTCCCTGTTGGACGGATTGCAAAGCCGGAAGACATAGCTGAAACCTATGTATACCTTGCTAAAAATGGTTTTACTACTGGTACAGCTGTTCTTATTGATGGTGGAGCCCACTTAGTTTAATGGCCTAAAGGATGTTGAACAGAAGCTTATCACCCTGCAAAGCAGTGGTTCTAACTAAAATAGAAATAAGTTAAGAATTAAGTAATTTACTGGTGGCAATACTGCAAAAGAGTATTGCCGCCTTTTTGGTTATTAGGTACATAAAAAGATACAAAAGGAAGTGTTGATTTTTAATGAGTGTAAAGGACGAAAATAAATTAACAAAAATATTGTGGTATTAATATCGCTGTGTCCTAACCGCTGCTGAATTTCTTTAATACCTACACCAGCTTCAATTAATAAAGAAGTGTGTGTGCATCACCTTTATCATCCGTTATAGGGTTTAATGACAACACCAAAAGATAACCTTTAGTCTTTTAACAATGGGCTCATTATCAGTTATGGGTTCCCTGGCTCTGATGAATATATAAAAAACCTGTATTTAATAAAATTCTATACAGGTTTTTCAAATTTCCTATTTGATTGTCAACAGCCCCTATAAAACTCCTCTTTTATAATGAGCCTCGATTTTGATGGTATCAACTAAGTTTCTCAATCGATAACGATGCTGCATTAACTGGAATAGTTTCCCCTGCATCTATTACAAACGGTAATAGGATATCAGTAGTTCGCCCTATATTTTTAAGATGTATCTTAGTGTTACGGCGAATATGGATAATAGCCTGTCCAGTAAGCATAAGAATAGCATTATCCACTTGCCTTGTGATGCCATAGTCAGTAAGACTAACCGGAGAATGATTCAAGAATATACCATATACCGATGTTGACTTAGGGCCGCCAATGAGCAAAATATATTCTATCTTATAGTCCCCTGACTCTAAAACAGTTAATGTACCGCTGGATGGGGAGAACTTTATATTTTCCAAAGCCCCATGTTGATTAAATCTTACATTTTCCATTGGATTGACTGGAATAGTCATTGAATCTGAACCTGTGAGTGTCACATAGCCATAGGCTGGTGAGGATTTCTTCCAATTTAGATCTGACATAATTATCACCACCTTTTAAACTTTTAATATATGATATTAGGAAAAGAATGAAATGCTTGTACAACAAGCATCCTAATGGCCTTTTTTATTCAAATTGTGTCCAATACCCTACCGTCCCTTCCTATTTTAGGTTGATTTGGTTGATGCCTCCTTCTGTATGGATATAGGTACTCATTTAGTTCCTAAACCCGTAGATGATAATGAGTTTCACGTTGAAATAACGCTTCCACCCGAAGACTTTTTTTAATTACAAAAAACGTCCTAAAGGTTTGAAATACTATAATTATACTGTTGAGGATAAAGGCTGCTTAAAGCTCTTTTATGAGCTTAGCGGTCTTTTGTCATTTTATAAATAAGTCTTATACATACTATAAATATGATCATATCTGGAGGAGATTATGAAGAAGGGCAAACTTAGTTTACAAGCTATTATTATTATATTTGTATGCATTGTCGTGGCTTTATCACTTGGAATAACTGATCTGATCATAAGTAAAAGAATTACCTCTAGTGTGGAACAAACAGAGAAAGAAAAAGCCCTGAATGTGGCAAAGATGGTTGCCCTTAGTCCGCAGGTGATTGGTGCTCTTGAAGGGAAAGCGAACAAAAAAAATGTACAAGTTTTTAGTAATCAAATAAGAAAGAAAACCAATGTTAACTTCGTTGTTGTGATGGATATGAAAGGTATGCGTCTATCCCACCCGAAACCCGAAAAGGTTGGAAAGCACTTCACAGGAGGAGATGAAGGACCAGTTCTTAAAGGCAAGGAGTACGTTTCTATTTCAAAGGGGACACTCGGTCGATCCATGCGGGCTTTTACTCCAATAAAAAATTCACAGGGAAAACAAGTCGGTGCAGTTGCAGTAGGGATTTCATTAGAAAGTGTAATAAATGCGGTACATAAAGGCCGTATGGGTATGGCGATCGGTACCGTCATTGGCATCTTAATTGGAGTAATTGGTGCAGTCGGCCTAGCGAGATACCTCAAAAGAATTCTTTTAGGACTCGAGCCGTTCGCGATTGCCAGGCTGCTTGAAGAGCGCAGTTCTATGCTTCATTCTGTCCGCGAGGGGATCATAGCCATTGACCAGGAAGGAAACATCACCCTTGTAAACAGGGCAGCCAATAAGCTTTTAAAAAAGGCCGGAATTGAAGGGAATCCTATAGGTATGAACGTTGAAGAGTATTTGCCAGAGACACGGTTAACTCGCATTATAGAATCGGGTGAATCGGAAATGGATCAAGAACAGAATCTACATGGGGTGACCATCTTAGTAAACAGGGTACCGGTGATTGTGGGAAATCGGCCGGTGGGGGCAATCGCGACTTTCCGTGATAAAACCGAGGTTCGAATTTTGGCCGAACAGCTTACCGGTGTGCGCAATTATGCGGATGCTCTCCGTGCTCAGGCGCATGAATTCATGAATAAACTTCATGTTATTCTTGGTCTGGTCCGTACTGAACAATACGATACACTCGCTAACTATGTGAGCGAAACCGTTAACCACCGTGAAACAGAAGTGGGTTTTGTAACAAAAAAAGTCCAAGATCCGGTTCTAGCCGGATTTCTGATTGGCAAGCTAAGCTTTGCAAGAGAATCTGGGGCCTTACTGTCATTTGATTGCGCAAATAAACTTCCCAAGCCTGCAAATTCGGAAATTACACATGAGTTAATAACGATCATTGGAAATCTTGTTGATAACGCTATGGAGGCAATTACGGACAGTCCAGTCAAAAAGGTCGAGCTTAAACTTGATTACGCAGAGGATATTTTGACAGTCGAGGTTAAAGACACAGGAATGGGAATGACGAAATCACTACAAAACAAAATATTGGATAAAGGCTTTTCCACGAAAGGAGACAATCGAGGATTCGGATTATATCTTTTGGCGCAGGCAATTGAAAGACTGGAGGGAGACCTGATTATTTCGTCTAAGCCTGGAAAGGGAACGAATTTTGCGGTATATATACCTTATAATGCAGAGGATGAATAGAAATGATTAATGTAATGATTGTTGAAGATGACCCGATGGTAGCGGAAATCAATAAGCAGTACCTTTCTAAAATTGACGGTTTCCGTTTAACTGCAACAGTCAATTCTGTCGCTGAAGCCATCCGATGGTTAGGAAAGAATGATATTCAGCTAATACTTTTGGATATTTTTATGCCGGGAAAGCAGGGACTGGAACTGTTATCGTATCTTCGTAAAAATGATCTTGAAATTGATGTCATCATCATTTCAGCGGCCTCAGATCTTGAACGAATTAAGAGGGCATTAAGGTATGGTGTTGTCGACTATTTGATTAAGCCTTTCGAGTTTGAACGGTTTAATGCTGCACTTACTTCCTACCTTGAGCAAACCTGGTTCATTGATAAACAGGATTCAGTTAGTCAGCAGGAGCTCGATCACTTACTTTTGCATAGAGAAGAGGCCGTCATCGCAGAGGAACTTCCAAAGGGATTAACGAAGGATACCTTAAAGCAGATATGGGATGCGGTTCAAGAGTTGAAGCAGGGACCATTTTCCACTGATGAGGTAGCGAATGTGGCAGGCATTTCAAGGGTTTCAGCAAGAAAGTACCTTAACTTTATAAAGGACTTAGGAATACTTGAAGTCAAGGTTATCTATGGAACCATTGGAAGGCCTGTGTATCAGCATGAATATAACCAATTTAAAGAGCACTTAATAAAAAACTTTTTGTAAGTAGTTATTGAAAACTGCTTACTTTTTTTATTTACAAAAAGAATGAATAAACTTTCATAATCTATGAAAACGGTTTACATGAGAATATGATAGACATGCAGCAAGACAAAGGAGGATTCAAAAATGCAAATTCCTATTAAGAAAACGCTTGATAAAATTCCAGGTGGTCTGATGGTTGTTCCACTTTTTTTAGGGGTATTAACAAATACATTTTTTCCGCAAGTTTTACAAATTGGTAGTTTTACAACAGCATTATTCAGTAAAGAAGCATCCTCAACCATTTTGGCATGTTTTATGTTTTTAATTGGTTCCCAAATTAATTTCAAATTAGCACCAAAGGCATTAAAAAAAGGTGCACTATTATTAACAGGAAAATTTATCGTAGGTGCTGGTATTGGTTTAGCTGTAGCAGCTATTTTTGGGCCTGCCGGAATACTAGGATTAACACCATTAGCCATCCTTGCAGCATTGTTAAATGCTAATGGCGGTTTATATGCATCTCTTGCTTCATCGTATGGCGACGAAACGGATGTAGGCGCATATGCTTTATTTTCTTTAAAAGACGGTCCATTTTTCACATTAGTGGCGTTAGGTGCATCCGGCCTTGCCACCATTCCTTTTCAAACGCTTCTTGGAGTATTAATTCCAATCGTAATTGGAATGATTTTAGGAAATATTGACCCTGATATGAGAAAGTTCCTTGGAAGCAGTAAATTATTATTAATCCCATTCTTCTCATTCCCATTAGGTGCCGGAATGAACCTTTCAACTATTGTGAAAGCTGGAGGTCCTGGGATATTACTGGGAATAATCGCTGCATTTACTGGAATTGGAGCATACTTCCTATTGAAGTTATTTAAAGAAAACCCTATCGTTGGCTTAGCAACAGGGTCAACTGCAGGAAATGCCGTAGCTACACCAGCTGTAGTGGCGGCCGCAGACCCAACCTTAGCTGCAGTAGCATCTTCAGCTACTGCGCAAGTTGCAGCTGCATGTGTCATATCTGCCATCGTCTGTCCGATTATTGTGAGCTATGTATTTAAAAGGTCTGAAAAGAAGAAAAAAGTGAAACAATCGATTGCACGGACAGCCTGATATCCGAATTGTTATTTTAAAGTAGAAAGAAGGAAACACCATGAATATACCCCAAAATGTTATTATTACAACATTAAAAGGAAAAGAAGTTCTTACTAATCCTTTTTTGAATAAAGGAACGGCTTTTACGAAAGAGGAAAGGGAAGACCTTGGACTAGACGGTCTATTACCGCCTCAAGTCCTTACCCTTGATGAACAAGTAAATAGGATTTATGAACAATATTCGATGCGGACGACGAATTTATTTAAACACGGTCTGCTTTATGATTTATATAATCGGAATGTTGTTCTGTTTTACCGATTGCTGAAAGAACACCTAGCAGAAATGCTTCCAATTATCTACACTCCTACTGTCGGTGATGCGATCCAGTCATACTCCCATAGCTACCGCCGTCCCGGAGGTTTATATCTTTCTATTGATGATCCTGAAGGCGTGGAAAAGGCATTCTATAATCTTGGACAGCCCAAAAATGGCATTGATTTAATCGTCGTCACAGACTCTGAAAGTATTCTGGGTATTGGGGACCAAGGGGTAGGCGGTATTAATATTGCAATTGGTAAACTTGCCGTGTACACAGCGGCAGCTGGTATTGACCCAAGCCGTGTTCTGCCAGTCGTGTTGGATGTTGGTACAAACAATCAGGCCTTGATCGCAGACCCTATCTATATCGGCAACAAATTCGCACGTGTCCGCGGAGAGCGTTATGATCAATTCATTGATTTATTCGTTCAGACCGCAAGAAAGTTCTTTCCAGAGGTTCTGATTCACTGGGAAGACCTTGGCAACGTGAATGCGCGTAAGATCTTAGACAAATACGGTGACAACATCCTTACCTTCAACGATGACATCCAGGGAACAGGCGCTGTGACCCTTGCTGCTATTATGTCTGCTTTGAAAGTAACAGGAGAAACCTTGAAAGACCAGCGCATTGTTATCTTCGGGCCAGGGGCTGCAGGTATCGGCAACGCAGACCAAATGGTTGATGCAATGGTTCTTGAAGGGCTGTCCAGAGAAGAAACCTATGAACGTTTCTGGGCAATCGACTATCGCGGGTTACTAACGGATGAAACAGCAGATGTCCTGAACTTCCAAAAGCCTTATGTAAGAAAGGTGAATGAAGTAAAGGATTGGGATAAAAATGAGGATGGGATTATTTCATTAATGGAAGTCGTTCAGAGGGTGAAGCCAACCATCCTGATTGGTACTTCCGGCCAAGCTGGTGCCTTCACTGAGGAAATTGTGAAAGAAATGGCCAAGCATGTTGAGCGTCCAATTATCTTGCCTATGTCCAACCCAACTGCATTGACTGAAGCGGTGCCGGAAAATCTGATTAAGTGGACAGCTGGCAGGGCTCTCATTGCAACTGGCAGTCCTTTTGCCAATGTAGAATACAAAGGTGTTACCTATGAAATTGGCCAGTCAAATAATGCATTTGTCTTCCCAGGTCTTGGACTTGGAGCCATTGTGGCAAAGGCGGAAGTGTTCTCAAAAGGTATGTTCGCTGCTGCTGCTTATGCAGTTGCAAGAATGTCTGACTCCAGTAAACCTGGTTCTTCCCTGCTGCCATCCATTGAAAACCTTCATGAAGTCTCAAAATACGTAGCCATTGAAGTAGTTAATGCTGCAATACACGAAGGAATTGCAAGAGCGGATATTCAAGATGTTGAGAATGCTATAGAAGATGCTATGTGGAAACCTGTGTATAAGGAAATAAAGAATGTAGGTATTTGGACAAACATTCATTCCTATGCATGATTAAATAGTTAAATTGAATGGGCGGTATGATGTAATAAACATCATAAACTTTATGATTTTATTGAGAAGGTCTTCCAACAGTTTCTGAACTGGCGGGAGGCCTTTTCTTCTAAGAGACAAACAGGGGAAATACAGGATGAAAGTAGAGAACACTCTTAAAAAGAGCGTTCCCGCTTGTTCTGACCTTTTGATATAAGAGTTTTTTAAAATGGAAATTCCTCTTGAATAAATCGTACTGCATTTAGCCCAATCATTTGAGAAGGCATGGAGGTGTTGCCATCTGGTAATATTGGAGAAATAGAAAGATCGGCTACTTTTAGTTTTTTTGTACCAAAGACATTAAGATATTCATCAACAACCCCAGTTAGAATACTATTACCCATCTTGCATTGACCACCGAAATGAGCGAGATTTCGATAAGAGGCCTTTACATACCCTTCCAATTGTTTGCGCCGTTCTTCCTTATCATCCATTTTAAAGACCTTTTCAGGTGGATAGACAACTTTGTAGATGCCATCGGGATCTAGTTTACGGGCTTTCTTCATAATACGGTAAGTCTCCAAATACTGCTCAACCATAAAATCCAAATCATCAGGATCCGCTAACGGATTTAGATCAATAGTAGGATATGCCTCAGGATCACTGTGGGCAGCCAATATTGTACCCCTGCTTTTCGGGTTAAGGTCAAAAATGCCCATGCTCATAATATTGCTCTTTTTTATTGGATCGAACCCCCAATGATTTTCCAATACCTCTGAAGTTGGAATAAACGAAGGTGTTGGCGATCCATATAATTGAAGACGCCGCCCCCCCCATTTGTTTTCTCCTTTAAAAGCACCCAGTGGGAATGGATTGTCCGGGTCGGCAGACATAAGCTCTAAAAGCCGCTCAGTTTCTACTTCTACTCCCATCCCAACAGTAAAATGACTTTGAAAGTTGTGTCCCACATTTGGACTGTCTATTAATGTGGTAATACCAGCCCTGGCTAAATCTTCGGGATTCCCAATTCCAGAACGCTGTAAAATGACAGAGGAAAAATTACCTGCACTGACAATAACACCCTTTGTGGCACGCGCGATACTTGTCTTACCGTTTTTTATAAATTCGACGCCCACAGCCACTTGAAATCTGCCAGCTTCTTTAAATAGAATTTTATTGACTGTTGTTTTGGTCAGGATAATCAGTTCTCTGCCACGTACTCCATACTCATCTGGGTGAAATTCATTGCCTTGTGTAACAATTTTTTCGTTTAGGTACCCGGTTGCAGTAGATGAACGAACGTAATGTCCATTTACCTCTTCATTTAAAAATTGAGATTTGTAAAATGTACAATCTCTTATTCCAGTATTATAGTCTTCAACAATTGGAATCTTTAACACTTCTGATGCTGCAGTGGCTAATGTAACAGTCAGCCCATCTTCAGGAATGTTTTGTTGTCTTACAAATATAGGGCCCTTTGATCCTCGTTCCTCCGATTCTTCTGTTTCCCCTGTGTAGGTTTCATTCTTCTTGAATAAAGAACGAACTTTGTTGTAACTCCACTGAGGTCCAACGAGTTCTGCCCACTCATTATAAAGTCTTCTGCTACCACGTACAGCGTACATTGCATTATGCTCGGAACTTCCCCCGATAGCTCTGCCGCTTGATACACGGAGCTGCTGATTCCCAATATTGGGCTCAGCGTTTGTCATCATATTAAATGAGTGCCTATTATCTGTAGCTAAAATGCCTGATATTGCACCAGAAGGGCTGCTCAGCTCTTGAACCATATTGGTTCCAGGTTCAAGGAGGAGTACAGAAGTAATTTTGTCATCCGTTAGTTTTTTTGCAATTACCCCTCCAGCAGTACCAGCCCCAATCACAATATAATCGAAAGTGTTATTACTTGACACACTAATACTCCTTTCAATATTTGCCTTTTTATATTCTGAATATTGAAAATAATAAACACAACAATATATATATGATTTTTGAAGAATATGGTGTAAATGCCCTATCTCTTTTCTTATTAGCTGAATCAAATAGTGATTTATTGAGGGAATGCCTGTTACTTTTTTAAAAAATTTTTTAATAGAAATAATATTTACTATTACTTAACAATTTCCGCTTCTTTCCTCATTCTGCTTTATTCCAATTATCCTAAGCTTCGATGAAAATGCAATGAATGTTATAGGTCGAAATATCTAAAAAAACCCCTTATTTAAATAAAATATTACTTACATTTGCTTAAATAAGAGTCAAAATTACTGATTCACAAAAATAACAATAACCTTACCTTTCTCTAAAACTGAATTTACAATCTTCTGATAAAGTGTGAGATGTAAATGTGGATTCTGCTTAAATGTTCTACTTGGCTTGATTTCAAAAATAAAAATTAGGGGGAAATTTAATGAGTAATCAAAATGAAAACAAGGTTTTTAACAGAAGGGACTTCATAAAAGTAGGAGGGATGACTACACTGGCCTTAACGATGGCATCTGCTGGAATTCCAGGTGTAAATGTATTAAGTAGCGTTGCTCACGCTGAAACAAACGATAATGCGAAACTGCAATTTAATGCAAATGGAAAGTTTAAAATTGTCCAGTTTAACGATACGCAGGATGATGAGCATATTGATCGCCGTACCATCCAACTAATGGAAAAAGTCCTTGACAATGAGAAACCGGATTTTGTAGTACTAAATGGTGACAACATTTCAGGCGGCTGTAATTCAGAACTTGAGATGAGACAAGCATTGAACAATGTTGCCCAGCCAATGGAACAAAGGGGTATCAAGTGGGCAGTAACCTTTGGGAATCATGATGAAGATTCAACACCAAAAGGCGGCCTTGATGAGGAAGCCATGCTTAATTTTTATATGGCATACAAATACAATGTTAATCAACCGGGAGCAACTGGCATTAATGGGACTGGGAACATGAACCTGCTTATTAGGGATTCTGCAGGCAAGAAAGCGGCATTCAATCTTTGGCTGCTAGATAGTGGCAGGTATGCCCCTCAAACGATTGCTGGGCAGGATTTTAGCGGATATCCGACTTGGGATTGGATTCGAATGAATCAAATAAACTGGTATTATGAGACTTCCAAAAAGATGGAACAGCAATTTGGCTATAAAGTACCTTCTCTCATGTTTATTCATATTCCTTTATGGGAACACCGCTTTATGTGGTTTGACAGTGTCGATAGCCGAACAGAGGCGGATCATGCCCGTGCTGTAAAAAAGCATCAAATAGTAGGAGAAAGAAATGAAGAGGAGTGCCCGGGTCCATTTAATAGCGGGATGTTTTCAGCTATGCTTGACAGGGGAGATGTCAAGGGGGTCTTTTGCGGCCATGACCATGTAAATACTTATATGGGTAATTATTATGGAATCTTACTGGGTTATTCTGGCAGTACAGGATTTGGTGCTTATGGGCTCCCTGGTGCGGACCGAAATCGATTACGCGGCGCCCGTGTATTTAATTTGGATGAAAATAAACCGGATGTTTTAGTCGAAACACATATGGTTTTTGCTAAGGACTATGGAATAGAACTTACTGCAAACGACCAAAGCTCTGATCCAGCCCCGATTCCGGAAAATAAGAAACAAGAACAAGTAATAAGAAAATAAAGGCAACAGCATCCGGCTGTCCGTTTGCCAATGTAGAATACAAAGGTGTTACCACCTATGAAATTGGCCAGTCAAATAACGCATTTGTCTTCCCAGATCTTGGCCTTGGAGCCAGTTTTAATAAAAGCAAAGAAGACTACTTCCAAAAAAGGAGGTAGTCTTCTTTTTATCACTTTAATTTTGCTTCTGCACTCACCGCAGCACCAGGAATAATGTGGATCGTTTTACTTGGGCCAGAACAGCTCCAGCGATAGCCAGTAACAGGTTTAAGACCGTTAGGAACCACATCTGAGAGTCTTTCTCTTTTTGAATATTTGATTCCACGTCCAACTGCTTCTACTTTAAATGTATAGACTTTCCCTTGTTTAAGGCCTGTTACGGTGTAATTAGTTTCCACTGTTGTCATTTCACCATTAATTGGTGTAAAGGTAACCCCTTCAGGCTTAATTGGTTGTCCATTTATATATACACGATAGCCGATTACTTCTTGATTGACTGCTGCTGCAGGGTTCCAAGAGAGGGAAACACTTTTCCCATCCTTTCTAATAGAAGCCTTTAAGCTGCTGTTAAAGGTAGGAGACCCGATTGCATACGGGACAGCGGTTTCGATTTGATGTGAACTATTATATGGTGTCTTGTTCCCTGCTAAATCGACAGCCTCCACTTTAACATCATAAGTTGTTCCTGGCTTAAGGTTTAAGAGTGTATACTTGTTCGATGTGGCAATTAAAATCTACAATATCTCCGTAATTTTCAGGCTTTTCCCATACTAGGGTGATGCTGTCTTCGTCAAAAGCCAGGGATGGTATCTGTAAGTTTTTAGGAGATGATAGTGCTTGAGTTTCTGCATGTGGTGCTGCACTAATACTGCCGAATACCATTAATAAGATTAGAAAAATTGACGAGCCTACTTTTAACCTCTTCACTTTTTTACCACCTTTCCATTTCTTTTGTGAACAACTGACTTTCCTTATCCTCCTTTCCTAAATAAAGATATAAAATCCATTATAAGTGGGAACGTTTTCATAAATAATGGAAGATTTTTAGAATATTGTTAGAAATTTTAATATATTTTCAATGTTTGAAGACCGCTAGAGTGTAAGTCACATATCGTGCAGGTTTTGAATATTCTGTGTCCATTTATACAGGATTTTTCAGTTGGAACTAGAATAAATATGAATGATGCCAAAAATTGGTCTTTAACTTAGAGGAGGAATCAACAATGGCCCACGAACAAATGAATCCCACAATAGAAAAAATCCTTTTAAATATTGAAAAAGTCATGATTGGAAAAAGAAATGTAGCAGAACTAAGCCTCGTTGCCTTGCTTTCAGGGGGCCACGTTTTATTAGAAGACGTACCTGGTGTCGGGAAAACGATGATGGTTCGCGCTCTGGCAAAATCAGTGAATGCCAACTTCCGCCGAATCCAATTCACCCCTGACCTGCTCCCATCAGACGTTACTGGCGTGTCCATTTACAATCCGAAAGAAATGGAATTTCAATTCCGTCCAGGTCCGCTAATGGGGAACATCATTCTCGCTGACGAAATCAACCGGACCTCGCCAAAAACCCAATCTGCGCTGCTCGAAGGGATGGAAGAGGCGAGCGTCACAATAGATGGCGTGACCCATAAGCTGAAAAAGCCGTTTTTTGTTATGGCCACGCAAAACCCAATCGAGTACGAGGGTACATATCCACTTCCGGAAGCGCAGCTAGACCGATTTTTATTAAAAATGAAAATGGGCTATCCGGATTTGGCAGAGGAAATAGAGGTGTTGAACCGGGCACAAAAGGTTCCGCCAATAGAAGACCTGGAACCAGTAATTGACCTCGAAGGCCTGCTTAACCTCCAAAAAGAAATCAAAGACGTATTTGTGGATGATACCATTAAGCGTTATATTGTCGATATCGTTAATCGTACTAGAGGCCATGGCAGCGTCTACTTAGGAGCAAGTCCGCGTGGATCCATCGCCTTAATGAAAGCAGCCCAGGCTTATGCTTATATGTTTGGCCGGGATTATGTCCTGCCGGATGATATTCAATATTTAGCGCCATTCATTTTATCTCACCGGATTATCTTAAAATCAGAGGCAAAGTTCGAAGGAATCTCTGCAGAGGAAATTGTGAGCAGGGTGGTTGCTAGGGTTCCTGTACCGGTTCGAAGGTTTGTGAAATAAATGAAGAAACTATTTAGCCTAATAAAAAAAGCCTGGAAATTTGTTTTGCTATTTTTACTGATCCTGTTAACCTTCTCCTATGCGATGTTCCAAGGCGGATTTGTCAGCTGGTTTTTGTTCTATAGCTTTCTTCCCTTTGCCATTTATTGTGTGGCCCTGTCCTTCTACTCAATGAATGAGCTGGAAGTGATCAGAATAATACCTAAAACTGATTACAATGCGGGTGAACAGTTAAAGGTGACTGTCCAAATTAAAAGATCGAAAGGCTTCCCGTTATTCTATTTACTGATTGAAGACCATTTAAATGAGGCGTTAAAATATGCCCATCATCTAAAACTCCCAAAGGCGCTGCTGCTTCCGGGGATGAAAAGGGAATTTTTCTATGAATATATCATTCAAGAACTTCCAAGAGGAGAGCATTTTTTTGAAACCTTTACTTTGAAAATTGGTGATCCGCTCGGTTTATTCCAAAAAGAAAAAACCTTTGAAAAGGAAAGCAAAATTATTGTTTATCCTGCCTATACCGAGCTATTATACCGGCCATTTGAGAACCAATACGATCAAGGGCTGACCGCATCCCGTGAACGGGTGCAGCGAGACACCTCCATGGCGGTTGGCGTAAGAGATTATCAGCCGGGCGACCGTTTCTCATGGATTAACTGGAAGGCCTCCGCAAAACGGGGCGAGATCATGACGAAGGAATTTGAGCAGCGGCAGTCGCATGATGTCTTTGTGGCTATGGATTGTGTGCCCGATAAGCACTTTGAGCCAGTCGTTTCCTTTACCGCTTCCCTTATTCGCGCCGTCTTGAAAAAAGGAGCTCAGACAGGGCTGTTAACCATCAGCAAGGAAAGAGCCTCTTTTCCAATCCGAGGCGGTGAACAGCATCTTCAGGAGCTTTTTTATCATCTTGCCAAAATAGAGGCCAAAAGTTATTCTTCGTTTGATAAAGTGCTGGAAACGGACGGTCATTTTATCCAACAAGCTGTCTCCTTTATGCTTGTCACGGCACAATTGACAAAACCGCTAATTGAAAAAGCGAGTTATCTCGGCCAAAGAAAAGGGTCGATTACTCTTTTTTTCATAAAAGGTCAGAAAGAAGCGCCTTCAGCCAATGAACGATCTCTGATTGCCCTCGCAAATGCCCGCGGGGTCCGGGTAATCATGATTCATGAAGGCGAATTTACCTCGGCCTTTTCAGAGGTGAGCATATGGTGATAAGAAGGGACATACCTTCATTTCTTTTATATGTATTTGGTTTCCTGCTTTTATGGGAATGGCTGCGGCCTGTTGAACAATTAACCGATACCAATAACATCGAAATGTTTATTATCTTTTTGGTCATCTCCTTTGCCCTTTCTTTTATTCAAATGAAATGGTTTTGGCAATCCATCATTAAACTGATCTTTATCCTGTATTCTATTAATCATTTCTACTATGATGCGGGGTTTTTCCAGGTTAGCTGGTGGAAGGCATTTCTTGGTGATGCGGCCGATAACCTAGGGCTGATCGTGGCAAGAAACTGGAATGACTTTTCGAGTGAATTTCGGACACTTTTGTTTTTTATTTTGCTGTGGCTGATGGTGTATTTAATACATTATTGGCTTTTAAATCGGAAACAAATTTTTATCTTTTTTTTCTTAACTTTAGTTTATATTACAGTGCTGGATACGTTTTCACCTTACAACGCAAAAATAGCAATTGTTCGGACGGTTGTCGTTGGGTTTGCCATGATGGGCATGCTTACGTTTTTCCGGATCCTGCAAATGGAAAAGGTCAACAGTGAGGGAGCTTTTCTGCGAAAATGGATGGTCCCACTTGCAGTTATGATAGCCTTTAGCGTACTGGTTGGCCTAGCTGCACCAAAGGCGGCACCGATTTGGCCTGACCCTGTTCCATATTTAAAGGCAGCTCAAGATAAAGGTGAAAAGGATGCGGCCGGCCCGCATCGAATTGGGTATGGCGAGGATGATACCGCTTTAGGCGGTCCGTTTATCGGGGATGCCAATCCGGTATTCATGTACGACGGGAATGAAAAGAATTATTGGAAAATGGAAACAAAGGATTTGTATACAGGGAAAGGCTGGATTACATCGGGGACAGCTCCAATTCCTTTTCGACAGGAGGACTTGGTTCCTGTCTATTCCTTCCCGCAAAATGTTGAAACTATTAAGGAAACGGTTCGTGTCAACGCACATGTGAACTACAAGTACAACTATATTATGTACCCAGCTGGAATAAAAAAAATAATCAATATTCTGCCTGATGACCCAAAGGGAAATCGATTTATGATCGATACCACCAATGAAAGAATCGGCTTTTTTAAAAATGATAACCGCCCTCAAGTTCCACAAATTTTAAATTTAGAATTTGATGTTCCTAAATATAAGGCGGCGGATTTAAGGGTGACAACCGGCTATAATCCAGATGAAATAAGTCAGGAATTTTATCAACAATACACGCAGGTGCCAGAGGAGCTGCCGCGAAGAGTGAAAGATCTTGCAGAAAAAATCACTGCTGGAAAAACGAATTGGTTTGACAAAGCAAAGGCAGTTGAAAGTTATTTCGGGAATACCGAATTTACGTACGATCAAAAAAATGTTGCCGTCCCAGGCCCTTCCGATGATTACGTCGACCAATTTTTATTTGATACAAAACGGGGCTATTGCGACAATTTCTCGTCTTCCATGGCTATTATGCTAAGAACGATCGGGATTCCAACCCGCTGGATTAAAGGCTTCACCGGCGGGGACTTTATCAAATATAGTACGGAAAACTCGGGGAATCAAATATACGAAGTAACAAACAACAATGCCCATTCCTGGGTTGAGGTGTTTTTTCCAAATCAGGGCTGGGTTGCTTTTGAGCCAACAAAAGGGTTTTCAAATGAACTCAATATTGATTATGGAACAGGACAATCTTCTTCAGGCAGCCAATCCACAACCCCAGCGCCAGTGAAAAAACCTCAACAGGAGAAAATTGAGGATAATCCAGTGAAGAAAGAAAACTCCTTTGATTTCCAAAAGGCATGGAATCAGGTGAAATTGTTTTGGAAAGAGCACTGGAAGTTACTGACTTTGGGCGTAATCATCCTCGTAGCAGCAGGAGGAATTCTTTATCGGATTCGCGGCAAATGGTTTCCATATTTCGTCTTAATGCGCTATCGCTTCAAGAAAAAAGATGACCATATTGCGGAAGCCTATTTGATTCTATTGAGCCAGCTGGATCGCTATGGATTAAGACGGAAGGACAATCAAACACTAAGGAACTATGCACGCTATGTTGACTCGTTTTTTTCGACAAGGGAAATGACACAGCTGACTGCCAGTTATGAGCAATATTTGTATCATCAAAATCTTCCGCAGGACAGCTGGAAGGAATCGCGTAAATTGTGGGAAAATTTAATTAAAAAGACAATCGCTTGACCAGAAAAACATCCTATTGATACAATATGTTTTAATTTAATAGGGTACGCATTTTTACCTTCATATATCCTCGATAATAGGGTTCGAGAGTCTCTACCGGGCCGCCGTAAATGGCCTGACTATGAAGGCAGAATTTTTTCTGTTAATGATTTTTTAAGAGAAAACTAGAATTCTGCCTTCCTGAGAGATTCGTCGGGGGGAGATTTCTAGTTTTTTTTATTTACATGTAGCAAATACTAAAATAAATTTGAACAAATTGAGGTGGCCGTTTTGACTGGAAAACAAGATAAGATTGTTGTTTTAGATTTTGGAAGCCAATATAATCAGTTGATTACACGCCGGATTCGTGAGTTTGGCGTATACAGCGAGCTTCATCCGCATACGATTACAGCTGAGGAAATCCGCCAAATGAACCCTAAAGGGATTATTTTTTCAGGTGGTCCAAATAGCGTCTATGATGAAAATTCATTCCGCTGCGATGAGGAAATATTTGAAATGGGTCTGCCGATTCTGGGGATTTGCTACGGCATGCAGTTAATGACTGTACATTTCGATGGAAAAGTGGAAAAAGCAAAGCAGCGGGAATACGGAAAAGCCACAATGACAATTCAAAATCAGTCAGCTATTTTTGCCGAACTACCTAATGAGCAGGTTGTCTGGATGAGCCATGGTGATCTTGTGGTAGAAGCACCGCAAGGCTTTACTGTGGATGCTACAAATCCTCACTGTCCGATTGCAGCAATGAGTGATGAAGCAAGAAAGCTTTATGCAGTACAATTTCATCCAGAAGTCCGCCATTCCGTTTACGGAAATGACCTGCTAAAGAATTTTGTGTTTAATGTTTGTGATTGTGCGGGCGATTGGTCGATGAACAACTTCATTGAAATGGAAATGGCGAAAATTCGTGAAACTGTTGGCGATAAAAAAGTGCTTTGCGCTTTAAGCGGCGGAGTGGATTCATCCGTTGTAGCGGTTTTGATTCATAAAGCAATTGGCGATCAGTTGACCTGTATTTTTGTCGACCACGGACTGCTTCGGAAAAATGAAGCAGAAAGTGTTATGAAGACTTTTTCAGAAGGTTTCCATATGAATGTTATTAAGGTGGATGCTAAAGACCGTTTCTTATCGAAGCTTGAGGGTGTTTCCGATCCCGAGAAGAAGCGGAAGATTATCGGCAATGAATTTATTTATGTGTTTGATGATGAAGCGACAAAGCTTGAGGGAATCGAGTTCCTCGCACAAGGAACGCTTTATACCGATATCATCGAAAGCGGAACAGCAACAGCGCAAACGATTAAATCGCATCATAATGTCGGCGGTCTGCCGGAAGATATGCAGTTTAAATTAATTGAACCATTAAACACGTTATTTAAAGATGAGGTTCGTGCGCTTGGCACCGAGCTTGGCATTCCGGACGATATTGTCTGGAGACAGCCGTTCCCAGGTCCTGGACTAGGCATTCGTGTGTTAGGGGCCATTTCGGAAGATAAGCTTGAAATCGTCCGTGAATCGGACTGGATTCTTCGTGAGGAAATTAAAAAAGCCGGGCTCGATCGTGACATTTGGCAATACTTCACTGTGCTTCCGGACATCCGCAGTGTTGGGGTAATGGGCGATACGCGGACATATGATTATACAATCGGTATTCGGGCCGTCACTTCGATCGATGGGATGACTTCTGACTGGGCGCGGATCCCGTGGGATGTACTTGAGAAAATCTCAACCCGCATTGTAAACGAAGTAGCACATATAAACCGGGTGGTCTACGATATTACCAGCAAGCCGCCTGCAACCATTGAGTGGGAATAGGAAATACCAAAATACGAACATTGTTATTTTTTACTATAACAATGTTCGTATTTTTTGTTTACAAAATGAATTCCCCCTGTTAAAATAAAAAACGTAAACAAGAACTTATCATATTGCATCGTATAATCTTGGGGATATGGCCCAAAAGTTTCTACCGAGCTACCGTAAATGGCTTGACTACGAGGCAGTGTTTTGAATAATGAGGCATTTCTTTTCCTCTTATTTTTACACAGCCTAGTGTCACGCTCCGGTAGAATAAACCGGAGCGTTTTTTCGTAAAATATAAAGAGAAATTTTTTTCCACGGGGGGAAAAGAAATGCACAAGTATTTTGAGTTTGAAAAACTAGGTACAAATTATCGCCGTGAGTTTATCGGCGGATTGACCACCTTTTTAGCAATGGCTTATATTTTAGTTGTTAACCCATTAACCTTATCACTTGCTTCAGTGAAGGATTTTCCAGCGGACTTGAGAATGGATTATGGTGCAGTATTTGTCGCAACAGCTTTAGCATCTGCCTTGGGATCCATAATTATGGGTCTGTTAGGGAAGTATCCGCTGGCATTAGCACCAGGTATGGGATTAAATGCATTTTTTGCTTATACAGTTGTTTTAGGCAGTGGAATTCCTTGGCAGCATGCACTTGGTGCCGTATTGATTTCAGCAGTGTTTTTCTTCATCTTAACGTTGACAGGGCTTCGTGAAAAAATCATTAATGCGATTCCTGTTGATTTAAAGCACGCAGTTGGTGCCGGAATTGGCTTGTTCATTACGTTTATTGGTTTGCAAAATGCCAAGATTGTAGTGAATAACGATGCGACATTAGTAGGACTTGGTGACTTATCATCGCCAGAAGCATTACTTGCCATCTTTGGGATTGTGGTAACAGTGATCATGATGACTAGAGGGATTAATGGTGCAGTATTTTATGGTATGATCCTTACCGTCATTGTTGGTATGATTTTTGGTGAAATCAAAATGCCTGATAAAGTGGTTGATGCTGTTCCGAGCTTATCACCGACGTTTGGCGCCGCCTTCTCCTCTTTCGGAGACAGTTCTTTTTACACAACGTCTATGCTTGGAATTATCCTGACATTCCTGTTTGTTGACTTCTTTGATAACGCAGGAACACTTGTAGCTGTGGCTAATCAAGCGGGACTTATGAAGGACAATAAGCTTCCAAATGCAGGTAAAGCGCTTCTTGCAGATTCGATTGCTTCCGGTGTCGGTGCAGTGCTTGGTACATCAACAACAACTTCATATATTGAGTCATCAGCAGGGGTAGCGTCTGGTGCGAGAACAGGTTTTGCTTCGTTAGTAACAGCTGGACTATTTATTTTATCATTATTCTTCTTCCCGTTATTATCAGTCGTAACAGCACCTGTTACAGCACCTGCCCTTATCATCGTTGGGGTACTGATGGTTTCTTCTTTAGGGAAAATTGATTGGAAAAAGTTTGAAATTGCTGTTCCAGCTTTCTTAACAATGATTGCGATGCCTTTATCTTACAGCATTGCAACTGGTATCGCCGTAGGATTTATCTTCTACCCGATCACGATGATTGTGAAGGGCCGGACAAAAGAAATCAACCCAATTATGTACTTCTTCTTTGTGATATTTGTTCTTTATTTCATTTTCTTAAAATAATGATTAAAGGAACTGCGGCTAACCGGCTGCGGTTCTTTTTTTTTACCAGAAAGAATGTTAATAGTATTGTCGATTTTCGTCGTTGACTTCTTGTTTTTCCTCTTATAACATGAAAATTACAAGGTTATGTAAATGGAAATGGGGAAAAAGGGTATGGCGAAGCTGCTAATCGATAAAGTATTAAATAACAACGTTTTAATTGCTGAACACCCTTCCTATGAAGAAGTTGTTTTAATTGGCAAAGGCATTGGGTTTAACCGGAAGCGCGGGGATTATATTGACACTGATACAGTAGAAAAGCTTTTCGTTTTAAAAAATGAAAAAGAACAAGAGAACTATATCAAGCTGCTTCCGTTTATCGATAATGACTTTTTGGAAGTGATTATTTCTGCGATTGATTTGATTAAGCAAAGGACAAATTCCCAGCTGAATGAACATATCCATGTCGCGCTCACGGATCACTTAATGTTTGCGATCACGCGGGCATCGCAGGGGATGGAAATGAATAACCCTTTTCTAGTAGAAACGAAAGCTCTCTATCGGCATGAGTATGAAGTAGCGGCAGAGGTAGTAGAGCTGATTAATAATAAAACGGGAGTTTCTCTTCCGAGCGGTGAGATTGGGTTTATTGCGCTCCACATTCATAGTGCGATTTCCAATAGGAATCTATCTGAAGTCAATCAGCATTCACAGCTTGTCAGCCGGCTGGTAGAAATGGTAGAAGAGCAGTTTGACATCGAAATTGATAAGGAAAGCATTGATTATATGAGGCTTGTCAGACACCTTCGCTTTGCAATAGATCGGGTAGTTAAAGGGGAGAAGGTGGAGGAGCCAGAAAAAATCGCTTCCCTATTGAAAACGGAATATCCAGTGTGCTATAATTTATCGTGGAAGCTCATTAAAGTGATGCAACAAACATTAAAATTGAAGGTTTTCGATGCAGAGGCGGTTTACCTAACGATGCATCTTCAAAGGCTTCAAAACAAATTTAAATAGCTATTATTTTTTACGTGTTACTGATTCGATCAGGCATGAGTGAAAAGTATTAATTGATTTGAGGATTTAAGGGTAATCTATACCCATATCTTCATTCAGTTAAACTTTTACTCATGCCTTTTTTGTTGTTTTTTAATAAAAATGAAAACGCTTAATGAGCTAAAAAAGATTTACGGGAGGAATATTTATGTTTAAAAATGCTTTTGGCGTCTTGCAAAAAGTTGGTAAAGCACTGATGCTTCCGGTTGCCCTTTTGCCTGCGGCAGGGATTTTGCTCGCTTTAGGTGCTGCGCTGGTTAACCCGGCTTTATTGAACCTTGCTCCTTTCTTGGATAATAGCGCTGTGGCTATGGTCGCATCTGTTATGAAAAATGCTGGTGATATCGTTTTCGGTAATCTGCCGCTCTTATTTGCAGTGGGTGTTGCGATAGGGTTAGCCGGTGGAGAAGGTACAGCGGGTCTTGCGGCAATCATTGGTTACTTAATCATGAATGTAACCATGGGTACTGTTTTAGGGATTGATGCGAAGGATATTAATGGTACAAGCTATGTGAGTGTCCTTGGTATTCCAACACTTCAAACAGGAGTGTTTGGCGGTATTATCGTTGGTATTATTGCAGCAACTATGTACAATAAGTTCTTTGAGATTGAATTGCCATCCTATTTAGGATTTTTTGCAGGAAAACGTTTTGTTCCGATTATTACGGCAGGAACAGCGATTATATTAGGGTTAGTCATGATGGTTATTTGGCCGCCAATTCAATCTGGACTGAACTCTTTTTCGACAAACATGGTAAATGCGAACTTAACTCTTTCTGCATTTGTCTTTGGTGTGATTGAACGTTCGTTAATTCCATTTGGTTTACACCATATTTTCTATTCTCCATTCTGGTTTGAATTTGGTAGTTATACAACAAAAGCGGGTCAAGTGGTTCATGGTGACCAACGTATCTTCATGGCACAGATTTCTGACCACGTGAAAAATCTCACTGCTGGTACATTCATGACAGGTAAATTCCCATTCATGATGTTTGGGCTGCCGGCTGCAGCGTTAGCGATTTATCAAGAAGCACGTCCGGAAAAGAAAAAGTTTGTCGGTGGTTTGATGGCATCAGCTGCTTTAACGTCATTTCTAACCGGTATTACTGAACCAATTGAATTTTCATTCCTATTCGTTGCACCAGTTCTATTTGGTATCCATGCGGTTTTTGCAGGACTATCATTCATGGTAATGCATCTATTAGATGTTAAAATCGGGATGACGTTCTCTGGTGGATTAATTGACTATGTCTTGTTTGGATTACTCAACCCGCAAACACATGCATGGCTTGTTATTCCAGTAGGTCTTGCATTTGCTGTTATCTATTACTTCGGCTTCCGTTTTGCGATTCGTAAGTTTAACTTAAAAACACCTGGACGTGAATTAGATGATGAACAAAATCAAGCACCAACAGGTAAAGCTGGATCAAGCGATTTAGCTGCTAATATTTTAGATGCAATGGGCGGCCAGGGAAATATTGCTCATTTAGATGCATGTATTACACGTCTTCGTGTTTCCGTTAATGATATTAAAAATGTAAACAAGGATGAGTTGAAAAGACTTGGTGCTGCAGGAGTGCTTGAAGTTGGTAATAATATTCAAGCAATCTTTGGGCCGCGTTCTGAAACCATCAAAGGACAAATGAAGGATATAATGGAAGGAAAGCGTCCTCGTACGACGGTGGTTAACGCACCAGAAAAAGGTGTAGAGCAGCAGATTGAAGAAATTACCCCTGAAGCACTGCAAACTGAGCGTAAAAATGATGAAGTTTTTGTAGCTCCGATTAAAGGAGAAATTAAGCCTATTACAGAAGTGCCGGACCAAGTTTTTGCCGGGAAAATGATGGGTGACGGTTTTGCGATTGTACCTGCTGAGGGAACAGTTGTTTCACCTGTTGACGGAAAAATTGTTAACCTATTCCCTACGAAACACGCGATAGGTATTCTGTCTGATGGCGGCCGCGAAATCTTAATCCATGTTGGTATTGATACAGTTAACTTAAAAGGCCAGGGCTTTGAAACATTAGTATCGGAAAATGCACGCGTAACAAAGGGGCAGCCTTTATTAAAAGTTGATTTAGATTATATTAAAGAGCATGCCGCTTCTACAATTACACCAATTGTCTTTACGAATTTAACTGAAGGTGAAAAGGTGGTTATTGAAAAAGACGGTCTTGTGGATCTTCAGCAAGAAGGCATAATTAAAATAACGAAGTAAGAATTAGCCGGCCCCATGGGGGTCGGTTATTTTTTTATGATTTTTTTGTTGACGTTCTTTTGTCATGATGCTATTATATTAAAGCAGTCGTTAGTGACGGGTTAACACCAAAGTGTTGTTGAAAAACATTCTTAAAAAGTTGTTGACTTTGAAGTGGTGACATGATATAGTAATAAAGTTGCTTCTGAAAGAAGTAACGAGATTGCTCTTTGAAAACTAAACAAACAAAAACGTCAACAAACAATAAATTAATCGTGTTTCTTCTATAATAATAGAGATCACGAGCCAACGTTTTATTTTATGAGCTAATCAACTTTCTTGGAGAGTTTGATCCTGGCTCAGGACGAACGCTGGCGGCGTGCCTAATACATGC
>NZ_JAQMWQ010000027.1 GCF_030403775.1 Paenibacillus sp. BSR1-1
TGTTCAATTGGACTTTAAAACAAACTACTACGAAATTTGGAGAAAACAAGAGAAATCGTGAGATTTTCCTTTCTATATAGAGGGAGGTTAGTTGAATAATTACCCCTTTATTGGAAATGTTTAATAATAAAAAGGAACATCTTATGATAGGACTCATTATTGCAATAATTGTATTTAATTTTTTTGCCTTTAAGACAAACAAACGACTAAATTCAATTGAAATAGTTTGCATTTGGACATTTACTATTGCTTTCCAAAATATCTTCGATTTGTTTATAGATATGAAATATCATGCTTACTGGTATATTACCTCAGGTGTTGATTGGAAAGCGTTGCCTGCACATACAGTTTTACTTCCACCAGTGAATATGATGTTTTTAAATTGGTTCCCTTTTAAATCCAAAATGATAAATCGAATTTTTTATATGTGCTTTTTTGTAGTAGGTATTTTAATTTATGAAATAAACACATTACTTCCTGAACCTTGGGGTTATTTTCATTACAAATGGTGGAGTTTATGGCATTCAGCGATTGTTGACCCAATACTTCTGTTAATCTTATTAGGATATTATAAGTGGATATGTAGGTTAGAAAGGAATTCATTAAAAAGTTAAATAAAAAGTAATGAATTTACGGTGAATACATTGAAGACTTCAGCTGCCGACAAAGGTGGCTTTTCTTGTTGTAATAACGGGGTGCAAGAGTTAAAGAAGGTGATCGCTGCGGCGGTCTTATTTCTTTTTGAGCTAACGGGGCAGGTTAGTTGAATAGAAAATAATATTACCTAACCAGAAAGGGCATAATATATTAAAGTCAATTAGAAGGGACAAAAATATGGTTAAGGTAATTATTTGGTCCTTATTTATTATTCCATGGATTTCTTTGTTCTTTTTAAACGGTAAAGCGATTCGAAGATATATGCCTGTTGCTCTATTTGCCACCGTGTTAAACACTATATTAGCTCAAATGGCTTGGTCATATAACTGGTGGAAATTTAAAGAGACTCTTTTTATATGGGATAAATTAGCACCATTATTTACAGTTTATGGTGTTTTCTTGGTGGGTACTATATGGATATTTTATTTTACATTTCGTAGATTTTGGATATATATTATTGTTAATTTAATTATCGACCTCTTCTACGGGATGGGTCTTACTAAAATGTTAAACAAACTAGAGATAAGAGAAGCTAGCAGTTTCTCTCCTCTACAAAATCTTTTAGCAATGACAATATTAGCAGTAATTCTATATCTTTATCAGATATGGCAGGAAGGAATCTTTGAAAAGGAAAATGTTAAGTAACATTCATTCGAAACCTTAAATAAAGAAGGACTTTTGTTCAACTAACGGGTGCAAGAGCTAAAGATCGTAGCTGCCATATTGGTGGCTTTTTCTTATTCGACTAACGGGGCAGTTTAGTTTAAGTACATTTCTTCACAAAGTTATAGAAAGCCGATCTTCTCAATTTAGGAAAATCGGCTTTTTTTATATTAATTTTAAATGGATTGGTCATATTTAAGCCTCAAGGACTATTCAATTTTAATGCCTAAATCAAACACATAGGGCTGCTGCGGAGCAGTTATTTTTGAAAGTTGGACAATTTTTATAACGGGAATTGTCTCTCCATTAAATTGGGTTTGCTCAATTCTTCCTGTTACTTGAACCCATTTATCCTTCGGCAATGTAGCTACATCTCCTTTTGCCATCATTCCATATACCGAAGCATCGGCAACACAACATGTGATTCCAAATCGAGCAACAATTATCTGGTTTTGCATAAATTCTTTTTCCCGATATACAAATCCTTTTGTGGTTACCGTTTTTCCAATCATCGCATTTAGATTATCTTGAATAATGTTCATTATGTTTACATACTGGTTATCTTCTATATTAATCATATTTGCCTTTAATATTTTATTCTTCAACGCATCATATTCTGTTTGAGTTAAAGGCTCAGGTTGATTATCAAGTACACTTTGTGTGTTATTTGATGTATTAGATTTATTGGTATTAGATGATGATTGTAAATTTGAACTGTTATTTATGATTTTTTTTTGTTCAGTCGGTTGAGAGGTAGCTCCCAATTTAATTGTTCTATTCATTGCAACAGAGCTGCCCAGAACATTGTTCGAGAAAAGAAATCCTGTGGTTATAGGAATAATAAACAATAAATAAAGAAAGACACTTTTCCCGAAAGAGGAAGGATAGGTATGACCGCCGTCACAATCACAATGATAAGAATGATCTTTCCCTGAAGTTCCTCTTATAATCAGAAGAACTCCAAGAATAAGGCATATAAAGAGAGTAAAGTAAATAAATCGAATCATTTTTGGTGCGATTAAAAGAGATATATTATTCGTTAGAAGTAATTTAAATAACAGTAGCATAAATCCAATTAAAATGATTCCCCTGATAAGATGATGAAAAGAAAAATCTTGGATTTTATTAGATCTCAATATTGGACACCCCCTTTATAAAAAAATTTGCTGAAAAATAAATACCGAAAAATAGACGACAAGAGGAGTTACCAATAGTAGATAAATGACAAACTTTTTCTTAAAATAACCGAATAACATTAAGGTGTTTTTTATATCAATCATAGGACCGAAAACAAGAAATGCAAGGATGGAACCTTCTGTAAAAGTGGAACCAAATGACGAAGCTACAAAGGCATCTGCTGAAGAGCATACAGAAAGGACGTATCCTAATCCCATCATAGCCATTGGTGCAAAGGTTGTGCTTGTCCCTATTGATAAGAGAACATTTCGGTCTAAGAAAGCTTGAAATAAACTGGCAAGAAATGCACCTATGAATAAATACTTCCCTGTATCAAATAATTCATCACTTGCATGATAGAGGGTTACTAATAGTTTATTTCCTCTTTGGTGGTGGTGGTGGTGCTGGTCCTCCTTCTGCACTTTAAGAATATTTTCACCTTTAAAACGTCTGTAAATGATTAATCCGATAATAATGGAACTTATAAATCCTACAAACATCCTTGCATTGGCTACATAAGGCGTGCTTTTAAATGCAAAATAAGTAGATGCATAAACGACAGGGTTTAAAATCGGAGCACTAAGCATAAATACCACACCTACATGTGAAGGCATACCTTTTTTTATTAACCTGCGAACGACAGGAACAATGGCACACTCACAAATAGGAAAGATTATTCCAAGTAAAGCAGCAGGTATAAGGGCTAAATAGGCATTACGGGGCACAACTCTTCGAATTACATTTTCGGAAACAAATGATTGGATAATTGCTGATACAAATACACCCAGTAAAATAAATGGAATGGCTTCTAAAATAATACTAAGAAAAATGGTATTTACATTAAAAAACGTACTAGGGATTCTAGTAAAAAAAGAAATGTTTTTTAATTCCTCCGCAAAAAGAAATAGAAAAAGGAATAAACAAAATAATAGTAATACGAGGCTATCTTTTACCATCTTATTTATAAAGCTCACAACCATTCTACCTCCTCAAATCTATCAACTCTATCATATGGATATGCAGTTCTAGTTAATTCATTTCATTAAAATTTGATGATTGACATAAATAAATAATCGTTATAAGATTTAATTCGTAATAATTACGATTTATATATTGTTATAAATCTTAAATAATACAAAATAATTATTCGTTTTAAATCGTAATAATTCCTAATTAAAGGCAATTTGGGAGGGAAATTAACATGAAAAGGCTTTTAGTCCCATTAATTATTTTTCTATTAATGGTAAGTGGTTGCTCAAACGCAGCTTCAACGAAAAGTGAAAAAGCAAGTGAAGGATCTAAAAAACTGCAAATTGTCACTACTTTTTATCCAATGTACTATTTTGCAAAAAAGGTGGCAGGCGACTCAGCAAACGTGGAACTTTTAATACCAAATGGTGTAGAACCACATGATTGGGAACCGACAGCAAAGGATATGGCAAAAATTCAAGACGCTGATATTTTTATTTACAATAGCCAATATTTTGAACTTTGGACTGAAAAAGTATTGAAAAGTATTAATGATTCAAAATTAAAGGTTGTTGAAGCTTCTAGTGGGATTAAAATGATGGATGCACTGGAAGGCGAGGAGCATGCTGCTTCTAAAGATCCACATGTCTGGCTTTCTCCAGTGTTAGCTCAGCAAGAAGTTAACACAATTGCTAAGGCTTTAGAACAGGCAGATCCTGGTAATAAAGACCAGTTTCAAAAAAATGCAACGTCAATAAATTCTGAGCTTGCTGATTTGGACCGTTTATATAAAGAGACAATTGATAAAGCCAAGAAGAAGGAATTTGTAACACAACATGCTGCATTTGGGTACTTGGCAAAACAATATGGACTGACTCAAATTCCTATCGCAGGATTATCACCCGACGTTGAACCAACATTAGGGAAATTAGCTGAATTAACGGAATTAACAAAGAAGAAAAATATTAAGGTTGTTTATTTTGAGGAGATGGCATCTTCAAAAGTGGCCGAAACGTTAGCTAAAGAAATAGGAGCTAAAACAGAAGTATTAAATCCATTAGAAGGATTAACGAAAAAAGAGCAAGAACAAGGTTTAGACTATATTGGTGTTATGAAAAAAAATCTGGATTCATTGAAATTATCGATTATGGACTAATTATCTAATTTACGGATATTGTTAAAGGAACTTCAACAGATGGTCATGATGATAGGGCTGCAACTGAAGACACTAAAAAGGATGAAGCAACAACAGACTTTGATAAGTCGAATTCTCTTCCTTTAATTTTTATCCATTGTTGCTGTCGTCCTATCATTTATTGCTGTTGCACTTGGATTCCGTAAAAGATAGCCTAATACCAAAGTGACTTATTCATTTCTTAAATAGGTCACTTTCTTTTTTTGCCCAAAGTGAGTATGTGAAGAAATGTACTTAAGCTAACGGGTGCAAGATAAGAGATTAGTAGATAAACCAAAACCTCATGAAAATTGTTCATCTAATTAAAAAGATGGAAAAAAAGGTAGGATTTTTACGAAAATTATAAAAAATATAATTGAAATGTTATAAAAATATATTAAAATTGATTTTAGAATGAATGTTCATTCATTCATTGTTTGAGTGCTAGACACTTGAAATATGAATGATGAAGTTAATTAAAGGCAAAATTGAATGAACATTCATTCATTTATTTCTTTGGGGGAATCTTTTATGCGTAATAAAGTACAATCAGTTAGTAAAAGTCGTCTTAATACTGAGCTATTTCCATACAAGCTCTATGTAAAAGCAAAGAAATTTGGTATTTGGAATCCAGAAGATATTGATTTCAGTCAAGATAGGTTTGATTGGGAAACTTTGACAGAAGCTGAGAAAAAGAATATTTTAATACAAATTGCACAATTTTCCGGTGGAGAAGAAGCCGTTACTATTGACCTACTCCCGTTAGTTATGACGATTGCAAAAGAAGGACGCTTAGAAGAGGAAATGTATTTAACTACATTTTTATTTGAGGAAGCTAAGCATTTAGAATTTTTCACACGCTTCCTGGAAGAAGTTGTTGGTTCGAAAGAAGATTTATCACGGTATCATAATGAGGCTTATAAGAAAATATTTTATGAAGAACTACCAGCAGCAATGGAAAGGCTAGTACATGATCAGTCACCAGAAGCACAGGCAATAGCATCCACAACCTACAATATGGTAGTGGAAGGTATAATGGCTGAAACAGGATACCATGCTTTTTATTCGGGTGTCGGGAAATTGGGGAAATTACCTGGGTTGTTAGAAGGTATTAGTCTTTTAAAAATGGATGAATCACGTCACATTAGTTATGGTACATATTTACTGCAGCGATTAATTAAAGAACACGGTGACCACATTTATAATGTAATAACCAACAGAATTAATGAATTGATGCCATTGTGCATAGGGTCAATTACAAATGGTAAAAACCCAGACGAACATATTCAAAGTGGTGTTAAACCTTTTGGAATTGATAATAATGACATGTTGGAGTTTGCGAAAAAACAGATGAATGTACGCCTTGATATTCTTAAACGTGCTCGTGAAATCAATCTAGAAGAAGTATTGAATAAAGAAGAAGAGCCTGTTTTACAATAAATGAAAAAATAAATGGTTAAAGTAACGGAGATCGGTTGTTAACTAAACCCCGCCATCACTTGGCGGGGTTTAGTTATTTATAAAATCAACGGCAAGCCTTAACACAGCCTTATGTTTAAACCATTACACATGCGACGCACAGTGCTTTTTTTAATGAAAAATGTTAATTGTAGAAGCATTATAGTATTCATTCTTTTGTTGCGGCGGATCATTTTATCCGCCGCTTTCTTTTGTGAAAATAGCCAAGGCACGGCATAATAATTTAGATTTGCTATCCTAAAATTCTTTTCTACTGTAAATTAATTGAAGAAGAAAACTTGTTTACAGATGATAAGGGGCAATTGCATTTAAGTATAAATAACATCAGTTAATGTTTGTAACAAATCATTTATACCTGACGGTTTAGTACCGAATCAATTATGGGTATATCATGAATAACTAAATCAATACAATCGCCTATCATCTACCCGCCAGGCGTTTAATAAAATCACAAATGAGAAATTCAAGTCTTATGGCACATAATGGATAGTAAATAAATAGTATTAACATGAAAATATTTGTAAGCATTGTGCGCAAAAATTAGTAGTAAATAATATTGGAGTATGTAAAAGATGCGAGGAATATTCGGAACCAATTATGAAGCATGTGACTTATATTCATTTGCCCGATACAGAAGATGGAAGACTTGGTTTTAAAAATAACAAGTCTGAAGATATTGTGTGAAGCCTAGTAGAGGTTTCACTGGTCCAGATTCCGATAAAATAATTGGACGTTGTCATATATACGATCGAAATGAACGGACAGAATTGGTTAATGCTAATAGCACAAAGGACCGAAAAATATACACCCATGATGAATTTAAAGCAAGGCATTCTGGTGAATACTTGTTAGATGATTATTCCAGGTATATTTCCCGTGAACTTGGAAAAATTCTTAAGGAAGACGATTCCATTACTGATAAAACTCTTCGTAAAGAACTAGTTCATTTTAGATGCAAAAAAAGAGGCAACGATTTAATCGCTTATACAACCATGTATCATTGGGGGGCTATTGTAGCGGCTCCTGGTTATACAGATCCAGTTACCTTTGGAGCAGGAGGTAACCCTTATGGAACAAGTGTTACTGTTGGACAAGACGGGAAAATGATCAAAGATGTTCAGGCAGCTGTTAAATATCAAGCTAAACGTACCGTTACAGCTGCAGAGTGGGTTAAAAAAGCGAATCAATAAAATTCTAATCGAAAAGAAAAGCTAGTCGGAATATTTCCGATTAGCTTTTCAAAATGCTAAGTTTTGAGCAAAGGGTAATAAGCTCTCTCTTTGTTAAAACATTAAGGCAAGATATAATCCCCCAAAAAAGGAGAAAATCGATGACTACAAAACCATTATTCACATCATCTGCAACAGCTACTGGAGGAAGACAAGGCAGAGTTGAATCATCTGATGGTAAAATAAAAGTGGATTTAGCAATGCCAGGTTCCCCAAGAGCGAAAGAATTACCAAATGCTACAAACCCTGAGCAGTTGTTCGCTTGTGGTTACTCTGCTTGTTTCGATGGAGCTTTACAGCACATCGCAAGGCAGGAACATGTCAAATTCGAATCACAAGTAACGGCAAATGTAGATTTCTTAAAAGATGAGGCCGATCAAGGATTCAAAATTGCAGTAACGTTGCATGTAAAAGGGACTGGTGTGGAAAAGGGAAAATTAGAAGAGCTTGTACATAAGGCTCACGAATTCTGTCCATACTCAAAAGCAACTAGAGGGAATATTGACGTCACTCTCCAGGTTGTTGAATAAATCAGTTTAGTGTGTTGGAACTAATTATTTCTAAGCATGAAAAATCTACGACACTAGTATAGACTAGTTAAGACTCTATGAATCATATTAAAACGCCTTAGAAGAAGATTTCTGAGGCGTTTTGGACATAAAATGTTCAAGTCATAACTGATGTATATCTATTGTGATTTAAACTAAGCTAGTTATAGATTAACAATCGTCCTTCCGCGTATTTCTCCATCGAGGGGTAACATAACGGAAGAAGCTCGGTAGAGATAGGGAATATAAATGAACAATTGAAGAAAAATAGACTTGGTAAATAAAAAGTGACCATAACAACATGGAGGTATTAACACTTACCTATTAGTAAGTTAAAATCGCATTATGGAAAATCGAAAAGAACAAATAATTGATTTAGCAATACAGTTGATTCGACAAAAAGGGTATGTAGCGTTTAGCTACGATGACATCTCTAAACAACTGGGTGTCACAAAGGCAAGCATTCACTATCATTTTGAGAAAAAGGAGGATCTAGGAGCGGCGATTATCGATAAGATAATGGAACGATTGGATAGATTTTCGAATAGCAATGCCTCTAAAGCGCCAAAAGAGAAGCTAAAGGTGTTTTTTATAGACAGAATGGAACGCTTTAGATGTTTTGACATTTGCCCAATCTCGTCCTTACAAACAGATTTTGAATCTTTGCCTGAGGCAATACAGATAAAGGAGTTACGAAGTAAATCAATGAAATGATTAAAAAAAGGTGGTCATCAGGTTGAAAGCTGTTCTTGTGGATGAAAGAAATCAAGACTTGTATATAGGTGATGTCCATGACCCTATCCCAACAGAGGGTGAGTTGCTTGTAAAAGTCAAAGCATCTGCTGTTAACCGTGCCGATCTGTTGCAGCGTAAAGGATTGTATCCCCCGCCTGCTGGCGCATCGAACATTCTTGGATTAGAGATGGCTGGTGTGATTGAAGGTGTTGGTAGCGGTGTGACCGGTTGGACAGAAGGTGACCATGTGTATGCTTTGTTGCCAGGCGGCGGATACGCAGAGAAAGTTGTCATTCCCGCAGAGATGGCGATGAAAATACCGGATGGGATGAGTTTTGAGGAAGCCGCTGCCGTTCCGGAAGCTTTTCTGACAGCCTTTTTAAACACGGTTGAATTAGGTCATTTGCAATCAGGAGAACATGTTCTGATTCATGCCGGAGCAAGTGGTGTCGGGACAGCTGCTATCCAGATTGCAAAGGAATTAGGGGCAACCAGCATTGTCACCGCCGGATCTGCTGAAAAGTTAGATAGATGTTTAGCTCTTGGGGCCAATTATACTGTAAATTATAAAGAGGAAGATTTTTCTAAAAAGGTTCAAGCAATTACCGATGGGAGCGGGGTCCAACTGATTCTCGACTTTATTGGGGCCTCCTATTGGGATGCCAATATCAAATCCATTGGGATCGATGGGAGATGGATCTTGATTGGGGTACTAGGAGGGCAACAATTAGCCAATGTGAATTTGGGGGCATTTCTGCAAAAAAGGATAAAATTTATCGGCTCGACATTAAGATCAACGAGTAAGTCTTTTAAGATTGAGCTAACTCGTAAGTTTGAAGCATTTTCGAATGAAAAGTTTGCAAATGGAAAACTGGCTCCGATTATTGATCGTGTTTACGAATGGCAGGATGTAGCCGAAGCTCATCAATATATGGAGGAAAATCGGAACATTGGTAAGATTGTTCTAAAAGTTGAATAAGAACGAATTTAATTTAATTTAACCATACTTCTTTAAATGCTAAATTAACACTGTTTTACATGGGACGGATTTTAATCTGATTTGAGAAAATTGTTCATATAGGCTCTGATGCAAAGAAAGTGTACAGTTTACAGAAAAAAGGTAGAATTCGCTAATTGAATTCTACCTTTTTATAGGGCCAAAATTCATTTTACTTTTATAAGTTAAGCTGTTTCTTTTTCCTTTTTTTCAATTTTTCCGATAGTATCATTTTCAATATACCGTGCAATGAGAGAACCAACAAGTAAGGACCAAACGGGCGCACTTATACTTAATAAGGTAATCTTTGATAAGGCAATAATGAAGGCAAATACAGTACTTATCTTCATTGTTTGCTTTGAGAAAGATTGATGCAAACTATTTCCAAATACACCGAGAAGCGAAAATCCAACAATCATTGAAATGAACTCTTTCGGTAATGCTTGGATTAGTGGAACCAGTTTCCTAGAGAATAAACCGTAAACGAGAAGAAGAACACCCGCCACTACAGCCCCCATGTATCTTTTTTCCTTTGGACCTGCCTCTTCATCTGCACATATTACTGTTGCCATTCCAGCAATATTTGCAGACTGACCTCCAAAAAAGCTTGTTATGATTGAAAATAATCCGCTAATTGTAATAATTTGATTGATAGGGGTCCGATAATTATTTTTTTCCAATGCACCGACCGCAACTGCTGCATCGTTGCTTAAAATGAGAAATGCAAGCGGGATAGAGACAGAAAGGAAACTTACTATATTAAAATCAGGTAATTGAGTTTGGGGCATAATCACTCCAGTATTCCATTTAATGTTATTCAATGGATAGAACCAGATCAATAATATAGTTCCAATGACAATCGCTGCAATTACAGGCGGAATTTTTATTTTCCACCTGCTAAAAATAAAAAAGGCCACCAATGGAATAAATCCAATTAATATTAGCTTGTTGATGGAAACAATAAAATTCACCATATAGTTTGTAATCATTCCTGCCAGCATTGCCGAAATAATTTCTTTAGGCACCAACTTAATCAATTTTGAGAAAAAACCCAGAAATCCAATGAGTACCATTAAAATGCCTGAAATAATATATGCTCCGATTAATTCATGGTAGCTAAACTGCGATGTCATCGTTGTCAGGAATGCAATACCAGTAAGCGTATGGCCACCAACAATCGGTATCCGACTATACATGGGAAGAATAATGCCAAATAATCCTCCAAATACATAGACTGCAAATATCCATAGAATCGTCTGTGTGGTACTGAAGTTTCCCTTTGTTGCTGCTTCCAATATAAGAGCAGTAGGTCCCGTAATAATGAATATTCCTGCAATCAAACCTGCCGAAATATTTTTATGATTTAAATCCTTATAGGATACTCTATTCCTGCTAATTCTATCCTCTGGAAAACTATTCATGTTTCTCCCCCTTTTTATATGAAGTGCTTGCTTGTATTCTATTAAAAATTATAAAATTACATAATTTTAGCTATTCTTTCATAATAAAAGATTTAACAGCTTTGTAACCCTCCAATCCAATATTTTTATTACCATCCATTTTAATTTATGAAATATATAAATTTTAAAGTGGCTCGCAATAAATCAGTGGATGTGGTTTGTGGGTAACAATTTATAGAAAAATATTTTCTATCTGGCACTTGCTAATTTATTTGGCAAATCTCCGCTGCTATAGGCTTTACTATCGGACCAGGCGCCGTTTTTTCAGCCTTTCTCACGTTCTTCATCGGACGCTGGATCGATAAGTACGGCAGTGTGCGGTTTCTGATTCTCGGGCATGGGATTTTAGCTATCGTTTTGATAGCCTTTTGGGCGGTCCTAGGCACATCACCAAATGTCATCTTGTTCGGGTACCTATTCTTCTCGCCTGCAACCTCTGTAACTTTAGCTTTCTTAAACTACGAAACTTCACGTATTTTGCCGGCCAAGTTGATCGGTTCAGGCATGGGACTCATGCAGCTCATCCAGTTTTTCGGCGGTTCGTTTTCCGTTGTGGTTTGCGGTATATTACCCGAATTTCAAAAAAGGAATACGATGGTCCGTGCCTATGAAAATGTGTACGGCGCTTTAATTGCGGTATGCATTTTCTCGTTATTCACGATGCTCTGGTTCATGCAATCCGTCCGTCGGTCCAATACTTCAAGAGTTAAACTAACGGAAAAAGCGAAAGCGTAATAGCAAAATAATTGAACAATTAAGGTGCACTTATTAGGGACACAAAGTTATTTAGCGGATGGGGAAAACTTCAATCTGGACAATCATTTGATGCAGTTAATACCGAAGAAAAAGCAAAAGTTGGCCGTTTAGGCGAGTTAAGTGACCAATTTGTAGCTGCAGATAAATATGTTTTTGTTACACCATTTTGGAACTTTTCATTCCCTCCAGTTATGAAGGCTTATCTTGATTCAGTTTCTGTAGCTGGGAAAACTTTCAAATATACAGAAAACGGCCCGATTGGTCTACTTCAAGATAAAAAAGCATTTAATTCCTAGTCCGTAAGCACCCCCGTGTTGTTTTATAATATCGAGTGTCTCATTGTAAGTTTCTTTAATAGCAAAATCACGCTGTAATTTTAACAAATATTGTAACCAAGTGATTGGGTGTAATAGTTGTCATTATAGTAGGGATACTAAATAATTTTGCGGTTTTTGCCAATCAAGAGAGGTTATTTCGCAAATGTGCAATATCATGTGATTGCACTGAAAATGTCATTTGGGGTGATGATCAATTACCATCAGAGTATGGTCAGTCGGAGTAAGCAAATTCTGAGAACTGCGATCTGTAGTTGTAATTCTTGACGTTTCAGAAACTTCGGTAGGAATACCGTAAAAATGGTTTCTACAAATTGGGCAACTATAAACTACAGGGTTCATGTGAATTTCCCTCCAATTATTCATGGGGATAAGAATTTTATTCATGAAGTAATATATGCATAAATACCATTATGAGTGGCTTGTTGTTACAAATGGTATTGATACCTGCCAAGCAAAGCGTACAATAACAGTTGCAGAATGAGTTATGAAAGAAAATCAATAAACTATTCGTTTAAAGACTAATCGTAACTAACGATTAGCTTTTGTTTTTTCGATTATATGAGAGATAAGAAGTTCTATTTTTTATTTTAAAAAGCCCATGCTACTTGTCATTCATTAAACAAAAGAAGGGAACACTTTAAACAACATACCATTCTTATATTAAGTTAAATCAGAATCATTTTAGAAGGGGCATATTTGGAATTTACTCATTCAATGGTTAATGATAATAAACGATCTGGAGGGACCGTCTTGGAGAACACAAATTGTGATTTTTCACCAATGAAAGAGAATTTAGAAAATGGTATTAAACACCTAATACATATACTGCAATCTAACCTAAACGTTCTAGGAAATGAAAATTATTGTGTATTAGGTAGTTTAGAGGATGCTAAAAACCAGCTAAATTCAATTGAATCTACGGCAGCCTCGTATTATTTAGAATGCTATTTATCCTCTTTTACTAATACATATAAGGCCCTGTCAACTACTGTACAGCACCTTTCCAAATTAAAACATGGAGCATTGATAGTAGTCGAACGTGGTGACTCTATTGAAACTATTATCCAAAAAGGAACCACAATTGGAGCTATGGTCACACATAAATTATTAGAAGCTATCTTTTACCCTGGGAACCCTCTCCATGATGGGGCTGTTTTGATCCGAGGAAAAGTGGTGGTTTCAGCAGCCAATGTACTTCCTTTAACTAATAAAGTATTTGATGGAAAGAAGCTTGGAACCCGTCATCGTGCAGCTCTCGGAATATCTGAGCAAAGTGATGCCCTTGCTCTTGTTGTTTCAGAGGAAACTGGCCAAATTTCATTTGCGATTAATGGTAATCTTTATCCAATTAACACTACACAACCCATAGTTTTTTAAGTTTATAAATAACAATAGAAACATCTAAAAAAGAAGTTTAAAGAGGGATTGAAAATTATTGGAAGGGCAACATTATCAATGTGGATTCTTATTTTAATAAAACGTAAGGAGATTGGCTCCAATGACAAATGTAAATCTTGCAATTATTTTTTATAGTTCAACAGGAACAAATTATCAATTAACACAGTGGGCATCCGAAGGAGCAAGAGAAGCTGGAGCAGATGTTAAGGTCTTAAAAGTTCCTGAATTAGCTCCGCAAGAAGTTATTGATTCAAATCCTGTATGGAAACATTATTCCGAGGAAGTTGCAGCATGTGTTCCAACTGTTTCACTTGAAGATTTAGAATGGGCAGACGCAATCATTTTTAGCGTTCCAACTAGATTCGGAAATATGCCGTCACAGATGAAGCAATTCTTAGATACAACAGGGGGGCTGTGGTTTAATGGAAAACTCGTAAATAAAGTAGTAAGTGCTATGACTTCTGCTCAAAACCCTCACGGTGGTCAAGAGGCAACCATTTTGTCATTATATACAACGATGCACCATTGGGGAGCTATTATTGCCACTCCAAGCTATACTGATCCAGTAATCTTTGGAGCAGGTGGAAACCCTTATGGAACAAGTGTAACTGTTGACCAGAATGGCAAAATGATTGAGGATTTTTCTGCTGTTCAAGCCGCTGTAAAGCACCAAGCAAAACGCACCGTTACGGTTGCGGAATGGGTGAAGAAAGGGAATCAATAAAGTTAGAAGAGCTAATCGACTAGTTAGATTTTCTCTTTAGTTTTGGCTTTTATATTTTGTTTTCAGTAAGGAACCCAATATTGAGCGATAGATTTAAAAGTTAGTTACATAATGAAACAGCAAAACAGAGTGGTTTCCCATAATTAAAAATGGATGTTTTTTCAAGGTCTATGTTGATAAAATTTTTCTGCAGGGAAACTCTATAAACAAAGTAAACTTTTATCGGTTGGAGGCCGTTAGAATGAAGGTTTTATCAATGATCCAGCCTTGGGCAAGTCTTTTTGTCCTTCGTGAGGCCAAATATGAAACAAGGACATGGAGAACGAATTATCGAGGGCCATTGGCCATTCACACAAGTAAAAAAATAGATAAGGCTGTCTGCAACCATGTAGCAATCCAGGCGTTGCTTGGAAAGCATGGGTACACAAAAGAGAACCTTCCAACTGGCATGATCATTGCGGTATGCAGGCTGGAAAATTGTTTGATGGTGACTGAAAACAACCAGACGAGTTCAATCCTGGAGGATGGAAGAATTGTATCAGGTAATGACTATTTTTTAGGTGACTTTCAAGTGGGAGGTTTTGCTTGGGAAGTTCAGGACATGCAGATACTGGATGAGTTTATTCCAGCGAAAGGAAAACTAGGACTATGGGAATATAATTTATAACAATTTTTAGATAAAACTTATCCGCAGAATAAATACACCGACTTAATTATTTGGGTGCCATTAAGTTTTTAGACCTTTTTTCACCACAACACGTATAGAACGGTTACATAAATTTCGTTAACATAAAAATACCATTTTTCCTGAATGAGAAAATGTATTTTCTTTAGTAGGAGTGATTAATTATTTTTTCAATCTAATTATTACACCCGGTATCACAAATAACATTGGTAGCCAATTCATAAGGTACACTTACTTTATATTTCTTAAACTTTCACGATCTTCAGCTAAAGGTGGTTGCTCCATCCAACCATATTTAATTAAAAGTTGAGCTCCGTCCGCCGTATACAGCCCTATCTCAGCCATGTGCTTTGTGAATTTCATGGCAAGGCCTCTTCTTTGAGAAATAGAAGCACCAGCTGCAAAATAACCAACTGCTGCGGAAACCAAAATATCAATATGATTTAACATTAATTTATCAGAATAAGGGGAAACAGTGGAATTTGTAACTTCAGATACCCATGAAGCAGGAGATGTCAATTCATCTTTTGCTAGAATAGCACTTAGTTCTCCGAATTGCTTTTCACAAAGTTTTTTCCTTCTTGGAAATACTTTTGTACTTCTTCTGTTTGGCAACGATACCTAAGAATATAAGTTCTTAAACTATAAGAAAGATTGTGAATTAATGTACTTAAGCTAACGGGTGCAAGAGTTAAAGAATCAGCTGCCGATTTGGCCGCTATTTTTGTTGATCAACTAACGGGCAGCATTCCTGTAATGAAGAAATATGAGGTTTGAATATAAAAAAGCCCCTTGGTAAGATATGAGTGTCCAAAGCTTGGCGGCAAAAAGGACACAAACATAATACCAGGAGGCTATTTAAATGAATTATAACCAAAATGAAAAGATTGCTCAAATTACTTCTCAAACATTAATTAAGGTGTTGATATTGCTAAATACAAGCATGTGGCAAGAGCCAAGGACTTTAGAGGTTTAGAGTTTTCGGCACCCTTTTATTTTGAAAATACAAATTCGAGCTTTAACTGTTTCATAGAGTGGCATAAAAAGTTGATGGATCAAAATAAAATGGAAAAAGTGATCGTAGGAATGGAGCCGACAGGTCATTATTGGTTCAATTTAGCTCATTTCCTTACTTGCTTTAATCGAATGGATAGGGTTGAAATATTTTCACTCAATTAAACATTATCATGGATCGACTACACTTTGTTAATTACAAGTTGGCTTTATTGCTTAGTATTCCATGTACTCTTTTCATGTTGATTTGGTTTGATTACATATAAGAAAAACTTTGAAGTTAGTTTGTGAAGGATTATATTTATAGTAACGGGTGAGATGCTGTAACAAGTCACGCTTTTCCTTATTCAAGTAATGAGTAAGTTAACTTTTCGATTAAATCCGAGGCGATAGAGAAAATGTAGCAGGAATAAATTTACGATAGAATACAAGTAAATTAAATGGAAATAATAAAAAAAATTATTGCAAGGGTAATATTGGAGTTGTCGGTAGAGTATGCAATTGCTCATAAGTTCATGTATCGCTTGGATAACAATCATTTTAATTTCGATTATACCAAAAAAGCTGTCTATACTCGATTTTGTCTTTTTATACTGTGTTCTACTATGCCTTACCTCAACTTCGTTTACAATTTTTGAGTTGAATTTTAACATTATTACCTTTCCAATGCTCGGTGTAAACTTGTGGGCAGTCACGATATATCGTTTGGTTACGTCTCCACTTCTAATCCTGATGATTTTTAATGCTTTACAGCCTTCAGAAGAAAGAAAAACAAATTGGACCTTATCCATTGCCATTTGGATAGGGCTCACCACATATGATTGGACACTCGACCATTTTAAAATTATCAAGTATCAAATTTTGTACGTAAGGACCTCAATTGGAATAGCATATTTGTGTTTAATCTTAATTACATGGGGGTTGTTGAAGTGGTACAAAAGGTTTGATTATACCAGAAAGAGGAGCATACATGATAGCTACAATCGTTTACGATAATCGATTCAATGCTAATGAATGGTTTGGTATTATTGGATTGTGCATTGGACTCTTCTTTATGATTAAACTTCCGTCGCGTTTCCCAAGAAAAATTGCGATTCTATTTTTTTTATGTGGTTTAACCTTCGGAACATTAGCCGACCATTACATAGGCACAACCCCAAAGAGTTTATATGATACTGGTAATACATCCGATTTTGACCTTACAGATGTTCCCTCTTTATTAATGTACGGTCCATTCAGTTATTTGTTTTTTTACATTTATGATTTCATTAAAATCAAAACAAATTTTATTCCAATATACATTTTATTCTGGTCGTTGGCTTCATCACTTTTCGAATGGCTGGGGGGGGTAGCAGGTCTTTTTCACTATAATAATGGCTACTGGATTGGGATTTCGTTTATGATATACCTTTTGGTTCACTCAATTTGGATTATTTTTTATCACATTATCTACCAACATGAAAAAACTTTGAAAGTTTAACCCTTCACACAAAAGTATAAAGATTACATCTATCGGAAGATGTGCCGATTGCGTTTTTTTATTTGTGAATGTTTTCACTTAAACTATCGGGTGCAAGAGTTAAACAAGAGGTTGCTGCAGCAGCGTCTTGTTTTCTTATTGAACTTACGAAACAGGATAGTTAAATAAGGTATTTACAATTGCAAAGATGAATTATATATATCCCCAAAAAGTATTCTTTTCTATTGATTTTAGAGGATTTTGAGTATTTTTTTAACTTGATGTGCATTTGATGCTACCTTAATATAAACAAGTGCAAAAGTTTCTAAATAAGAGGTGTAATTATGAAGTTTGATGAGTTTACAGTTGGACAGGTGTTTGAAACTAAGTCCTTCAAAATGACAAAAGCGGATATTATGAGATTTGCAGGAGAATTTGATCCTCAATACATGCATTTAGATGAGGAAAAAGCAAAGCAGGGGAGATTTGATGGAATCATCGCTTCCGGACTACATACATTAAGCATTTCAGTAAGGCTTTGGATTGAACAAGGTATCTATGGTGATGATATCATCGCTGGAACAGGGATGAATAATTTGAAATTTATAAAACCGGTGTATCCTGGTGATGAATTGTATACCATCGCCGAGGTTATCGATAAGAAAGAGACGAAGAATGAATCGGGAATCATTACTGTATTGTTATCTACTTACAACGATAAAGAAGATAAAGTATTAGAAGTAGACCTGTCGGGATTGATTAAGCGATGATGTGTTGTAATTGAAAATAAGTGAAATAATCTACACAAGTCAATTACGGCTTATGGGTTGAGTATTTTCGTAATTACATTTTTGGAAAGGGTCTTATTCCACTAACGGGTGCAAGAGTTAAAGAAAGTGATCGCTGCGGCGGTCTTTTTTCTTGTTGTGCTAACGAAGCAGTTTAGTGCAACAACAACGGAATTAAATTTTAATTAAGTACCTTATTAATTCCATTATGGAATTAAAAGAGTGGTTATTATTTATTAGAACAATAAAATCTTAAATGGTAAGATTAATTTATTGAAAATTGCAATAAATACAGGGAAGGGGAATTATGGTTGGATACAAAAATGGCTCGAAATCGTGCTGAATTATCTGGAAAGTTAACAAATGTATTAGATTCCAGAACATTAACAAACTCACACCAAAGACTCGCAGAAATTATTACGGAAGGCATGGCAATTCTTGATGTTGGATGTGGTACAGGGGCAATTACTAGAGGCATAGCAGAAGCTGTGGGTCCAAATGGACGTGTAGTGGGAATTGACAGTAATCCAGCCTTAATTGAAAAAGCACGTCAATCATATGGCGAAATACCAGGATTATCATTTGAAACAGGCGACATTTATAATCTTCCTTATGAACAACAGTTTGACATTGTTACCTGTTCACGGGTTTTAATATGGTTATCCGACCCATTAAAAGGATTGATAAAGATGACATCTGCTGCAAAAATTGGAGGTCGCATTTTAATTGCGGATTATAACCATGATAAGATTTCATGGAATCCCCTGCCACCTTCAAGTATGCTCTACTTTTACGCTGCCTATTTGAAATGGCGTGCAGAAGCAGGTATGGATAATACAATTGCAGATAACCTTCCTGGACTGTTTCGAAAAGTTGGTATAGAAGATATTACTATAACCCCCATTCATGAGGTAACAAACAGAAGGGACCCTGATTTTCCAACTCGCATTGGGATATGGGCTGATACTGCTTCAAGCAGAGGAGTTCAAATGGCGAGAGACGGTTTTATTTGTGAACAGGATTATGTGAGTGCTGAAAACGATTATCGAGAATGGATGATGCGTGATGCTGAATCTTTAACGATGTATATGTTAGCAGTTGAAGGAGTAAGGATCTGTTAAAGCCTCACTCAAAATAAACACATTATACTATGTTGTTAATTAACTAACGAGGGCGATTGTTCAATAAGAGCAATCGCTTTTCTTGTTCCGCTAACGGATGCAGGTTTGATGAAGAAAGGAAATGAAAAGAAGCATTTCCCAAAGGTTATTTAATAACTATTTTCAATAAAATATACGGTATAATAATTTACCAACCCAAACGCAAGTAAAATCCAAATCAGAATGAATAGTACAGCAACAAACCAGTTTTTTGGTTTACCATTATTCCTAATATCTTCAGCCTTTTCTCTGTTTTCTTCAATAATGTAAGGTGGTATTAATTTTAGTGCCAGTGAAATGCCCAGTGGAACAATAATTAGATCATCTAGATAAACCCAATACAGGAATGAAGTCAGGGATCAAATCGATAGGACTAAAAGCATAAGCTACTACACAGATAGCAACCAATTTAGCGTACCAAGGTACTCTATTATCTTTGTATGATAAATAAAGAACGAATAAATTTTGTTTTAGTTTTCTTGCGTAGTTTTTTAATTTTGTAATTGTATTTTCTTGTTCCATCTAACTCCCCCTTGTTAGTAATGATTATAAAGTAAAATAGGAGAGAGTTGAAACAATTTTTGGGACAGTGTTTATTCAAGTATGGAAGTATTCAGTGGAATTAGGATAGCCTAGAAAACATCATTTGACAGTAAAAAAAATCCGAAGCAAATAAGGGATTTTATGGTAAAAATGTGGGTGGAATTATTTTTTATAGTTAACAGGGAGGAAAAAACTAGTGATATATTTCATTGGTAGTTCAGCTATAGGGTTTATCTATCTATATTTAATATATAGATTAGTTGATCTTTCATTGAAATATTTCGAAAGAAAGGGCGTAAAAGATCATTGTTTAAAGGTTCTTCCATCCTTAATTGATATATTTGGCACAAGTTATTTTTGGGCTACTTCCTGCCTGAACCGTTAAATAAATTTACTAGAGGAATTCGCCTTTTCACTTATTTCAGTGGTATAGGTGCAATATTTTTTTTAATCCTTTTCCTCATAGTTAGACCTATTAATCTAATTCTATATAAGAAAGAAATTAACTAAATAAATTGAAGCTTCTTATTAACTACCATGAAAGTACAAAACAGTGAAAATCTAAAAAAGACAATGCCAAAGTAGACCCAGCAATTTTAATTTTAAAAAAAGCTGAGCCTAAAATTAAACCTCATGTCGCAATATCAGTATGACCACAAAAACCCTACTTTCATTCTTTGTGGTGAAGAGATGATTTTTTCGATTCATGGATGGCTAACGGGTGCTAGAATTAGAGAAGGTGATTGCTGCGGCGGTCCTTTTTCTTGTTGTACTAACGGGGCAGGTAGTGGAACAAGATTTCCGGTGTAAGCAACTATAAAAACTGCAGAATCAACCGCTTTAAATTAGGTTATTAGAGGGTCGGATTGTTGAATTTGGTACAAAACTAATATAAAGTGGATGTTTACAAATACTAAATACTAAATCCCTTTATTAAGCAGTAAAGTAGGAGAAAATAATGAGTATTGAAATGGAAAAAGAGCATCTTATCCAGTACGGGTTAAAAGTGTTTGAAGAAATAGGGGCTAATGAAATTTGCAGCGTCTGTATTAGAAGTGGAAATTCTTGTTGTCATGGGTGTGAATTCTTAAAGGATAAGGAAGGTTGTCAAAAACGTAACACCTCTTGTATTGCGTGGCTATGCGGCTTACAAAAACTTTATTTTAAAGAGATTGGGTTATTAGATGATTGGGAAAAATTGTGGACAAAAATTCCAGGTAAATTACACCGTGGAGATGTGACTCCTGATATAGTGAAGGTGAATACATTACTCAAAGTTAAACACATTAATAAAAACTCAGGAAAGTTAATGGCTGATAAATTCAAAACTTTTGTAGAAGATGGGGGTAACTTAGAAAAATTAGAGAGACGTTTAGAACACGATTTTGTTACGGAAAAACTATAAATAATCTGCTGCTTGTAATCGCTCTACAATTTTTTAAGAGCCGATCCAAAAGGAAAAATGAAGACACAAAAATTTAAAAAGACTGAAAACCGATTTAAATTTTTGTTATAATTTACAAGTCATCATATTAGGATGAAAGGCTATTGTGACAGACTTTTTCTTACTCGTTAACAGAGTTAATATGTTGAAGAACTCGGATCTCCTGTTGTGTTTCACCCGAATAAAAAGGTACCTGATTATTCGGATGCATACTTAATTATTCCATGTAAATAAACTGAGTATTCTCGCTTTACACATTCTCTTAACTTGATTTTTCCTTCACTTTCTAATTCTCCAACCCAGTCTTCAATCTTTTTTTCATCTTCTTTTGTAGCCTTAGGAATCTCTGTTGAAAAAAAATTACCTCGACTGGCATCGCGAAGATTTTTTAATAAACCAACTTTATTCATTGGGTCATCCCCTTTATCTATTATTTTCGACATAAAGGATGTTTTATCCTTTGAATTTCGTAATAATTTTCTCGAGTTTTCTTAATCTGCCAACAGGTGCTTTACTTGAATAAGAACAACAAAAGAATGCAAAACCAGATGTGTATATTCATAAATGGCAAAAATGGTCTCTTTTATGCCTTATTGCAAATACTTGTGAAAAATGTTAATCTATATAAGAATTATTTTTGTTCGGTGTAAAGGATAGTATTAGTAAAACTTTTCGTCTTGATGATCACTGAGAGCAAGGATAGTAACACAATGTGTGTTTTTACACACTAGGAGGCAACAAAAATGGAAAATGGTAAAGTGAAATGGTTTAACAGCGAAAAAGGCTTCGGATTCATCGAACGTGAAGGTGGAGAAGACGTATTCGTTCATTTCTCAGCTATTCAAGGCGAAGGTTTCAAATCTTTAGAAGAAGGTCAAGCTGTGACTTTCGATGTTGAGCAAGGTCAACGTGGAGCTCAAGCAGCTAACGTGCGTAAAGCTTAATAATAAAACCAAACTAAAGCAGGCTCTTTACAGAGTCTGTTTTTTATTTGTTTGTTTTTAAAAGCAAGGAACCCCACTCACGAATGAGTAGGGAACATGTAAACAGTAAATCAAATGGTAAACAAAGTGTATCACATAAATAAGAATTCTCCTAATTACATTTCAATAAACATTTAAATGTGCTTTTGTAGATGTGGCTAAAATTGTCAATCTTTATTAGTGTAATTCAACTATCGGGTGAGATTGCTGAATAAAGGTAATCGCTTTTTTTCTTCAACTAAAGAGGCAGGTTACTTTAAGAAGGAATATTTTTTCTCAAAGCGAATATACAATACATTCAATCAAAATTTAGGGAGAAAATTTTAGGTTGGATTTAGATAAAACAAGAGAAAAAATCATTGCTTTAGATGAGTTAGATGCTAAAAGCATTGTAATGATGACCGCTGCTTATTTAGAAATAGCGAAAAGTGGAAAAGGCGACTTTACATGTGAAAAATGTGTAGATGAACTAATAAAGATATTAAATAACATCCCTGAACCAGATGTACTTAAAGAGATGTATAAGAAAAAGCAACAGGAAAATTAAACAAAAGTTATTATTCAGATAACGGGTGCTTATGTTCAATAACGGGGTGGCTACGGCGATCCCGTTTTTCTTATTGAACGTGGAGTTTAATTCAATAAAATAAAAAGCAACCCAAATGAAACAGGGCCACACATTTTAGACATATATAAAATGTGTGGCCCTTTTATTATCGTTGAACTAACTAACCTTAGTATAAAGATAAAGTGTCATTTTGTTTGTCAATTTATCGATATGCACCTCAAAACGGAACGTTTGGTATTACTCTGTTTGTTTTTTTGTTAGTTCATTACTGAATTTCTGAGACTGTTACAATTGCTTTTCCAAGGTTGGCTCCTTTGAAAAGACTTAGAAAAGCTTCAATTGTATTGTCAAATCCTTCAGTAATGGTTTCTTCATACTTTAATTTGCCGTCTTTAAGCCAACCCGCCAATACTTGGATACCTTCACCAAAGCGTGATGAATAATTGCCAACCGTAAAGCCTTGCATTAATGAGCTCGTTTTAATTAGATAGGACTGAACGCGTGGTCCGATATCCTCAGTTTCGTTATTATAGGAGGAAATGGCACCACATACCGGAATTCGAGCAAAGTTATTTAATAAAGGATAGACTGCGTCTGTCACTTTTCCCCCGACGTTCTCAAAGTAAACATCAATTCCATTCGGGCACACTTCTTTAAGGGTCTCACCAACATCTTGAGTTTTATAATTAATTGCTGCATCAAACCCGAGTTCTTCCACCAAGTACTTGACCTTATCGGTTGAACCGGCAATTCCTACCACTCGGCAGCCTTTAAGCTTGGCAATTTGACCGACTATTGATCCTACTGCTCCGGCAGCACCAGATACAACAACCGTTTCGCCCGTCTTTGGTTTACCAATGTCTATTAAACCAAAATATGCTGTAAGTCCCGTCATTCCGAGCACACTTAAATATGAAGAAGCAGGTGCAATGGTTGAATCTATTTTACGAACGGTTGTTTCTTTTGCAATGGAATATTCTTCCCATCCTAAAGAACCTAAAACAAGATCGCCCTTTTTAAATAGGTCTGATTGAGACTCTTCAACCTGGCCAATTACACCACTTGAAATAACCTCATTTAATTGGAAGGGTGGAATGTAAGACTTCGTATCGTTCATACGCCCCCGCAAATAAGGGTCAACTGAAATATAAACGGTACGGATTAGTAATTCACCTTGTCCTGGTTGGCGAATTTCAGTTTCTCTTATTTCAAAATTCTCATGTGTTGGCATCCCTGTTGGTCTATTTTTTAATAGTATTTGTTTTGGCACAGTATGAGACTCCTTTTTCCCTAAATTTGAATCATATTTACTATATATTAATCACTTGATGAATCAAAAAGAATTGCTCGTGTCTTTAGTTTTTGTTTTTTTACCGGGTTCATACTGAACTTTGTAGTAATCCTCTTTTTTTGGTGAATTTTCCTTGTAAGGATATAAGAATGGGAGTTTCATAATGGAAGGACTTGATTTACCTTTTCTGTTCTATCTCATTATTACTTGACTAATATTAAATAGGATAATCAAAAAAACATTAACTAAAGGTGAGCGTTTCTTCTATTGATATAACCACCTGAAGACCCTGATTGTCCTGAAATGTTAGATAGAATTAGAAGTTGGAGAGAAATGTACTTAAAAATGGGGAAGAGAAACTAGGATTCGGTTTATATATTTTTAGGAATGTCTGAAATTTAGCTACGAATATTTTTGTGGTTTGTAAGATTGTTAAGAATTGTACTTAAACTATCGGGTGCAAGAGTTGAAGATAAAGCTGTCATTTTGGCAGCTTTTCTTATTGTGCTAATTGTCAATTTATTTGAATTTTATTTGTATTATAATTGCTATGGAAATTCAAATGAAACGAAGGATATGATCGGAACTTCTATCCATTGAAAAACAATTTGCAGATGCTTTAAAATCCGTTGCTCGCAATATAGAAATAAAGGAGTATATTCAGCAATCTTCTGAACTTTATCCGTTATTTCAAAGTGCTGCTAAAAGATTTGTAACAGGAATCTCCCTTAGTTACTTTTTAGGAATGAAATTAGGTCTGCCTTTTATGCAAGTTCGGTCCAAAAATCCATATAACGGAACCTAGAATAGTTAAAATAAAAAAATTATATTCTAAGTTAGGACTGTATTTGCTTATTATTGGATACTTTATTCCTGGCGTGCGTCATATTACTGCCTATCTTGCTGGCATAAATGGATATCAATCAAAAGATTCTCTTTATTTGCTTTTACAGGTGCGGCATTATGGTGTATTACTTTTATTACGCTAGGAAATTTTCTTGGTCCACAATGGAAAATTGTTCACGAGTACCTATCCAAATATAGTATGTATATTTTTGCATTCGGGATTTTTGTTGTTGTAATTGTTTCAATTATTTTTTGGCAAAAAAATGGGGAACGAAAAAGGAGCCATTTACAAAGACCATAATATTCCCTTTTGAGGCATGACTTTAAGTAGGATTATGACCTTTCCAACAAAAATCTTAAATTGTGAAGAAATATTATTTCTATTTCCATCTTCTATTTCCATCTTCTATTTTCATCTACCGTTTAAAATATTTAGGAGAGCTATTTTGTATGAGAAATTTAAAGAGTCAACTGACGTTTTGCAAATTTGTCCGCGGTTTCAAAACGTTAGTATCCATTTTTGGAAAAATCGGATTGCAAAGAATTGAGGGAAACACCGCTAAAGGAGACTGGCTTTTTTTTATTTTTTGATTAAGTCTATCGCGTTTTGGGCACATTAACTAATTGACGAATTCACTCAAAAAGGAAGTAGAAAATGGATGAGAATCACATATTACACCTTTCCCCAAAATACCTTTTATATTCTTTTTAGCATGATTGGCGGACTTATTCTTTCGATTTCAGGGATTCCGATTGCCTGGATGATGGGAAGCTTAATATTTGCTACACTTTTGTCCTCCTTACCTACTAAATGTATTCAAACTCAAATAAAGAAAAATGGCATCCACCCTTATTGGCGGCAAATTGGACAAGCAATATTAGGAATTGAGTTAGGACGAAGCTTTAGCGTTTCCATTATGGATACCTTTGAAGACTATTTTTTCATTATTATATTAATGGTGATTTCTTCAATTGCGGTTGCCTTTCTTTCGGGGATCTTATTATGGCGCTTTAGTAACATAAATATGATGACCAGCCTTTTTGGCACCACTCCTGGCGGTATTTCTGCGATGCCGACAATTGCAGAAGAGGTAGGCGCAAATGCCTTTGTCGTAAGTATTATTCAAACACTGCGTATTTTACTGGTTGTCGGGGTTATCCCTTTTGTCGCAGGAACCCTTACAACTAGAACAGTAGCAATCGATTTAGGGGGCCATCAAGGATCCTTTTCCCTCCAGTCATTGTTTTTTACCGGAATTATCATGCTCGGGGCACTGGCTGGAGCGTATCTCAGCAAAATAATCAAGATGCCGGCCCCTTGGCTTATGGGAAGTATGGTAGGCGCGGCAATTGTTCAATTGATATTCCCTGTCTTATTTAGACATGCCATCGCAACTTTCTGGCCTCATGAACTGATAATCCTTGCTCAGGTTTTGATCGGAAGCAGTATTGGTTCACGGGTAAATAAGAATATGTTCAAAGGTTTAGGTAAAATCGTTATCGTAGGATTACTAAGCTCCATTTTTCTAGTGATCACCATGCTTCTGTGCTCCTATCTAATCTCTATCACGACACGAATTCCACTAGTAACCTGTATTCTAGCCTTCGCTCCTGGAGGAGTGGCTGAGATGGCAACCGCAGCTCTTGCTCTTCGTGCGGATTCAACTTTTGTTGTAGCTGTTCAATCATTACGGTTAATCACTATTCTACTCTTGTTACCACCAATATACCGGTTCTTAAATAACCGTGAACCGATTCAATTGTGAAAATAAGAAACTCACAGGGGTTATTGACTTACACCCCTAAATAAAAATATATTCATTAGGGGTTAGCTTCCTTAAACACTATTATATGATTTCCATTTGTCAGTTGGCTTGCCATAGCAAGCTCTATGATATTAATTTTATAAACATTGGGGTCATACCACAACTAACGAGCAGTTTATTGACGTAGAATTATGTGTAATTGTGGTAAAGTGTTTTTATTAGCGGGGAATTTAATATGCCTTCACAAATGAAACAGTTCCTCGATACTACTGGCGGTCTATGGTTCCAAGGCAAGCTTGCAAATAAAGTGGTAAGTGCCATGACTTCTGCACAAAACGCTCATGGTGGGCAGGAAGCAACCATTTTATCTCTTTATACGACCATGTATCACTGGGGTGCAATTGTTGCCGCTCCTGGATATACTGATCCAGTTACTTTTGGAGCTGGAGGTAATCCATATGGAACAAGTGTTACTGTTGGGCACGATGGAAAAATGATTGAAGATGTTCAAGCTACTGTAAAACATCAAGTAAAACGTACTGTAACAGTTGCAGAATGGGTAAAAAAGGCAAATCAATAAGTAAGAAAAACTAATCGGAAGTTTTTCCGATTAGTTTTTTTGTAGATAAAATGTTTCTCCAAGCAGATTGTGAAGAAATGTACTTAAAGTAACGGGATGCTTGAGTTACAGATACCAGATCGCTGCGGCGGTCTCCTTTTTTAATGTACCAACGGGGCAGTTTACTTTAATAAACACAATAGTTACAAACAGTGAAACTAGATCCTACAACATTTCATAATCTGTTTTCGATAAATATTTTTAATAAAAATTTGAAAAAATAAGTTCATCCTAAAGGAGGGGCTTATCCAATGGAAAAAATTTTGTTCATTACAGTGCTTTTATTGATTTCTTTTTTCTCCTTTCAATTAAATTCGGATGCATCCGTTAACAGTCGAGCAGTATATGAAAAAACTGGGCGTGTTATTTGGGAAGTAAACACAAAAGAAAAGTTAGTTGCCCTTACTTTTGATGATGGACCTCATCCTGTTTTCACACCTCAAATACTTAATATATTAGCAAAACATGATGCAAAAGCTACATTTTTTGTAGCTGGCAATAAAGTAGTCAGATATTCAGATCTTTTAAAAAGAGAAGTTAAAGAAGGACATGAAATTGCCAATCATACATTCCATCATATTTACGGGAATATAACCTCTGCAAAACTATCCTCTGAATTGGATGAAACAGATAAAATTATTAAGAAATTCACAGGTTTAAAACCGTCTCTCTATCGTCCAGTAGCGGGTTTTTATAATAATGTAATTATTAATACCGCTATAAAAAATGGCAAAGAGGTCGTATTATGGACATGGGGTCAAGATTCTCGTGATTGGGCAGATCCTCCACCAAATCAAATATACAATAATATAACAAAAGGAGTAAAACCAGGTAATATCATTATATTTCATGATTGGCATGGTAGTGAATATACTCAAACCTGTTCTACAACAAAAGCATTAGAAAACATTTTGGAGTTTTTAGACAAGAACGGGTATAAATGTGTAACGGTAACTGAATTGCTATACCGTTCAACGCAAATATTTCCAGAGTCTTTTGGAATCTATCCTTCAAAGAAAGGAAAAACTTCTCACATTAATTTAATGTTTTAAAAATACATTTTTTCGCATCGTTTTTGTGTAATAGTTCTTATTCAAGTAAAGGGTGCTTTAGTGGAATACCTTTATAGAGACAACTGAGATTCAAAATAAGGAACTTGTAGTTACAGAAAAAAAGGTATAGTTACTTAGGGCGGTATGATATGAAAAACGATGAACTTATAGAAGAATATGTTTCTTTATTTATAGAACAAGGGAAAGCATTTGAAGATGCTAATGATAAAATTAATAATAAACTTGATACAAAAGCAGAAAAAATATTTGGAAAAATAAGTAAAAGAAATCAATTGAAAAAATTGAGTATGTACCTCAATCACGAAAATGATTATGTCAAATTTGCAGTAGCAAGCAACGTTTATTCCCTCGAACCTGAACTATCAAAAGAAGCATTAAAAAAGGTAGCAGATGGTGATAGTTTACTTAAAATGGTAGCGGAGATAACTTTAAATGAAAATAATAACTAAATTTAGATTGTGAAATATTACACTTAAAGTATCGGGTGCATGAGTTGAAGAGCAGGGCTGTCATTGCGGCAGCTTTTTCTTATTGTGCTAATGGGGCAGGATACTTTAAGAAGAGATTTATTTTTATTTAAAAAAGGTACCCATTGGGTACCATGGAGATTTTGTATCTAGGAACGATTTTAGTTTATACAAATGTCCAGAAAATGATAAAAAATAAACCCCAAAAATGTGGTTAATAAGAAGCTAAAAACCAAATGGTCCCAACGGAGGACAACAAGGGTTGACTGGAACACCGCACATAGTATGTGTTTCACAGCATTCGTTTACATAGGACTCTGTGTGTGGAAAATAGTGTTGATGATTAATATGCAGCTTGTTAACTGTTGTCGTATGAGAAGGATGGATATGCTTGACAACCTTATTAAATAAATTTGTTTTTACATATTGTTGTGCAGGGTCAATTAGTCCTGGATCATACTGTGTAGGAAATACTTGTGGCGGACAGTATATTGGCGGACATGGTTGTGGTGGGCAGAATTGGGATGGCATTTGTTGTATAGGAGCAATCAGATTAGGCAAGGCGTTTGGCATGGCATTTGGAAACATATTTGGTGGAACATTTCTATTTCTTGACATCATTAAATGACCTCCATATGAATTTGTCTTGGTATATCAATAGTCTATTCAAATTCATATTTTGTGGACTAGTTGAACACCTATTTTACAATTAGAATGATGCACTCTACAAAGATATTGTGAAACGTTGTACTTAAACTAAAGGGTGCTAGAGTTGAATATGACCAGGTTGCTGCGGAAGCCTTTTTTCTTGTTCCACTACCGTGGTAGAAATCTATTTTTTAATTAATTTGACGAAGAATATGATTTGAAGAAGAAACATAATTAAATCATTAAATTCAAGTTTACTTTGATAATCATCTTTACGACCCATCATAAAAATTTCCCCTAATAAAAAACCTGTATAGAAAAAATTCTATTCAGGTTTTAGAAAATCCTATTATTTTTGTCAACAGCCCCAAAATCCGTTGCCTTTTTAAAATGCCTGCAAAGTTTTGCTTGTAAAAAGAATTCCTTCCAAATGATCAAATTCATGCTGGAATATAATCGAATCCATACCTCCCATCTCACGGAATATCCTTTCACCAAAGATTGATAAATAGGAAATCCTTATCATGAGGTAGCGCTGAACAATCCCTATAATCCCTGGGAGAGAGATACATCCTTCGCCAGATGGTAATGAGTTGGGTGTTGGATCAAGTATATCAAAACTTGGATTGATTAAAATTTCTGTTCCTGTTGTAAATCGAGCAACAAAAGCCCGTTTTGATACGCCGACTTGCGGTAATGAAATTCCTAATACATGTGGCGAATTTTCCACGAACGTTTTCATTTCATTCAAAAGTGGAGTTACACTATAAATGTGTTCAACATCCATTGCTTTTTGAAACAAAATTGGGTTTGGAAATGTAAGAATGGAAAACATATCATCACCTTTCGTCTGAAATAAATATTTTCAAAAAAAAGTCCTTTATAAAATGTATTCGAACGGAAGAAAAAAATAATAGGAAATCAAATTGACAATAAACATTATAAAAAAACGTGTATCGATTTATAAATCAATACACGTTTTTAATGGTTTATAGTAATTCTTTAGTGGAACAAAGGGTTGCTGCGCAGCCTTCTTTTTTATTGAACTATAGAGGCAGGATAGTTGAAGAAGGAACTCGAATTTATAATTAATTACAACTGATTGATGGTGATATTGAATGAAACTTCCTATGGGTGTAACTGGTTTTTATGAAAAGCTAAATGAACCTCCAAAAATTGATGAAAAACAATTTAAACAATTTTGTTTTAACATCATTATAAATAATGGAGGAAAGGTTTTAGAATTTAAAGCACCTCAAGAGGAAACTAATTTTTTTGATGTAAAAGTTAATGTTTTTAACAAACATCTTCATATTCTGATGAATGCACATTATCCGTTTTTAGCTTTTGCGTCGGATGTAAATTTTGGAGAAGTTAATTTTATTAATGAACCCCAATTATATAAACAATTTAGTTCATTTTATTATGTTTTGGGAACTAAGGAACTGAACGAACCGCTATTAACCGAACAAAATGAATTAAACAGTGCGGAATTGAAGCAATTAGCATATTGGAAACCAGAAAGAATTGGAGATGTAATCTTTAATCATTGGGATTAACTATGCCCCTTATTCAAGTAATGGGTGCAAGAGTTGAAGATTGGGATGGCTGCGGCGATCTCTTTTTTATTGCATTAACGGGGAAGTTTAGCATTCCTGTTGATCGTTATTTTTCGACTTTGAAAAAAATAGGGCTCCTCAGTAAGATATGAGTATAGACACCACTCTAACTCAAATCCTGAAGGAGGAACCCTACTATGAAGTTTAAAATGCAAAACAAACAAAATCAACTAATAGAAAGAATTTAAATGAATTGTCTTTTTCAAGAGAATCCGAAGTAAAGCACGTAAATGCTATGGTAGTAGAACCCGAAAAACGAGAAATTCTTTACTAAATAATTGATTCCTTTATAGAAATAATTGAGAAAGAAAAACTTACTATAAAAACACTAGAGCCATTTATAAAATGTGTAAAAACAATCGACAGGTACGTATGGGAAGTTGCTTGAAGCAGATTGGTTAAATTATCTCATTATTACGATGAAGCCTCCGGAGTATTAAAGGAATTAGCTATTGATAAAAGTGCAAATATAAGGTTTAGAGTGATTGCTAGTTTAGAGGGTCATCCACCATTACTTGGTTAAAAAAGACAGCATACAACTGTAAATAATTATAAATGGAGGAGGAAAAAGGATGGGAGCTTGGGGTTCTAGCTTATGGGAAGATGATTTATCTTGCGATATTCAAGATGAATGGAATGAACTAATGGATGAAGGGGTAAGTCCTAGAAAAGCTACAAAAATAATTCTAAAATCGTGGCAGGAAGAGTTTTCTGATTACGATGATGAAGAAGAGAAATAGGCAGATGAATCAATTCTGTTCATTTCTCTTGCAGGTCTTCAAATGAGACATAGGGTTTTGACAACTTCGGTTAAAAAAAGGCGATCCAGTTAATTGAAAAAGGTGCAGATCTTGCACTATGGGAGGAAGGCGATGATGAAAGTTATCAGGAAAGAAAAAAGGTACTGGAAGAGTTTAAAATTAAATTAAAAAACACAAAGTCTAGTCTATTTTAATTTCAGCTTTAGAAGAATCTTTTTTATAGAGAATTTAAGAGGATAAAATAATCCAGCTGTTATTAAAACGGGTTGCCTTATTCCGGAATAAAAAGATTGTGAACCATTGCACTTAAATTAACGGGTGCAATAGTTAAATATTTAATCGCTGCGGCGGTCTTTTTTCTTGTTGTGCTAACGGAGCAGTTTAGCTTAACAAGGCTAATGTCAGAATAAGTGTACCTTAATAAGTGAAAAATAGTTAAAAAAGGACATAGAGAATATTTGATTATTTTTTCATAATTCACACGGATGTTTTTATATGATTTGTAAGGAAAAAAGGAACAAAAAAAGCTGATCCAGAAATTAAAAAATTATTTGGAGATGAAAAGGAATGAGTAATAAATTATTTTCACCTTTTGAACTGAAATCTTTAAAACTAAAGAACCGGGCTGTTATGGCTCCGATGTGCCAATACTCGGTTACTGAAAAGGACGGGAAGCCTAACGAGTGGCATTATGTTCATTACATCAGCAGAGCCATCGGAGGGACTGGTCTAATCATCATGGAAATGACTGATATAGATCCTGAAGGAAGAATTACGGACTATGACCTGGGTTTATGGTCAGATGACCAAATTCCAGCCTTTTCAAGAATTATTGACCAGGTACATGCCTATGGTACAAAAATAGGCATACAGATTGCCCATGCTGGACGAAAAGCCGAGGATGCTGCTAATCCAGTTGCCCCCTCGGCTATAAAATTCCCTGATGAGGGCTATAAAACTCCACGTGCTTTATCCAATGAGGAAGTAAAGGAAATGGTTCAGTTGTTTGCTGATACAGCAGGAAGGGCAGTTAAAGCGGGTGTAGACATGATTGAAATTCATGCCGCTCACGGGTATTTGATTCATCAGTTCCAATCACCGCTTACGAATAAACGTGAGGATAAATACGGCGAGGATCTTTCCCTTTTTGGAAGAGAGGTTATCCAAGCTGTTAAAAAAGAAATACCATCTGACATGCCCTTATCTGTCCGTATCACAGCAGTAGAATACGCTGATGGAGGCTATGATTTAGATCATGCAATTATGCTAAGTAAAGCCTATAAAGAAGCAGGTGCTGATATTCTTCATGTTAGTAGCGGTGGTGAAGCAATTCCAGGTGAAAGAAAGCCAGGAAATTACCCAGGCTACCAGGTTCCTTTTGCCCGTAAGATTCGTGAGGAAGTCGGCATTCCGGTAATTGCAGTAGGAATGCTCGAGAAACCTGCTGTAGCGGAGGCAGTGATTGGGAATGGAGATGCAGACTTGGTGGCAATTGCCCGTGGAATGCTAGTGGATCCATATTGGTCAACCCATGCAGCTATTGAACTACGTAGCAAGCAGTTAAATGTACCGAAACAATATGAACGAGGTTATCATATAAGAAGATAGAGTTTTGTATTGTGTGGTCAACTCTATCATAAGGACTTAGTTCATTATATATGTGAGTTATAATTAATATAATAAGAAGGCTATAGCTTTGTATCGTGCTATAGCCTTCTTTATTTGTCCCAATTGGGATCGCTGCGGCGGTCCTTTTGTGTGTTGTACTAACGGGGCAGGATAGTGAAAAAAGGAATTTCAATAATTGTTGTAGAACATTGAGTTAAAAAAATTGTTATGAAGGAGTTTTGATATATGACAAACTTCAGTAAAGTAGCTAATGCATTAAAAAAAGCGTTGAATAGTAATCAAACTGTATCGAATGATGAAAGAAAAAAATTAGTAAGCGAATTAGATAATGCTAGTGAAATATTTAAAAAATTAAATAATAAAGAGTTTATTGCAGAATTTGAAAAAAATCTTCATAATGATGAAATTTATATTGATAAGGAAATAGTTGAAAAAACCGTGAATATAGTTACGAGACTAATAAAACAAATGAAGATAAAAAATGAAGTAGAAGCGATTTCTATAAAGGTGGAATCGTATGACTTCCCTTTCCCACCTGTGGTTATTATTTCAACTGACAATGATGAAATAGAGTTGGAAACAGAATTTGTAAAGCCAAAAGAACTGCATTATGAGTTCGGTGCCATTGCAGCGGATTATAATAATGAAAATTCCAATCAGGTAGATGTAATTCTGAAAACTTATCAAAAAATCATATCTGAACTTAGCCAATATAATTGGAAAAGTATTTGTAAAATATCCGATGGATTTGTAATTGATTTTATTAAGCCCTGATGTTTTGGCGAAAATAAATATTCCTTAATAAAGTATCGGGTGCGTTGATCCAAGAAGGGATTGACGCTTTTTATGTGGAAGTTATTGTACTAACGGAGCAAGATTGTTTAAGAACTTAAAAAAATATGTAATGCAGCGTTAAATTAAATATATAAGAGGTGTATGAGATGTTTATAAAACAGCCATTTGACGAATTTAGGTTTGAAATACAAAAAGCTTGATGATAATAATTTGCAAATTATATTGCCAGTTCAGGACCTATTCATTAATAGTACAGGGGTTATACATGGTGGTATCATTTCTTCATTGGCTGATGTAGCCGTATCAAACTTGTTACCAGCAAATGAAGATGGTATACAACAAGCTGTAACCGTTGATTTAAATGTTTCTTTTTTGAAACCCGCTACTGGTACATACTTGATGGCAAATGCCAAAATTGAAAAACAGGGCAAAACTTTAATTCATACGGAGTGTTCGATTTATAACGATAAACAAGAAATTGTAGCTAAATCTAAAGCAATCCTATTTCGCACAAACCTAAAGTAAGCCCACAAGAATCCCAAGAGGGCTTTTATCGTTTCGAGGATAAACATTAAAACGAGCAGGACAGGGGCTTTTTCTGCTAACGGGTGCAAGTGTTAAATAGGTAGGGTTGCTGCGATCCCTTTTTTGTTGTACTAACGGGGCAGGTTAGTTAAATAAGAAATGATAAAATAAGAGGAAAGTGCAACCGAAGGGATTGTTGGTTGTGGAGTATATTTATGTTGAATGGATACATGACTTTATTGATGAAGCCCTTATCATAATTTCTGAATTAGATGAAAACCGATTTGAAACAAGGAAAATTGAAATATACAAAGATGGTCAAGTTGGTTTTGCGTTTAACCATGTTGAAGTGTTGAATGCAGGGTTAGGAATTGTACCATTTGATGAGATTGCATCAGAGTCAGAATTTTCACCTAAAGAAATTACTAAAGAGGAGTTTGAAAAGTTCTGGAATGATAAAGTGTTCTGGAATGATAAAGTGTTGCCTCGCCTTTAATACTTTTCTCCAAGGTTTGTAGCTTTTTTCTTCTTTAAGTAATGAAGCAGGATAGTTTAGTAAGGAAAAGGTATTTTCGTTCCTCTGTCGAATTAAGTCAATTTAAGATGATTAGATTTGAAGGAGAATGAAGATGCAGAAAAAAGGACAATTAGAGGTTTTTAACCTTAATGAATTAATAAAAGACCAAAGTGATTACATAAATTTTATTGTAAGTGAAATAAATGACCACGCTCTTAGAATAGCGGTGATTAATGGAGAATTTCACTGGCATAAACACGAGGATTGTGATGAATTATTTTATGTATTGGAAGGGGAACTTTTCATAGACTTAGAAAATGATGAAACAGTCTCATTGAAACCAGGTGAAATATTTACTGTACCTGCTAATACAATGCATCGGACTCGTTCAAACGAACGGACAGTTAATATATGTTTTGAAAAGGTAAGGAATGATATAAATGGAAGCAACAGTTGATAGTTATTCATCAATTAAGTTGAAATTTAACGGGTGCAAGAGTAAAAGATTGGGACTGCTGCGATCCTTTTTTTATTCGACTAAAATTAATAAGTAGGATATATATTGATGGGGGTTAATAAATGATATTGGTGAGTTCTTGCTTAGCTGGGTTAGAGGTGAGATATAATGGTACGCATAGTTTAAATAAAAATATAAGTAAACTAGTAGAAGATAATAAAGCTATTACAATATGTCCAGAATTACTTGGTGGATTTCCAACACCCAGAGAACCTGCTGAAATAGTAGGTGGAAACGGTGAAGATGTGCTTGATGTAAAGGCTAAAGTAGTTGATAAATTAGGTAAAGATGTTACTCAACTTTACCTAAAAGGAGCCTATGCTACACTCGAAAAAGCTAAAGAAATAAATGCCACTATAGTGGTTCTTAAGGAGAATAGTCCATCCTGCGGCAGTTCAATGATTTATAACGGCGAATTTATTGGTAAAAAAATTGCGGGAATGGGAGTTACTTCCGCTTTACTAAAAAGAAATGGATTAAAAGTCATTTCGGAAGAACAATTTGCTGAAACCTTCCTTTAGTTCAAATAACAATAGCGTTGCTGTATGAAACAGGTACGCTTTTTCACTAAAGGAGAAGTTTAACGAAGCCTCAGGATTAAACTTATGTTCGTTTTGGATTGTAGTCTAATCTCAGTATAAACAACGCTAACCGAAATGATTAACGTTCAATACAATGGAAGGGAACACGCAGGTGGCTGATATCTGGTGACCACATTATTAAAGTAAGACTGAACGATACCATTAGGAAGGTCAGCTCAGTGTTTTAATATGGAGTTGGAGTCGGAGGAGAACAATGGAAGTTAACAATATCTCTTAAAGCAACCGAATAATTATTCCATCTTCCACCGAAAAACCTATATCCATAAACTCTTGATTCCCCGACAGTCGTCAAATAAAACCAAAAATTGTCTCCGTTTCTAAGCCACAAGTACGTAAAACGATACAAACAATGTTGAAGACCCCCGGGACTCAGGGCAGATGGCATTTGTCGTATATATATTATAATTCGAAGTTCTCTCCTTATTGAAATTAGACTTATAACCAAGTTTATTCTTAGGGTCAAAGCTTGGATTGGATGTATGCCTAGTTACCTATCTGAATTCAAATATGATTGAAGAAGCTTATATGAAATTGTTTAAGGATAGGGAACTATTTTTATTGAGAACCGTATCTCTAATCCAAAGGAAATTATGAACAGTTTAAATTAGCCATGGAGTTGTTCAACTAACTGGTGCTAATGTTTAAGATTAGGTAGCTGCAGAGATCTCGTTTTTTTTGCAAACGAGGCTTTACTTCATAAGAAGTAAAGCCTTTTTCTGTTGTTCCACTAACAATACAATAAGAGGTCGAGCGTGATCTCCGATCTCTATCCAATTGATTCAAGATAAGAAAAATATGTAGAATAATTGAATAAAATGCAAATGAAATCTATGTTAGGAAATTAAAATAAGCGGGAAAAAACAAAATAACTGAGAATTTAAATATGTTACTTTGGATAATAAGTGAACAGTACACTTTTTAGACAAATATTAATCAATTGGGGGACTATAAAATGAGAATTTATAAACCAGAATGGCTTTCACTTAGCAAGGAAATAAAGTTGAAACTTATTCGTTTAGCAGTTTTGGAAAACGAAATGAGGTCCTCAAAACTGTTATAAGTTAAGGGGAATAGGAGGCATTTAAAGATGATATTCCCTTTTTTTATTGGGCATCTTTTCTTCTTGGGCTAAAGGGGCAGGTTAGTGCAACAAGGATTTTATGTGTAAAATATATGAACTAACAATTAAGGAGTGATGAAATTAATATTATTCAGCTAACGGGTTCTTTAGTTTAAAAAGGGTTGCTGCGGCGATCCTTTTTTCTTGTTGTACTTACGTAAGCAGGTTACTTGAAGAAGGAATACGTGCCTTTGGCATAGAATAAAGTACCGAATATTGTTGAAATGAGGTGCTTTTGTGGATTTAAGTTTCTATAGGAAATTGCCTGATTATTTGTCGGTTAAAGAAATAAAATCTCATTTCTGCGAATTATTTAATTATATTGAATTAAATTATGCTGCAAGTCCTTTAAGCATATCTGAAGCCTTAAAAGAACTAGCGGAACGACAAAGTAATACATTTGAATATGTAGAAGATGGTCTAAAGCAACTTATTGATAATTGGGTAATTTGCAATTGGGACATTGACAATTATAAATTAATTGATAATTTATTGTCCTTAATCGCTTTATTGGGCCTACAAAAAAGTTTTGATAAAGCCAAAGCTTCATTAACGAATATAAATTTGAATATCGATTTAAGGAAGGAAATTGAATCTACCATTAAGGAGTTAAAGGGAACGTCTGTGACCCATTTTCAGGTATGAACTGAAATGTTATTTTTCTAACGGGTTGCAATGTCTTGTGCAAAGGAGAGATTAAATGAAATATACTTGTCCTTGCTGTGGGTATAAAACTTTAGATCTGGAACCACCTGGTACATATGATATTTGCAATATTTGCTTTTGGGAAGATGATGATGTTCAATTTCGAGACCCTGATTTCGAAGGAGGAGCAAATGTTATTTCATTAAGACAAGCACAGCAAAATTTTAATAAATTTGGTGCTTGTAATGAAGGCAGCATTAAGTTCGTTAGAAAGCTAAATCAAGAAGACATTAAAGACCCAAATTGGAAACCTCTATAAGGATATATTTTGATAACTGCAATATATTTCTTGTTGAACTAAAGGGTGCAAGAGTTCAAGATGTATCGCTGCGGCGGTCTTTTTTGTTTTAACGGTAGCAGGTTAGGTATATAAGAGTGATTGTGGTTATGGTATAATATGGTATTGTTAATTACCTTTTAAAATACCTTTTCTCATAGGAGGGTAATATGTTGAAAAGAAATATCTTGTGGGAAATTCTACCCATAATAGTCTTTGTTCTTTTCTTTTTATCTCAGCAGAAGGATTCGATTAGTGGCATTGTAATTACAAAAGTTATTTTATTTTCAATATTTTTAGGTTCTTTAGTTGGCTACGTTATCTTTGCTATTAATAAATACTTTTTAAAAAAAGTTATTTAAAGACAAATATTAGTTACAAAAATAAATGGAAATAATAAGTGTCCCTTTTTAATTTAATAAGTGGATTGTGAAGAAATACACTTAAACAGAAGGGTGCAAGAGTTGCAGATTAAACTGTCATTCTGGCAGCTTTTGTTATTGCACACAGCTTGCGTTTCTTTCCTGGTTTTGTCAGCTATTCTTCGGATTAAAAATAGGCGAGGTCTATTGTCTCGCCTTTTGTATTTTATAATGGGGTTTATTTATTATTCTTTTAAGGCTTCAACTTGGATGAAAATGGAGATTTTATCTCCTATTAGAAAACCAAATGGATTTATTGTTGAAGTTAAAGATAAACCGTAATCGTTTCTATGAATTTGTCCCTTACTACTAAATATCACCTTTTCATTTTCACAAGAATTCTTTCCAGATCTATTAATAGAAATATTGAAAGTTTCATAACGTGAAAGTCCTCGAACAGTTAATAAACCATAAATGTCATACTCATCTGTATCCTTTTTCACAATATTTTTTGATATAAATGTGATTGTAGGAAATTGCTCATAATCAAATAAATTCGACCTAAGGTGAGCATCTAGAATAGTATTATGAGTTTTAATACTAGACACATCTATATTGAAATGAATATTTGCTGTTGTTAAATCAACTGGGTCAGCCTCAATTGAAGCATTAAATTTACGAAATGCTCCGTAAACCGAAGAAACTATCATTTTGTTTACTGAAAAATTAACATTACTATTGGCAGGGTTAACGTTCCAATTTGCTTTTGTCATTTTATTCCTCTAATTTCATCTGAGAATGGATAAAAATAATTAAAACATGGTAATAATTACAAGAATATCATAACCCATTTTGGTGTGCATTAATTAATTAGAAGTAGTAATATTCTCATTGAATGAATTCGTAGTTTAGAGAACGAAAATGAGGGACGTTCTTTATTAAAAAAGGTAAGCCAGTTTTTTCATAGTAACGAATGTATGTGTGCTAACTCCTGCTAGTTGTGCCACTTCGCCAATTGTATACATAAAATCCTCCATTTTTAACCAATGCTAATCAAGTGTAAAAATAGGTTTGACTTAGTGTTTACTCTAATCACTATAATAAATCCGTAAAAGGTAACAATCAATTTTTGTTATATAACAAAATAGTAGGAGGCAATAAAATGAAAAAATATACAGTTATTACAGGTGCAAGTTCTGGTATTGGTTATGAAACAGCTCTTGCTTTTGCTGCTCGCGGTAAAAATTTAGTCATTGTGGCACGTAGAACTAAGGAGCTTGAAAAACTAAAATCAGAGATCGTGAAAGTAAATGCAGAATTAGATGTCGTTATTAAAACAGTTGATTTATCAAATACGAAAAATGCTTATACATTATATGAAGATTTAAAGGGATATGAAATTGAAACGTGGATTAATAACGCAGGATTTGGTAATTTTGCATCAGTTGGAGATCAAAATTTAACTAAAATTGAGACAATGCTTAATTTAAATATTGAGGCTTTAACTATTTTAACTTCTCTTTATGTGCGTGACTATTCAACGGTTGAAGGAACACAATTAATTAACGTTTCATCAGGTGGAGGTTATACGATTATTGGAGATGCCATCACATACTGTGCTTCTAAATTCTATGTAAGTGCATTTACTGAAGGGCTTGCACATGAATTAAAAGAAAAAGGTGCAAGCATGCAAGCAAAAGTATTAGCTCCTGCTGCAACGGAAACTGAATTTGCAAAAGTATCGTATAATTTAGAAGAAAATGTTAAGTTTGAAGGGCTTCTTCCTAAATACCATACAGCCAAAGAAATGGCTGGATTTATGCTTGATCTTTACGATAGCGAAAAAGTAGTTGGAATTGTAGATGGTCTTACTTATGAATTTCAATTAAAGGATCCAATTTATCCATATGCAGTAAGAATGAGAAGCTAATAAGGTTGATATATTAGCTTTTTTCAAAATGTAATATCCTATCAAAAAGAGGTTCTTCCATTAGGAGAACCTTTCTTTTATTTGTTCAACAAACGATTAAAAGAGTTGAAAAAAAACAGAAGATTGACACTAATATAAATGATATATAAAATATTTTTATATATTGGAATATTAAGATTGGGGCTAAGACATGTTTAAAACTGAGATGAACACCGTTGTAACTTTATGTCAGCTTCATACAGACCTATCAGAACTAGAAATACAAAAGCTCCAAGAAGTGGTTCAAAACCTGCAATTAATTGCTGATTTAAATCAAGCAAATGTATTTGTCGATTGTCAAACAAGAGAAAAAAACCATGCTATTGTGGTGGCAGAAGCAGCACCAGCAACGGCCAATTCTGTTTATAAAAATCCGGTAGTCGGAAAGTTTGCCTACGAAACGTTTGAGCCTGCTGTTTTTTATGCATTTCGGACAGGTAAGCCGCTTTTTCTCAATCATGCCTTAACCCAGGAAGGGAAAAAAGTCGAACAAAGCGTTGTTCCGATTGTTGGAACCCAAAACAGTGTGATTGGCGCGTTGATCATGGAGAAAGACAACAGTGATAAGCTCCAAAATCAAAACAAACTGAAAGCGCTAACAGAAGCGAATGAGACGCTTAGCGAACTCTTATTGGGAATGGCAGAAAACCGTCCTTATATCCCAGAAGTGATTGAGGAAGCTCTATTCATCATTGACGAGGATTTACGGATTCAATATTCAAATCCTGCTGCGATGAATCTTGTTTTAGAAATTTGCTCGGAGGAATGTAAAAGCGGCAATCTTTTTACTTCTTATTTTCCTAATCTTGTAGAAATATGCAGGCTGCCGGATGAACTTGTGGTCCAAGAAATCATCATTCAAAATAAAGTCTTTCAAATGAAAAAAATTGCTCTTGTTCAGCATGAGAAAAATAGCGGATCGTTTATCATTTTCCGAGACTTAACAGAGCTGCGCGAAAAGGAGAGGGAGCTTACGGTAAAGACCGTGGCCATCCGGGAAATCCATCATCGTGTAAAAAATAACTTGCAAACGGTAGCGAGTCTTCTTCGGCTGCAAATGCGAAGAGGGATCCCCGAAGAAAGCAAGTTTCATTTTGTCAAGAGCCTTAACCGAATTTTAAGTATTGCCTCGGTCTATGAAATCATCTTATCCAATTCTGAGAATCAGGATGATGTAGAACTTGTTAGTTTAATAGAAAAAATCGGCAATATGCTCGTCTCTAGTGAAGATCATGAAGGAAAATTGATTTCGATCGACTATTCGGGCCCCAAGATGCTTATTAAATCGAATCTAGCTGTTTCCGTTGCTCTCGTTATCAATGAATTAATTCAAAATTGTGTGAAGCATGCATTTGCGGAGATGACTGAGGGCCAAATTGATGTAGTCATCCAGGAGGAGGCTTCTGCAGTAAGAGTCCTCGTAAAAGATAATGGAATAGGCTATACTCCTTCCATGAAGCAGTCATTAGGACTGGATATCGTTAAAATGATGGTTGAACACGATTTATCGGGCCATTTTTCCATGGAAGGAACAAGGGAAGGAACGGAAGCAATCGTCGAATTTCCCTTTGAGAGGGAGGTTTAATGAATGAAAAAGCGAATTATTGTAGTGGAAGATGAGTCCCTCGTCCGATTGGATGTTTCCCTCATGTTAAAGGATGCGGGCTATGATGTTGTGGCAGAAGCAGCTGATGGCGAGAAAGCAATTGAATTGGCCTACAGCCTTAAGCCTGACTTAATGATCATGGATATTAAAATGCCGAAGCTGAACGGTTTAAAGGCCAGTGAGATTATTTCCAACAAATTCAATATCCCAATTTTGCTGTTAACGGCCTATAGTCAAAAGGAATATATCGAAAAAGCGAAGCAGGCAAATATTTTAGGGTATCTTGTAAAGCCGATTTCGGAGGCTAACTTGATTCCGGCGGTTGAAATTGCTTTGAAACAGGCTGAAAATGCGATCCTTTACAAAGAAAAAGTAGAAGAAATGAATCAGGAACTGAAAAACCGAAAGCTCGTAGAAAAAGCAAAAGGAATATTAATGAAACAATTGAATTTACCGGAAGAAATGGCTTACAATAAGATGAGAGACCTCAGCATGAAAAACCAAATGCCATTGGAAAAAGTGGCAAAGTACATTATTTCGAAGTACCCAAGTTAGTTTACAAGTGAATAGCTGAAGCAATGGTGCTTAATAGATTTTATTTTTTATAAAAATAAAATCTATTAGGCATTTTTTTATTAATTTGAGAGGCGGGTTTATCGTGAACGATGAGAAAAAGCGATTTATACAGGAGTTTGTCCCAGGGAAACAGGTCACTTTAAGCCATATTATTGCAAATCCGGACCCGGATATGTTTGAAAAACTGGGGATCCAGGAGGCTGGGGCATTAGGGATTTTGACACTGACCCCAAGTGAGACGGTGATAATTGCCGGAGATTTAGCCACCAAATCGGCTAATGTCAAGTTAGGTTTTTTGGATCGCTTTACTGGAAGTCTTGTGATTGTCGGAAATGTTTCTGAGGTAGAAATGGCAATGGTGGAAATCAACCGTTTTTTGCAGAATACGCTGAAATATACCCCGGCGGAGATCACGAAGTCATAGAATCAGATAATAGAATTTTTCGGAGAAAGGAGAAAATCTGATGATGAAAAAGAACCGAGCCATGCTGATCGGTTCCATAGGAGCGGGAAAATCGACGTTAACGAATGCATTGCTGAGCCGGGAAGTGCCTGCTGTCAAAACGCAGTCCCTGATTTATTATGATTGGATTGTGGATACACCAGGAGAATATTGTGAAAACCCGTTCTACTATAAAAATATCATGGCAACGGCATTAGAGGTGACCCATGTCCTGTATTTACAGGATGCGACCAAGAAGAAAATGATTTTCCCGCCAGGATTCAGCAGCGGTATCAATAAAATCCCCATTGGGGTCGTGACAAAAAGTGATTCTGACCAGGCTGACGTTGAACTAGCCATTTCTTTTTTAAAAAAGGTAATCGTAACCAAAGGTCCGATTATCATTACCTCTTCCCTAAAAAATGAAGGAATAGAAGAGATCCGGAATCTAGTAAACTTCTGTTCAACACAGGAAATGAAGCACTATCTTGAAGGAAATCCATCTCCATTTGTTATTTTTTAAATGAAAACCTTTACAATATCCAGAAAATAATTTATATTATGAATACAAATGAATTTACTGGCAATGGCGCCTCTTTTAAACTATCTAATTTTGGATAGTTTACTAGGGGCGCTTTTTGTTTTTTTGGGGGAGTTGAGATGAAGTTCAAAGGCCCGCAAAAAGAAGAAATGATCAGTGCGGGAATCGATATAGGCACAAGTACTACAAAGCTGGTAATCAGCCGGTTCACATTAATGAATATGGCTGGCGGGGCGCATGTGCCGCGAATTGAAATTATTGACAAACAGGTCATCCATCGCAGCCCAATTTACCGAACCCCGCTGCTTTCACCAACCACAATTGATATTAAAAAAATTGAAGACCTTGTCAGAAAGGAATATCAGGAAGCAGGTATTGAGCCGAAGGATATTCAAACGGGGGCAGTGATTATTACGGGTGAAACAGCCACAAAGTCAAATGCAGAAGTCATGCTGCATCAGCTGTCTGATCAAGCTGGGGAGTTTCTAGTTGCAACAGCTGGTCCTGACTTAGAAGGAATCATTGCCGCTAAGGGATCGGGCGCCTATGAATATTCGAAAGATACGGGGAAGGTAATTGCCAACATCGATATCGGCGGGGGGACCGCCAATGTGGCCGTCTATAAATCTGGCAGACTTTGTGGAACTTGTACTCTTCATGTAGGCGGCAGATTAATTGAGTTTAAGGATAACAAAATCCAGAATATTTCTCCGCCTGTTAAGAATTTACTGTCACAATGGGATTCATGGATGGTGGAGGGGCAAAACATAAATCCATCAGCGATAAAACAAGTAACCGATTTTATGGCAGATGTCATTGCACGGATGTTAAATAAGGCACTCACAAACGAGGATCTACCGTTGCTGCTAGGTCATGAACCAAACTGGGTGGAGGATATTGAGGCAATTATGTTCTCAGGCGGGATAAGTGAATGCATTTATCGGCATGAGACTGGAACCGTACTGACCGACGGGTACGATGATATCGGGTTAATGTTAGCCGCTTCCTTAAAGGAAAGTTCAAGTCTTGCTGGGTGGAACTGGGTAAAGCCGCAGGAAACGGTTCGGGCCACAGTACTGGGTGCCGGAATGCAAACGACTGAAATCAGCGGCGCAACGATTGAAGCTGATCATCGAAAATTGCCGATGAAAAACTTGCCGGTTTACCAGATTCGATTCGAGGGTGATTTTAAAACGGAAATAAACCAATTATCCAAGCGGATTGAGGAAGCACTCGATCTCTACGATCCGCAGCGCGATGGTCAGAATTTTGCGGTTTATTTTTCAGAACTGCCTTACTTAAGATTCCGTGAAATCGATGAATTTGCTGAATCCATACTCAATGCAATGAAACAAAAACCGAATCAAACGCAAGCCTTGGTCCTTGTGCTTGACCGGGATTATGCAAAAGTTCTCGGGCAAACACTCAAGCGGAAGGCTCCGGTGCAATCCATCATTTGTATTGATCAAATTAAAGTAGAAAATGGGGACTATTTGGATATTGGCCAAGTGCTCGAATCCGATGTTGTTCCTGTCATCATAAAAACATTAACATTCCAGAAATGACGAAAGGGGGCATTCTTATGAGATTAAAGTCCACCTATTTAGGTGCCGTCTATCAATTTTCCTCACTAAAAGATTTATTTGCGAAAGCAAATGAAGAGAAATCCGGCGACCGTTTAGCAGGGATTGGTGCTGAGACGGTTCAGGAACGAATCGCAGCAAAACAAGTGTTAAGTTATTTAACATTAAAAGATATTAGGGAAAATCCTTTGCTATCACCTGAAGAGGATGAGGTTTCAAGGATTATCGAGAGTCAGATCAACGAACCCGTCTATCAATCAATTAAAAATTGGTCTGTTTCGGAGCTTCGCGAGTTTATCCTGAACGATACAACAAGCGGTGAAGACTTGAAACGCCTTAGCCGAGGTCTGAATAGTGAAATGATTGCAGCGGTGGCAAAGATCATGTCCAACCTCGATTTAGTCCACGCCGCCAATAAAATTGAAGTTTTAACTAAATGCAATATTACGATTGGTCAAAAAGGAGTCTTAGCCTCTAGACTGCAGCCGAACCATCCGACAGATAATGTCGAGGGGATGATGGCCTCAATGAAAGAGGGGCTATCCTATGGGATTGGAGATGCCGTAATTGGAATAAACCCAGTAGATGACTCCGTTGAAAGTGTCAAACGGTTATTGCATGCAACTCATGACTTTATTCAAAAATGGGAAATTCCAACGCAAAACTGTGTGCTAGCCCATGTGACGGCTCAAATGAAAGCTGTCCAGCAGGGGGCACCGGCAGATATGATTTTCCAAAGTATTGCCGGAACCGAAGCGGCGAATAGGTCTTTCGGGATTACCGCATCCCTCTTGGAGGAAGCCAATGAACTGGCGAAAATATACGGTACAGGAACGGGTCCACAACGCTTGTATTTTGAAACAGGTCAAGGATCTGAATTATCCGCCGAAGCTCATTATGATATCGACCAAATGACATTGGAATCCCGGAATTATGGCTTTGCCCGCTACTATGACCCGTATATTGTCAATACTGTAGTCGGCTTTATCGGCCCAGAGTACTTGTACAACAACAAACAAGTGATTCGAGCCGGTCTTGAAGATCATTTTATGGGAAAAATGCATGGCATTCCAATGGGCGTTGATATTTGCTATACGAATCATATTAAAGCAGACCAGAATGACATTGAAGATCTTGGCGTGCTGCTTTCCGCGGCAGGGGTGAATTTTATTATCGCTGCGCCAATGGGTGATGATTGTATGCTCAATTACCAGAGCTTAAGTTATCACGATGTTGCGACATTAAGACAGACGCTGAATAAACGTCCGGCACCATCATTTGAAGCATGGCTGGAGAAAATGGGTATTTTTGAAAACGGGAAATTAAGTAAATATGCAGGGGATCCGACGATTTTTTCGCGATAGGAGGTGGAAGGAGTGAATCCTGAGTTAGTAGAACAAATCACGAAAATGGTGGTTGAAAAATTGCAGATGATGACCGCTGCTGGCGATACGGGGGTGGAAGAAGGTAAGAAAATAACGAATGAAGATCCACCGGCAAAAATGGAAGTGAAATTTTGGAACCACCGGACGAATCATGTTGAAACTGAATGCAATCAAAATCCGGGCTGCACGGTTTCAGTCCATGAACAAGAAATACTTCTTGAACCAAAGCCGCCTGTAGGACTTGAAAATCCGTTTAATAAGGAAGAGCTGGATCTTCTAATTAGCAAAACACCGGCAAGAATTGGCGTAGGCCGTGCGGGATTAAGGCCTAAAACGGACACTTGGCTGAAATTTCGCTTTGACCATGCAGCGGCAGTCGATGCCGTTTATGGTGATGTCGATTCGAAAATACTTGAAAGCTTATCCTTATTAAAAGTGAACACGAAGGTTTCCGATAAAGAGGTCTATGTTCGTCGTCCTGACTTCGGCCGAAAGCTCTCTGATGAGGCAAAACAATTAATTGATCAAAAATGTAAAAAGTCTCCAACTGTTCAAATTATTGTTTCGGACGGATTAAGTTCGAAAGCGGTGGAGGAAAACTTAGAGGATGTTTATTTATCTCTTAATCAATCGCTTCAAAGCTTAGGTCTCGAAGTCGGAACACCATTTTTTATCGAAAAAGGCCGGGTCGCGGCAATGGATGATGTTGGGGAGATCCTAACACCGAAAGTGATTGTTTACTTAATTGGGGAACGTCCCGGTCTCGTGAGTGCGGAATCGTTAAGTGCGTACCTCTGCTACGAACCACGCCACGGCACGATTGAGGCCGACCGGATGGTAATCTCCAATATTCATAAGGGCGGCATTCCACCGGTAGAGGCCGGCGCCTATATCGGAACGGTCGTGCAAAAAATATTAAAATATGAAGCTAGCGGTGTTTCGCTGGTACAAAAAGAGCAATAAGGGGAGGGTTAATAAATGGCATTAGAACGAATTCATGCAGAAATCTTGGCTGTTCGGATTATTCCAAATGTTGACCCTGCTTTAGCCGTACAGTTTCAATTAAAACCCCATCAACGGAGTTTAGCGATTTTTACCTCCACGATTGACGATGTCGGCTATACAGCCCTAGATGAAGCAACGAAACGAGCTGATGTTGATGTTGTCTATGCAAAGTCCTTCTACGCAGGTTCCGCGCATGCCTCAGGGCCATTATCTGGCGAAATGATCGGCGTGTTGGCAGGTCCAAGTCCAGATGAAGTGAAAAGCGGGATGGATGCGGTGATTCAAACCGCAGAAAATGAAGCGTATTTTGAAGCCATAAATGACGAAAAAAGCCATGCCTTGTATGCCCATGTGGTAGCAAGAACGGGTTCTTATCTATCAGCTGAGGCAGGAATTAATCAAGGAGAAGCTCTAGCCTATTTGATTGCTCCGCCGCTTGAGGCAGTGTATGGAATTGATGCGGCGTTAAAGGCTGCGGATGTGGAGCTGGTGAAGTTTTTTGGACCGCCTTCAGAAACAAACTTTGGAGGAGGGCTATTGACCGGGTCGCAATCGGCATGCCAGGCGGCAGCAGATGCATTCCGTGATGTGATTATCGAGATTGTGAGAAATCCACGGCAGTATTAGTAATTGGAGATTGGAGGAGTTTCCAAATAAAATCCAGCAAATGTCGTAAGTTTCGAAAAATAGGTAGTAAGTGACTGAAAATAGGTAGTAAGTAAGTGGAAATATGTCGTAAGTTTATGGAGATTTGAGTAGTTTCCAAATATTATCCAGTAATTGTCGTAAGTTTTGAAAAATAGGTAGTAAGTGACTGAAAATAGGTAGTAAGTAAGCAGAAATATGTCGTAAGTTTATGGAGATTGGTGTAGTTTCCAAATAATATCCAGAAAATGTCGTAAGTTTATGGAGATTTGAGTAGTTTCCATATAAAATCCAGCAAATGTCGTAAGTTTCGAAAAATAGGTAGTAAGTGGCTGAAAATATGTCAGAAGTGAGCAGAAATATGTCGTAAGTTTATGGAGATTGGAGTAGTTTCCATATAAAATCCAGCAATTGTCGTAAGCTTCGAAAAATAGGTAGTAAGTGACTAAAAATATGTCGTAAGTAAGCAGAAATTTGTCGTATGTTTCAAAAAATTAGTAGTAAGTGGTAAAAGTACAAGAAAGAAAGGAGTGTCCCTGTTGCCATTTGATTTAGATCTACAATCCATTCAAGAAATGCGGGATGCAGTTCAGAAAGCGAAAGAAGCACAGCAAAAGTACTTGGCATTTTCCCAAGAACAAGTTGACAAAATTGTGAAACGGGCTGCCGAAGCAGCTGCTGCCAAATCACTTGAATTAGCCCAGATGGCGGTCGAAGAAACCGGAATGGGTGTGGTTGAACATAAAAAAATGAAAAATGACGTCGGTTCACTTGCTGTCTATGAATCTATTAAAAATGAAAAGACAGTTGGAATCATTAACGAGGACCGTACAAAGAGAATCGTTGAAGTTGCCTCACCATTTGGGGTGATTGCCGGGATTATTCCAACGACAAATCCAACTTCAAGTGCGATTTTTAAAGCATTAATCGCTCTAAAAACAAGAAATGGAATTGTTTTTAGTCCGCATCCGCGGGCAGTGAAATGCTCAGTCGCCGCTTTAAAGATTTGTTTGGAGGCAGCCGTTGAAGCGGGAGCACCGGATGGAATTATCGGCTGGATCTCAAAACCAACCATGGCAGCAACCACTGAATTAATGCGTCATCGTGATATTGATTTGATTTTAGCCACTGGCGGAAAAGATTTAGTCCGTGCTGCCTACAGTTCAGGAAAGCCTGCATATGGGGTCGGTCCTGGGAACGTTCCCGTCTATATCGAAAAAACCGCCAATATCCAAAAAGCGGTCAAAATGATCGTTCAAAGCAAAACGTTTGATAACGGTACAATTTGTGCAACGGAACAGGCCATTGTGGTTGACAAGAATGTGAAAGAAATGGCCGAAAGAGAGCTTAAAAAGAATGGCGCCTATTTCTTAAATGAGCAGGAGAAATCACTAGTAGAAAAGGTTATTTCACCATCGCCAGGAAAGCTGAATCCGGCAATTGTTGGACAAAGTGCTGTCAAGATTGCGGAATTGGCGGGGATTTCCGTTCCAGCCGACACAACGATATTAATTGCTGAAGAAACGCGGATAGGGAAGGACGTTCCATTTTCCATTGAAAAACTGTCGCCGATCTTTCCGATTTATACAGCAGAAAGCTATGAAAGTGCTAAAGAACTGTGTGTGAAAATCTTAAATCTAGGCGGGATGGGACATAGCTTATCCCTTCACACAGAGGATGACAAAGTAGCCCGTGAATTTGCGCTAATCATGCCAGTTTCTCGACTGATGGTGAATACACTTTCTTCCATTGGTGCAGTGGGTGCCACAACGGAATTGATGCCATCGCTGACCCTTGGCTGTGGATCATTTGGCGGTAATATTACATCAGACAATCTAACGGCCCGCCATTTAATCAATATCAAAAGAATGGCCTATGGAACAAAAGAGGTAGACGTTCCAAAACCATCCAGCAAAAGTACTGCTCCACAATGGGGTGCCAGCAGCCAGGTAGATGAGATTGTGAATCAGGTATTAAGCAATGTGAATATATCGGGCCAGCTAGATCCGCAGGTAGTTTCTGAATTGGTAAATCAAGTATTAAAAAAATATCAAATGAATTAATAGGAGGAATTTACAATGGCTAGAGAATTAACAGCATTAGGAATGGTGGAAACAAAAGGTTTGGTAGCATCCGTGGAAGCGGCAGATGCAATGGTAAAGGCAGCAAATGTACATTTAGTCGGTAAAGTACATGTTGGCGGCGGGCTTGTAACCGTTCTTGTCCGCGGAGATGTAGGTGCGGTTAAAGCGGCAACTGAAGCAGGTGCGGCAGCAGCAGAACGTGTTGGCGAACTATTATCGGTTCATGTCATCCCGCGTCCGCACAATGAATTAGAGAGCATTTTACCCAAATTAGAAGCGGAAGTGTAAGAAGTAAGGAGCCAATTCGATGAATGAACAAGCCATTCGAACAGTTGTTGAAGAAGTGATTCAGCAATTGTTAAAAAAGGACTCCAGACCCAATACAATTCCGATGGCTGTCTCTGCACGCCATTGCCACTTAAGCCAAGCTGATTTAGAAACGCTTTTTGGCAAAGGGTATGAGTTAACGAAAAAAGTGGACTTATCACAGCCCGGACAATTTGCGGCCAATGAAACGGTGGTCATTGTCGGACCAAGAGGAAGCATTGAAAAAGTGCGAATTCTTGGTCCAGCCCGTTCTTTAACACAAGTAGAAGTCAGCAAAACGGATGCAGTAAAGCTTGGGGTGAACCCGCCCCTAAGGGAATCGGGCAATATTGCTGGTTCTGCACCGATTACTCTCGTAGGGCCCAAAGGAAGTATTTTCAAAAATGAAGGACTGATCATTGCCCAGGCCCATATTCATATGCACCCAGAGGATGCCGCTTATTTTGCCGTCGAAAACGGCGAGTATGTACGAATCCGAACAGAAGGGGAACGACCGGTTTCGTTTGAAAAAGTTCTTATAAGGGTTTCACCGAGATATCGGCTTGAGATGCATATCGATACCGATGAAGCCAATGCTGGATTCATTATAAGCGGTCAGGCAGGTTTTCTTGTCAAGGATGGGGAGCCTTTCGTAAAACCCCAGCATGTGACCAATCTGCCATCACCTGAACAAAAGAAACCAAAAGAAGTTCAATTTCAAAAAAATCTCTTAACCAAAAGAGATGTCGAGGCATGGCAGTACGAGAAGATTACGGTTCACAAAGGCACCATGGTGACTCCATTGGCACGGGATGCCGCAAGAGAATTGAAAAAAACCATCCAGGTTATGGATTAGCTTAAGGGGATGATTTTTTGTTAGTTGGAACGGTGATTGGAAATGTGTGGGCGACAAGGAAGGAAGAGAATCTAACAGGATTAAAATATTTATTTGTCCAGCCGGAGCTTCCATCCGGTTCTCCTATCCTTTCACCGTTTATTGCGGTGGATCGGATTGGTGCAGGAGTCGGAGATAAAGTGATGGTCACAACGGGAAGTGCGGCGGCAAATATTATTGGTGAGTCTAGAATGCCGATAGATGCTGTCATTATCGGAATTATCGATTCGATTGATGTAGAAGGAGGTGCGTAAACGATGTCAAAGGCCTTAGGAATGATTGAAACTAGAGGGCTGATTGCCTCGATTGTTGCGGCAGATGCAATGGTGAAAGCAGCAGATGTCCGTTTAGTTAAAAAAGAAAAAGTGGACGCCGGACTCGTTTCAATTTTAGTAGAAGGAGATGTCGGGGCTGTCCAAGCAGCGGTCGATGCCGGTAAGTATGCAGCTCAAAGTGTCGGGGTGCTGGTAACTGCGCATGTGATCCCGCGACCGGATGAGGGAGTAGGCCAAATGTTGGCGCAGACGCCGAAAAAGAGTGAAGAAAAACCAAAACCTGCAAAAAGGGGTCAAAGAACAAAACAAGAAGAGCCACCACCACAAACGGAATAATTTTTAAAAGATTGGAGGAGGAAACATGGCTTTCAAACGTAAAAAAATTGCCGTGGTCGGTGCAGGGTTTACTGGTGCAACAGCAGCACTGATGGTTGCGCAAAAAGAATTAGGAGATGTCGTTCTTGTTGATATCCCGTCTCAAAACGATCCGACCAAAGGGAAGGCGCTGGATATGCTAGAAGCCAGTCCTGTCCAGGGCTTTGATGCAAATATAACGGGTACCTCAGATTATGCGGATATACAGGATGCTGATTTGGTGTTAATCACGGCAGGATTGCCGCGGAAACCTGGGATGAGCCGGGATGATTTGGTTTCTACCAATGCAAAGATTATTGAACAAGTCTCGGAAAATATTAAAAAATATGCGCCGAATAGCTACATTATCGTTTTAAGTAATCCCGTAGATGCGATGACCTATGTTTGTTATAAAACAACAGGGTTTCCTAAAAATAGGGTTATCGGTCAGTCCGGTGTCTTAGATACAGCGCGTTTCAACACGTTTGTTGCCCAGGAATTAAATGTGTCAGTGGAAGATATTTCGGGTTTTGTCCTTGGCGGGCATGGGGATGATATGGTCCCGTTGGTTCGATTCTCTTATGCCGGGGGAATCCCGCTTGATAAAATTCTCCCGCCTCACCGATTGGAAGCGATTGTGGAGAGAACGCGTAAAGGCGGCGGCGAGATTGTCAGTTTGCTAGGGCAAGGCAGTGCCTACTACGCCCCAGCAGCTTCGATGGTCCAAATGGCTGAAGCCATATTAAAGGACAAAAAACGAATCTTGCCATGTATTGCCTATCTGGAAGGGGAATATGGTTATCAGGATTTATATTTAGGGGTTCCAACGATTCTTGGCGGTGATGGGATTGAAACGGTTATTGAAATTGCGTTAACCCCTGAAGAAAAAACAGCGCTGGATCAATCAGCGCAATCTGTTCGCAATGTCATGTCGATATTGAAGACACTTTAATATTTGGTTAATTTAACCTGTGAATCCTTCTACAATTCTATATTAAACTAGTAACTACTAGCTTTTGAAATAGTCTTGTAGAGGGATATGGTTTTCGTTTAATATTTCCAGGAGATTTACTTTGAAAGGGGAAGGTTTATGGAGCAGGGAAACAACCATTTACAAAAAGCGCTGAAACCAATCCATCTCTGGGGTATTGCCGTAGGAATGGTTATTTCCGGCCAATATTTTGGCTGGAACTATGGTTTTGAATCAGGCGGCACCATTGGCCTCGGCATTGCCGCACTGATTATTATTGTTTTTTATACGACCTTTATTTTTAGTTATTCAGAGCTTTCAACTTCCATCCCACATGCCGGTGGGCCGTCTGCCTATGCCCGCAAGGCAATGGGGCCGTTTATGGGTTTTATAACTGGTTTAGCCTGTTTACTTGAATTCGTATTTGCCCCTCCAGCGATTGCGGTTTCGGTTGGTGCGTATATCAATTTCTTAATCCCAAGCATAAATGCCGTTTATGCAACGGTCGGAATGTTTATTTTATTTATTTTGGTCAACCTTATCGGTGTAAAAGGTGCCGCTGTCATTGAGTTAGTGGCAACGGTTTTGGCACTAATTGGTCTCGCGATTTATTATGTGGCCGGTTTACCTCATATTCAATCATCCAATATCTTTAATGATATGGCTTTTAGTCATGGCTGGTCCGGGGTTTTGGGAGCGATTCCATTTGCCATTTGGTTCTTCCTTGCGATTGAGGGGGGAGCAATGGCAGCAGAAGAGGTGCGAGACCCGAAGAAGGATATTCCAAAAGGTTTTATTTCCGGTATTTTAACGCTTGGTGTGGCAACGATTTTAACCTTAGTCGTAACGGCAGGACTTGGCGGCGGTACCGGTAAACCAGCGGATTATCCACTTCCTCAGGCATTGGCAAGTATTTATGGAGAAGGCAGCTTTATCCCGAAATCTGTTGCTATTATCGGTTTATTTGGTCTAATTGCCAGCTTGCATGGTATTATTATCGGTTATTCCCGTCAAACGTTTGCCCTAGCTCGTGCAGGATACCTGCCTAAGTTTTTGTCAAATCTTTCGAAACGCGGGGTGCCGCATTGGGGCTTGATTGTTCCTGGAGCGATTGGCGTTATCGCAGCAGGCTCCGCAAACTTTGCAAATGCGTTGATTATCCTATCCGTTTTTGGTGCGATTACGATGTACTGCCTAAGTATGGTTTCGTTGTTTGTGCTGCGGAAAAAAGAGCCGAATTTGGAAAGACCATTTAAGGTGAGCTATCCTGTGGTACCGGCGATTGCATTAGTATTAGGCGTTTTCTCTTTTTTCTGCGTGGTAAAATACAGCGTGTTAACGACAACTCTTCCATTGTTTGGAGTACAGCTGCCTTTGGCGGGTGTAATACTGACGATTTTTGGTGTGGCAATTGTCTACTATTTCTTAGTAGGATCCAAGAATCTTCGTCCCATGTCGGAGGAGTTTGTTTCCATTGAGGATGTGACTTCTGCAGAAACAGGGACAGAAGAGAAAATAGGATAACGTATATTAGGAAAAGATGTTCCATTGGGGTGGGGCATCTTTTTTTGTATTCCGCAGGGACGGTTCTCTTAGACTAATTTAGACTATAAGAACCGTCCCCATGGCTTTTAGGCTTTACCGATATTTTTATTCAATCATCGCATGATGGTTTTTTCAGAATATAGATTTCTTTTACCAATTTTCCCATTTGCCACCATTGTACCCAAGACATCCAATACGGCTCGGGCTGCCAACAGGGAGGTTTTATCACTGACATCATATGGAGGTGATACTTCAACAACTTCCATCGCGCACACACCTTCCTTAGCGACAAGCTGTAAAAATTTCAATGCTTCGCGTGGCAGGAAACCGCCTGGTTCAGGTGTACCCGTTCCAGGCGCAAAGCCAGGATCAAGACTATCGATATCAAAACTTAAATACACAGCTTTTGCATTCTTCCAGGCCGTTTCCAAAGCAATTTCAGCTGCTTTCTCAATACCCATCGTTTCCACATCTGTCATGGTTAAAATAGTGGTATTTCTTTTTCCAGCATTGGAATAGCCTTCACGTGGACTAATCCATCCACCCTGACCCACTTGTACCAGATTTGAAGCCGGAGCATTCGGAATATTAGTGGCATGGAACCAAGGTGTACCATGCATTCTTTCATCCATATCCTTTTCACCCATGTCGATATGTCGATCTAAATGGATGATTCCAACGTTCCCGTCCACATTTTCGGCAATGGCACGCAAACACGGATAACCGATCGCGTGATCTCCACCAAAAATAATGGGCATGGTTCCCGAAGAAAATACGTGTGATACGGCTTTTGTAATTTGATCAAAGCTTTTTTCAATATTGGCGATTGTAAATACATCACCGATATCCACCATATCTAGTGACTCTTTTAAATCAACACCTAATTCAAAAGAGAAGGAAGTAAATAAACTAGAAATGCGACGAATCGCCTGCGGGCCAAATCTGGTTCCAGAGCGGTAAGTGGTTCCAATATCAAAAGGAACTCCCATAAAGGCTACATCATATTTTCCAACTTCACGAACATCTTCTAAATAAGGGACTTTGAGAAAAGTATTAATGCCGGAATAGGGTGGTAAAGATCCTCTAGAAAAACAGGAAATCGTTCTATCTCCAATGGATTCAGCAGCTTCCAATCCAAATTCCAGTCCACGCTTGATTTCTTCCTCTGCTTTCACTCTTGGAACTTCCTTTTCTTTCTGGGCGGCAATAACACCTAAAAGATCGTTTTTGGTTTCAGCGTCCAAACCTGTGCTCGGTTTGTATTTAAGTCCATGATTATCAAAAAATCCCATTTTATATTCCTCCTAGGAAAGTATTAAATGATTTACATCCGGTTAAAAAATTGCCGGAAGAAATGAAGATTCACCAAAGACATAGAGGATTCCCATGCCTAAACTGTATATCGCTGTAGCAAATGCGAAGCTTCGAAAGGCTATTTTATTCTTGAGAATACGTGTAAACCCGAAAAAACAAGCCAGGGCCAACAGGGTATGAGAAATCAACAAGCCGACGACAAACGCAAGGACCACGATGATCCCATGATCCAAATGACCAACGCTCGAAGCAGCGGTAAACAGCATCAATTGGGTAGGAGTTTCAGCGCCAATACCGTGAGCGATTCCAATGACGAAAGAACCGGTACGGGAAACATTGATATTGATGCTGGAATCAAAACCTCGGTATTTCCCGAAATAACGACCAGTAAGTAAGGCAAACAAATTATAAAAACCTGTAAATAGGATTCTCCATCTACTAACCATGATGATTTCTTGGCTGTTTTTATAAAGAGAAAGCAATAAAAAAGAGGCCAAAATAATAAGTGTTACTCCAACAATCGGTTCCATCACGTTATCAACCCAAGAAGGGAGTGTGCTTCCGAACAGTACCGCCATTCCTCCAAGCACAATAATGACGACTTCATGACCCATTGCGTACCAAAAGGCCAAAATAAATCCTTTTTTCTGTTCTTTCTCACCACCTGTCAAATCTGTGATGGCAGCGATGTGGTCCCAATCAATCCCATGCCGTAATCCTAAGAAAACGGAAAGTAATATAAGGCCAAAGATTGCATTATCCACTTTAAAACCTCCCTGTAAAATGTTCATTTTGGACAAATTCTCTAAGTATGGTTATAGCTTCATCGACTGTTCGAGGTATTGTACGAAATTTGTGTCTAGGAAGGTTTATAAAGGGAAGTGACAGCAACGGCAATCGCAAGCGCGCTTTTTCCATTAGTTTTTCATCAAGTACCAAAGAAGGTGACCCTTCCGCTAACAGACGGCCTTCGCTTAGCAGGAACAGATGATCCGCCCAGTTAGCTGCAAAATCGACATCGTGAGTCAGAACGATAACTGTTTTTCCGATAATGTGTAAACCTTCTAAAAGAGCATAAATGCTCTTATAACCTTCAGGGTCCAAGCCGCTAATCGGTTCATCTAAAACCAAAACATCAGCTTGAGTAACAAGTGCTCTAGCAATACCTATTCTTTTTTTTTGACTCTTGTTTAAATAACTTATGGTTTGATACTTCGACTCAAGCATGCCAACCATTCCTAGAGCCGTCTCTGCCATTTTAATTTTCTCTGCTTTAGGCAGTGATTTATTGACGATTCCAGCAGTTACATACTCCCAGACGGTTCGAACAAAAAGGGATGAGCGTAAATCTTGTTCTACAAATCCGATACGTCGTCGAATAAATTTTTTTGGCTTTGATAGAGTTTCTTCCCCAAATAATCGAATGGATCCGCTCTTAAGTAGTAATCCACCACTTAATTGATTAGCGAGTGTTGTTTTTCCTGAGCCGCTGCTGCCAAGAACCACTGCTTTACTATTAAATGGCACTGCTCCGGAAATATCCGAAAGGCCTAGTTCGCCATTTGGAAAAACATAGGATAGATTATGAAACTCCAATGCATACATTCTAGGTAACACCATCCTATATAGGAAAAGTTCCTTTAAATATTTGTAATACTAAATGTCTCATGAACGATTAAACCCAAATTTATAAATCGGCAGAAATACTTTTATCCTGGCTTTCCACTAACAGGTAATCATCATTCACATCATCAAAATGTAACTTTCGAAGGCGTTGACGGAAGAATTTTGTCAAGAAAAGCAGATAGACAAATCCGATTGCCATCCAACTGATTCCTAAAATGAGCGCATGAATATTCAAATAGGACCATAGCCACATGATGAATCCTGCACCAATAAGCGGAAAAATAAGATAATGAATGGTATCGGCGAAAGACCGCTTACGATTCCTCACATAATAGTGTGCGATGACGGAAAGATTTACAAAGGTGAACGCAATCAGTGCTCCGAAATTAATAAACGTAATCGCTGTATCCAGGCTTAGCACAATTCCAAATAAGGAAATGAAACTAACAACTAGAATACTAGTGGATGGCGTTCTAAATCGTGGATGAATATAGCCGAATATTTTTTTCGGTAAAACCGAATCTCTGCCCATTACATACAACACGCGAGAAACACTCGTTACGGACGAAACACCTGAAGTAAAGTTTCCGATAATCATGACAGTAATGAATAAAGAGCTAAATAAGTTTCCACCGATCATTTTGACAAGTTCGAGTGCCGCAGAATCAGTGTTTTTGAAATGAAATCCTGGAAAGACAATCTGTGCCAAATAGGATGAACCGATATAAATAATACCCATGATAAGCATCATCAAAAAGATGGCTTTTGGAATCGTTTTCTCCGGATTAATGGCTTCTTCCGACAATGTTGTGACGGAATCGAAACCTAGAAAACTAAAGCAGAGAAGTGATGCCCCGGCGAAGATGACAGAGACTGAAACATTTGAGTTAACGAAGGGATGAAGGGATACAAGTGTACCTGTACCCATGCCCCCCAAAACGCTTTTGATGGTTAAGATGGCAAAAACGACAATAAAAAGGACTTGAGCGATAACAAAAATTTTGCTTGTATTTGCGGAGAAGTTGATACCGATTAAACTAATGATGGTTATACCGATATTTAGGATGATAATCCAAAAAGAAAACGGAATGTTTGGAAATTCTGCGCTTAAAAAAACAGCGGACATAAGGCAGGTAATCATCGGCGTTAACAGATAATCTAACAAAATGGTCCATCCAACCATGAAACCGGTTTCAGAATTCATCGACCTTTGAGTATAGGTGTACGCCGATCCCGCAATTGGATGAGCCTTTGCCATCTTTCCATAGCTGACTGCGGTAAAAAGAATGGCCATAAACGCAATAACATACGCACCCGTAAGTACGCCCTTTGAAGTTTCAGCTGCAATTCCATAAGTATTAAAAAATACCATTGGGTTATTCCAGGCTAAACCTAAAAAAACAACTTGTAACAATGTAAGGGATCTTCTAAGAGTTGCTTTTTCAGTCAAATTCCTACCTCCTCCGCTATACTCTCTTAATTCTGTTTGGGCGTTTGCCCGAAATCTTGTTTCTTCTCTTCTTTCCTTGGTTGAATAAATATCATATCTTTTCGATAGGGATCGTTTTCTAATAGGAAAACAAATCTACCAAATTTCACCTCCTTTAAATTTACTATTCAGATAAATCTGAACTTAATGTATCATTATGGTAAAGCTTTGTGTTACACAAAGGTCAATAGGTTTTGTAATGGCATTTTTTATATCATTTTTGTTTCTTTAAAGGGTGGTGTTTGTATGAAAGAAAGGTTAACGATCAGTGAAATGGCCAAGTTACGAGGGGTGACGACAGAGACATTACGTCATTACGATCGGATTGATTTATTTAAACCGACATATGTTGATTCTCAAACAGGTTACCGTTATTATTCAATTTTTCAGTACGAGATACTTGGGACGATCAAAGAGCTTCGTCAAATCGGGATGAGTACGGAGGAAATTAAACAGTATTTCAATCAGCGAAATTTTAAGAAATCGAGGGATATTCTGAAAGCTAAACATGTCGAACTTGTTAGTAAACTAAAAGAATTATCTGAGCTTGAGGAAAATATTCAAGAAAAAATAATGTATTTAGACAGTATTTTAAGCGAGGAGGCATTTCATGAGATTACCCTTCGTGAAATAAAAAGCCGAAAGTTATTTACGTTAAATGAACATATCAATACGAATTTGGAACTTTGTTACAGTATTATAAGATTAGAGACCATGCTTACAGAGAAAGCTCCGATTCTTGCCAGTAATCGTTTGGGCATCATTATCAAGGAAGCAGACATTAATGACCGACGTTTTGAGGATCCCTCTGTTATTTTTGTCGTCGCAAAAAATAATGAACAAATTCCAGAAGAGTACTTGAAAATTATTCCTGAAGGGTTATTTGCATGTATTCGTTATAATGGGGAATTGTTAAGGAATCGAAGTAAAAGTTTGAATAAAATATTTGCATACTTGGACGAAAATGGATACCGGATCACGGGTGATGCACTTCAAATCATGCATGTGGATATTACGGTAACTGATATTCCAAATGAAGTCATGTTTGAAATACAAGTTCCGATTCAAAAAGCTTATAAGAAAAATATTTATTGACCTAACGATAGGAATGCGTTTACAATGAAAATCAGTTATTAGTCAATTTAGAAAATTAAAATGCAAAAGAGGTAGCTGCATGACGAAGGGATTCGACAGAAAAATTGGTCAGCAGGCAATCATGTACGCGTTTGCAAAAGAAGAGGAAGAAGCTTTATTAGAAAGTAAGCTTACGCAAATGAATTGGCGCTATGGAAAAGGAAAGGTTGGATCAATGGAGCTGCAGAAAATCGTAGCAGCCATTGAAACATCGGCGAAAAGGCAAGAAATAGTCAACGCTGAACTTTATCGTGAAATGCATGCATTGTATCATGCGATTATTGAAGCGATGCATGGTGTAACACGTGGTCAAGTTGAGCTTGGCGGAATGCTTAGAACAGCAGGTCTTCGGTTTGCGATTCTTCGAGGCCATCCGTTTGAGAACAAGGCAGAGGGCGAATGGATTGCCGTTGCAGTGTATGGAACAATTGGAGCACCGGTTCGCGGGTTTGAGCATGAAGCGATCGGATTAGGTATTAACCACATTTAAATAATAATAAGCCTATAGTTATTAGTTAAACAGGGGGCTGTATTGACGACGGGATACGTCTGTCAATACGGCCCCCTTTTTGGTTTTTAAAAAATGATAAGGGGTGTAAGAAATGGTTGTATTAACAGGTCAGACTTTAAAGATTGAAGAAGCAAAAGAGGTTTTATATAATAATGCGTTTGTTAAAGCTTCAGCGGAAAGCTGGAGCAAGGTGGAAAAAAGCAGGGAAGCTGTTGAAATGATCGTAAAGCAGAAGAAAGTCATCTACGGTATTACAACGGGGTTTGGAAAGTTTAGTGATGTATTGATTGATGCTGAAGATGTCGAGCAGCTGCAGTGGAATTTGATTCACTCTCATGCATGCGGGGTAGGAGAACCGTTCCCTGAAGTAGTTTCACGAGCCATGCTTCTGCTGCGTGCTAACGCATTATTAAAAGGTTTTTCTGGAGTGCGTCCCGTTGTCATTGAACGCTTGCTTGAGCTTTTGAATGCACATATACATCCGGTCATTCCGCAGCAAGGCTCACTTGGAGCGAGCGGGGATTTAGCACCACTGTCCCATTTGGCTCTTGTGTTAATGGGTGAGGGTGAAGTGTTTTATAAAGGGGAACAAATGAAGGCCGTCACAGCTTTGTCGAAAGAAGGCATCGTTCCACTGACACTGCAAGCGAAGGAAGGCTTAGCGTTAATTAACGGTACCCAAGCTATGACAGCAATGGGTCTAGTCAATTACATCGAAGCCGAGCAGCTTGCACTTCAAACGGAAGCGATCGCATCATTGACATTAGAAGGATCACGCGGAATTAAGGATGCTTTTGATGCTGATGTTCATCTTTCACGTGGGTATCGTCAACAGTCTGAAGTCGCGGAACGTATTCGGAGAATGATTAGTGACAGCCAGCTTGTCACTACCCAAGGAGAACTTCGGGTACAGGATGCATACTCTCTTCGCTGCATCCCACAAGTACACGGCGCATCATGGCAGGCCCTTGATTATGTAAAAGAGAAACTTGAAATTGAAATGAACGCAGCAACCGATAATCCGCTTATTTTCAATGATGGTGAAAAGGTTATTTCGGGAGGGAACTTTCACGGCCAGCCGATCGCCTTTGCAATGGACTTCCTTAAAATCGCCATGGCGGAGTTCGCGAATATTTCAGAGCGCCGAATTGAGCGTCTCGTCAATCCGCAGCTAAATGATTTACCGCCGTTTTTAAGCCCAGAGCCGGGTTTGCAGTCGGGAGCGATGATTATGCAATATGTGGCAGCTTCGCTTGTATCAGAAAACAAAACATTGGCGCACCCGGCGAGTGTGGATTCCATCCCATCTTCAGCAAACCAGGAAGATCATGTAAGCATGGGGACAATTGGATCCCGCCATGCTCATCAAATCATTCAAAACGTCCGCCGTGTATTGGCAATTGAGCTTATTTGCGCCTTGCAGGCAGTGGAATATCGTGGAATAGAAAGAATGGCTTCATTTACAAATGCTTTTTATACGGAAGCGAGAAAGCTTATCCCAAGTATTACGCAAGATCGTGTGTTCTCAAAGGATATTGAGGCAGCAGCAAGCTGGTTAAATCAAATCGACTGGAAATCATTTGTAGAACAAAACTTACAAGTTAGAAATGAAGAAATTTCCAAACAGTAATCACGGTGATGGAATTGTTTTTAGACCTACATCTTTCAAAATCATCCCTATTTCGAAAATGGGAGGAATAGTTATAGTGGTTACTATGCTCGCCTCTTGTTCAAATCTTTAACGTCATTCCGGAGCATTGTTTGCTCCGGTGACTATTTTCTTACTGAATATTACAGACCTTATACGATCTAAAGGATCAAATTATTTTTATTTCGGAAATTCTAAGCTTCTGAGAAAGGGATAACAGATGTTTTTAAAAGAGTTGACAAAAAAAGAATATATTACAATTACTTACTATGAAAATAGTTCATTACTAACATGCAATGGCCGTGTATGTCTAATTGATATACAGAAACAAGCACTTTTATTAAAAGACAGACAGCAAAAAAATCTCTCCATTCGTTTATCCGATATTAAAGAAATTCATTAAAGATTGCATTAAATAATACATTGGTACATTCCATTCAAACAACTTATATAAGAGGTGCATCAAATGAAAGTGGCAGTTGATGTAAATGGCGAACGAGTTCAAAAACAAGATGGCTCGCAAAATGAGACATTGGATTTATTGAGTTCCACTCAATCTATTATAAAAATGGCTGTAAGAAAATTAGGCTATAGTGAGGAAATGTATGAGTTATTAAAAGAGCCGCTTAGAATCCTAACGGTACGTATCCCAGTCCGAATGGATGATGGTTCCACTAAAATTTTTATTGGATACCGTTCTCAACATAACGACGCTGTTGGTCCTACAAAAGGGGGTATACGTTTTCATCCGGAGGTAAGTGAAGAGGAAGTAAAAGCGTTATCCATGTGGATGAGTTTAAAATGCGGAATTGTTGATCTTCCATACGGCGGTGGAAAAGGGGGAATTATATGTGACCCTCGCAGCATGTCATTTCTTGAATTAGAACGTTTAAGTCGAGGATATGTGCGTGCTATTAGCCAAATTGTCGGGCCAACGAAAGATATTCCTGCACCAGATGTCTATACAAACCCGCAAATTATGGCATGGATGATGGATGAGTATAGCCGTATTCAAGAATTTGATTCTCCAGGATTTATTACAGGAAAACCGATTGTACTTGGAGGTTCTCAAGGACGTGAATCAGCAACGGCTGCCGGAGTGACGATTTGCATCGAAGAGGCAGCAAAACGAAGAGGGATTCCAATAAAGGGTTCACGCATTATTATCCAAGGGTTTGGGAATGCAGGAAGTTATCTTGCAAAATTTATGAAAGATGCAGGAGCAAAAGTGATTGGCATTTCAGATGCATATGGTGCGCTTTATGATCCGGCAGGGCTTGATATAGATTATCTACTTGATCGGCGCGATAGTTTTGGTACCGTAACAAATTTATTTACAAACGTTATTACGAATCAGGAGTTACTTGAAAAAGAATGTGAAATTCTTGTTCCTGCCGCGATTTCTAATCAAATTACAGGCGAGAATGCAAATAAGATTAAGGCTGATATTATTGTGGAAGCCGCGAATGGACCAACAACCCTTGAAGCCACACACATATTAACAAATCGTAACGTATTACTTGTTCCGGACGTACTTGCAAGCTCTGGCGGTGTAACTGTTTCCTATTTTGAATGGGTACAAAACAACCAAGGTTTTTATTGGTCAGAAGAAGAAGTAGCCCAAAGGTTACGTACTAAAATTGTCGATTCCTTTGAAAGGGTTTTCTCCACGGCTCAACAATACCAAGTAGATATGCGCTTGGCTGCCTATATGGTTGGAATAAGAAAAATGGCAGAAGCATCCCATTTTCGTGGCTGGGTTTAAATATTGTTTAATAACCGAATACCCGGTTGATAAAATATAAAAATTATCTAGCAATATATAAGAATCTTAATTGGAGGAGATTTTATGTGGGTCATCACTTCTTATTCAAATTCAAATATTACTATGTATGAATTTGACTCAGAAGAAGATGCAAGAGGTGCTTTCAATAACATGGAAGGCTGCAGGATTCTTTCTGAGATTGTTTACTTTACTGATCAAAGTAGGGAATTAGTCCCTGTTTAAGAACTTTACAATGAATCGACCTTTATTTACGAGATGATAAAAATAATGAACAAATCTATAAATATTGCTATTTTAGATAAAAACTTATATATAAACAACCGCAATTTTTAAAGAATTTATAAGTTTTCGAATTTTTCGTTCGTATTTTTCAAAAGATTTTATTTTTATAATGAAGCCATAGTTACAATAGGAGTGGAAGTTATGGAAACGAAAACATCTGAAAAAAGAATCATTAAAAATTATATCGGTACGGAACTACATGCAAAAGGCTGGATTCAAGAAGCTGCTCTTCGCATGCTTTATAACAACCTAGATCTAGAAGTAGCAGAAAGACCAGAAGATCTTGTTGTCTACGGTGGGATTGGGAAAGCAGCTCGTAACTGGGAATCTTTTGATGCCATTGTGAAAACGCTTTTAGAACTAGAAGATGATGAAACACTTTTAGTTCAATCAGGTAAGCCAGTAGTTGTATGGAAATCACACAAAGATGCACCACGCGTATTGCTTGCGAACTCAAACCTTGTACCTGCATGGGCGAACTGGGAGCATTTCCATGAGCTAGATAAAAAAGGCTTGATGATGTACGGTCAAATGACAGCAGGTAGCTGGATCTATATTGGAAGCCAAGGTATTGTCCAAGGTACGTATGAAACATTTGCAGAACTTGCACGTCAAGAGTTTGGCGGTTCATTAAAACATACCATTACATTAACAGCAGGTCTTGGCGGAATGGGCGGCGCTCAGCCACTTGCAGTAACCATGAATGATGGAGTTTGTATCGCGATCGATGTAGATGAATGGAGAATTGACCGCCGTATCGAAACAAGATACTTGGATGTAAAAACAAAAGACCTTGATGAGGCGCTTAAAATAGCGTTTGAAGCGAAAAAAGAAGGAAAAGCACTCTCCATCGGACTTCTTGGCAATGCAGCAGAAATCTTACCATTAATGATTGAAAAAGGCTTCAACCCAGATGTACTAACAGACCAAACTTCAGCTCACGATCCGCTTAATGGATATGTTCCTGTTGGTTATTCATTAGAAGAAGCAGCTAGATTAAGAGAAGAAGATCCTACACTATATGTAAAGCTTTCTAAACAAAGCATGGCAACACACGTAAAAGCAATGCTTACAATGCAGCAAAAAGGCGCTGTTACATTTGACTACGGTAACAATATCCGTCAGGTAGCAAAAGACGAAGGCGTAGCAAATGCATTTGATTTCCCTGGATTCGTTCCAGCCTACATCCGACCACTGTTCTGTGAGGGAAAAGGACCTTTCCGATGGGCAGCATTATCTGGTGATCCAGAAGATATCCGTAAAATTGACGAAGCATTACTTCGTGTATATAAAGATGATGAGCATCTTTGCAAATGGGTGCGTATGGCACAAGAAAGAATTGCGTTTCAAGGTCTTCCAGCACGTATTTGCTGGCTTGGATACGGTGAAAGAGCCCGTTTTGGTAAAATTATTAACGACATGGTTGCTTCAGGTGAAGTTTCCGCGCCAATCGTTATCGGTCGTGATCACTTGGATGCTGGTTCTGTTGCTTCTCCAAACCGTGAAACAGAAAGCATGAAAGACGGCAGTGATGCAGTATCTGACTGGCCAATCCTAAATGCGATGATTAACGCAGTTGGAGGCGCAAGCTGGATTTCTTTACACCATGGCGGCGGCGTAGGTATAGGATATTCACAGCACTCTGGTATGGTTATCGTTGCCGATGGCACGAAAGAAGCAGAAGCACGATTAGAGCGCGTATTAACGACTGACCCTGGTATGGGTGTTGTCCGCCATGCTGACGCTGGTTATGAACTAGCGATTAAAACAGCGAGAGAAAAAGACATCAAAATGCCAATGTTAAAGCACAACTAAGACCAGACCGAAGCGGATTGATTCGAATGAGTTAAGTACTTTTTATCAGAAATGCTTCTCAGCTCTTTACCTTACAGGGGAGCTCAACAACTCCCCTTGTTAAAGGTGTGATGTCTGAGCAAAAGTATAGAAGAATATCGCCGGGATCTCTTTTGGATGAGCAAAGAGTAAAATTTTTTGATAGATATGTGGAGTGGGAATATGACTTATTCAATAAAATTTATAAAAAAAAATGAACAAACTACAAATTTATGGTCCGGTGGAAAAACAACGCAACTGGCCATTTATCCTGAGGATGCGGATTATAGTAAACGGAATTTCCAATGGCGCATTAGTACTGCTGAAATCGAAGTAGAAGAATCCCTATTTACACATCTGCCAGGTATTCAAAGAGTAATAATGACACTTGAAGGTGAAATGGATCTTGAGCATGAAGGAAAACATTCGGTGTTTTTGAAGCCATTTGAGCAAGATCGTTTTGATGGTGGATGGACAACACGAAGCAAAGGGATTGTTAGGGATTTTAATTTAATGTTATCTGAGGGATGGGATGGAGGGCTTACCTGCATTCAGGTTAATAAGGATATTCAAGATTTAATGTTGGATGTGACAGGAACCGCAGAGGTTTTTTATTGTGTTGATGGAATGGCAGGAGTTGAAATAGGTGAAGAATCCTCAATATTTTTCGAAAAAGGCGATACATTGATTTTTATGAGGGATATTTTATCTGAGGAAATGAGTATTAAGTTTCGTCGTAAAATGGGAAAAACGGTTACGGTCATTAGAGCAAGTATCATTGTTAAGTAACAGGGTGCCTAATTCTATTTTTAAATATATTAATCTATGAAAGCGCTTTTTTGTACGGTCTTATGGTATTTTTAAGATTGTATAAGAATTAATTATAAGAAACTAAAAAAGAGGTGTTTTATGCAAGCGGTACAAAAAAAACAAACTCAGCAAACAAATCTAGGAGATCAACACGAACACCTAGAGAGAAAATTAAAAACAAGGCACCTATCCATGATTGCCATTGGTGGAACGATTGGAACAGGTCTTTTTTTAGCAAGTGGTACTACTATTCATGATGCCGGTCCAGGTGGGGCGATTGCGGCTTATCTAATTGCGGGAATCATGGTTTATTTCCTCATGACAAGCTTAGCGGAGATGGCTGCATTTATCCCAATTTCGGGTTCTTTTAGTACCTATACAGCAAGATTTGTTGACCCTGCCTTAGGGTTTGCGGTTGGATGGAATTATTGGTACAACAATGCTATTATTCTTGCTCTTGAATTATCGGCTTCTTCATTGATTATGAAATATTGGCTGCCTAATGTTCCAGGCATTATCTGGAGTGCAATTTTTCTCGTCCTTATTTTTGGCCTAAATGTTTTATCTGTAAAAGGTTATGGTGAATCCGAATTTTGGTTTTCCATTATTAAGGTTGTAACCATTTTGATTTTTATTGTTGTTGGATTATTGATGATCTTTGGAATTATGAATGGACATACTGGTGGATTTGGAAATCTTACAAAAGGTGAGGCGCCATTTAAGGGAGGTCTTTTATCCATATTTAGTGTCTTTATGGTAGTAGGATTTGCCTTTCAAGGAACTGAAATGGTTGGAGTAGCTGCAGGTGAAAGTGAAAATCCTGAAAAAAATATCCCTAAAGCGATTAAGCAAATCTTCTGGCGAATTCTTTTATTCTATGTTTTAGCCATTTTTGTCATCGGATGTTTAATTAGCTATAATGATCCCAATTTATTAAGTTCCGATCTTGAAAATATTGGGGTAAGCCCATTTACTCTCGTTTTTAAACATGCTGGGCTGGCATTTGCCGCAGCTGCGATGAATGCTGTCATCCTTACATCCGTTTTATCTGCAGGAAACTCCTGTTTATATGTTGGTTCACGGGTGCTTTGGGTATTGGCAGAAGAAGGTAAAGCACCAGCATTTTTGAAAAAAGTAAATAAAGGCGGCGTCCCTGTAAACGCATTGTATGCAACTACTTTTATAGGAATGCTTTGCTTCCTAACTTCTTTTTTCGGTGACGGAGCCGTTTATTCATGGTTATTAAATGCTGCCGGTCTAGCAGGTTATCTCTCTTGGTTAAGTATTTCAGTTACTCATTATCGATTCCGAAAAGCTTATATTGCGCAAGGCAGAGACTTTAAAGATCTTCCTTATTTTGCGAAATGGTTCCCGTTAGGACCAATACTTGCGACAATATTATGTTTAGTGGCAATGCTCGGAACAAATTACGGGGCATTTATCGGGGATAAGATTGACTGGTATGGAATTCTGGTTTCTTATATTGGATTACCTTTATTCTTACTTGGATATTTTAGCTATAAAATTGTAAAGAAATCAAAGATGGTTCCATTACAAGAGGCTGATTTCAGTCGAGAATAAGATCACTTTTTCACTAACGCTTTGGAATTTCAAAGCGTTAGTGCTATTCATAGGGGCGTTTTCCATGCAGATATCAGATGAAATAGAGAATCGTCCCTTAGTGAATCAGCGATCTTGAGCATGTCAGAAAATAGAAAAAAGGAATTTGATGTGGAAGCAGAATTAGTCCCTATTCATAAAACTAATACTGCAAGCGGCCTAATAATAGGGATTTGAAGGGTAATCATCTCACCTGTGCTTTCAAAGCCAATGACCTGTTGAATGACAATAAAGATTTCATTTCCACTTAAGTTTTTTTAAAACGCAAATTAGACTATTCCACAATCGAGCCAATTCTGCAGCATGAATTGTGCTCCTTCTTTATGTTAAGGGCCATTTAATGAAATAAAAATCTCAAGCATGGTTGATTTTTCATGTTAACAGCAGCATGGAGTTTGTGAAGTATTGTACTTAAACTATATGGCAGGTTAGTTTAAGTGCATTTCTTCACAATATTAAGAAAAAAGTATTCTCTCTTTGTTAGTAAAATCGTTTTTTTTATTTTTGTCTGGTGTCACCAAACTAAATTAAAGGCATTTCTAAAATTGTTTAAATACTAAATCAATTAAGTACCCATTATATTGAATGATTTGAACAAAGTTTATTATTTATTGCTGCGAACAAAACAGCCATGTTCATACCTGGCTGTTGAACTTCCGCGCTTTAATATTTTTTAGTAATTATAATATTCTCTTTACTAATTCTCCGACTTGCTCTGCCATATCGCGTGGCGGATAAGGTATTCCTTCTTTAAGTCACCATTCCACCAGTTCAAAGTATGCAGCGGAAACAAATCGAATAATGATATCTTCGTTTAATCCTTTATTTTTGCCTACGGTAACACTGACTTCGTCTCTTAAGATGGGGATGGGGAAGCCACCTTTTTACGAGGTACCGCCAACAAAAATGATTTTTAATGTACCGTATTTATGATACGTTTCACCGTAATGAATCAATATGAAGTATAGAAATTAGAGAATCTCTAATAATAAAAAAATTAAGAGGACAAACTTTAGGAATTCTTTTAGTATCGGAGTGAACCGTGTGCATAATAGTTATTGTTTTTTTGCATTACTCATTTCAAGTACGATACTGTTTTGTTTTATTTTATTAAAAAAAAGAAACACTCGAACCCTGTTTCTTTATTTAACAATGGTTGGATTTGGTTATATCATCGAGACCACTATATTTAATTTCTTAGGAAGCTATGATTATAACCCCAATATTATCAAGCGTAATTCATTTTATGACAGTGAATTGGGAGCGTTTTTCTCAAACGCATTATCTTTACCGGTCACAGCAACCTTGATAGCAACTTTCCACTTAAATTGGCTTTGGATTATCTTTTTTTCTGGCTTCTTTGTAGGGATTGAATGGTTATTTTTAAAGCTTCATATCTATACACAGCACTGGTGGAAATTAGCATATACAGGATTAGGTCTCCCTTTATATTTTTCTTTAGCTAAGGTTTTCTATAAATGGATTTTACACCCTTCAAGGGGATTCAAACACAATTTGATGCTCTATTTAATCACGGGTTCCATATCTGCCAGTGCCCATATTCTTCCGATGCTATTTTTCTTGAATAGATTTTATCGCCCTAGATGGTTTGAGAATGTAGGGAAAGATTCCATTGCATTCTCAGCAATTTACTATTTATGCGCAAGTCTTTTTTATTGTCTAATGATTAAAATCAATTGGAAACCGAAGTGGATCAAATATATTTTAACAGGTATATTTATTTATACTGTGAATCAAGTTCTTGAAAAGATTGGAATTCTTCATAGTCTCATATGGTGGGACCAAATTTACTATATTTGTTTAGCATTATTTCTTATTTTCCTTGTTGGAGTTATAGATAAAAGATTATCTAAACAAATAGTAGCCGATAAAAATCCATCCTAATGAAAACAGGTGCAGTTCGGATGCGCTTAACGGGTTTTTGCTGTTCATTATTTGTCACCTTTATCTTTTTACTATGGATTATCCCCTCCGGAGTTCAAATTATCCTTTATCATACGGGATGATGACATAGTAAAATAACCGCCGTTTTTTATCAATAGCTTTTTTGTTTGTTTAATGGAATGACCTTTAACGATTAACTATTTATTAAGTCACGACTGAATTCTATTTACTTAATTCATTTAATAAATCGTGGACAATGTGTTGTTCAAAATCTTTTGGCTTCTCCAATAGAATCCCTCTTCTTGACGCAGCTGCAATTATTAGTCCTAATTCATAGTACATATTTTTAGAAACTAATCCTTTCGAAATCTTTTTCTGCACTTCATTATAAAATTGAATCAAAAAATCACTTGGTAATATTTCATATAAAGACATTTTCAAAAACACCCACTATTCCTACCTTATTAATTGGAATAGTACCAATTAAAATTGATATTGAAAAGAGTTTTTTCTCCAGAATCATAAATTTGTCATTTAATTACAAAGACATTTGACAATACGGGTTTAAACTTGTTGAACTAAAGAAGCAGTTTAGTAAAAGAAGATATTTACTATAACAAGTTGAATATATCCTGAATTTTAAAGGGGAAAAGTGGATTTACTGGTAATAAAAATACACGTTCCAATTTTTGATATTTCGGTGAATGAAAAGGAAAAAATATGAACTATTCTTTACAAAGGATTTATGGTGCCTTACTATAAGTTTAAATTTTTAAATTTATGTTTACTTGAAGGAGAAAAAACTAAAATGATACCAACGTGATATAACCAATCTATCGATTCATAAACAAAGGATTATTTCACCTCATCAGGCGGAAAATGAAAAGAATGGGACTGCATATTTAGATTTAAATGGTCTTCCAGATATTCCTTATAGCTGCGAATGGAGATGGGAGAGAGATGATATAGTATTTGGAACAATGTATATTGATGGGTCTTTAAATGAACAAAGGTCTATTGGTTGATTTAAAGTAGGAACCAATCTTGATAGGGATGATATTGTAATTTATTACGTTAGACACCAGGAAGAAGACCGCATATATTTTAAGAAATGGTTGCAAGAACAACTCTACGGAGGCGAATTTATGAAGGAGACCCAAGAATTAATTAAACTTCTTGATGAAATAGACCTTTTTAATCGTTTGTTAGCAGCTAGATATATACAAAGAAAAATGGAGTATATATACTCAACCGTTAAGATATAAAGGAACAAGGACCGTTTCCTAAAATATTCGGGATGGTCATATTTGTTTTGAGTTGTTGAGAGGAGTAAAAAAGCTTTAAAGAAATAAATCATCTAAAGTGGAAGGATTTAGATAGTAAACTAATAGAGAACAGCATTTTGTGGAGGAATATACTTTCACTAACGGGTGCAAGAGTTGAAGAATGGGGTTGTTGCGGCGATCCTTTTTTGTTATTGAGCTAACGGAGCAGGATAGTGGAAGAAACGTCTAACACTTGTCCATAAGCCAACTAAAATCTGTGCTCACCTTTTTTAACCAATGTGGAAATAGAAGATACGAAATACTTATCCTCATTCTAAAGTCGGCATTCTTAACAGAGAATTTAATCTATGTTTGAGGTTATCCATTAAAAATGCTGATTTAATCAATAAAGAAATTAAAACGGAAAATAAGCGAATAAGTTTTTTCAAAGCTATCCCCCCACATTGAGATTTAGTGTTAAAAATAACACCACCATTTTTCTGTGCATAAAAATTATATTTATTGATTGTTTGTAATGATTTGAGTACGGTCCTCCATTTGTGGAGGCTCTTCAAACCACCCTTTTTTTATCATAATGTTAATTCCTTCTTCACCGTAGAAAAAGACATCCTTGGCAATTAATGTTGATTGCATTATTAAATCTCTTCTTAAGCTGAAAAATGTCCCAAAACTCATTCCTACAATGGCGAATCCGTTGAGGAAGGCGATACAGTGCATCATCAGTTTGTCAGAAAACGGCGAGACTGTGGATGTAGTGACTGTACTTCCAGAAGTAGCAGAGAAATGAACATTTGCCTTTATAAGCATTTCCTCAAAGGTTTGAATTTGTTTCTTCGCAAGTTCCATCCCTTTTACACAATATTGTTTTACTTCTTTGTCCAGGGCACATTGGGCAAAACCAGTCATCAACTGCAATCCAACATTATTAGATTCAATTCCGTGGTGCAAGATGCCCAATTCAATATCGTTGAAGGACCGTTTTTGGCTAAATGGGTTTAATCCCTCTAAATATTCTTTGCTTTTTATAAACTCCGTTGTTTTTGGCATCGTTACTTTTGGAGGAAGGGTAAGAATCCCTTTTCTTAGCAAATAAAGAGTAGCTAGTTTATAAATTTTGAGTGTAACCACATTCAGCCCTTCAAATATTGACATGACATCGACATGGTAAGCCATATTCATACTGATGGTGTATAAGCCCATGCTCATTTCTTTAAAAACGCGAAGGAGCATAATGTCAAACCCGTTGTCGTATAATTTTGGAGCGTCTAAGTTAACATCTTGTTTTGTAAATCCAATCGGAACGGCAATTCCTTGCTGTTCGAAAAGATTTTTCATCAACTCTGTATAAAAACTGACTTCTTGCCAGCATATACCTAAAAGGTTTCTTGCTTCCTTGTCATCTGCTTTTTCCAAGAAGTATTCCGTAATTCTTAGAATCATTGTTTTTTCCATGTATGTAAGCCAAAGCATTCCAATCTCCGATGCACTTAAAGGACTTTTATCATCTAACATGTGTAACCTCCGCTGTCTTTTATTTATTTTTTACAATATATTGAAATCGATTCATAAATTTCAATTAAAGGTCAGTTGCTTCCTTGTTTCATTACACGATTGCCTTTTACAAAATATTGATGGTATGGCTCGGTGATGAAAGCACACGCAAGGTAAAAGCGTAATGCTAATGTACCGTTATTACCTTATTATGGGGATTCTTCAGATAAGATTTACCTCCACCAAAGAGTTTGTGAAGGTTTACACTTAATCTAAAGGGTGCAAGAGTTAAAGAATGGGATGGCTGCGGCGATCCCTTTTTCATTGCACTAACGAAGCAGGTTACTTGAAGAAGGAATAACTGGATTTTTTATGGAACAATAAGTAATCAACAATAAAAATGGAGAGTCAGTATGTCTAATTTAGTTGGGAAGAATCGTATGTAGGACCTATAAGGAAATTAATCGGTCATAACGCGATTGGGCTTTCCTTTGTGAACTATTCTGTTTACCTCACCTTTTACAAACTTTATTTTGCCTAAAAACAGCAGGAGGAATTACTTCCTGAACGTACGGGTGCGTGGGAGATTGATCTCGTCAACTAAACTGTTCGCCCCCTACTTGTGGAATGATGTTTGAGGCTGGTTGGGACATTTGATCTCGTATAACAAGCGAAGCTATGGAACTACAAGAAGGAATAGGGGTAACTGGTGACTAAAACTGAGGGAGAGATAAATAATGAATCCAGTCGTTGGCCTGGATGTAGCCAAAGGGGAAAGTGAAGCTCAAGCCTTTTTAGACAAAGATAAACCGTTTGGAAAGAGTTTTAGTGTTAGTCATACAAAGGAAGGTTTAGATTCTTTCATTTCGTTTCTAAAAGAATTAAAGAGAAAATCTGGGGTTAAATCAGCAGTTATTCTTGAGTCCACAGGACACTATCATACGCCAATTATTCAAAGCTTAGAGGAATATCAATATTTATATATCCTGGTTAATCCAATCATTTCATATCAGGCAAAAAAAACAAGCCTTAGAAAGGTAAAGACCGATGCAGTCGATGCTTATCACCTTTGTATTCTTTATTACAAAGAAGAATTTGAACCGTACAAGAAAAGAGGGGAAAGATTCTTAAACCTGCGAACACTATCCAGACAATACGAAACAGTAACGAATCTTTACGTTCAGACAAAACTTCAGTTCCACACTATACTTGATCAAGTTTTTCCTGAATATAGAGGAGTATTTGGCGATTTATTTTCGAAGGTTTCCCTAAAATTATTAAAGGAATTTCCAACATCGGAAGATGTTATTTTAACTGGGTGCTTTTTCTTTATTTATCAAGTACCGTACAAATTTCAATATCAGGAACATCATACTGTATATGAGGGGATAGAATAATGCGGAATATGTTATCTTCCATTCTCCAGAAAAATACTCATAGCCGATTAAATGAAAAGATTTTTCAAAGCCTGTCGAGAAGACAGACCATACCATGATATACTGTAGCTTTTTCAACCATGGCTTTCCATAAGGAAACCATGTAAGGATAAGATAGGCTGAGGCGGGATAGATGCCAAGGATAATAACAAATGTTTGCCACTCCATGATATGTTCTTTAAAGAAGCCATAGATATTCTCCATCTTGTCTGTCCATCTATCGAAGGTTTCTGCTATGAATAGGCAAGTAACAATCGTTGCATAGTATTCAATGGGTTTTAATACTGGCTTTGCTTTAATTGCCACAATATTAAAGATTGCAGACGATAGGAACAGCCACCAATACCACATAAACAACCACCTGACTCTACGATAACTAATGTTAGGATTAACCATGCGGTCAAATATTATTTCTTATTGCTTCTCATATTGGAATCAATGTTCTTCCTACAAGAAAGATTGAGATAGTAAAGATATTGAAAAGGACTTTGTGAAGGAATGTACTTACACTAACGGTTGCAAGAGTTAAAGAAAGTGATCGCTGCGGCTGTCTTTTTTCTTGTTGTGCAAACGGATGCAGTATAGTTGAATGAGTTGTTTTAAAGTATTAACAATTTGGAATATTAATGAAATGATAAAAATGAAGGTGTGATGACAATATTTCAAATTGTTGTTTCATTCATTTGTTTACTTTCGGCATGGAAATGGGGAGACTGAAAAATTCCGAAAAGTATTATCCTACCTTGGCGTATGTAACAGTAGGAAATCTAATATATAAAGTAAATGCTTTATTAAGCTTCCACCTTTAGAAAGTACATGATGGTAGTTTACTTAGTCATGAAACAACATACTTTATCTATCTACTGCTTATTATGATTCCTGCAATTTTTGTTTACCTATCTAAATTTCCAGAAACTCGAATAAAAAGAATCTTATATGTTTTTGATTGGATAGTTTTATTTATTGTAATGGAATAGGTGGGTATGAAATATTTTCATGCTTTTAATCACTATAACGGTTGGAATATTTGGTGGTCTTTATTATTTGATTCAGTGATGTTACCTATGTTACGACTACATTTTGTTAATTATAAATTAGCTTTGTTACTTAGTATTCCATGTATTCTGTTCATGTTGATTAAGTTCAATTACATATGAGAAAAAGGAGAGGTTATTTATAACAATCAAAATGCTAAAGAAATCCGCTTTAATAGCAACTATTGTTATATTGATCTTATTAATAATTTCGGTTAGTAATCCAATTACCAAAATAGGAACTGAAGTAGAAGGAGCAAAGAGACCAATCATAATTCAAGCCCCAATGCCAATAGAAGCTGAAAAATTTGTACCAAAATTAAAAAATGTTAAAGAAGAAAAATCAGGAACTTTTGTGTTTTACAAAGGCACTCTAGACAAATATCCTGTAGTCGTTGCTAAAACAGGGAAGGGAATGGAAAATACAGCTGCAGCTACAGCTGTGGCGATTGAAAAATTTAACCCACTAGCCATAATCAATCAAGGAACATCAGGCGGGCATGATTCAAATTTATATGTATTTGACATTGTGTTGGGTAAACGAGTTACAAACATAGGTTCATTAAATACAGCAAATAGGGATGAGAACCAAGGAATTGATCCAACAAAATGGAAACCTGTGGATTTATTGGCTTCTGAAGGAAATGGGTTAGAAGATCCTATAGTTCAAAAGATTCGGTACTACGATGCAGATAAGGATTTACTCGCAGCCGCCGTAGCAGTTAAAGATAACTATACTAAGGGTAAGGTTGTCGAAGGTACGATAGGTTCATCAAACGTTTGGAATAATGAAGTTGATCGAATTAAATGGTTCCATACTAACTATGGAACATCTGTAGAGGAAATGGAAGGTGCTGCTGCAGCACAAATTGCCAAGGCATATGATGTACCATTCTTGTGTATTCGAGTGCTAGCAAACAATAAAACAAATGGCGGTAAATACAACCCGGATACAGCAGCAGCAAACCAAGAATACGTTTATGAAGTAGTTAAAAAATATATATCGACGATTCCAATCAAATGATAAAAATAAACAATAAAACCTAATGGAAACTTATTAAAGGTTTCTGTTTTTGGGTGCTTAATTAATGAATCAAGAAATGAAGTATTAATTCAAATGGCAGCCTTTTTCTTATTAATAATGTTAACGACAGATTTGTTAGGAAAAACAAACAAACTACAAAAAGGTATGGTAGTAGTGCATGAAGGGAACTTGTGAAACATTGTACTTACACTAACGGGTGCTTGAGTTTAAGAGAGGGTTGTTGCGGCGATCCTTTTTTCTTGTTGCACTAACTGGCAGCATTCCTGTAATGAAGAAATATGAGGTTTGAATATAAAAAAGCCCCTTGGTAAGATATGAGTGTCCAAAGCTTGGCGGCAAAAAGGAC
>NZ_JAQMWQ010000028.1 GCF_030403775.1 Paenibacillus sp. BSR1-1
AGAGGCCTCCAAGCGAAGTGGATACGAAGCGCGGAAGAAAAAAATACGCCACAACCTGGCCGAAAAATATCTTTTTTATTGACGGAAGTCCAACAAAGGCATTAAAATACAAAAAAAAGACGACCTTTCGCATTCAATAGGCTTGAATGAAAGGCGTCTTTTTAAAATTTGAGGATATTTAGGACATTTCCTTTTTTATGAAGTCAGTTTTCTCCTCTAGGACCGAAGAAAAATGCCCAGGGCTATTTTCAGTTTACTTTAAATTTAATTACTTTTTCTTACTTATATAACCCGGACGTTAACAATACCCGCAATCTGCTTAATTTTTTCTTCCAAGCTAGGGATGATATCGCCGTTTACTTTGTTATCAATATCGATGATGGTATAGGCATAATCCCCTCGGCTTCTGTTGACCATGTCTGCGATGTTCAATTGGTAGTTTGAGATGGCAGAGGTAATCTGGCCGACCATATTAGGAACATTATGATGGAAAGCTGCAACTCGGCGCTTACCTGTAAACGGCAGGGAAGCGTTTGGAAAGTTGACTGAGTTTTTGATGTTTCCTGTTTCCAAAAAGTCCTTCACCTGACGCGCCGCCATAATCGCACAGTTTTCCTCTGATTCTTGAGTGGATGCACCAAGATGAGGAATAGGAATGACATTTTTCATTTTTAGCACATTTTCATTCGGGAAATCGGTGATATACTTGCCAACCACACCGCTTTCCAGGGCGGCAGCCATATCAGCTTCATTCACAAGCTCGCCGCGTGAGAAATTCAATATATGAACACCAGGCTTCATCAGGCTAAAAGTGGCTTGATTGAACATTTCCTTTGTATCAGCCGTTAACGGAACGTGAACCGTAATATAATCGGACTCCGCAAACAATTGCTCAATCGTCATCGCTCTTTGAACGTTGCGGGACAAGTTCCAAGCCGTATCAACAGAGATGAACGGGTCAAACCCAATCACATCCATATCTAAATCAAGCGCATCATTCGCTACAAGCGCGCCGATCGCCCCTAATCCAATGACCCCAAGCGTTTTTCCCTTAATTTCTTTTCCAACGAATTGCTTCTTTCCTGCTTCGACAAGCTTTGGAATCTGCGCACCCTCACCTTCCAACGTTTTGGTCCAGGCAATTCCTGCAAAAAGGTTACGGGATGAAGCCATCAAAGAGGTTAGCACCATTTCTTTTACCGCGTTCGCATTCGCACCAGGGGTATTAAAAACAACGATTCCTTGGTCCGTACATTGAGTAACCGGAATATTATTGACACCAGCTCCTGCACGGGCAATGGCTTTGACCTTGTCGCCGATTTCCAATGTATGCATGTTAAAGCTTCGAACCAAAATGGCATCTGGATTTTCACAGTCATTATCGATAGCAAATTGACCCTTTTGAAAAACCTTAAGCCCGCTATCGGCAATATTATTAAGCGTTTTAATCGTTTGAACCTTTTCTAAAGTGGTTGTGTTCATCCTTATTCTCCCCTTTTCGCTTGTGGTGGTTTCCTAGAAAACAGAAAGAGGCAAGGGATAATATCCCTTACCTCTGCCCAGGCGAACGGCTGCGACACTATGTGCTCCCTCACGGTGATCCGTGTTTCGCCAGTTACACATAGCCTTTTTCATTTATTCTAATTTACCAAATTGTCTATAAACTTTCAACCCTTAAAATATTTATTCTTAGGTTACATCGAACTTCTGTGGCTCCTTTGAAGCCGCCGACTGATGCTTTGACCCTAGCAAATTAACAACAATGACACCGGCAATCGCAATTGCGCCGCCGTTAATCGAAATCAGTGTTGGCCATTCATTCAGCCAAATTCCTGCCACGAGTATAGCAACTACCGGTTCAATATATAACATGCTCGTAACGGCGCCGGCCTTTCCTGCCCCAAGCGCAATTGCCCATGTGACATATCCGATTGCCGTCGGAAAAATCCCAATGTAAAGCGCAGATAGATTGGCCTCCATTGTCGCATGTTTGATATCGTCAAACAGCCCGGGAAAGAATATGAAAAATGGAAGTGTTCCGGCCCATGTGAAATAGGCAGTTAATTCCATTGATGTATAGCGTTTCAAAAGTGGTTTTTGATAAGCAAACAACACAGAAGTTGCCACAGCAGCCATAAGCACTAAATAGGAACCTTTTGATATTTGAAAAGACGGACCTGATGTTGCCATTGTTATCAATCCGATCCCGATAAAGCCTAAAGCTAATCCAATCCAGCCAAACAACCCCATGCGTTCTTTTAAAATAAATACCGAAATAAGAGCGGTAAAAATGGGTGCAGAAGATACTAACATACCTGCCGTCGCTGCTGAAACGGTTTGTTCACCGAACGTAACCCCAATATGATAAATGCTGATGCCGACCCAGCCAAGAACTAATATTCGGAGCAGATCCTCTTTTTTTGGCAGCCTGAATTTTGTCCCCGGCCATAAGGCATAAATAGCAAAAAGGGCCGATGCAATGAGATAGCGGCTGAGAATCAAGTGTCCGGAGGAATAGCCCCCTTGCAATCCTACCCGAATCGCTGCAAAGGTCGAGCCCCATATGGTGACAGTGATGGATGCCATGATAAAAGCTTTGGTGTTCAATTCTTCTCACCTCAATCCAATATATACAACCTCAAGATTATCATGGGAAAAGAATAGTTACAATAGTTTGAATTGTTGTGATTATTCCACAAGTCCTTTTGCTATTTACCATTTCCATATTTTATACATATCACTCGTGTCATAATTTTGCTAAACTAAATAGCAATTGCAATAAACTTTGTAAGTTTTTAGGAGGTTTTTTTATGAGATCTCAAAAAAGGAAAAGTAAAAAATGGATGAAAGTGACCAGTGCCATTCTTGCCATTATGTTACTAGGTGGAGCAGCATACGGATACACTGTATATAAATCTTTAAATAACGCGGTTGAAACAATGCATCAGCCGATTGAACGAACACAATCTGAAAAACGGGACAAGCCTGTCGAAGTAAAGGCCAAAGATCCATTTTCAGTCTTAATGCTTGGTGTGGACGAGCGCAAAGGAGACAAAGGCCGCTCCGATACGATGATTGTGTTAACCGTCAACCCTAACAACAATTCCGTGAAAATGCTTAGCATTCCGCGTGATACCCGAACCGAGATTGTCGGAAAAGGGAAAGAAGACAAGATTAACCACGCCTACGCTTTTGGAGGAGTTCCAATGGCGATGGATACCGTTGAAAACTTTCTTGATATACCAATTGACTTTTACATTCAAGTCAATATGGAGGGCTTTACGGAAATGGTCGATGCAGTTGGCGGCGTTACGGTCCAAAATGACCTTGATTTTACCCAAGATGGCACTCATTTTGCCAAAGGCCAATTAAACCTAAACGGCAAAGAAGCCTTAAGCTTTACAAGAATGCGACATGAAGACCCTAGAGGCGACTTTGGCCGTCAATCAAGACAACGACAGATCATTGAAGGAATTGTCAAGGAAGGCGCGAGTCTTTCAAGCTTAACCAAGTTTTCCGATATTTTTACCGTCCTTGGTAATAACGTTAAAACGAACCTGACATTTGATCAAATGGTTGCCATCCAACAAGGCTATAGGCACGTTGGATCTTCGATTCAGCAAATGGAATTAAAAGAACAAGGAAAAATGATCAATCACATCTATTATGGATTGGTTTCAACTGAAGAAAAGCAGCGCGTTCGTAACGAATTGAGGACACAATTAGAATTGGCAGGGAATAGCGAAAGCTGATTGGAGACGATCCAATCAGCTTTTCTTTTTGCCAAAGATTAAAATTAGATTAAAAATTGGGTGAAAATATCAATTTACTAGATTGATATTTTAATAGTAGAATACTCTCTAGAATCAGATAATTAGGAGGCACAACATTGAAAAAAACATTAAAAGCTGTAACTTTAGTTGCAGGTCTTACACTCCTTTCTTCACCAGTATCATCTTTCGCAGCAACTTACGGAACCACTGCTGTCCAGTACCATAATCAGTGGGTAAAGAAAGGTTCTTTCTGGACATACTACAATGCAAATGGGGCTTTGCAAAAAGGCTGGCTTTCGCTGAACAACAAGTGGTATTTCTTTGATGCAAATGGCTACATGAAGACGGGCTGGGTTTCAGTCAGCGGCAAATGGTATTATTTTGATGCAAACGGAGTTATGAAAACAGGCTGGGTTAAAGTTTCCACTCAATGGTATTTCTTTGATGCATCAGGTGTAATGAAGACGGGCTGGGTAAAGTCTGGTTCTGACTGGTATTATATGAATGCAAACGGAACAATGAAAACAGGCTGGCTGCAAACAGGCGGCAAGTGGTACTACCTAAATCCTACTTCCGGTAAAATGGCGCTTGGCTGGAATAACATTAACGGAAAAACCTATTACTTCTACAACACTGGAATTATGGCCGTCAATACAACAATCGAAGGCAAACAAATTGGTGCTGACGGTGCAGCAGTTGATCCAACTTTAAATAAAATTAAAGAAGTTGCTGCGGGTTACGGCGTAACAGTTGAGTATGACGCAGAAAATGATGTTTATGATTTATTCCAAGGTGATGAATACATCGCGAGTGTTGTGGCGGATGGAATAGTATTTGCAGATGCTGCTCACGAAGAGCTATTTAAAAAACTTGCTCTTGCTCTTGGAGCACCGGTAACAGAGACTGAGCTAAATGATTTAATCGCACAAGCTCAAGCTAGTGAAACACTTGATGTTGACACTGGCTCTGTCTACGTTGCTGCAGATGAAACTGGATTTGAAATCGTATGGGGAACGGCTTATTCAGGTGAGTAAGTTCCCTATAAAAAATGACCTATTCAGCTTTTTGAATAGGTCATTTTTTAATCATTTATTTTTTACGAGCCGCTACCACAAGCGCACCCAAAGATAACACCACTGCACCAATAGATAAAATCAATGGAAGTGAATTAGAATCTGAATCTTCCTTATCATCTGCTGCTTTAACCTCTTCTTTTTTAGGTTCTTCTGTTTTCGCTTCATGATGATCGGCCTCAGCCGCACCCGCCACGATATCCGTAATCGAATGAGGGGAATCTGATCCTTCGTCACCTGTCCATTCTACAACACTGCCATCTTTATAATATTGAAAAGCATCCCAAGCGGCCTTGCCTGCCGTATCAGGGTTTTTCCCCACAAAAGTAAACGACTGGAATTGTCCTGGTAAAATGCCCTCGCCTGTTGCTTCAAACGTAAACGTTTTGACTAGGCCCTTTTCATCTTTTTCATCCGAATACTTCCAGCCAGGAACCGGCTGGTATGACTTAATTTCAATTCCAGCTGGTGCCTTAATGGTTACCTTTGTTGTTGCTACTTCTTTTTCAACCGGAACCTTCACCGTATACGTTTCCCAGGCACCTGTTGTGGATGTTTTCGGAATAACGGTCACGTGCGCACTTGCGACACTCGCAAATAAGAATAACCCCAAAACTGTTGGTAAAAATGCTTTTAAAATATGTTTCATCCTCATATCTCCTCTTCTATTGGCTCCCTACAAGAACCTTGAAATCAGTATCCATTGTTTCTAAATCCTTGGTTAGGACGTGAACACGAACGTTCCAACGGCCCGACATATTGAAATTCAACCCTTTTGAGCCGTATTTGCCATCCTTGAGCTTCGATAACCGGACCGTGTCGTCCCCCATCTCCATCTCAAGCGAAGTAAACGTCAGCGTGACCTGCTCAACCGCCTTAATCGGGCGTCCGTTTCGGTCTTTCAAGGATACCTCGAAGGTATTTTTTCCAATGACATTCGGTGTCGCCGCAAACGTGATGCTGCTTCCTTTAACTTTATTCGTCTCCTTCACAGGCCCGGGCGACGCCATCGCGGTCGGCAAATTAGTCAGGATCACAGACAGTATCAGAACGATGATTCCGGCTGACATTTCCCCCCATAACGATCGTGCAATTCCTTTTTCTTTATTACGCTTTCCTTTTAAAAAATTAACCCCCGCAAACAGCATCATGATGACTAGGAGCAGCACTTTCCCTAACAAGGCCCTTCCGTAATCCGTAACGAAAAGCGACCGCCAATTTGGAATGTACAACAAGCTGCCGTAAACACCGGTTGCGGATAAAATGATCACTATAGCTATGCCCCATTTGGAAAACCGGCGGATCGTTTCAAAATAGGCTTGTTTTTTTCGCAATGGAAGCAAGGCAATCAGCGCTATTAAGCTGCCAATCCAAATCGATGCCGCAAGGAGATGAACAAAGTCCATGATCAACGGAAGCAAACCGCTTTTGGATGAGGCTGCGTGGCTGGTAAAGGTCTTCGTCCTTAACATCCCGATGCCAAACGCCAGCGAAATCCAAACCCATATTTGTTTTTGAAATGGTTTATAACATACTAAAAAGGTTGACGGCCAGAGAATCAGCAGCATCACAATAGCTGTGATCCATGTCTTCCCAAACACACTCTTCGTCAACAAATCCCCTAATACTTTAACGTGGAAAACCTTTCCCCACGATAAACCCGATTCAATCGTTGCCTGGAGCGGCAAGCTCATAATAATGCTGAAGCATAGGACTATGAACGAATAGACGATTACTTTTGTAAAACGATTTCGAACCCATGTGTCCTGACTCAATTCCTTTGGAAGGACGAATAGGTAAAAGAACAGAATCCCGACAAATCCGGCGCTGCTCATATATTGCAGCCAGCGAATTAGGATTAAATCCAGTTTGGGCTTATACCCTTTTGACCCCTGGGTGGTGGCAGAACCCTTGGAATCATGACCGATTTGGAAAGGAATTACCCCTTCAACCGGATGGCCATCACCGGATACCACTCTCCATTGGATGCTGTAGGTATCGTTTGGCAGGTTGCTAATTAAGTCCGCCTCGATGATGGAAGGATCATTCGAATTGATTCTTTCATTCTTCTGGTCCACCCGCTTTCCATTCGAATCGAATACCTCAATCGAATGATAATCAGGCTGAATTGGTTCATCAAACTGAATCGTTACTTTTTGCAGCGGTTCATCGAAAACCTCATTTTCGGTCGGCGTCGATTTTTTAATATAGGCATGGGCGGAAGGAAAGGTCGGAAATAGAAAAATAAATAGGACTGGAATAAAGAGAAGAAAATTCCTGCTTACTCTCATTCGACCATTCCCTCTCTATTGTTGCAGCAGCAGCCCTTCTTGCCGTTCATTCTCGCTTGGGTTTCTTCAATCGCTTCCTCAAACGAAAGAATCATTCCGCCAAAGCCCTTTTGAAATTGCTCGGCCTGTTTGAGCGAAGCAAAGGTTAATGCTTGCGGCTGGCAGCAATTCAAATTAAAATCCGCATCCATTAAAAAGTACGCCATTTTTGCGCTGATGGTCGTATTTTGGAGGAAATCCCGGCATATAATTTGCGAGACCTCTTTTTCAATATCTTTAAATCTTAATAACCCGCAATGTGGACAGCATAGCTGCTCAACCTTTAAATCATGGGTAATGATTTGAAACGGGTGACGGTTATTTCCTTCTTTGAGGCAATATGTACATGCAGTCGAGGAAACATCCACGGCCGGCACAAAACTGATTCCACCGGTAGTTTTGATGATTTTTTTCTCATCTATAAGCGGCTTAATGTCTCGATAAATGGTCATTTCAGAGACCTGGAGACGCTTACTGATTTCTGTAATCGAAAGTGTGCCTTCTTTTTTCAGCCATTCTAACAATTGTTGTCTCCGTTCTATTGGCAGCATTCTCGCACCCCCTCTTGTTAGGTTAAATTACTTTTTCTCTATAAACAACATTTAATTGTGAATAAAATGTGAAAAAACAACAACTTTTTCACACTTTTTAACATGATATTAACAATATGCACCGTCTGGCAGGACTATGACTAAAGTTGGATAGGTAACATAATTCTCAAAAAAGTATCATATATTGCTTTTAAAAAAGGGGGAGAAGGCAATGGTACTTTTGTTAAGCATACTGTTAGTTTTTCTCCTAACGAGTTATGTTACCTACCTAACGTATCAAAAGAGGAAAAGGATCAGCACGATGACGGGCATGATGATTAGCATGTCGAGCTCCATGATAGCAAGCGTCACCCTTGGAACGATTTTAGGCATTAGTCTCCAGGACAATGATTTAACCCTTCCCACCATTATCGCGGTATCTATCGGAATACTGGTCGGACATCTAACTGGAAAACCCGTCTCCCTTACCGCCTCATTAAACGGCGTACTTTCTGGCATCATGGGCGGAATGATGGGGGCGATGCTGGGCGTGATGTTAAATCCCAACACCGCCGTGGCAATGATTTACTTTATCATTGTTGTCTTTGTTTTTGTTAACATCTTGCTCATTTTATTAATCCACGAACAAACACAACTCTATGGCAGGAAACCATAAAGTTGTGTTTGTTATTCAAATTAATTGGGCTCACCCATTTTCTTCAAAGAGCGGCTTGCATAGCCGCTCTTTTTCTATTTAAAAAAAGAATTCCTCTCCACCCTATCCTTTCCGCCTCTAAATTCCTATATAAAAGGTGAAAGGAGGTGAGAGACAATGGCACAAACGTTATTAGAAGGAACAAAGCTGCGTATCGTTTTCGAAGCCGGCATGGACGAAAAGGGCAAACAGCTTTACAAAGCCAAAACATTTAGCAATATCAACAACCAAGCAACGGCTGACCAATTATTCCAAGCAGCCCAAGCCATCACCGCACTAACCAGCGACGTTCTAAACAAAGTAGAGCGAAACGACAGCTCCGAAATCCTAGCATAGGATTAGTTGTCCATGGTGTTGTCAATTTGGTGTCAGGCACCATTCGTGGACATTTGTCCACTCTACGTGGACACCATTAATAAGCAGTAACTTTATTGATAGGAGGTGAAGAAAATGGCTAAAACGTTGGAATTGCAGTTTGGTACGGAGTTTGGCAAGACTGCTCGTTTATCGATCGATAATCCAAAGGAACCGGTTGATGAGGCGGTTGTTAAACTTTCGATGGCACAGATTATTGCATCCGGGGTTTTCGCTTCTGCCAGCGGCAAGTTAGTGGAAGCAAAAGGAGCAAGAGTCGTCGACCGTAATGTAACTGAATATGAACTTATATAAAGAAAAGCGGAAGCGCCTTGACCAGGGAAAAAAGCAGTTCATTTTTTCCTAGGGGCGACAAGCATAAGACAAGCCGGCGGAAAGGTTGTTCTTTAACCTTTTCGACGGATTGGCTTATGACCTCGAGCCCCTAGGCGCTGTAGCTGGACAATTCTCAAAGTAGAAATATATTTTTTCATATTAAGAAGAGGCCGGATTCTCGTCAACGATGAAGCCGGCCTCTTTTTACAAACTCTTTATTATGAAAGGAGCGAATACCATGGATCAGATTATCCCGATCATTAACGAGGTGGGATTCCCCATCGCTGTGACCCTCTTCTTGCTTTATCGCGTTGAGTCAAAGCTTGATATGGTCGTCCAGTCGATTCAGGATCTTCCCGACAAAATGAAAGTGTAATTTTGCATCAGTGGTTCGTCGAGTAAAAAACTACGTGACGCAATTCAATCGTAATCTGAAATACGGTCACGTAGAAGCGGTCTACGTTACCCATTTCCATCGTAATCTGAAAATACGGTCACGTAGAAGCGGTCTACGTTACCCATTTCCATCGTAATCTGAAAATACGGTCACGTAGAAGCAGTCTATGTTACCCAATTCCGTCGTGATTTGAAAATACGGTCACGTAGAAGCGGTCTACGTTACCCAATTCGATCGTATTCTGAAATACAGCCACGTAGAGTCGGTCTACGTTACCCATTTCCGTCGTGATTTGAAAATACAGTCACGTAAAACAATTTATACAAATAATTTCATTTATAATAAATGAAAATACCCCCCATTTAAAATGGGGGTTTTGATTTTACTCAGGATGATCCATTGGTTTTCGTCGCGGCTGGGATTGAGCCAGTTTCTCCTTGATCCTTGGATCAATCTCATCCGTCCGCGTCTCCCAAATACTATATTTAATTGAATTTGGCGGATTTGTGCTTTCATTTGTCATCCATGCCCACCTCCATTAAATATAGTTTCTACAATAAATAATTTAGATTATAAGTGGAAAATTATATAAAAACATATTATTAGGAGCTGAGCAGATGGATCTATCCATCATTTGGAAATCATTAATTTTAATTGCAGCAGGGACTTTCCTGCTAAGAATATCCGGCAGAAAATCGATTGCCCCAAAAGACCCTTCTCATTGGGGAAGGGCTTTTTCCATGCGATCTAAATTTGATTTTCCCCTTTAACCCCATTAATAGAATAGCTCACGGTTATTTCGGCATTTAGGGAATGAGAAACGGAACAATATTTATCCTTCGACAATTGAATCGCCCGTACAACCTTATCCTCAGGCAGTTGCCCTTCTAGCGCATAATGAATGTTAATCCCTGTAAATCGCTTTGGGTGTTCTTCGGCACGTTCGCCTTTAACCTCCATTTGAAAAGACGAAGGCTCAAGCCGCATCTTATGCAGGATGGAAATAATGTCGATTCCGGTGCAGCCCGCAACTGCCTGCAGCAGCAGCTCCGTCGGCCTGGCGCCGGAATTCTCCCCCCCCACCTCGGGAGCCGCATCCATGGTAATTTCATGTCCGGAGGGCGTCACACCCGAAAAGGCCATTTTCTCTTTCCATTTAATTGTTAACTCCATATTCATACCCCTTTCTCCTGATATTCTTACCAATCGGTCGATTCCATATTTGTTCTTTGTCTATTTTTCAAGGTGCTTTGTCTATTTTTTTGGGGGTTTTGTCTATTTTTGATTGCACTTTGTCTATTTTTAAGGTTAGATTGTCCATTTAGACAAAAATTGGAAATCCTTCTACCAATCACGGCTGAATTTCAAACAACGGCCTAACTTTCGCATCCGCGGCAATATGCTCTGGAAAAATAAATCCCATCGGATCGCGCCCAAATACAATATCCATTTGCTTGAAGCATACATCCACAAATTCCGAACAAATAAACGCCTTATCATCCTTGTGCTTACCAATCCCTAAACCGACGCGGGCCACAATCCTGGCGATTTCGTCTTTATCATAATTATAATTCAGCAGGTCCACTGCATTTCCGAGCATTTTATTGATTTTTCCTAAATCAAAATGAGGATTTCCCACCTCTTCATGCCGGGCCAAGTACAATTCCCCCTTATACTTTTGGTTACTATTTTCATAGTTATAAAGGTAATGAGACAACGGAACGGCCCTGACCCCGTCATTCTCAACACTTTCTAAAACCACTACACGATCATTCCAATAGCATAACAAGGCCACATGGCTAAACATCGAATCCGAAACCTTCTTGATCAATTCACTAACAATATGGCGGCCGCTGCAAAATAACAGGTCCCCTGTCCTGATCTCTTGTCGTGCCAATTGATACGGCAGCTGCTTAACACCAATGAATTTACTTGTCCCCATTAGATATCCCCCTCAATAGTTCTTCCCTAAGGCATATCCCGCCATTTTTATATATTCATTAACGGTAATCATGATGCTTTTGTTATTACTCCACCACTTCGTCTTGTTAAAATAACGATCCTTCGCCCCGGCGTAATAAAGCTTGACTCCACTATGTTCAAAATCGCGTTCAAAAATCATTTTGACTCTTTTCATATGATAATTGGACGAAACCACAATAGCAGAATCGATTGGATAAGACTTAATAACCTTCCGGGTGAAATCAGCGTTTTCATAGGTGCTATCCGCACGGTCCTCCAAAATAATCGCACTTTCCGGAACCCCAAGCTTTAATGCATGCTCTTTCATCAGCTCGGCAGCCGTCACATCGTTATAGATGATGCCGCCAGAAATGACAAAATATTTGCCGTATCCCTGATGATATAACTCAGCGGCTTTTTCCACGCGTTCGCCGCGGTCCCCGCTTAAGACAATAATCGCATCTGCTTTTTGAACGGCCTCCTCGACGACCAGGAACTTCCCGGCATTCACCAGCAACAGGAGCAATACCACTGCCAACGCTATTAAAATGACAAATTTCTTTTTATTCATGAATTCCCTTTTCCTTACCTAATCTATTATTTTTAGTATATTAAAGGCAAGGGCCAGATTCAATTAAATCTGGCTCTTTAATAATTTGTATAATGGTAGATATTTCAAATTGTGCAAAATTCATTTTCCCCAACAAACGAATAAATTTTTCCAAAAGGAGCAATATAACTAAAAAATGGTAAGGTGAATGTTTTGGCAAAAATGATTAAACCAATAAAGATTGGTTCCAAAAAGACTAATCCCATCGAAAATCTTTTAGTTTCAGAAAAATTTTCCGTTTCCGAAAAACTAACTTCAGCCGAAATAGCGAAGCTTTGGGCGACCTATATGGGAAATAGCATGTCTACCTGTATATTAAGATACTACCTGAAGCACGTAGACGATGAAGATATAAAAAAACTGCTGAATCATGCTCTATCATTAGCAACGGAATTTTTGAGTACAATCACAGGAATTTTTAAAAAAGAAAACTTTCCAATCCCAGCTGGTTTTTCAGATGAGGATGTTAATCTTAGTGCTCCCAGGTTATTTGAAGATCAATTCTACGTCCATTATTTAAAATATGCCGCCAAAGCGGGGCTCAGCATTTATAGCGTGGCCATCCCTCTAATGTATCGAGCAGATGTAAAGGAATTTTTTATTCACTGCATGAATTCCACCATTGAATTGGTGGAACACATAAATGATGTATTAATGAAAAAAGGGTTTATTATGAAACCGCCTGCCATTCCGATACCGGAAAAAGTAACATTCGTCCATCAAGATTTTCTAAATGGGTATTTTGGTCAAGTACGGCCTTTACACGCCATGGAAATCACCCATCTATATGACAATATTGAAAATAACGTGGCAAGCAAAGCCCTGATCTTAGGTTTTAGTCAAGTAGTAAAATCGGAAAGGGTCCGAGATTTATTTTTAAAAGGCAGAGATATTACCCATAAAGATTTAGAGCGGTATATGCATAAGCTGAATGAAGAAAACTTACCTGCGCCGTCTTTTCTTGATCATTTAGTCACAACATCTACCCATGCTCCCTTTTCGGATAAATTAATGTTGTTTCATAAAGTAGATATGTTCTCGATGAAGATTCGGGCATTTGGAAATTCCACAGCTGTAAATGGAAGACATGATATCGGGTTCCTGTACACAAGAGGGTTAATGAATATCTCCCTTTTTGTAGAAGAAGGGGCAAAAATCATGATAAATAACGGCTGGATGGAACAGCCGCCCGAAGCAGTCAATCGAGACAACTTAGCATCAAAATAAAATGGGCTTCCCGTTTAATCTATGAAAAATTTGTCCATCCTTAAAGTAAGAAATAGATTAAAAACTTGGGAGGCTTCAAGATGGGGAGAGAATTAATCAATATTTTTAACGAACTTAAATTAGTTAAAAACAAGGAACTGGATGAATGCAATGAGGAGCTTAGCAACGAAGATTATAGCTCCATCGTCAAAAAAGCATTGCTTGCCTACAAACATGAACTTCTAGAGAATCTGGAAATGTATGATCACTATCTTGATTTAAAATAAGAATTATCAAAAGACTCCTGCAAAATGGAGTCTTTTGCTTTTACTCTTATTTATCCTTCGAATGAATGAATTTTGAGGAGTATCTTTTACTCGCGAAAAAATTTGAAATACTCGCGAAATTTCCCATTTTACTCGCCAACTCAACAAAAAAAACCAAAGGAATATATCCCTTGGTTCAAACTTGAATTAATTTCACCATTTGCCCGGGCTGCAGCAAGGAAAGCAGTGGCAAATCAGCCTCGATAACCCTGCCGACTACATTCACCCGCTCATCCGCCGGCAGATCATGAAGTGCAATTTGCACCTCGCCTCGATACCGGCCATAACGGTCATTGTCCATCGCAATCGTTCCCCTTGGCCGCACAACCGTATTCTCAGGGACTATTGCCTCCGAACTCCTCGTATCCATGAATCTTAACACATCGCGGGAAAAATCAGGACGGAGCCGGAACTCACCTTCCTGGAAGCCTTCAACATGAATCGGAATCAGACCATTACGGTCAAAATCCAATAACTGTCCAAGAAGCTTCTCACTTACCCCGGGATCGCCGATATAAACGTCCTCTACACCAGCTTGGAACAACTCCAGCGCCGCCACAAAAGAGTCAACAGCACGATGCGCTTCCAATGTCGGCAGTCCTTCAAACAGCGGACCACGTTTCTCTCCGTCCCCAGGAATATACGCACTAACCGGAATGCCATACCGTCCAAAAAGATCATTTTGCGCTTGAAAAAAGGATTCCGATAATCCCGTTTCGCGCCTTGGATAGAAATTATGCCAGGCCAGCAGCTGACTTGCCTCAAGACCGCCGTCCAATAGTGCGCGCAGCTCTTCTTCAAACATAATGCTGGCATTAAGTGCGAGCTTAAAATCCTTCGCTAACTCCAAAATCGTTTCATTATCAAAAAAATCATCCAACCGTAAACCGCCAACCCCTAAGGATTTTAACGAAGACAGACTTTCCAATCCCAAATGCGCAGGCGTTCTTGCTGACACATCCGCATAAACCTGGATTCCAGCATCCTTTGCCGTTTGCAGCAATCTTTTCGCACGACCGGCTAAATCCCCGGACTCTTCAGGAATGTGAAGCGAGGTAAACGCCCGCTTCACACCCATTTTTCCTGCAAAGATAATCCGCTCTTCCGCCAAAGGATCATTTAAGTAGAAGGAAATGCCGATCAATCAAATTCACCAGCCATCTCATCCTTGAAACCGAATAAATAAGTGAATAGGAAACCAGCGGCATAAGCAATGACGACCCCTACTAAATATAGCAGCACCTGACCAGTTACAACTAGGAAGGCAAGCGGTAAACCAGATACCCCTACTGCGATCGTCGCTACATGGAAGGCTGCCTGGAAGGCACCGCCGACACCGGCTCCTAAACACGCAGTTAAGAATGGACGTCCTAGTGGCAGCGTCACACCGAAGATTAACGGCTCCCCGATACCAAGAATACCGGCAGGAAGTCCTCCGCCAATCGCTCTTTTTAAGCGAGTTTTCTTTGTTTTAAAATAAATCGCAAACGCCGCACCGACTTGGCCTGCACCGCCCATTGCCAGGATTGGAAGAAGCGGGTCATTGCCTAATGAATTGATCAATTCAAGATGGATTGGGGTTAAGCCCTGATGCAAGCCCGTTACAACGAGCGGCAGGAAGGTTGCCCCTAGGACGAAGCCTGCAACGATACCACCCATATCTAGTAAAGACGTTAATCCTTTTGTAATCGCGTCTGAAATAAAACCACCAAGCGGCATAAAAACAAGATAAGTTACAATACCAGTAATCAATAAAGCAACCGTTGGTGTAATAAACAGATCAAGTGACTGTGGAACAAATTTGCGAACTCGTTTTTCAACAAGGGCAATGAAAATAGCGGCAAATAGGACACCGATCAAGCCCCCGCGTCCAGGAAGCAGCGCTGTATCAAACAATTTGATGCCTGCAACAGCCGGGTTAATAATCAAGATACCGGCAATCGCTCCAAGTGCTGGTGAACCGCCGAATTCTTTCGCTGCATTGATCCCCACTAAAATCCCAAGGTAACCAAACAAACCGCCGCCAATGACAGACAAAATTGTTGCCAGCTGTGAATCTCCTGCAAGCCATCCCGCCTGAACGATTGCTTTCGTGATCCCTGTGATCAAACCAGATGCGACAAGAGCAGGGATTAGCGGAATGAAAATACTAGAGATTTTTCGTAAAAACAGTTTAAATGGAGTAGCATTTTTTTGATTAATTTCCGCCTTCTTGCTCGCGGCCTTTTCTTTCAAGTCAATTCCGCCGGCTTCATCTATTAATCTTCCAAACTCTTCAGTCACTTTATTTACTTTTCCAGGGCCAAGGATAATTTGCAGAGTTTCCTCTTCGACTACTCCAATGACTCCTTCTATTTTCTTAATGGCCGCTTTATCGATAATCGAATCATCCTTCGGTGTGACACGAAGTCTTGTCATACAATGTGTGTAATTGCCGATATTCGCAGGGCCGCCTAATTGTTCGAGAATCTTTTCTGCTAAAATTTTATTTTCTCCAGCCATGTTCTTTCCCCTCTCTCTGTTGTTTTATCTTTTTGCTTTGTTGAACTTGGTTGTTGATTTGCGCTCCAGGCGCTTTGCTTTCCGCGGGCGTGCCGGGGAGCCTCCTCGGCGCTTTGGCGCCTCCGGGGTCTCCCCTGCCCCGTACTCCCGCTGGAGTCTTCGCGCCTTCCGCTCCAATCAACAAAGTTTCGAAATCAACATACCCTTTAAAAAAAGTCAACGGAATGGTCGTCACATCACCCCCCGAAAGGATTATTTGCCTTCCTTAATAAACCGGATGGCTTCTCTTGTTTTATCAATCGAGTGAATCGTGTCCTCATATTGAACTGTGGCCATCGATAAAAACAAAATATCCATGATATATAACTGGGCAAGCCGTGATGACGTGGCGGCACTTCGAAAAGGCGCCTCGCTCGAATAAGAGGTAAACAACTTAATGTCCGCCATGGATGAAACCGATGATTGTCCGTATTTCGTTAAACTGATCGTTTTCACGCCGCGCTCTTTCGCCAGTGCCATAATTTTCATCACTTCAGAGGTTTCGCCTGAATGAGAGATCCCAAACACGACATCCTCCTGACTGGCATTTGCGATTAACGTAGCGACAAGATGGGTATCCGTGAAAGCGGTCGCATTTTTATGAATCCGAAGGAGCTTTTGCTGAGCGTCCTTCGCGATAATGCCGGATGCGCCAATGCCAAAGAAATGAACATTTTGCGCAGCCGACAAGGTGTGAACAGCACGTTCCAATTCTTCAAAATTGATCATCTCTTCAGAATCGCGGATGCTTTGGATACTGTTGGAGGTCGTCTTCTGAACAATCGAGAAAAACGATTCCCCCGGCTCGATATCACGATAGCCTTGTTCGACCGGCTTCACTAAATCCCCAGCGATCCTCACTTTTAAATCTTGAAAACCATTTAATCCTAGTGACTTACACAATCTGATAACCGCGGCACCGCTTGTATGGGCCTGCACGCCAATGTCCTGCACGGTGCTGTTTAAAACCGTTTGCGGATTCTCAAGAATAAACTCTGCAATTTTTCGCTCTGAAGCGGGAAGCTGTTCCATCATATTTTGAATCATTTTTAAACCGCCTGCTGCCACACCAAGGACCACCTTTTACATTTGGATTGCTTTTTTTACATAACCGTTTGCTTTTATTAATAATTGTTCTGCTTCTTGTTTCGTTGTATTCGTCTTAATCATGACAATCGCCGTTTTCACCTGCAGATCGGCTTGTTCCAATGTTTCCGAAGCCGTTTCATAGGAAACTCCGGTAATTTTGCGGATGATGCCAATTGCGCGTTCCTTTAGCTTTTGGTTGCTCACATGAACATCCACCATCAAATTCTCATAAGCTTTTCCTAAAAGAATCATCGAGGAAGTGGAAATCATATTCAATATCATTTTGTGGGCTGTGCCCGATTTCAAACGCGTCGAACCGGTTAGTACTTCTGGACCGACAATCACTTCAATGGCTTGATCAGCTTCTTTACTGATCGCCGCATTTTGATTGCAGGAAAGTGCGACGGTTTTTGCGCCGAGGCTTCGTGCATAGCACAGCGCTCCGATCACATAAGGCGTCCGGCCGCTGGCTGCGATGCCGATGACGGTATCGTCCTTTGTCAGCCCCAACTCTTTCAGGTCACGCTCGCCAAGCTCTGGCTGATCCTCTGCCCCTTCTACTGCTTTTAGAAACGCGCCTTCTCCCCCTGCGATCAATCCCCGCACCATTTCAGGATCTGTGCTGAAGGTCGGCGGACATTCGACGGCATCCAGTACTCCTAAACGGCCGCTCGTGCCTGCGCCCATATAGATGAGACGGCCGCCTTTTTTAAAGGAAGCCACTACAAATTGAACAGCTGCCTCCACTTCTGGCAGCACTTCCTTGACCGCTAAAGCGACCAATTGATCCTGCTCATTCATGATTCGTAATATATCAAAAGGATTGGCTGTATCGATTTGCATCGATTGTTCATTTCGCGATTCTGTCGTTAATAATTCGAGATTTTCGTTCATTGCTGCGTCTCCTCCTGTTAGTTTGTCTAAGATGTAAGCGATTACCTGTACCTTTATTATATCCTCTTTGAAACTACATTTCAATATTTTTATAAAAATATTGAAATGTTATTTTAAAATCTTATTCTAATAAATAACGGCGAATCGCCTGGGCAACTCCCGCTTCATTATTTCCCCCGGTTACCTGATCCGCCAATTGTTTCACTTTTTCCGGCGCATTTCCCATGGCAATTCCCAGGCCAGCAGCTTTAAGCATGAGCGTGTCGTTATAATTATCCCCGATTGCTGCGGTTTGCGAGATAGGAATCCCGAGTTTTTCGGCGAGTTTGACCAGCGCGGATGCCTTCGTCACACCACTCGGGGTAATTTCTAAATTAAGAAAATCGAAACTGCTGCTGATTTCCATGTCGACAATTTGTTTGGAAAAATCATCGAGCCTGTCTTGATCATCAAAGACAGCAATTTTAGTTATGCCTGGTGTTTGTTCCTTCAGGTATTGGTAAATATTATCAATCACCTTCACCTGGCACCGCTGCCGGAATTGCTCGCAGTTTTGCCGGCTGCCCCCTGAATTTTCAAGAGTAGGAATGTTATTTTCAATCCATCTTTCGTTCCATTTATTCACTTGCGGAACCAGGAGCGTATCCCCTTCATAAAAATGCGCATAAATGCCCTCTGCCTCACACAGTTCCCAAAAGTTGATTAGCGATTCTATGGAAAAAATGGATTGATCACTGATTTCTCCGTTCTCATCCATGAGGATCGCCCCATTATAAGCAATAATCGGCTCACCCTTAAGGCCGATGGTACTGGCAATCCATTTGGTTGAAAGCGGCGTGCGGCCGCTGCAAATCACGACTCTTCCGCCTCTTTGGCGATAATCCTGGATCGCCTCGATCGTCTCGATAGCAATTTCCTTTTGATCGTTTAATAATGTCCCATCTAAGTCCGTTGCCAATAGGCGATACTTCATTTTTATTTCCCCTTCGTCATATATTTTAGTATTATTATATTTTTTATGGAATTTTATTTCAAAATAGAAGTTGGATGGAGGGGTGCATGGCTCTTTAGAAATGATTGGGCATTTTTTGGAGTGGTTTGGACATTTTTTGAGCTGCTTTGGACAAATTTACATGCACATTGGACATTTTATGCGGTTCTTTGGACATTTATTTAGGTTGTTTGGACACTTTAACAATAATTGGAAAAATAATAACAAAAAACCGAAGGAATACCCCCTCGGTTTAAAAAATTCCAGACCCATACTTCCCTAAAACCCACTTTGGAAAAAGAAACCGTGCTGTAACCAGCGGGTCTACCACCTGGCAGATTTGTGTCTGGCCAACGGCACTGCACAACATATTGATTTGATTAAAAGAAAGATCAATCCGCTCCTCCAAAAAGGCAACCATGTCTTCCACTGAGCGCTTAACCGCCAGATCCAGCGTCTCCTCAGAGGCAATCGTACTAATAAATTCTTCCGATTCCAAAATCGGATTTTCAATACTAAAGCCTTTAATGACCTTTAAAGTGACAGTTACCTTGGCAGCAATTTCAATTCCCGTCACGCCAATTTCTCCGTCCCCCATAGCAGCATGCAAATCGCCGAGCGCAAACAGCGCACCATCTGCATGAACCGGAAAATAAAGGGTAGCCCCTGTGGTAATCATTTTATTATCCATATTGCCGCCATGAGAACCTGGCGTCCCGCACGAAACAGCTCCATCCTTCGGCGCCACCCCGATTACCCCAATCATCGGGTTTAAAGGGAATTCAATTTTATCATTAAAAACCGCTTTGCCGTCCCGAATCGGGATGAGCTTCGCTTCGAATTCTTCAATACAATCACCAAGTACCCCCATACCAGGACTGACCGCCATTACCCCTTGTTCCGCAAGCTCGATCTCATCAATCGTAACAGCAAGAATATCTCCAGCCACAGCGCCGTTTACAAAAATAGGGCCGGTCGCTGGATTGACCTTATCCCAATCCATCGCATGATAAGAAACATCCTCTGAAACGATTTGGTTCTCAAAACAGTCACAGGTCTCGATGACAACCTGTGTGCCGGAATCCACCTGTAAAACCGGTTTGTTTTCCTTACTAAACGCATAAATCAAATTGGACTGATTGACAAACATGCATTTATCCTCCCACACTCTTTATAAAAACAGCGCCCCATAAGCTAATGAGCCCATAATCACGTATGCAGGGTGCACCTTAAATTTTTCCAAAAGCAAAAAGCTCGCTGCAATTAAGAAGACCGTTTGGAGCACACCAGAATTATGGTAGGACGTGAAGAAAAAGTTAAACGTCATCACACCTAGCAGAACCGCAATCGTTGGGCGGATATAGGTCGTCATCCGCTTCACCCGCGGTGATTCCTTATACTTATATAATATACCTAACAGAACAATCATTAAGAACAGCGAAGGGGCAACCGTCGCAAACACCCCTACCACCGAACCGATGACTCCGCCCACTTCATAGCCAATATAACCGGCCATTTTCGTTGCAATTGGTCCCGGCAGGGCATTACCGAGCGCCAATACTTCACTAAACTCCTGAACCGTCATCCAGCCGTAGTGGCCGACAACTTCATTTTCGACAAGCGGGATCGAAGAAGGACCGCCGCCATAACCGACGATTCCCGGTATGAAAAAGGCAAGGAAAATATGCCAATATAACATCATCCCACCCCTCTTTCCACATTTTTTTCCGCAGCCTTAGGGGCCTTATCCTTTTTAACAAGAGCAAATATTAATATCGCTGCAATCAGGATCCCTGGATGGATCCCTAAAACCTGTAATAATAGCAAGCTGCCAATAACAACTAAACCGGCTTTTATTTTTCCAAGCGTTTGGTACGATTTCTTGAAAAAATCCCAGGTTAACGTGGCCATCATCACACCTACAACTGGAACAACAGCCTTCGTCATTCCCGCCACCCATGGCAGGTCCTTCACAGAGGACAAGGAGGTAAGCAAGATGATCATGAGTAAAATGGTTGGGAGAATCGAAGACAGGATGGCATTGATCATTCCCAAATATCCTCCAACCCGGTAACCGATATATCCTGCCATTTTGGTATTAATCGGACCAGGCAGCGTATTCCCTAACGCTAACACATCTGCAAATTCATCATCATTCATCCACTTAAACCGCTCGACCACCTCTTTATGAACGAGCGGGATGGAAGAAGGCCCTCCCCCGTAGCCTAAGATTCCAGAACGAAAAAATGCAATACTGATATCAAGCTGTTTCATTATTTATTCAACACCTTTTTTGGATTTACCAGGCCGCAATCGTACCGTCCGTTCTCGATTCTGTTCCGCCTGAAAGCACACCTGTACTTGGGTCGCGCCAAATGATCTGTCCTCTTCCGAATGGACCGCCTTCTAGAGCAATTTCGATCTCATGCCCTTTTCTTGCCAGTGCTTGTGCAATATGGGTAGGGAAGGTGTTTTCAACGAGAATTTTCTTGCCCTCCATCCATTGCCATCTTGGCGAATCCAAGGCGGCTTGCGGATTTAAATGGAAATCAATCGTGTTCATAATGACTTGAGCATGCCCCTGCGGCTGCATATATCCACCCATGACACCAAATGGTCCAACCGCTTCATTATCCTTCGTTAAGAAACCTGGAATAATTGTATGGTACGTCCGTTTACCCGGCTCAAGACGGTTTTCGTGCGAAGAATCCAACGAGAAATCGGCGCCGCGGTTTTGCAGGGCAATGCCTGTTCCCGGAACCACGATTCCCGAGCCAAAGCCCATATAGTTACTTTGGATAAACGAAACCATATTGCCTTCGCCATCGGCTGTTGCTAAATAAACAGTACCGCCTTTTGGAGGAGTTCCTGGTTCAGGCGTCAGCGCTAAATCCCCGATCAAACTTCTTCTTGCAGCCGCAAATTCTTCCGATAATAATTGCTCGGATGTTACTGACATTTTGTCTGGGTCTGTCACATACTTCTTGGCATCAGCAAAGGCTAGTTTCATCGCTTCCATTTGTTTATGATAGGTTTCCACAGATTCTTTTTCCGCGATATCATAGCCTTTTAGGATGTTAAGCGCCATCAGGGCAACAATCCCTTGGCCGTTTGGCGGAATCTCCCAGACATCGTAGCCTTTGTAATTCACTTTAATCGGCTGGACCCACTGAGGCTTATAAGCCGCTAAATCCTCTTTCGAAAGGAAACCGCCGTGCTGCTTAGAAAATTCGTCAATTTTCTCCGCTAATTCGCCGCGGTAAAAGCTTTCAGCCTTCGTTTCCGCAATGGCGCGCAGTGTGCTTGCGTGGCCTTCCGATTTCCAAATCTCCCCGATTTGCGGTGCCTTGCCATCTGGAGCAAAGGTTTCGAACCAGCCTTTATACTCATCACCCGTAAACAAATCTTTAAATCTATTAAAAGCAGAGTTCCAGTACTTTCCTAATACAGGGGAAAGCGGGTATCCCTTTTCGGCATATTCAATGGCAGGCTGGAGAACCTCGGTTAATGGCAGCTTGCCAAATCGTCTTGAGAGTTCTGCCCATGCTCCCGGTACACCCGGAACCGTTACAGGCACAAGGCCAAACGTTGGCATTTTTTCATGTCCCTTTTCCTTTACGGCTTCAATCGAAATGCTTTTTGGTGCTGGGCCGCTTGAATTCAAGCCGTGAAGCTCGCCTTTTGTCCAGACTAACGCAAACGCATCGCCGCCAATCCCATTGGAGGTCGGCTCTACCACTGTTAAGCAGGCAGCTGTGGCAATTGCCGCATCAATGGCATTTCCGCCCTTCTTTAAAATATCGAGGCCGGCTTGTGCAGCTAACGGCTGAGAAGTGGCGACCATTCCATTCCGGGCGATGGTGGCTGTTCGTTGGGATGGATACGGATAATTTAAGTAATCAAATTTCATGATGTTCCCCTCTCAATCATATCGTATGTTAAGTAGTTTATTTAATTTCCTTTTGTAAACAATTTTATCTTATTTGCCTTACAAATGAAATATACCTTTTTGTAAAATATATGTTATTTTAACGAAAACGTCCTTACCATTACCGGTAAGGACCCATCCGATTTATGCAAAATGACAAGCAACAAAATGATTCTCGCTTACTTCATTAAAGGCCGGTTCCTCTGTTCGGCATTTATCTGTTGCTAATGGACATCTTGTATGAAAACGGCAGCCACTTGGAACATTGATCGGACTTGGAACATCCCCAGTCAAAATGACTCTCTCACGTTTCTTTTCCTCCTTCGTCGAAGGAATCGCTGAAAGCAAGGCTCTCGTATACGGATGAAGCGGATTGTCATACAAATCCTTTTTATCTGCTAACTCTACCATTTTCCCCAAATACATGACAGCAACCCGGTCGCTGACATGCTTGACGACGCTCAAATCATGGGAAATGAACAAGTAGGTCAACTGGTGTTCCTTTTTTAAACGCTGCAGGAGATTCAGAATTTGCGATTGAACCGATACATCCAGCGCGGATACGGCTTCATCGCAAACGATTAATTTCGGATTCGTACACAACGCGCGCGCGATACTGACCCGCTGGCGCTGCCCGCCGGAAAATTCATGCGGAAAGCGGTGATAATACTGTTCGTTTAAGCCAACCTCTACCAGCAAGCGGCAGACATAATCGTACAAATCCTTTTTCGGAACAATCTTATGTGTCTCCACGATTTCCGATAACATGGCCCCTACAGTCATACGCGGATTTAGCGAACCGTATGGGTCCTGAAAAACAATCTGCAGGTCCTTCCGGTGAGCCCGCAATTCTTTTTTCGGAGCCTGTGTAATGTCATTTCCTTCATAGATAATTCTTCCAGAGGAAGGTTCATGGAGCCTTAGGATGGCTCGTCCCATGGTCGATTTCCCGCAGCCGGACTCTCCGACAATCCCTAAGGTTTCTCCCTTTTTCAATGAGAAGGTGATGCCATCTAAGGCTTTAACCACCTGTTTTTCTTTTGAAAAAAATCCTTGGTCGCCTACAGGAAAGTGTTTTTTTAAATCTTGGACCTCAAGAAGATTTTGCTGCTGCGATTTCTCTAATTGAAGACTCATGCCCTTCACCTTCCCATTTATCAGTGTATTTCCAGCAGCTTACCGAATGCTGCCCATCAATCGAAGTAATTCCCGGTGCGTTCATTTCGCAAATTTCCTTTGCATGTGAACAGCGGTCAAAAAAACGGCATCCCGCAGGCATGGCGTCTGGAGATGGAACAGAACCTTTTATCACAAAAAGCTCTTCAACCTCTTCCTCCGAATCCACATCAGGTATACATTTCATCAGACCTTGCGTATAAGGGTGGGACGGATTGTTAAAAATGGCATCCCTGCTGCCATATTCGACCGCTTTTCCTGCATACATCACAAGGACGGTATCGGCCATTTCAGATACAACCGCTAAATCATGGGTGATCATAATAATTCCCATGTCCAGGTCGATTTGCAATTTCTTCATTAGGTCTAAAATCTGCGCCTGAATCGTCACATCAAGCGCTGTCGTTGGTTCATCGGCAATCAGGAGCTCCGGGTTACAGCTTAAGGCAATCGCAATCATCACCCGCTGTCTCATCCCGCCGCTCAATTCATGCGGATACGCATCGATGCGTTTTTCCGGCGAAGGAATCCCTACAAGCCGAAGCATGTCAATCGCTTTTTCACGCGCTTCTTTTTTATTGAGGTTTTGGTGAAGAGTAATTGTTTCGGCTATTTGCTTGCCGACCGTCTGTACTGGATTTAAGGAAGTCATCGGTTCCTGGAAAATCATCGAGATCTGATTTCCGCGAATCTTACTCATTTGCTTCATGGACTTATTCGTTAAATCGTCACCCTTCAACAGGATTTCTCCTTCGATTTTTCCTGTTTTCGGAAGCAGCCCCATGACAGAAAGGGAGGTCATACTTTTTCCACAGCCGGATTCGCCGACAATACACAAGGTTTTTCCCTTTTCCACCTGAAACGATAAACCGGCTACAATGTTTGTTGTTTTCTTTTTCCCGACAAAACTTACCTTTAAGTCTTTAACCTCTAACAACGTTTGCGTCATAATCTTGACCCCTCCTTTCTTTTTACTAGATTTACCGTGTATGGAAAAAGATTTTCCTGGCATTTTTCATAGACACGAATCAATTCTTTAACGGGATCAGCATGTTCATCGACACGGATGTCTACAAGAGGATACTCTTCCTCGTGCACCACATAAAGCGCCGCCGACTGCCTTCCCCGTTTGTCACCGCCAGCTTCCTGGCCGCTGCTTAAGGCCGCCATTAGCCGCTCTGGTAAACTTACATTCTCTAATCCTTGAAAAGTTTCAAACATCGCTTCTAAAGTTTCCGGTCCGGTCAGCATGTTCCCGGCCACAACAAATTGATCACCAATTAAATGCCCCTGCCACGGAACGGTTTCGGCACCGGTAAAACCGGCCGCATTCCCGTTCTTATCGACGATGGCACACTGTCTTCTTTCACAATGCGGGTCATCTTTCGTAAGCCGCTCTATGATTTCATCAACGGATAGCCCTTCAGCCAAAAGCTTCAACCCATCAATTCCGTAAAACGGATTGACCAGGGCCTGGGTCGCAACCGCGCCAACGCCTGCTTTTACATAAGGAACTAAGGAGCCGACCGCCGGTCTTGCCGTCGAAACAGCAACCCCTAACATCCCCGTTTTCTCACATCGTGCTGTAATTGAAAAAGTCATGTTATTCCCCTCACTTCAGCTTTGGATCTAACGCATCGCGCAGGCCATCACCAAATAAGTTGATCGATAAAACGGTTAAAAAGATGAATAATCCCGGAAACAAGGAAATCCACGGTGCATCTTTCAGATATCCCTGACCCATTGACAGCATCGCACCCCAGCTTGGTGTTGGCGGCTGCGTGCCCAATCCTAAATAACTTAATGAAGCTTCAGAAATAATCGCCGCTGCAATCGATAAGGTCGCTTGTACTAGAATAGGAGGCAGACAGTTCGGAAAAATATGACGGAACATAATTTTCACATCGCTGATACCGGAAGCCTTCGCAGCCGTCACATATTCGCGCTCCCGCTGACTCAACACTTCGCCCCTGACAAGTCGGATAAAGTTCGGTGTAAAAATGATCCCAATCGCAATCATTGCATTTTGCAAGCCGGCTCCAAGCACCGCAGCCAAAGAAAGAGCCAAGACTAGCGGCGGGAACGAAAGCAAGGCATCGGTAAAACGCATAACCACAAATTCATCCAATACGCCTCGGTAATAACCTGAGAAAAGACCAATCGGAATCCCAAGCAAGAGTGCAATTCCTACAGAAATGATACCAGCCTGAATGGAAACCCTTGCTCCATAAATAATTCTGCTGAATATATCGCGGCCAAGTTCATCCGTACCCATGATATTGGAAGCACTTGGGCTTTGCAGGAATTTCGCATAATCCTGATGGCTCGGGCTAAATGGTGCGACCATTGGCGCGAATACAGCCATCAAGATTAATAACAGAGTAAATACGCCGCCTGCCACCGCTAATTTATTTTGGAAAAAACGAGCACTCATTTCCTTCATTCGCCGTTTTTTCGGACTTTCAACTTTTGGTAAAACTTGCTCTAACTTTGCTTCCATCGTCATTGTCCTCCTGTTAGCTTAATTCTCGGATCAAGAATGGAATAAAGAATATCAATTAAAAAGTTTACGATCACAACCGCAATCGCCATAAATAAGACGGCTCCTTGAACCACTGGGAAATCTCTTGTTAAAATCGCATCGACCACCAAGCGGCCAAGACCCGGAACGGCAAAAATGGTTTCGGTAATAACGGCTCCTCCCAAGAAGGTGGCTAATTGCAAACCGCTGACCGTTACAACGGGAATCAATGCATTTTTTAAGGCATGTCCTAGGACAACACCCTTTTCAAGAACCCCTTTTGCGTAAGCTGTCCTGATATAGTCAGCTTGCAAAACTTCCAGCATGCTCGAGCGCAGCATTCTCGTAATTTCCGCACTCAATCGGACTCCGACCGCCAGCGCTGGCAAAATCATTAATGAAATACTTTTTCCAAAATTCACCCATGGCTCTACATACCCGGATGGAGCAAACCAGCCTAATGAAATGGAAAAAATGAAAATAAGCAAAATTCCTAAGAAAAATGGGGGAATCGAAACCCCTGATAACGCAAACGTTGTGCCGAAGTAATCAAAAATCGTTCCTTTTCGAGTAGCTGAGATAATTCCGGCTGGAATCGCGATCACCATGGCAATAAAAAACGACATAACCGAAAGCTGAATCGTTACCGGCAGTTTCTGAAGCAGCACGTTCAGAACCGGTGTATTATCTTTGACGGAGTAGCCTAGATTACCTTGAAGAACATTCGTTACCCAATGGATGTATTGTAAATAAAGCGGATCATTCAAGCCCATTTTTTCACGCAAGGCATTGAGAGCTTCTTTCGTTGCCTCTTGGCCTAAAATCATTCTAGCTGGGTCACCTGGTGTGAGATGGACTAATGAAAAGACAATAATACTGACTAAAAAAAGAATCACGACCATAAGACCTAATCTTCGAATTAAAAACTTGACCACGTATGTCCCTCCCTTTCTCAGACTCTATCGATGATAATGAAAGACATCGGCTTGGAGAATCCTCCAAGCCGACGCAAGCATTTGCTTATTTAAATGAAACGTCTTGGAAGCGCATCATGGTGTCTGGGATGTGCTTGTAACCTTGTAAATTATTTTTATATGCTTTGTAATCTAGTTCGTGATATAGGAAGATGTAAGGTACTTCTTCTTGTCCAAGCTTTGCTGCTTGTGAATAAATCTCTTTACGTTTCGCTTGATCGGTTTCAACACGGGCTGCTTCTAATAGCTGGTCCATTTTCGGATTGGAATAACCGTAGTTAATGGAACCAGTAGTATGGTAAAGAGCAAAAATATTACCGTCTGGATCGGTTCTTCCGCTCCAGCCTAAACGGACTGCATCAAATTTATAGTTATCCATGTTATCTAACATCGTTCCAAATTCAACTAATTCAAGCTTTACTTTAATTCCTGCCTCCGCAGCCATGGATTGAATCATTTGACCCATTTGCTGTTCCACTGGTTTCGCAGGAAGCTGAAGAGTAAACGAGAAGCCGCTTGGGAATCCGGCATCCGCCATGATTTTCTTTGCTTTTTCAATGTTTTGTTTTGTTGGTTTTAACGTTTTGTCAAATGCCCATGAGCTTGGAGGAATCGCTCCCGCTGATGGGACAGCTGTGTTTCGAAGCGCAACCTTAATGATGGCATCGCGGTCGATGACTAAATTTAAAGCTTGACGAAGCGCCTTATTATTAAATGGTGCATTTTTGTTGTTCAAATATAAACCTTGGAATCCTAGTGCTCCTACTTCAGAAAGCTTAAGATTGGAATCCGTTTTGAGCTTTTCAACATCTTTTGGCGGAACCTTGCTGATGATGTCTACATCACCAGATGTTAAGTTCGTTAAACGTACGTTTTCATCCGCATATGGACGGTACGTGATTTTTTCAAATTTCGGAGCTCCGCCCCAGTAATCTGGATTTTTTGCCACTTCGATTTTATCCTGCTTCACTCGTGATACAAATTTGAAAGGACCAGTACCTACTGGTGAATTCGCAAAATCTGCTCCCTTTTCCTTTACGGCTGTAGGAGAAACCATCATGCCAGCACGGTCAGAAAGGGCCGCCAGGAATGGGCTGTATGGCTTTGAAAGCTGTACCTTTAACGTATTTTCGTCTATTACTTCAATACTTTGAACAGAGGATAATTCAGACGCACGAGGTGATCCAGCTTTCGGATCCATCATTCGCTCAAAATTGAATTTTACAGCCTCCGCATTAAACGGTGTGCCATCATGGAACTTTACATTTTTACGTAAGAAGAAAGTATAAGTTTTGGCATCCTGGGAGATTTCCCATTTTTCTGCTAGTGCCGGGACGAAGTTTAACTTCTCATCCACATCAACCAATGTGTCATAAATACTATGGAAAACTTGGCGGTCAACAGCCGCTGTCGAAAAATGCGGATCTAGTTGGGGCGGATCATCATCCAGTCCAACCACCAATTCGGATTTATCATGTTTTAATGCTGCTGTCGTGCTTTCTTTTGTAGTCTCCTTTGCAGCTGAACTGGAAGATTTGCTGTTACTGCCACACCCAGCTAAAAGTAACATAAGACTTAAGAATAGTGCTGATATAACTTTTGCTTTGTTGCTCATTCCCTTTCTCCCCTTTCGCATCACGAAATATCATTCATTTAGCAGAGTTTTATTGAATGACTCCTACGTTATGAAGGAATTTTCCGCTTTTGCATTACATTTTGGTATGTGCTTTATTATAATACAGTGTTTTTTAAAAATCTATATATTATTCTGAAAATATTAAACTTTTTTGCTAGTATAATTATTCTGCTTTATCTTTTATCCGATTGATTATTTATCGCAATCTAGTTAAGATTAGTTTAGGAAAAAAAGGAAATGTGGTGGGCGGATGATACTAGATGAAGTCGATCGAAAAATACTTCAGTTGTTAATTGAAAATGGCAGAATGTCATATGTTGATATAGGAAAAGAATTGAACCTATCCAGAGTCTCCATCCGTGAACGGGTTTCTCAATTAATTGAAAATGGCGTGATTGAAAAATTTACAGTCGTCGTTAATTCCGACAAAGTGGGAAAAGGCGTTTCCGCTTTCTTTGAGGTAGATTGCGAGCCGGCCTCCCTGGTGCGAGTAGCGGAAAACTTAGCGAATAATCCCGTTGTAGCAAGCTGCTACCAGATGACCGGTCCAAGTACCTTACATATGCACGTACTGGTGGAAGACTTTGTACGGCTGGAAAAATTTATTAATGAGGAATTATATAGCTTGGAAGGCATCACACGAGTAGAAAGCCATATTTTATTACGCAGATTTAAAAGCAGGACGGGGTTGAAATTATAAACTTGTCCGGTTTTGGAGGGTTTGTCTATTTTTTAGGCCAGTTTGTCTATTTTTTGCGTGGGTTTGTCTATTTTTCATGGCACTTTGTCTCTTTTTTAAGGGGTTTTGTCTATTTTTTGTGGTGGTTTGTCTATTTTTACAAAAAAAGGTAACAAGAGACATAATAAAACAAAACGAAACCGAGGAGAATTCCTCGGTTTCTGTTTATGACTGGCACCATCAAAACAAATACCAGCTCTGAATAAACAAAGTGGTTAGTAATAGGACACCAACACCAATATGTTCCACATCCGGTATAATGTGATCCTTTATAGAAGGAAGAATTTTATATGTCCTGCTAAAATATTTCTCGTAATCAGCTTTAACCGTCAGCGGAAATCCAAAGAGATAAGGCAGCCACCAAGCGAATAAGTGCATAATCATGATAATGCTTGTTAATGTATACCCAACCCAGTTCGCAATCACATTATCAAAAAAGAAACAAGCTGAAATGATGATAAGAGGCGGATAATTACCTAAAACTTCAAACTTTCTCAGCCGTTTGTCTCGTGAGTGAATATCGTTGAAGGGATATAAATCCAAAAAATCAATGACAATCTGATACAAAAGAAAGACTAATGGCAAGACCCAAGCAAATGTATGCAAACTCATTTTAAGCAACTCCTATTAAAAATTCAGTTCAACATCCGACAAATTTTGAGCGGAAGCGTGCCAATTGGTTCACACCTTTCGAGCTCTATAACGTTTTTTATAGTTCTAATGTAACAAGGTTATAGTAATTTGGAAAGAAAATTTTTCCATCATTTCATAAAAAAAGAGCTGCTTAGAAGCATGCTCATTTACTTTGTTATATTAGAAGAAAAAGCGATTATCCCTTTACAAAAAGTCATCAACACATCCATTGTTTCATCTAAAACTACAATATCGGCATCTTTTCCGACTTCCAAACTTCCTTTTCGATGAAAAAAATTTAACTGCTTAGCGGGATTCACAGAAGCCATAAAGACCATATCCCTTAAAGTGCAGCCCGTAAAACGCATGGTATTTCGAATGGACTCCTTCATCGTTAAAATACTTCCCGCAAGCGTTCCATCCTTCAAGCAGGCTTCGGGCACTCTTGAACTCTCCTCAGTGCCCGAGACCTCTTTTTAAAACTATCACGGGCACTCTGAACTCTCTACAGTTCCCGTGGACTTCTTTTTGAAACTGTCTCGGGCACTCTGAGCTCTCCACAGTGCCCATGATCCTCTTTTTTGAACTGTCTCGGGCACTCTGAGCTCTCCACAGTTCCCGTGGACTTCTTTTTAAAACTGTCTCGGGCACTCTGAGCTCTCTACAGTTCCCGTGGACTTCTTTTTGAAACTGTCTCGGGCACTCTGAGCTCTCCACAGAGCCTGTAGACCTCTTTTTAAAACTGTCTCGGGCACTCTGAACTCTCCTCAGTGCCCGTAGACCTCTTTTTAAAACCATCACAGGCACTCTGATCTCTCCTCAGTCCCCATGATCCTTTTTATGAAACTGTCTCGGGCACTCTGATCTCTCCTCAGTGCCCGTAGACCTCTTTTTAAAACCATCACAGGCACTCTGAACTCTCCTCAGTCCCCATGATCCTTTTATGAAACTGTCTCGGGCACTCTGATCTCTCCTCAGTGCCCGTAGACCTCTTTTTAAAACATCACGGGCACTCTGAGCTCTCCACAGTGCCCGTAGACCTCTTTTTAAAACTATCTCGGGTACTCTGAACTCTCCACAGTGCCCATGATCCTCTTTTTTGAACTGTCTCGGGCACTCCGACCTCACCACAGTGCCCGTGGACTTCTTTTTAAAACTGCCTCGGGCACTCTGAGCTCACCACAGTACCCATGATCCTCTTTTCAGAACTGTCACAGACACTCTAAATAAAACACCACCAAAACAAAAAAACCAAGGCTCCCCCTTGGTTTCTTTCAGCTATTTATCTTTAGTCCTGCGGCCGCAAAAAAATTGATTGATAACATAATAGATTCCGATGCCCAATAGAGCTCCCGAACTATCGATGAAAACATCCTTCACCTGCGGCCCCCGGCCTGGTACAAATATTTGGTGTGTTTCATCCGACGCGGCATAGAGGACGCATATCCCCTGAGCAAGGAGCATCATCAAACGGTCTAACTTTCCGCCTCTCCTCAAAGCATGCACCGTCAAAACTGCAAGCATCAAATAAGCAAAGAAATGCGCATTTTTTCTCACCACATGATTGACATTTTCCAAGTTCAAATCTTCTCCCGGCTTCACTTTGTTCACCGTTTCAATCACTTTCTCGGTTACTCCCATACTAAGAGAGTTAGATTCAGTAGCCGGTTGAGCGGACATATGAAATATAAGAAACATCCAAAGGAATACCAATACCCATGGTAATAGGGCTTTGATCCTCTGATTAACAGATACCGTCTTTTCCATTCTCATTTGCAAATTAATTACCCCTAAACGATTAAGATAAAACCTATTCTATCATTTTTTAAAAAAATGTCCTATTAACAGAGCATAATTTCCAGTCAATCCCAAAACTATAAAAAGGAGAAGTGTAAAGAACACTTCTCCATACAACTACTTTTTAGCGCCGGCCCCGCCCAAATCTATAAACGGTGTAGCCCCGCCCGTTACACTTGGCAAATGCCCATCCCATTTTTCCAATGCCTTCTCCTGGACCTCGATTTGCTTCAATTCAATTAACTCAGGTGTCACTTCCTGCTTTTTCAGCTTTAACGCTTCCGCCTCAGCACCGGCCTGCGTGATTTGCTGCTGGGCTTCGATTTTGATTCTTTCTAAATCTCTTTGGGCCTTTAATGCATTTTGTTCAGCGGTTTGTTTCTGTTCAATCGCCTTATTGAATTCCTCGCTAAACGCAAATTCCTTAATATTGATATCTTCCAGTTTCATATAATACTTGGTTAGTTTTTTCGCCAGCATATCCTTCACCTGCGCCGAAACCTCCGGCCGTTTCGAAATCAGCTCTTCTGCAGTGTACTGCGCCGTAATCGCCTTAAGGGATTCGGCAATGGCCGGGTCGACAATTCGGGAGCGATAATCCAAGCCAATTTCTTGATAAAGCTTATTCACGGCCTCTGGATCTACTGAAAAGTTAACAGCCACCTTTGTCGTCACCATTTGCAGATCCTTAGAGGCAGCCGACTGCGAGCTTTCTTCCTTTTGAACCCTGACCTCGACCTCTTGAACAGATTGAAGAAACGGAACCTTAAAGTGAAGCCCTTCTGTTAAAATCGTTGGCTTAACCTCACCCATTTGCAACAGAACTCCCCTATTCCCAGCAGCAACCGTAGTAATCGAAGCAGCAATAAGACCCAAGACAACGACCACGATAATACCAGTAACGACATATCGTGTGTACTTCATGCTTACTCCCCCTCTACAAACGGATCATGCAAAAAGAGTTACATTTAGATAAATTTATGAAAATAGTACCAAATTTATACAATATTTTGTTGTTTGAACCAGTCATTTCTCTTAAGATAAAGAAAAGTAAAAATGAGTTTGGAGCACTTCTCCAAACCCATTTTTGAAACGAAATATTAATTTAAACCTAATTTTCTGCCAACTCCTTCCTATTCGGGGCGTGTGGTGGTTCTTCCATCCATCCCCTTTCTATCAGAATGTCAGCGCCCTCCTTCCCATACTGCAATATTTCAGGAATTAGTTTTGAATATTCAATAGCAAGGTCTATTCGAGCTGATGTAGCTAGTGCATGACCAATATAGGTTATTCCTTGTGTATTGAGTATAGTTACAAGGTTCATGATGAGCTTTTCTGAAAAAGGAGATATAGTAGAAGTTGACACTTCTGAGTTAACCATTATTGTGCCAAGCAGATCATCCTTGATTAAAGTATCGTTTAGGAAATGAATTTGTTTTTGAGCTAAGTCTTTTCCTTTTATCAAAAATTTCTTTATTTGTTCATCTTTCACAACTTGAATAAATCCTGTGAGTAAGACTACCCCAAAATAGTTCCTTTCAATGTTAAAAAATATTTCAGATAGTTCAAGAACATTTAGAGGGCGTTTCTGTTCGAACCATTTGGATAAAAATGTTTCTTTCTTTTTAACAAATTCAACTTTATCGGGATAAGGGATCATTGTTGGGCGATCGTAGATCCCTTTAGAAAGCATTAGATTTACTGAGGTATTATAAAGATCCAATGAGGAAGTTAAACACTTAGAGAAGAAAGATCGAATATCTTCGCGGGCAACATTAGAAATTAGCATACTATAGGACATCAAACCCATACGACTCATCCCGTAAGCGTAGCTAACAGGAAATAAATCGAAAAACAAAGGTGGAGCTGAAAGATCAATGTCTTCATCGGAAAATCCCTTGGGGATAGGGAAATTCTCCTTTTCAAAAATATTCTTGATTTCCTCAATATGTTTCTGTGATATATCTAAGGCTAGTTTAATTATGGGTTTAACATCTTCATTGTTCGACTGTTGTAGGAAATGCTTAGAGAGACAGATATTTAAGCTATCCATAATATAAGTAGCCCATAATCCTGCAATTTCTGTTGATGATAAACCAACATTATGTTTTGTATTCATTGAAGATTATCTCCTCTTAATATTGGATTTTACTAATTTAAGTATTACTCTTACCAATACAACTTATTCTCCCTTTCATATTTGTGTAGAATAAGCGAAAAGGCTCAGTATACGAACTGAGCCATTTTATTATTAATTGTAAAAACAGATAAAAAAAGCAATGCATTTTCGGGTTTCTGCGATAGGAAACGCAACCCGTTAGTAGTTAACGTCTCTTTTTTGGGGGAGGAATTATTTATATTGTTTTTCTTATCTTATAGTCTTATTGATGAGCAGGAAGAATCCGCAAGAAAAAATGAATACCCACAATTCCTAAAATAACAAAGAAAGCGACTTTTGCTTTCGGTAGGTATTTTGATTTTTTCCAAAGAAGTTCATAAAAGGTGACATAACCAATCGTTCCAATTGTCATTCCCATCATGATGGTAGACCACTTTATGGAATCTACTCTCATATTCAGGCCCATAAATATGTTAAGACCGATTACAATGGAGAGGATAAAACAAAAGGTTACAAACCATTTATTTTTCTTTTTTATTAGTGGCATGGATGCCATGATCACCATACCCTCTGGTACATTATGAAGAAAAAAAGCAATCAATAATCCATAGTTCATCATTTGACCTGGTTGTAAGCTCATGCCAAAAGATATTCCAGTTGGAATGCTATGAATCAGCAAAGCAACTAATAAAAGAAAAATGGTATCTGTGTGCTTCGTTTGAAAAGTATTCCTATGTAAGAAAATTTCCATCATAAACATAATAAAGATGCCAATTGAGATTCCTGTAAAGATTCCGATCATCTGAAAATCCCTATATACATCTGGAAGTAATTCAAAAGCAAATAAGCCTACTAGCAATCCTCCGCAAAAAATCTGTAAATACAAGGAGTTTCTTTTTAATAAAAGGGACATGACTTGGATTGAACTTCCCCCTAAAAACATGCCGCTGAAAATAAGGAAAGTGACAAAAGAACTTAACTTTATTTCTTCAATCATTCAAGTCCCCCCTTATAACCATCATATGCGACCAACATTATGCTTAGACGATTCTAAGGTTTTCTAGCTTAATAAAGAGGTTTCATCAGACAAAAAGTAAAAAAGATTCGGCTCGGTGCCGAATCTTTAACAAAAGGGGGTTGGTTAAAAGGGCTTGCAAATTGTCCTAGTTTGCAATAATTATATTACACATAAAATATGAATATCATATGAACAGAGTTTTACAAGATAATAAACGTTTAATAATTTTTCTTCACAGTAAATTCCACTTCATGTGGTGGCGATAACGTTCCCATCACCACTGTGAAATAGAAGACAATTAGTAATATAATGCTTTCTGCTTTTATCCATGGTTTAGGATTAAATCAAAATCCTTTCTCTTTACAACAATTTTTCTGTACATCCCATTAAAAGGCTCCCCATAATGGGAAGCCTCATGTTATTTATCTTTAACTCGAAGAAGCCGTAAACCATTTAGTGTAACGATCAGTGTTGCTCCCATGTCTGCAAAAATTGCGATCCATAATGTAAGCCAGCCTGGAATCACTAATAACAGAGCTAACAGTTTGATTCCAAGTGAGAACGTGATATTTTGTTTGATGATAAATAAGGCTTTTCTACTTAACTTAACCGTAAATGGCAGTTTGCCTAAATCATCAGCCATCAAAGCAATATCTGCAGTTTCGAGAGCCGTATCCGTCCCAGCTCCTCCCATAGCAATACCGACAGTGGATGCTGCTAAAGCCGGAGCATCATTCACACCATCTCCCACCATGGCCACACGTTCGTATTTATTTCTTAAATCTTTAATAAAGGTAAGTTTATCTTGAGGTAAAAGCTCTGCCTGAATATCAGAAACCCCTACCTGATGGCCAATTGCATTAGCAGTCCCTTTATTATCGCCAGTTAACATGATTGTTTTATTAATACCTAACGAGTGAAGTTTCTGGATCACCGATTGGCTGTTTTCTCTCACTTCGTCGGCAACTGCAATCAGAGCTAAAATTTCTGATTCAGAACCAGCTGCCATAACCGTTTTGCCTTTGTTTTGCAGGTCAGAAATGTTCGTTTTAAGATTTGATGGAATTCCGTCAGGTAAAATTTCATCAAACAAATTAGGACTGCCCACATAATACACTTTATCGTTGACTCTACCTTTGATCCCTTTACCTGTAATGGATGAGAAGTCTTCAATAGCAAGGTCTTGATAAGGTAAATTTTCCTGTTCGGCCTTTTTCATGATTGCTGAAGCTAATGGATGCTGCGAACCATTTTCTAAAGCAGCAATAATGCCAAGAAGTTCATTCGCATTTGTATTACTTTGAGGAAGGTAATCCGTGACAACTGGAATTCCCTCCGTTAATGTCCCTGTCTTATCAAAGGCGACCGCTTTAATCGCTCCCATTTCCTCTAAGTGAATTCCACCCTTAATCAATACCCCATTTCGGGCTGCATTACCTATTGCCGTCACAATCGAAACAGGAGTAGAAATGACCAGTGCACAAGGACAGCCTACCACTAAAGCTGCTAGACCTTGATAGATCCATTTACTCCAATCCCCATCAAATAATGGTGGGATTACCGCAACTAATAAAGAAACCAACATGATGACAGGTGTATAATACTTAGCAAAGCGATCGACAAATGCTTGAGATGGAGCTCTTTCTCCTTGAGCTTCTTCGACAAGATGAATGATTTTTGCAATCGTTGTATCGTCTACATGTTTGGTGACTTTAACTTCAAGAAGCCCTTCTTCGTTAAGAGTTCCCGCGAAAACTTCATCATCCATTGTTTTAGAAACAGGGACAGATTCCCCTGTAATCGCAGCTTGATTGACAGACGATAACCCTTTTACAACCGTTCCATCCATGGCAATTTTCTGCCCAGGTTTTACGATTAAAATATCACCGATTCGGATATTATCCACTTCAACGTTAAACTCTTGATTTCCCCGACGAATTAAAGCTTCCTTTGGAGCAATATCCATTAAGGAACGAATGGACTGTCTCGCTTTATCCATCGAGTAAGACTCTAGAACCTCACTAATGGCAAACAAGATGACAACGGTTGCGCCTTCTCCCCACTCCCCGATAATAGCTGCTCCAATGACAGCGATGGTCATCAAGGTTCTCATATCAAAATCTAAACGGAATAAATTTTTCAATCCCGTGGTAAAGAGGCGATAACCACCAATTAAAATAGCAGCTCCATAAGCTAAAATCGAGGATATACTCTCTTCCCCATTCATTTGTGCAGAAAACCATCCAATCAGCAAGAAAACCAATGAAACAATAACATTTGAATGTTTTTTCAAGAAAGGCTCTTTTTTCTCTTCAAAGCGTTGCTTTTCAGGAATGACTTTTATATTTTCAAAAGCGCCTGCTTTTTCTATATCCTGAATGGTTGTTTCACCATAAACCGTCAGTTTAGCAGCCCCGAAGTTAACACTTGCATTAACAACACCATCCAGGTGTTGGACGTTCTTTTCGAACTTTGTCGCACAGCCAGCTCAGGTGAACCCTTGTACACGGAAAACAGTTTTTTCCATTGATTTTTCATTTGCTTCACTCATGAGGTTTCACCTCCTTTTGATGCTCAAAAGCAATTTGGATCAATTGTTTTACATGGTCATCATCTAAGGAATAAAAAACCAATTTGCCTTCTTTTCGATATTTCGCTAATCCTAAATTTCGAAGAAGTCGTAAATGATGAGAGGCAGTTGCCGTTGTACTCCCTACGATGTTGGCCACATCACATACACACAATTCATCTTCCTCCGTTAAAGCATAAGCAATCTTAATCCTAGTGTCGTCGGACAACGCTTTAAATATTTGTGCCACAGACAAAGTATCTTGTTGTGAAATTGATTTTCTTACTCTTTTTACTTTATCTCCATCCACGCAGGTAACTTCACATACATCATCGTGCTTCATGATTTGCTGCACCTCCATAATCAAACGCCTATTTGATTATTAGTATATGAACTACCGTAAAAATGGTCAAATAATTATTTGAATGTTTTTTCAGGATGGCTAAACGAAATAGCCTTATAAATGGCCATATGGATCACTACCAGCTCCTACATCAATCCAGAGGCATAAAAAAAACGCTGAACGATTTCAGCGTTTTCTATTTTATACGATTTGATATTGTTTTAATTACATTTTAAAACGTTAATTAACAACATGAGGAAATTTTAATTTCTACATTTGATGATGGTGTTGTTGCGCAGCAAGTCTTTTCAGAAACCACGGTCTCCACATCACCTTTTGTATAAAAAAACTCCCATTCATTCCCATCAGGATCCGTTACCCAAAATTTATCTTGTGTCGCATAGCAGCAATTAACATCCATCTCTTCACGAGCAAAGAACCCTAATTTCTCTAAACGGTCTTTTTGCTGTAGAACTTCTTCATGATTTTCCACTTGAAAGCCAAAATGTCCGACTTGGTTACCTGAAACCTCATTCTTCAAATTTAAAGTGAAATTGAGACCCGGATTATCAAGTAAAAACTTCGCATAATCCTGTTTTACTTTTATTGGCTCTGAATGAAATACTTTAGAATAAAATTCAATCGACTTATTTAAATTTGTGACATTAATCCCTACATGCATTTTCATCATAATTCCCTCCAATTTTATAAATCAACTTTTTTTGATTTAACAATTTAAGTATATTAGCAATTTTTTCTAATTACAACTCCTTAATCAAAAAAATTTGATTAAAACAATTGACACAAGAAAATATTGGTTATAATATAAATGTATCAAGATTATTTGATTTAAGAAGCAGGTGAACAACGTGAATGAAGAAATCCAATTACAGGACATATCCTTAGAAAAAGTATTTGAAAAATACGAGCTAAAATTCAAAGCAATTGCTGATAAAAAGAGACTACAAATCATGAATATTTTAACTCAAAAGGGTGCAATGTGTGTCTGTGATCTTGCCCCGATGATGGATATGGCCCAATCTAAGCTTTCTTACCACTTAAAGATTTTATTGGATGCCAACATTATCACAAAAGAAACCCGGGGAACCTGGAGTTATTATGAACTGAATCAAGAGGAACTCAATCATCTGTTATCCCATGAACTTTGTTGCCTATTCAAGCCGTCAAGCAGCTAAATTTTTTTAATTGATTCATCAATTTTTTTTGATTAATACATCAATATAATTTGATTAATAGGAGGAATTTAGGATGTTTAATGATTATTTAGTATTTCAGATGATGAAATTACGCCAGGAAGAAATCGAGAGGAAAGCCAACGAAGCTTGGAAATTTTATGACCAAATCGAGGATAAAGAATTAATGATGCACTCAGTCCCTTCGGTGAACCTAGACTGCCAGTGTGCGTGTGCACAGTAATATTATTTCCGGCCACAGAAATTGAAATCTTCTGTGGCCGTTGGTTTATTTAGTATGCTTTCACTAGCAGCATCTTCCAGTATCACCAATCATAGAAATCCCTTTTCCATCCCCGCTGCGATCGAGAATAAGGTCTTCTACGTTTGGTTCAATGATGGGGTCAATGGCAACTTTTACTTCATTAATGGTAACTATGATATCATCTGCTTCTGGCTCATCCAGAGCCAGTCCAATTCGCGGCTGTCCTCAGCCAAAGCCATCAAAAAAGATACGAATGCAATTAACATTTTCTTCTTTGAACATTTGTAAAAACATATCACGAGCATCATCTGTGATTTTCATGTCCAAGTCCTCCTGTCTTTATAATTTCTTCTCATTTTACTCTAATTACTCTCCAGTTACAGCAAAACGCTTTATTCGATCTCCGATTTCGTCACGGACCCGCTGGAAAAATGCCCATTTTTCTTCGTCCGTTCCTTCCGCTTTAGCAGGGTCATCAAATCCCCAATGTTCACGTTTTACGTGAGGTGGAGTGACAGGGCAATGGTCTGCTGCATGTCCACATAAGGTAACCACTAAATCTGCGTTATTTAGAATTTCAGGATCGATAACATCAGATGTTTGTTTTGAAATATCAATACCGGTTTCTTTCATTGCTTTCACGGCATTGGGGTTTAATCCGTGCGCCTCAAGACCAGCACTTTTTACTTCCCACTCATCACCTAAATGCTTTTTAGCCCAACCTTCTGCCATTTGGCTTCGGCAGGAGTTACCTGTACATAAGAAATAGATTGTTTTTTTAGTCATGGTGTATTCTCCTTTATTTTTCGTGAAGTATTTTATAAATCAATGCCGCACAGCCTGCTCCTAAAATAGTTGCTACAATATACAGCCATAAATGCTGAGTTGCTCCCGATACGAGTGCTGGGCCAATGGATCTTGCCGGATTCATTGAGGCGCCGCAAATTGGACCTGCGAACATGGCTTCTAAGCCGACAGTTGCTCCTATAGCAATTGCGGCAAAGGATTTTACAGCTTTCCCATGTACAGCAGAACCGAAAATAACCATCATTAAGAAAAACGTAAGGATAAATTCCAACAAAAAAGATTGTGACCATGATCCGCTTGGCAGGGTGGCACCAAGTGATGCAACATTCCCAAATAAGCACAACAAAGTTGCACTAGCTGCAATCCCTGCCATGATTTGAATCATTATATAATATAATGCTTCCTTCTTAGTTATATCCCCATGTATGAAAAAACCGATAGTAACCGCCGGATTAAAATGGGCACCTGAGAGATGGCCAAAGGTGAAAATCAATGCCGTTACCACCAGCCCAAATGTAAGGGCTACACCCACATGAGTTAGATTTTTAGTAATCGAATCGATGACGACTGCACCCGTTCCAGCAAATACAAGAAAATAGGTTCCTAAGAATTCACTGATTAGCTTTTTTCTCATTTAAGTCTTATCCCCTTGATGTTAACAACCACAACGAAGCGTAGGATTGCTGTTTTCAATCTGTTTGATTTTTTCTGTCTGAACTGGTATATGCTCTAATATATCTTCAATAAGTCCATATAGATCGCTCTGTGAATTCAAGGAATAATAGATCCACTGTCCTCTGCGTTCCTCTTTAACCACCCCTAAATCCTTCAGTTTTCGAAGATGCTGACTGATTGACGGCTGACTCATATCAAACACTTCAAGAAATTCACACACACAGCATTCCCTTTGTTTTAATATAGCTACCATGGTTAAGCGTGTTTTATCGCCTAATAGCTTTAAAACGGTAGCGGCCCTATCTACATAAATTGTTGATTTCAACAAATGAAACACCTCCAATCATATAAGCAAATAACAATTAACTTATATACTATGACTTAGTATTGCTTGTATATTAATATATAGCTATATGCTTATATGTTAATTCGACATTTATTCAATTTCAAGCACTATAATTGTAAAGTTATTGTAAAAAAGGATTGATAACCGTAGTTACCAATCCCTTTTTTTCCCTTATAATTTTATTTCCTTAAGTAAAAGTTGTTTTTTAGATATAGAGTTCGCTATAAAAACACCAGCCAAAATGAGCAAAGCACCTACATACCCTTGCATCCCCATATTTTCATGCAGGAAGAGGAAGGCAAATACGGCTGAAAAAATGGGTTCGAGAGAAAAGAGAAAACCCGTGCTTTCAGGTGTCGTGTACTGCTGCGCAATGGTCTGCATGACAAAGCCATAGGCAGAGGAGATGAGCGCCAAACCAAGCAGAGCAAACCAATGAATCGCTTCATGCGGCAAAACAGGTGTTTCAAAGATAAAAGTCCCGATAGTGGCATAAAGGCAAGAGAATCCAAGCTGATAAATCCCTAGCTGTAAAGCATCAACCTCTCGTGCAAAGAAGTTTGTGACGACAATGTGCACCGCATAAAGGAGGGCGGCAGCCAAGCAATAGAGTGAGCCGTTAGCAAAAGTAAAACCATCCCGAATAGTAAGGAATGCTAAGCCGATCGAAACAACGAGAACTCCCGATATAATTTTATTACTTGGCCTTTTTCGCGTAATAAATGCTTGTAAAATCGGCACTAAGATCACGGTTGTGCTCGTCAAAAAACCTGCAGATGAAGCAGTGGTATTTTTCATACCATACAATAGTGCCAGGAAAATTCCGAATAGCAGAGCGCCGACAATCGCGCTGTATTTCAAGGTTTTAGCGTCGATATGTATCATTTTTTTGAAAAAGATCGCCATCATCACGATAAAGGCAATGCCAAATCGTAAGGCAATGATGGTTAATGGAGATACCGTATCCACACAGAGTTTCATAAAAATATAAGAGGTTCCCCACCCCATCGAAACCGTAACTAAAATCAGGTTTGCCTGTTTTTGTGTCATCTGAGTCAGCCCCAACCTTTCAAGATTGGCTCTATCGTATCACCCGGATTTACATTAGTAAAACGAATATTTATTATAGAACTATTAGAAATACTTATGAAGGGAGGCCCTTGGTGATGAATTCCTATTACGCTTTTATCAAAGCGATCGAAACAGGCAGTTTTACCAAAGCGGCGGAAGAGCTGGGCTATACGCAATCCGCCATTAGCCAAATGGTCCATTCCTTAGAGGAGGAACTTTCTACGACTCTTATTCTCCGTTCTCGGACAGGTATTACCCTGACGCCGGATGGCGAGGAATTTTTGCCTTTTATTAAAAACATTTGTAATTCTCATAGAGAATTGCAGGAAAAGCTTAAAGAGATGGAAGGACTGCACAGCGGACTTATTCGCATTGGCACCTTTTCTAGTGTTTCCTGTCATTGGCTTCCCGGTTTGATGAAAGATTTTAAGAAACAATACCCGGCTGTACAGTTCGAGTTGCATCAAGGGGATTATACGGATATTTTCCATTGGATTAAAGATGGGAGCGTGGACTTTGGCTTTGTGAATCCAAAGGCAGTCTCGAATCTGATGACCATTCCCTTGCAAGAGGATGAAATGCTCGCCGTATTGCCAACCGAACATTCTTTAGCCGCTCATCCCAAAGTCGCCTTAAAGGAATTAACGAATGACCCTTATATCCTTTTAGATGAGGGCGAATTCAGTGAACCATTAACGATCTTTAACCAACATAACTTCCAACCCAATATTCAATACCGTGTATATGATGATTATTCGATCATGTCGATGATCGAACAGGGACTTGGCATTTCCATTTTGCCAAAGCTTGTCTTAAGCAGATGTCCCTATCAGATTGTCACAAAACCCATCTCACCAGCTATTGTACGGACAATCAGCCTGGCATACAAGGACAAAAGAGTTTTGCCGATTGCCAGCAGGTATTTTATCGATTTTATCATCGAGAGGTATAGCAATCCTATATGAAAAGCGTTCCTCAAATAGCAGGAACGCTTTTCATATGGAATTTAATGGATTTCTGTATTGGAGATTAATTTGACCAAACGCTTCGGCGCTGCCCGGCAATACCCTTCATAAATGTATCCCTTAAGCTCTGCCCAGTTTTGATTTTGAGTGATGTAACGAGAGGTCCAGCCGTGCTGGCCGATATAAGGTGTCTTAAAATACCCTGGCTGCTGAATCAAAAACTCTTGCGTGGTCGGCAATGTCTTGATTGCTGCCGAAACACCCTCCTTACTCTCCCCCATCATGACAAACGGTTTATCCTTCACACGGAACGAAGTATGGCCAAAGCCATCGATTTCCTCTGTGACCTCCGGCAGTTCCATACAAATTTCTCTAATCTTAACCAGTACCGCTAAACCTTCATTGGATGAAATCTGTTTATGGTGTTCCATTCATTTAGCCCCCATTATATATTGATAAAATCATACCCCAATGAAGGCTAAAACTTCCATATGAACAACCTGTTCAACATTCATTTTTCAAATTTAAAAATTCACTTATTCCCTGAACATAATCTCCTTTAGGATAGTTATGGTACAGCAGACTCGCTAACCGCACCGGATCGCCAAAGAAATATCGTTCATAATGGGTTTGTCTAGTGCCAAACGAGCTCATCGTCAAATCCCATGCTAAGCGGAAGATTTTCACCCGGTCGTCTGCGGGCTTGCTTGCCCCTTGCAAATATTTATCAAGATCTGACCGAATTTCAGATTGAAAGTCTTTTTCGGTTGGCAGTGATACCATTCCGCTTGCCCCGATTAACTGAATGATTTCACTGAAGCGGGGATAAATCCGCGGGAAGACGCTATTGGCCACTTGAAGAGGGATCATACTCGGTCTCATAAATCCCCATTCATCCAGAGCCGCATCATTTTCGGATTTCTCTAAGAGTGCTTTCATCGTTTCAATACCTGTAATAATTTCAGACAGCTTTTCCTGAATGTGCTGATACTCACGGACATTAATCGTCTCGACCAACAGTTCGGCGACGCCGAGCATAAATTCGGTTTTGGCAATCTGCCTTGTCACTGCTTGATGGGTAGCAAATGGCTGAAACGAGCATTTCTGCATAAATTCAGAAGCTGCCTCGACATTATCGTAAAAAAAGACACGTTCCCATGGCACCAGGACATGATCAAAAACAAGGATTGTATCCATCTCTTCATATCTTGAGCTAAGCGGATGATTAAAAATTGATTCACCGCCGACAAACGATTCGCGGCAGATAAATTTTAATCCTTTTGTATCTGTTGGAATCGAAAAGGCAAATGCTTCATCTGTATCAAAGTACATTCTTGGTGCATTATATACCAGGATTTCATCTGTTAATCCTCCTTGAGTTGCCAGGAGGCGGGCCCCATGAATCACGATTCCCTTTTCATTTTTATCAATGATCTTAGCCGAAATCGGTTCTTTTGAACTTCCATAATAGAGCTGGGAACGATTCACCTGCGGGGTAATAAAGGTATGGGTAAACGAAAGGTCGTTTTCCCTGGCTCGTTCGTATAACGCCTGGATATTTTCAGGAAAACAATTCTCTTTATTTTTTAGAATATCTGCTGAGGAGGCAAAGCTCATGACCACCGAGTTCATGTAGTCAGGACTTCTCCCCATCATGCCATGCGTGTGCCTTGCCCAGATTTCCATCATCCTTCGCCTGCGCCTTAAATCCTCTTTCGTTTTTGGCTGCAAAAAAGAAAGACCAATTGACTCCTTGGTTTCGGGTGATGTATAGGTCAGGATCTCTTTTAGATCAGCGTTTTGCTGCAAATCATAAAGGGATGCTTTTGTTTGGAGGATCCCTTTGAAAGCCGGATGTTCCGAGATGGTACCGGCAATTCTTTTTCCGTCATACCAAATTTCCGTCTTCATTCGATTTATTCGCTCAATAAATTCTTTTCCATTTATAACACCCATAATTCCACTCCCATATTCGTACGAGTTAGCTAGTTTTATTTTATTGACAAACAGTGAAGCCTGTTCCTCTTTTTTCAGAAAGGATAAGCCTTGATTTAAATCGACTTTTTATCAAAAATAAAAAAGGGCACGATTCTAATTTGAATCGTGCCCTCTCTTCACCTGGTTAGCCCATTACAAGAATGAAGCACCAACGATGATTAACAGAATGAACAATACTACAATCAATACAAAGCTTCCGCCGCCGTAGCCGTAGCCGCCGCCGTAGCCATAACCGCCGTATCCGTACCAACCCATACTTTTCACCACCTAACTGAAAAATATTCTTCTTTCACTTTTATATGTATTGCGAAAGACAAGTATTGATTGGACAAAATCACTATGATTTCGACAAAATAAGTAATTTGACTACATAAGCTCAGCTTTTTTTGATTCGACTAGGCTGGATTTAAGTACTGTACACGTTTGATTGGGAGCCTATGGGACAAAACCTCTTTGATTTCTTCATGAAATGTCCCATAGACTGCTGCTATGAGACAAAACCGCATAGATTTCAGCTCAAAATGTCCCATAGATTGGTTCTATGAGACAATACCTCCTTGATTCCTGCACAAAATGTTCCATAGACTGCTTCTACAAAACCTCTTTGATTTCTTCACGAATTGTCCCATAGACTGACTGCTTCTATGAGACAATTCAAACAAAAAACGGCCTGGTGAGAGAGCGTCTCACCAGGCCTGGATCGGGCCATTTTTATTTATGCATATGATGCCATTTTTGAAATTGTTCATGACCGGGTCCGTGTCCATGGTGATGATCGGAATGGGAAGCGGCTCCGCCGCCAAAGCCAATCACCAATCCAACGGCGAACACACATAATGAATAAATCACTCGGCGTTTCCGTTTATGACGAAAATGGCTAAATTCCTCTTTTAATTCATTTTTGATTTCATTTTTCAATGCTTGGATATCAACTTGAGGCTGTTCCTTAGGCTGCTCTTGAGCCTGTTCTTGTGGTTCATCGGGCATTTTACCACACCTCCTTTTCTCTAATATATGGAGGCAAGAACGAATCCTTTATGAACAAATTGTTAATTTTTTCGAAATTTAATTAGGAATGGGGATCAACAGTATAAATTTCACGGTGGATTGGACAATTTTTACGGCACTTTGGACAATTTTCTGAGTGGTTTGGACAATTTCGAGGTGATTTTGGACATTTTTTCCTAGCTTTGGACATTTTCCAAGCCGTTTTGGATATTTAGACAAAAAATGGAAACAAAACCTTTATCCGCTTCAACCCAACCCGGTGATAGGCACCCGCTTCTTTTTTTCAAAATCCAGTCATATGATTAATCAAAAAGACTGGACAAGGTGATTGTTATTATTCAGACATTATTAGCGACGATTATCGGCAGCTTACTGGTTGGAATTGGGGTGAATGGGTTTCTTGTCCCCCATCATTTAATAGACGGCGGAATCCTTGGAATTGCATTAATCCTTCACTATTTCTACGAGTTTCAAACAGGAATTACAATGGTTGCATTAAGCCTCCCTATCTGTATTTTTTCAGCCATGCACCAAAGAGGTTATTTTTTCACCAATATCCAAGGATTACTAGCTTCTTCGTTTTTCATTGATTTGCTCGCTCCCTTAAGAACTCAATTTCTCATCTCCCAGTTTGCAAGTGCCATAATCGGGGGAGTCGTCATTGGAACGGGGGTGGGCCTCATGCTGCGCTACAAGACCAGCACGGGAGGCACCGACCTGCTTGCCAAAATTATTTCGAGTGTTATCCCTATAAATCTGGCACTTGCTATTATCTTCCTGGACGGACTCATCATTTTGTCAGGGTTTGCTGTTCTCGAAGTGGACAACTTCCTTTATTCCTGTATGGCGATATGCACTGTTGGGTTAGTGACGGCCTTAATTGAGGGGAGATAATTTTTGCATGTGGGTTTGACCGACACTAATGGGAGTCAGCTTTTTCAATTGGCTGCCTTCTCATTACCCAATGAAAAAAGAGCAACACTAAGCATTGAATCGCTAAATATACACTAAAGGAATAAGAGAGGTGCCAGCCTTTATAGGTAAACACACCAAACTTTTGATTAATCCATTCAAACAACGTTCCTCCAGCCGTGCAAAGAACGAGAAAAAGCAAAATCCAATACCCTCTAATGTTCCATTTGTCATAGAAATAAAGAAACAAATAAGAAAAAGGGGCATATAAAAAGTAGGTAATCAAATCAAATAAATCGTAATTTGGTGTATCCATGATATTATATAAATCAAGCTTAGGCGAAGCGAGCAAATGATCGGAAAGCCTCGCAATCGTTGTGCCGATTAACAAAAAAAGGACCGTTATACTTCGAGGAAATCTTCTCGGCAAAAGAAAAACAACAAGATAGGACAGGCCGACACAAAGAAGCAGAAACCATTCGTTTTCATCAAATTTCTCTGGCAACGGAAGCATCTATTCGGGAATCCCTTCTTTTCTCATTAAATTTCGGTACCATGCTAATGCCAAGTGGACAATCAACACAATCAAGGTTTGGAGGATGAAAGAAAGCCAGAATGGCCAGCCCTTATAGGTTATGACATCCCATTCTACCAGCCAGCGTTCAACCACAGATTGAATGCCTACAAATAAACCTGTCCATATCCATTTAGACAATGCAGATTTAAAAAAGGGCTGTAAATTGAAATAACTCAGCCAGATAAACGGATAGATAATGGTTTCATACACCCGGAAAATAATAAAGAGTTCCGTATCATTCGCAATAGTCCAAACATCTAAATTGATATACAAGATGGCGCAATAGCTGGTAACGAGGAACTCCAAAATCATGAGAATAAAAATGTTTTCAAATAAGTGAAGTCGCTTCTTCATGATATAATATGAAACCAACAGTATAATTGCGGCATCTATGATTAAGGTAAGTTTCATATTTATAGTATTCTTAAAGAAACTGAAAACTATGCAGCGAAAAAAGGAAAATAGAAGGATTTCACTTTCCTCTATCATTTTTTACAATACATACAAGGGGGTAAAAGAACATGTTAAAAAGAATAGTCATCCTTGCGATACTTTCATCTATATTAATTGTTTTAGTATTAGTAAAATCTCATTCAGTTGCGCCTGTTGACAAAACAAGTACTAATGCCGCGCAGTACACAACGCTAGAATACAAGATTAGCGACATTAAAGGCAATCAATATTACGGAAAAAGTGAAGACGGGACAGGAATCCAATTTTCTGCAGATAAAATCGTCTCCGGTGACAAGATAAACGTTGATGATGAGGTCATATGTTATTTTGAAAAAGATAACTTAGGTAAAGGAATAGTGAAAGTCGAGAAGAAATAATAATACCGGTTGAAAGGGCAGGGAGAGAATAGATGCTGTACATATGGGATATCGAGAAGATCATTGAAAATACATTGCGTGAGCACAATTTAAAGATTAATTATGAATTTAACAATAATCTGCCTGCTCCGATGAGTTACAATGTATCGACAAATACAATAAAGTTTAACTACATACAAGTAAACGGCTACTTGGCTAAAATTAATTTTAAAATAAAAGAAACCGACGAAAACTTAATTAAAATTATTCTTTATCATGAAATCGGATATTATTTAGATTTTAAGAAAAACAAACATGATTTAAGGATTCTAAAGTACGGTGAAGATGAAGAAATTGAACAGCTTAAAACAAAAATAGAAACGAATGCTTGGGAATATGGCAGAACAATGGTGCCTGAACAACTCGTGAAAGCCTATGATCAAGTCCGGGAATTAGATAAACTAATGCTAAAATAAAAAAGCCTCACATGGAGGCCCGTACTAGATTTATTGTAAATCGACCAGGGTCATGGTTTGACCCCTTTTTCCCTCAAGAGTCAATGTTGCATGTCCCCCTTGACGGTTAAATAATTCATTGATCATATTGCCTAAGGCTTTGGCACAATTCGTTTTCCCATCAGCCGTGATAAAACGAAACGTTCCATGCGGTTCTACCCCGCTTATATAAGCTTTTACTTGAAGGCGATAGGTGTCAGCTTCAGCAGCAACTGGAACTTTAACTTTTTGTCCTATACTCAGCTTGGATGGATCCACCGCTGGATTCAGTTCTTGAATTGCTGAAGCAGGAACCCCTAAAGCTTTCGCAATTTTCGTGAAAGTATCTCCGCCTTTGACCACATACTCGGACGCATTCGTTGTTGATGCTGCCTGTTCCTTTTTCGTTAAATAGGCTGCACTCACAAACCCCGTTTGGCCATGAAAACTTACCTGAGCCCATCCATTCACCGTCGATTTCACCATCACAGAATCATTTAATTTTAACGATCCTACAACCGCACTAGTCGTGGAAGCAGCCGCTCTCACTCTTAACGAATCTGCCGTTACATACATGATCTGTGATTCAGCTGTGTCAGTCGTTTGGCTCGGGACGGATGAAAGATAATCAGCATTCACAAAACAAACTCGTCCTTTTATCAGAATGCCTGCCCATCCGTTTTCTACGAATGAAACCTTCACCATATCCCCTTTTTTATATGTACCAAGAATACTGCTTTCCGTGCTCGGGTTTGACCGCACATTAAGGGCTGTCGCGTTAACCATTTTGTTTTCCACTTTAGGTAAAAGAATTTTTTTACCGTCAATCGCAGTCAACCCATTTGCCTCTAGTATTTCTTGTGCTGTCACCCCATGTTCCGCGGCGATCGCTTCTATACTGTCACCGCTTTTAACCTGATACGTATATTCCTGAATAAAGGCGGCATTGGCACTCGTTCCTAAAAAACCAAGTACAATCGTAAAAATACCCGTCACGACCAGTTTTTTTAGAGAACTCTTTTGAATCCATTGGTGAACCTGTGAAACATAAGTATCCCAATGATCACGAATATCACTTAAAATTCCTTTTATATCTAATACATGACGAATATGAAAAATATGCTCGTTATAATATTCACGTTTTTCCATCCTGGAAGTGAAAACAGGTGCACTTTGGGACCGCTTGCTTTTCCCATGCGTTACCTTCCTGCTTAATGTTAATTCCCCACCGGTAAAAACTTCTTTAGTTGTAATAGTCAATTCTCTTTCTCCCCCACAAAAATACTGCGTTCTTTTTATAAAATGAAGTAAATCCCACATATATATGTATAATTCGACGCTATCCATCATTTTATGTCCATATTTGCTATAAATAGTCGAATATGGGTATGGGGGAATATTATTCCTATTAAAGTTTTTCCTTCACAATGCGATAAATGTCAGCCGAAATCTTCTGGATATCTCTCTGTTTATCCCGAACATTCAGAAGGACGACAATGGAGGTTTTATCCTTGTAATACACATGGAGCGACTCCCAGCCCCCGACAACGCCTCTGCTGTAAATGTGGTCGTCTATATGGTAAACACCGAGACCATAACTCGATTTTGGCCCGGGTGTGACCATTTCCTTTACACTTTGCTTGTTTAGGAGCTTCCCGGTCATTAGGGCTTCATCAAACCTAGAGAGATCCTGTGCCGTTGCATAAATATCACCGCATCCAAAAAGCAAAGACGGATTCAGTTTACTTGAATGTATCAACTGCCCTGCCACCTTGAAATAACCCTTAGAAGAAAATGTACCAGAGTTGATAAAACCTGCATTTACCATGGAGGCCTTATGAAAAATATTTTTTTCAATATAATCATGCAGCGTGCCGCCTGTTACCTGTTCGACAATATAACCTAGGACTATATAGTTGATATCGTTATACTCCCATTTGGTCCCCGCTGGGAATTTAACTACGGTCTTCTTAATAATGTCCTTAGGGTTTTTGACCCCGGTGTGCCAAATGGGCCCCTTGATTCCTGAGGTATGATTTAACAAATGGGCAATCTGCACATTTTTTGGAAGGGTCGGGACATATTTGGATACGGAGTCTTGTATCCTCAACTTTCCTTTTTCCTGAAGCTGAAGGATACAAACAGCAACCATGGTTTTCGTAATCGAACCAATCGGAAAGGTGGTCGTTGGACGATTTAACGTCCGTTTCGAAATATCTGAATACCCCGCCCCCTCAGAAAACAACGTGCTGCCGTTTTTCGCGACGGCAATACTGCCACTAACATGGTTGGCAACCAAATACTGTCTGATTTTTTGCTGCATTTCAGAATCGGAGACAGCAGCAGGCTTTATAGAACCTTCGGCAATAAGAGATTCTGAAACTGAGCTATTGAAAAAACCGAACGAAATTATGGCTATTAAAAGAAATTTCATTTAAAAACCTCATTTTCAGGTATTTACTCAGTTATTATATTTAAAAAGTTTCACCCATATACTTCCATCACCAAATCAAAAAAGGCAACTGCACACCATGTGCAGTTGCCTTTTTTGATGATCTTAATTTACGCCGCCTGAATTTGAAGCAGCGCTTGCATTTCTCTTCTGAATAGCATTGATTCCCATTACGACGGCGATAAGCTCCTCATTCGTAACCTTTTCATTAAAATTACTCAATTGGAAGGCAGGTGATGCAAAGAAGCCGCTAACCTTCTCAAACCGTCCAACTGGGTTGGATTGCTCATCCAAAATTTCATACTGTTTAGAGAAGGGTTCTGCTTTAATATGATAGACACCACGTTCATAGGCATCGTATTCATATTTTTTCGACAAAAAGGTCAACTTTTCTTTAAGGACTCCGATTTCTTCCTCAATAGAATTGTAGATTCGCCACTTACTACTAAAGAAGGTGAATTTACCGGTAACGACAATATTTTCGTTCTTATCCAGCACATCAATACTCGAAGAAAAGGCACTCTTTAAATCTAGCTCTCCTACCATTTCTTTTGAACTATTAAAAATTTCCGTCCTTCCGGCTGAAAAAAAATTATCTTTAAAATAAAGTGCTCTATCGTTCACCTATCTTCCCCCCAGTTCTTTTCCTAAAATACGATTATCTTAGAAAAAAGTTCCATAGTGAGGTGGAAAACAGATAGGATTTTTATCTAGATCGTCTTTTTCTGTTTCGCAAAAACGTAGGAACATCCAGTGATTCTTCTTGTGCTTCAGAATGTCGGCCATAATCCTGATCAGGTTCGAAATGGTTTACCCGATTATGTTGCGTACGTGGTTCCCTTTCATAACCCTGATCACGTTCGGCATGGTTTACCCGATTATGTTGTTGTGTACGCGGTTCCCGTTGATACGGATTAGACCTTTCCATTATAGGCTCCTGGACAGATGGTTGATACGGATTAGACCTTTCAATAACAGGTGGCTGGGCAGATGGTTGTACTACTGCCTCTACTTCCTCATTGAATCCAGTAGCAATAATCGTGACAATGATTTCATCTTTTAAGTTCTCATTAATGACTGAACCAAAAATCATATTTAATTCCTCATGAGAAGCAGCAGCAACGATTTCAGCTGCCTCCTGGACTTCAAAAAGGCTAAGATTTCGACCGCCAGTGATGTTCATAATCACACCATGAGCTCCATTAATGGATGTTTCGAGGATCGGGCTGTTTAAGGCTTTCTCTGCAGCATCAGCGGCACGATTGCTGCCAGTAGCAACCCCAATTCCCATTAAGGCAGTTCCTTTATGGGACATGACCGTTTTCACATCAGCAAAATCAAGGTTGATTAATCCTGGCACTGCAATTAAATCGGAAATCCCTTGAACACCCTGGCGGAGGACGGCATCCGCTTCACGGAAAGCTTCAACAATGGGGGTATTTCGATCAACAATCTCTAATAAGCGATCGTTTGGAATAATAATTAAGGTATCCACTGCATCCCTCATGGCCTCAATTCCACTTTCCGCGTTCATTGCCCGTTTCTTGCCTTCAAATTTGAACGGACGCGTGACCACTCCAATGGTCAGGGCACCAAGCTTTCGGGCGATTTTCGCAATGGCTGGAGCTGCACCTGTCCCAGTACCACCGCCCATTCCAGCTGTAACGAAAACCATGTCAGCTCCTGCTAACACTTCTTCAATCTGCTTTTTGCTTTCTTCTATAGCTAATTTTCCTATTTCCGGATTAGCACCTGCTCCTAACCCCCTTGTTAATGATGAACCAATTTGCATCTTGATCTCTGCCTTAGATTGATGTATAGCTTGGGCATCCGTATTGACGGCAATAAATTCTACACCCTCCACTCCGTCCTCAATCATCCGGTTCACGGCGTTGTTTCCTCCGCCTCCAACACCGACAACTTTAATATTGGCCAATTGGTCCATATTTGCAGCAAATTCCAACATGATCCTTCCCCCTCGTCTCCACTGAATTGTTTTACTAAGAATCAAGGCTATCTGTTTTTTACTTAGTAGTCTATGAAACATTAATTTGCCTGTCCAGTTAAGTTTTACCTAGTTTTTATAAAACAGGAAAATAAGCACAAGAGGTAATTGGAAAAAAGGTCCTGCTAACGTAGGGATTCTACAATAATGAGGAAGTATCCTGCAATTTTCTGGTTACATCCTACAAATTTGAGCGGGGATTCTACAAAAATTAAGCCCTATTCTACAATTGCGGTTATATTCTTTTATTTAAGATGGTGGATTCTACAAAATTGGGGAGGGTTTCTACAATTATCAGGACACTTCCTACTAATTTGAACGGGGATTCTACAAAAATTAAGCCTCGTTCTACAATTGCGGTTATATTCTTTAAATTCGTAGGTGGGATTCTACAATATTGGGGAGGTATTCTACAATTTTCAGATTACATCCTACGAATTTGAGCGGGATTCTACAAAATTTAAGCCTTAATCTACAATTGCGGTTATATTCCTTTATTTAAGATGGTGGATTCTACATAATTGGGAAGGGATTCTACAATTATCAGGACACTTCCTACAATTTGAGCGGGGATTCTACAAAAATTAACCCTTATTCTACAATTGCAGTTATATTCTTTTAATTCGAAGGTCGAATTCTACAATTGGAAATTGTTGTTTCTTTTATTAAAGCGAGATGAAAGTTTTTTTACAATTTGGTGAATTTCTGTTAATTCGACAATATCTTCATAATTCCTTGTTATAATGGCTTTGTTTAATAAGAAAGAGATTTAAATTTTAATGTAAAAAGAGGAGGAATCATGGCGGAGATTTTACTTGGTCTTGGTACATATCTGACAGTGGCTCTTGCTCTTGGCTGGCTAGTTTCACTTGCCTTTGATCTTTTCATTAAATAATCTTAAACTCTTAAAAAATAATATCTCCTTTCTCCCCTGAATATATATGTACAAGCGATAGGGGGAGGAATTTATGGAGGTATCGTTATTTTTAGAGTATGGCTGGATTTTCATTATTTTGATAGTTTTAGAGGGATTACTCTCAACCGATAATGCATTGGTGTTAGCGATCATGGCTCGGCATTTACCTGTTAAACAACAAAGAAAGGCGATTAACCTTGGGTTGACATTCGCGTTTATCTTCAGGATTGCGGCGATCTTTATCATTTCGTCTCTTTTCGGCCTGTGGCAGATCCAAGCGGTCGGCGCCGCCTATTTAATTTTTATCGCATTAAAACACTTGCTTAAAAGTGACCACGAAGAAAAGGTCCATAAAAGAAAAAGCTATCTCGTCACGGTTGCGCAAATTGCCTTTGCCGACATCGCCTTCGCTGTAGATTCCATTTTAGCGGCAGTCGCCCTTGTCATTGACTTGCCAGATACGCCGCTAGGGGAAATCGGAGGGATGGACGGCGCTCAATTTATCGTTATTGTACTAGGAGCGATTGCAGGATTATTGGCGATTCGGTTTGCCGCCGGATTCTTCGTCAAGGTCTTGGCAAAACGCCCAAGTCTGGAAAAGGCCGCCATGGTGCTAGTCGGCTGGGTCGGGATAAAGTTATTCATACATACGCTTGCCCATCCATCTGTTCACATGATTCCACTTGGATTTATCGAAGGCTCCCTATGGAATACAGCTTTCTGGTCCGTATTAATTCTTATTGCCCTTGGCGGATGGATTTTAACTAAGGATAAATAATTTCTAAAACGCAGTTCTGAGAGTAAATGTGCTTATTTAATTCTAGCAGCGGCAGGCACCTGTGGTAAAATGATTTGGTTAACACGATGAAGGGATTGGAATTAATGGTGATGACCAAAGGAGAGCATATCCTGCAGGAGCAATATGGGACAACAAAGAAGGCTGCTGCTTTTTATAATAAGCAAATGTTCGATCATTTAAATTGCATGATGAAAAAATTTATCTCGGAGCAAAGCATGATGTTTATTTCAACGGCTGATTCAAATGGCAGCTGTGATTCATCATTTCGGGCAGGATTGCCTGGATTTGTAAGGATTATCGATGAAAAAACGTTAATATATCCCGAGTATAAGGGAAATGGCGTAATGGCCAGTCTAGGAAACATCATAGAAAACCCGCAAATTGGACTTATGTTTATCGATTTTTTTGAGAATTGCATTGGGCTGCACGTAAATGGCAAAGCATCTATAGTTGAAAACAGCCAATTATCGTCGTTAAACATGCCAAAGCATTTATGGACTGACATTCTTGAAAAAGGAGAAAACAAAGCCGAACGATGGGTAGTCATTGAAGTTGAAGAGACGTATGTACACTGTTCCAAACATATTCCGAAGCTAAAACACGATAAAAAAGAAATATTTTGGGGAACAGATGACGAAGAACAAAAAAGGGCAGACTTTTTTAAAGGAAAGTAAAATAATATGTTCATGGTCTCACAGGAATAAAAGAACAAGCCCCCTAAGGCTTGTTCTTTTATTCGACTTCGGCAAAAATCGGGTGGTGACTGGCATAAATATCAGAAGTAGGATTAGATTTCCAATTCATTTCCAGTAAATGTCGTAAGTTTCGAAAAATCGGTAGTAATCCCCCGAAAATACGTCGTAAGTGGAGAAAAATATGTCATAAGTTACTGTAATACAAAAGGATTTCTAATTCATTTCCAGTAAATGTCGTAAGTTTCGAAAAATCGGAGTAATCCTCCGAAAATAGGTCATAAGCATGGAAAAATATGTTATAAATAACTGTATTACGAGAGGATTTCTAATTCATTTCCAGCAAATGCGCCGTCCCTAACACATATCCAGCCATTAAATAAAAAAGGTGGAGTCCTCCTTATTCATTTTTAATCTCCCTTAACACAAAAAGCTATTTTAAGGCTGAATCTATTTTTTGTTTTACTTAATATTTTCCAGTTAGGGAAATGTTATACACAAGAGTATAGTATAGGTAAGCAAGCTATTCGTAGTCAGGAGCTGATGAAATGCTTTCACAATATTTTGCAAAAGCAAAGGAAAAAATCGAGCAAGTGGAGATAAGTGAAAAGGAAAATCTCAAGAAAGCGGCTGAAAAAGTAGCAGAGGCCATTCAAAATGGCGGGATCGTTCAGCTATTTGGCTGCGGTCACTCACACATCTTAACAGAAGAAGTTTTCTACCGCGCCGGCGGCCTTGTCCCAATCAAGCCCATCCTTGTGGAACCGTTAATGCTGCACGAAGGAGCCCTTCGTTCCTCCCAGCTCGAAAGACAGAATGACCTTGCCGAAGAATTTTTGACGGAACAGGATTTCCGCCCTGAGGATGTGGTTTTCGTTTTATCCACATCGGGTCGTAACCCTGTCCCGGTAGATGTTGCCCAAGAAGCACAAAAAAGAGGAACCTTTGTGATCGGAATCACGTCAAAGGAATATTCACAAAGCCAGCCATCTAGGCATAAAAGCGGCCGACATCTCTACAATTCCGTGGACTTAGTCATCGATAACCATGCTCCTAAAGGCGATGCAGCCTTATCGTATGAAAAGGTCGCCGTTCCCTTTGCTCCGACTTCAACCGTTGTTGGTGCTGTCATCCTAAATGCGATTTTCGCCGAAGCGATTAAAATAATGGCCGACAATGGCAATGAACCGCCTATCTTCTTAAGCGGCAATATCGATGGATCAGATGAACATAATAATAGGCTGGTAGAGCAATATCGAAGCAGAATTCCACTATTATCATAAAGTTGGTTTTGTCTATTTTTAAAGGCACATTGTCTATTTTTTATGGGTGTTTGTCCATTTTTCATGGCCCTTTGTCTATTTTTTTAGGGGTTTGTCTAATTTTTTAGTGGGTTTGTCTATTTATACATAAAATGGAAAAAACCAAGGGTCCCCCCCTTGGTTTTTTTAAATCGCCTTATGCCGTTTCCTTCTCCACAATCCTCTGACTGCCTTTTCTAAAAAATTTCCCCTTAATAGACTTCATAATATAATAAGTCGTAGGCACAATCACCAAGGTTAACAGCGTAGAAGTCAACAACCCGGAGATCACCACAATCGCCAGTGATCTCGAAATCAATCCGCCATCACTCGACAGCGCCAATGGCAACAACGCCCCAATGGTCGCTAGTGCCGTCATCAGAATCGGACGAAGACGTGTTTTTCCTGCTTCCAGCAAAGCAGCTTTTAGCTCCATGCCCTTCTTCTCATTCTGCTTCACACGCTCCATCAAAACAATCGCGTTCGTGACCACAATTCCAATTAACATCAAGAACCCAACCAAAGCTGGCATTCCAAGTGCTTGATTAGTCAAATACAATCCCAGCAGTCCGCCAGAGAACAAGAATGGTAACGAAGACAGAATGGCCACCGGCATTAACATATTTCCAAACGCCACCAGCATCACGATAAACACAAGCACAACGGCAACGGCCATCGCAATCGTCATATTCGTGAAGCCTTCATTCATTGCCTGCGCCTGACCTTCAGAATGGTACGAAACTCCTTTTGGCAGATCCAAGGTTTTCAATCGCTTATCTACCTCTGCCTGCACACCGGAAGAATTGTCCGTCGTAATCCGGCCTGTAACTTCGACATATTGCTGCTGATTTAAGCGGTATAACGCAGAAGGACTCGGCACTTTTTCCAGTGTTGCCACTTCCGAAAGGCTTACCTGCTTCCCCAGTGGATTGGTCAATTTTTGACTCATAATCTCATCGATCGAATCCGCAGACTGGCCCGCCAAAGACAATTGAACATTCGTTGTTTTCCCATCCACTTGCATGTCGCCCACACGATCCCCGGCGATGAGCTCTCGCACGAAACCAGCAACCATGATTGGGCTCAATCCTTTTTCCGCCGCTTTGTGATCATCAATCTCTAAATGAAGCTGTTCCTTCACGCTAGAAAGATTGGATTCCACATTTTCCAACCCATCGATACCCTTAATTTTTTCGGTAATCATTTTTCCGGCCGTTTCTAAATCTTTGGCATTTCCGCCCTCGACGATTAACGCTAGCCCGCTTGTTCCCGCAATCCCCACTGGTGTAAGCGCCACTTGCATATCAGCGTCCAGTTTCTCAACATTTGCTCTTACTCTTTTTTCAAAATTAACGGTTTGCTCTTTCGTAACATCTTTCTTCAAATCAATCGAAAAACGAATATGTTCCCCATTTACAACCGTTTGCAAATGATTGATATCCTTTTCGCTTCCTAAAATATCTTCTACCTTAACCGCAACCGCATTCGCTTTATCCAATGTTGTCCCATCAGGTAAATCTCCTGTTAACCGATAGGAAAGGGCTTTTTCCTGCGGTAAAAAGTTCTTCGGAATCATTGGAACTAATGCGAGTGAACCGGCAAACATCACCAATGCCGTAACCACCGTAACAGCCCGCTTATTTAACACCCATGACAGCACATTTTTATAAGCTTTTTCAAAAATGTTTTCCTTGACTTCTTTATGTTTAATCTTCAGCAAAAATAACTTAGCCAATAACGGCACGACCGTTAACGATACAATCAACGAAAACGCGAGCGCTACGATGACCGTAATGCCAAACGGAGCAAAGAATCGCCCAATGATCCCTGGAACAAACGACAGCGGTCCGAAAACAGCGATGGTTGTAAGGGTCGAAGAGGTAATTGCACCTCCTACTTCTTTAGCTGCCGTCAGAACCATCCGTTCATCCCGTTTCTGGCTCGATAACGTCCGGCGGTACACATTTTCAATAACCACAATCGAATCATCGATAACGCGTCCCACTGCCACAGCAATTCCGGCAAGCGTCATCATGTTTAAGCTATAGTCTAAATATTTCATCGTGATCATGGAAGCCAAAATCGATAACGGGATCGAAAGAACGGCGACAATCGTTGCTCTTATATTGCGAAGGAATAGGAACGTGACAATCACAGCAAATAAGGTACCGAGCAATACTTCCCGCAGCATTCCATCGACAGATGTTTTAACTTCTTTTGAGGTATCATATAATTTTGTTAATTTGTAGCCCGTCGGTAGATCAAGTTCATCCAGCTTTTCCTTTGCCTGATTCACCACTTCGACGGTATTGGAGCCTGGCTGTGCTTTCATTTCTACTAGAACGGCCGGCTTTTCGTTTAATCGAGTGTAAACTGTTTCCTTTTTATTGCTGTAAGAAACGGTGGCGATATCTGATAAACTCACGTTTTGAACGCCAGTTGGCCCTTGCGCCAAAATTTGAATTTCTTCAACATCCTTTACTGAATTCAACTTGAAATCAGCTTGAACATTTAAGGTTTTATCGTCCACATTGACCTGCCCGGCTGGAAATGAGAAATGGTGCGCTAAAAACGTTTGCTTAACCGTTTCATACGGAATCCCGAAGCTCTTCATCTTTTCAGGATCCAGCTTAACCGCCACTTCCTTTTGGGTCTCACCCGAAATATCGATGGCACCTGCTCCATCAATTCCGGTTAATGCCGGCTTGATTCGTTCATTAATATATTGTGTCAGATCAGATTGATTGGCGGTTTCCGATGAAAGCGCAAATTGAAATACGGGTGCGGCAGAAGGACCGTCTTTTAATATTTGGGGTTTTTCAGCCCCTTCTGGCAGATTGATTGTCGCGACCGCCGTGGTGACATCCTTTTCCGCTTCCTCCATATCCTTGCTCATCTCAAATTCGAGAATCCCCACAACCACATTGCTGTGCGCTTCTATATACAAATTATCCAGTTTCTTAATTCCCGAAAGCGTTGTTTCCAATGGCTTCCCTATATCTTCTAATCCTTGTTCCGGAGTTGCGCCGATATACGGAACCTGGACAACAATATATGGGATGTCAACGTTCGGCATCGACTCCATCTTCATCGTTTTGACGGAATAAATGCCGCCTGCAATCACCATTAACATGGCGATAAAAATAACCCCTGCATTCTTTAAAGAAAACTTAATCCAAGACTGCATAACTTCTCTCCCCTTATGTTTATTTTCCATCCCCTCATGGACTGGTTTGATTTTCCTTTTTCATTATAGGGTTTCCAACCGGCCATCAACCTCGGGCGGCTGTTGTAAAATGGTCTGCGACTTGAGACCTAGAAGACCCTGGCTTTTTGGGATTTCTTCTTCACAGTGGACTTTGGACATTTTTTGAAGCACATTGGACATTTTTTACAGAGTTTTGGACATTTTTGTTTGCAGATTGGACAATTTTTGGAGCTCTTTGGACATTTTTATAGCCTTTTTGGACAATTAAACAAAAAATGGAAAAATCAAGACACAAAAAAACAACCCCGCCAGTTCCAAGGCGGGGTTGTCACTCAAAACACAATTATTTACTTTCAATCGTATCAATATATTTTTTGACTACTTCATAAACGTATTCCTGATTAGCTGCTGCCGTATTTGGGTTGTATTGGCCGCCATTGGTTTTATTGTTCGAAAGCACGCGGATACCGAGGAATGGCACATTATATGCCTGAGCAATTTGTGCCGCTGCCGCACCTTCCATCTCTTCTACAGAGGTACCATAGTTATCATGGAACCATTTGATTCGATCCACTTCATTATTCCAAACATCTGCTGAACCAATTGTTCCTTCAACTACTTTGCCTTTCGTGTACTTATCTTTCACAGCATTCGCAGCCGCCAGTAAATCCTTATCTCCCTCATAATAACGGATCTTTTCTGCATTCGGGTCAGACCCGCTTCCTTCAGAAGCCATTAAGTCCATCGGGATCCATTGACTTGGATCCATTCCTACTCCTTCATTCTTCGCTTCTGTTTTTAATGAACCGATGTTGGTCACTCTTTTTCCTAAAACAATATCAAAAACGTTTAAGCTTGGATCATGTCCGCCAGAAGTACCTTGGTTGATGATGGCGATCGGGTTATATTTTTCAATCGCCACGGCCGTAGCAGCCGCAGTATTTTCCATCCCCTTACCGGTTTTCACTACGATTACAGGATAATTATTCAGTTTTCCTTTATAAAAAACAAACGTTCCGGATTTCTCTACCTTCACTTTTTCTAATTTTTTCGCAAAGTTTTCCGCTTCAATCGGCATCGGGCCTTGAATGATAATCGGCCTTCCTGCACCCTCTACTACGGTTTCATTTTTGGATTTGAATCCAGCAAATACAGCCAGTAACAACACAACAACCGTAGCAAATACAGTATATTTCTTCAAAAAAAGCTCCCCCTTGTTAATAGACTCGAAACTGGATCCAATGAAAAAGGTCTAGAAAAGTAGATAAATTTCTACCATCTAGACCTACGAAAGTTAAAGTATTAGACCTTAAAAAAGCCGAACGATCCGCCCAATACTTTAACTCGTAGTCTAGTTCTTTCAATGGGAACCAGGTAGAGACGCTCAGACCATATTACCGAGCATATACGAGTCACGTTATTTATGATTATTACTTTGTTAATATAACAAGTTAGTAATATTTTTTCAACAAAAATACGAATATTAATATAAAATAACTACAAAATGTTCGTATTTAGAGGGATTTTCATTAAGAAAACAAGTCAATATACCTATACATTAAAACGAAATCCAATCTCCCAGCGCTTTCGGGTCTTTTATTTTAAAATAGGCTCTGGTAAAGCGCAGCCATTCATTAGCGTCCACTTCTTTATACGCATATATACGATAATAATTTTTCAAGTAATCCAATGCGCGGTCGGCGTTATTGCCTGAAAGTGCCCATAATTTTAAGCTCGGAATTTCATATACAGATGCACTGTAGGTTAGCATATTCTCCGGTTCAAATTCCTTGAGCGAATAATTGGAAGGAACAATCTTTCCCTTGTCTTTGGCCATTTTAATATGGTCATCCGCTGCTGCAAACGCGTCGGCAGGAGCTTGTTTTTCATTTTTTATGAAAAATAAATACGTCGCAAAATTAGTGGTGCCTTCATCAATCCAAGGTGTATAGGACGGATTGCTGCTGACTGTCCCATAGAACCATTGATGGGCCATTTCATGGACGACGGCAAACTCGTTTGTGTTCCCTTGTGCCACCGTGACAATCCCCGGGTACTCCATTCCCGATTCATCCATGATAATATCCAGCTGTTTATGAGGATACTTCCCAATGTTGGCATTAAAGAATTGGAGAGCTTTCTTGGCCAATTCCAAGTATTCGGCTTCATAAGCTTCGTCCTGTCGATTACTAAAGACGCGGATCTCCGTTCCATCCACAACGGCGGATTTCATTGGCATTCCTTTTACAATCGCCATATACACTTCCTTCATATTGCTTCCAGTGATGGTGCCCTTTGTCGCCAACTCCTTCGGGTCATCGTCCGCCGAGCTCACGATGGTATATTCTTCTGGAATATCATATTGAATTGTAAAATCACTAAAATCGGTGTGATAAGATTCCCCGTGCAGCGAAAAATCCGCTTTATCCCATCCGGAGCGATACGTCGAAACAAGCGGGTACCATTCCGCTAAATAATATTTGCCCATTACCTGTGAAAAACGGGCCCCGTTCTCCGGCAGTTTAAAACTGTAGGTGACCGTTACTGGCACATTTTCCTTTGGTTTAAGAGATTCATTTAATAATATTTGCAGCGTGTCTTTTTCAAGATTGTATTGTGCAGTCTTGCCTGCCACTTGAATCCCCCAAATATGTACTTCCGCAGCGCTTTGGAGATGTACCGGCTTGTTTTTTTCGGTAAAATAATTTGGGATAAAATGAAAAACGAGATCCTCCCAGTTATCCGCTGATAAATTTTCTACTTGGATATTGGCCGTTACCTGAAACAGTCCATCCTTCTCAGCCTTTACCTTTAAATCATATTTTGCCTTATTTTCATTCGGTCGAGCATTGGGCTTGAATGTCGCAAGCGATTCCAACGGAAGACTTGGATCCATTTTAACCGGTGTGGAGTGCTTGAAAGCCACCTTTTCCTCCACAGGCAGCTGTTCCTTTTGTACCACTTTTTGCGGTTCCGCCTTTTTTCCCTTGGTCTTCTCAGCCTGATTCCCATTCACTTGACTTTCACATCCGCTAAGCACCACCAATAAAGCCATAACCCATATAAAATACTTCATATTAGCCCCCCTTTTTTTTAAATAGACGGAGGATTTAGTTACTTTGATACAGTTTTTGGAAAAATATCTGTTTGTCTATTTTTGGAGGCACTTTGTCTATTTTTTAGGGGCCTTTGTCTATTTTTGAAGGCACTTTGTCTATTTTTTTACTGGTTTTGTCTTTATTTTTCATGTGTTTGTTTTTTTAGACAAAATATGGTAAAGACTACTCCATTTGGTCCGTTGAACCCATCTAAATTAACAACATTTACATCGTTTTTAATCTCTTAAACTTAGGAAATGTGACAAAAATATAAACATTCTTTCTAGATTACTTTTAATTCCCATTTTCTGTGATATATGTCACATTGAAATAACTTAAAATCCCTTAAAACCAACTTAAGTTATTACAAAAGGGGGAAATAAAATGTTTGTTTCTTGGTTGATCGTAATCAGTACATTTTTAATTTGCCTATATGCAACAGTCATTATCATCAATGGCCTTAAAGAAAAAGAACAACAGGAATTAGCAGAATTGCACACTCAACTTAACATAGCGATTAATAATACAGAAATAATGAAACAAGCAGTCTAGATATTCAAAACAGCTTCCCTTGGAAGCTGTTTTTTTATTGGAGGTGCTATTTTAGAATAATCACTGCTTGGATGCTGAATAATAGGGTTAGAGGTGATCATGTGACAAAAACAATCATTCTCATTAGCTGTTTGTTCGTGTCCTTCAGCATCCCTTCATTACATGCCCATGCCGATTTTCCAAGATTAACGGCTGAATGCAAAGAGATGGCGAAGCTCCGAGATGACCAATTTACAACGCTCGTAATGAAGGATATTATATCGGGCTTCAACCTGGATATTGACGACAGCAGCTATATAGAGATAACTGACAGGGATTTGGACGCGGCGAACCTTATCTACGGCGGCAAGGAAAATGATGACTATTATAACTCGTTAAAACAGCACTTTATTGTGGCATCACGCGGAAAGCCCAGATTATTTGTGAGACCCAAGGAATTATATCTTCTTTACAAAGAACCTGATAATACCAACGTAATGGTCCATTTCAAACTTCAGGACTCCAGATGGGATGTCATCGAACGAAAAAAGATGAGCGGCAAGGAAATTCCTTATAAACTTCTTGACTGTGAAATAGAGTACCTTAATAAGAAAAAAGATTATTACGCGGATTAAAAGAAGCGCTGTTGGGAATCGGGCAGCGCTTCTTTATGTGCCTTCTAAGCTAAACCCGCCTGATGATTTTCAATTAATATCCAGTAAATGTAGTTATTTTCGAAAATTAGGTAGTAAGTTTCTGAAAACATGTTATAAGTTCCCTAAAATATATAGTAAGTGCCTGAAAATACGTCATAAGTGGCCTGAAATATGTAGTAAATAAATAAAGGATGAGAATCTTGCTTCTCGCTCTCTCTTTTCCATAGATACCTATTCGCGGTAAAATAGAAATTATGTTGAAATGGAAAGGTGATTAATATGACTTGGAAAATTAACAGCTCAATAAATGCAAAAATAGACCGCTTCGAGGTGATTTTAGATAAGGTCAGTCTCCCAAACGGCGATGAAAAGACTTTTTCCTATTTAGATTTTGCTAAAGGAGTTTGCGTTCTGCCCATTACTGAGAACAACGAAATTCTTTGTCTAAAGCAATATCGCCATGCGATAAAAAGCTGGGAGTGGGAGCTGCCTGCCGGGATGATTGAGCAGGAAAATGATTCGCCCCTGGAAACCGCCAAACGAGAACTGGAAGAAGAGACAGGCTTTATGGCTGAACATTGGCTCGATCTAGGAAGCTTCTATCCGTCCCCTGGCTCAACCAGTGAAGAGATTCATCTTTTTGCAGCAGCTGGTTTAATAGCCACCGAACAAAACCTGGAAAACAGCGAACAAATTGAATTACATAAACTATCAATGGAGGAATTGAACTCCTTGATAAAAAATGGAGAATTTAAGCACGGTGCTGGGCTGGCGGCTGTATTGCGGTATAAATTAATTGTGGATTAATAGAAGTAAACGGCGGAAATACTGAGGATTATTCAACACTGATTGGCCCATGTGGACAAGTTTGTTAATATCTCAGGCGATTTTGTCCTCATAGACAGTTCATGAGGACATGTTTGTTTATAACTCCGATAATTCTGTCCTCATAGACGGTTCATGTGGACAATCTTGTTAATAACTCAACCCGTTCTGTCCTCATAAATGGTTTATGGGGACAATTTTGTTTATAACTCAGACGATTCGATTAGATGAAGTGCGGTTTGTCCACATCTGATTTAAAAAGGAGGTAAAAGGGCGCAGCATTTCCAATACAACATGATTCAAAACTACCGATTTAGAAGCTTGGGTGAGAAATAAAAAGGAAACTCTCGGCCTCAGATAGAAGTTTTATAGCGGAGGTGTTATGGAATGACGGTTAAATATTCCCCTGCCGACGTACAGGAATTGCTTGTAGTTGACAGCAATACATTACGGAAATATGCCACTCTCTTAGAAGGGCATGGGTATCACGTACACCGTAATAATAGAGGCCACAGATGCTATTATGAGAACGATGTTATCACACTCCGCAAATTAATTGACTTCTGTAAGCAAGAGGGCATGACCCTGGAACAGGCCGCCGAAGCCGTGATGGTCTGGGTTTCTCAAGAAAGTAAAACGACAGTAGTTACGGAAGTAGTTCCGGTTGAGACTACGATTGATCAAGATAAGGAACTGGTTCCGATAGAAGGCACAAATGACAAGGATATGGAGCATGATTCCCATCATGCTGAGCTTATGGAACGTATCGAGCATTTAGAGCAAATCAACTTAGATTTGATCAAACATTTGAAGGAAAAGGCAATATTGGAAGCGAGGCAAGAAGAAAAGCTTAATGAAATCATGAAGTATGTAAAAAGAGCGGAGCAACTAGAGGTAGAACGATATAAAGTGATAGAAGAGACAAAAATGCAGATTGCCGCCACCCGCCAAAAAAAATGGTGGCAATGGTGGAAATGAGAAGGCTGTGATAGAAATGACCTCCCAAAAAAGGCTTGATCTAATGGATTGGTATTAAAGTAACTTTATCGATTATGCCAAACAATAAAAAGGCTGCCAATCGGGCAGCGAGTTAGACTCTGAGATTCATACTTTTTGATATAAAGGACTGAAAATCTTCCGTATAGGCGATTAATTCTCCCCATTCCATTAGATCTTCTTCTTGAATCTTCCACGTGTGTTTTTCTGCTTCTTGCCGAATGACGGCAAAATGATAGCGATCAGTTGAATAGATGTTATACCCCTTCTCTTTACATTGCTCTAAGAAAAAGTAATCCTCCGCTCGATTTACTTTTTCAAATTGAACATGCTGAAACACCTCTTTTTTAAACATCAGTGTGGCTCCAGCAACAGTGTCAGAGATGGAATTCTCAGCACCGGAAACATGTACTAAAGCCTTCTTGTTTTTAAAATAAATATATACGGAGTTTTTGCCGATTATAGATACATTTTCATGGTTAAAGACATCCATTGAACTTTTGATATAATCAGGGCCATAATAGTCATCGTCATCAAATTTTGCGATAATATCATATTTGGCTTTTCTGATTCCAAAATTTAAGCAATCTCCTAAAGTTGCATTTTCATGCAGCTGATAAACCTGAACATTACGATATTTCTTTGCCTTTTTAATCCACTTATCAATGTCCATCGTGTCTTTATTTAGGATCACAATCAGCTCTTTATCTTTCCAGGTTTGCTGTTGATAATTTTTGAAAACATTATCGATATTCTCTTCTCTAATAGTAGAAGTAATAATAGAAACCACCTTTTTCCCTCCCTCTGCCTAGCTTTCTATGAATTCATAACCTTTTCCAAAAAGGCAGTTAAATTAGTGAATTTTTTAAGAGTTTTGATCGAATTGATATCTTTTTGAAGCTCTTTTCTGCCCCTTGAGCTAAAGCCTGCAGCCCCCAATATATTGAGGTGACGAATATCGACTTGGAGCAAAAGGAAGATGGTTTTCAATATATGAATAAAATCTTCCTGGAATTCTTTATACTGCTCCGAATAGGATTGCACCAGAGCCTTGTACTCTTTTAAGACCTTATTCATCGTAATTAAATCGGCCAGTTGGGAAAGCTCTAATCCAAGAATGAGCACATCAATGTCATCATGCTTTGATATAAATAGCTCTAGATTATTTATGGCCTCTTTCCATCTGCTTTTTCCTACAGGATGCTCTTGATGGTAGGTGATAACATCGTTTGTGATAGTATACTGGGCACCCATTTTATATAACCGGTAACCTAATTCCCAATCTTCGTATCCGTACTGGACAAAGTCTTCATCAAACAACCCAGCTTCTTCAATAAAGTCTTTGCGGATGGAAACATTCCCTGTCAGAAAGGCCATCCATGGAAACATAAATCCTTCCAGGTTTGCGTTAAAATGTTTGGCAATCGTCTTAAACCACGAATAAGATTTAAAAACTAAATCCTTATAGGTTTTACTAGTAATATGGTTTTTCTCTATTAGCGGATACGGTTCCTCACATGGTAAAATAACTTCTCGTACCCTCTGCTTTAGCTCTTTATTATGTTTTGCTAAGGATTTGATTTTGGCAATGGTATCCGTATCAAATTCAGGAAAGATACAGGTGTAGATCTTTTTCGAATGCATAACACCTGACAAGATAACCTTGTCTTTTTCTTGGTGGTACTTAAGATGTTTTTCTACAAAATCCGGTTCTGCAATCATTTCAGCATCGAGAAAAATGAGAAGGCTGCCTCTTGCTAAATGAATGCCCAAATTCCGTACCTTCGCTCTTCCCAGATTGCTTTCATTGCGAATATATTTAAAGTGAAAAGGAGGTGAATAGTCTTTTAGCTTCTCTTCCGTTTGGTCTGTCGAAGCATCATCGATAAAGATTACTTCCATTTGAGCCGGATTGAAGGTTTGTTGTTCGAGTGAATAAAGGGTAAATAAATTTAGGGGAAATTTATTAAAAGATGGAATGATGATACTTACTTCAATAGGTTGGTTCTTTTTCTTTATTTTACTTGAGTTACTGCTTTTTTGAGAATTCTTGGTGCTGGATGGCAACGCTCTTGTCTTTGATTTTTGCAGCCAAAGACCATAAAGCCCTTTTTCATTCCCTATAAGCTGATGATTCATAGTAGACTTAAGTTGTTCTTCTGTCCGGGAATGGTCCCAAAGCCGGATCTCTTTAATCTCCCCATTAAAGAGGTGATCACCAACAATCCCCGCTGGGAAAACTTTTCTTTTAGGACTTCGTTCACCACTTTTAACAAAATTACCATTAATAAATAAATAAGGCCTTCCATCATCGTAGACGACAGCAAGATTAATGAAATCACGAATTTTTGTCTCATAGACTAACACGGCATAATGGTGAATATCCGTATGTTCTATGACGGTTATTCCATTCCGGCCAACCGATACACTAATTCCTGCTTCATCATAAGAAGCAACATGTCCTGGCCCAGTGATATAATTTTTACCTTCTGTGTTTGCAGGTTTTTCTCGTGATTGTTGGTCAATCGGCTGAACGCTTCCTGGCTTCACCCAAAACTCATACGTGAACGAATTTTTTAGTTTGGTTAGCAACCCTTCGTACATGCCATTTCTTAACATGCTGCACCACCCCATTTCCATTTATGAAATAACCAGTCCATTGGTCAAGCTTTTACAGAATATGAAGTGGATTAGCTTTTGACTAAACTAACACCTATGTATCTCCAACTTTTCTCCTGAAAGTTTATAAAGGCTGAGTGTCGAAAAATAAAAAAGAGCACTTGGATGCCCTTTTTTCCAAAAACAGAAAATTACTTTTCTACTATTCTATGTGTGTGGTAATAGAAGAAAAAGTCTAGAACCAGCTTCTTCTTCTTTGCCCGGACGTATCATGTGATGTTGTTTTATTATCAACAGATGTACTAACTGGTTTCTGATTTCTCTTACTCTTTTCAATTAACCGATCAAGTTTTTGAACGGCTCTTTCTAGCTCCAATTCTGTCAATTCTCCTTTGGCATATAAACTGCACAACATGCCATATGCGATTGCTTTCGTATCAATATCTACATGTACAGTTAAATCCACATCGGAATTTCCGCTGTTTCTAATTAAACTATTTAATTGATTTTCGCTCAGCCTTTCCAAATTCCACCCTCCTTATTTAGCATAAAAGGGATACTAGATAATAGTATCAAGTATCCCTGGCACGACTATCCTTTTAATAAAGGAGCATTATATTAGTATTTATGTTTGTCTTTGCCTTTGTCTTTATCTTTATCTTTGTCTTTGTCTTTATCTTTGTCTTTGTCTTTGTGCTTCTGCTCCTTGTGACCATCCTCAGACTCTGCATTTGCTTTTGAACGTACTTTTGCACGAGCATCACTATCTACGCAAATATCAATGGAAACACTAGAGTTTCCACTGTTCGTAACTGTAGCTGTTGCAGAGTTAGTATTTTTGTCTTTTAAACTAACCTCTGTTTCATTTTCTGCTTCATTTTCAATTTTATTTTCTAACTCAACATTGTTTTTTACTTCCTTATTGCTTTTGCTGCTTTTTTTACTAGAGCTCTTTTTTTCTTTTCCCAAGATGATGTCCCTCCTTTCGATTTTTATACTATAATTTATTCATATAACTATTAAGTGTTCGTACAAGTAGATATACGAATGCGGATTTTTGTGAAAATTTTAGTAGAAAAAAAAGGGGCCCCCAAAAATAATTTCGGAGCGCCCTTAGGATTTGCATTTTATTATTTTACGGTGGAGCGGAAGTAAGAAACTATATACTACTATATACAATGGGATTGACAGGATAAAGCTCCAACCATGGACTTTCATGTATCCTACCTTCCTCATCCCCCATTCAATTAAAGTAGAAATAATAGTAAAAATAATGACTAACATCCATTTGTTTGTTTTCGTAAAATAGTTTAAATAAATAACGGCAAGTGAAGAAGGAATTAAACTGTAGCTTAAAAACTCACCTATTCCCGTGATATCCGGATTGCCAAAATCCACGAGATCTAACATTTTTCCAAATAACGAATCAGAAATCCAAGCAAAGTAACCAATGAATCCAAAAGTAATATAAAATTCCCGCCAACCTATCTCTTTTTTAGGCATAAAAAGAGCATATAAAAGCAACAGCAACGATACCGTAATCGGCAGCCAGATTCCTTCTGCATGTAAATCCAAATTCTTCGTTATTGAACTCAAAGACATCACCTCGTATTTAGTATTTCCTAATTTAAGGTGAATATTTCTAGTTTGGGATTCAACATTGGTAAATAAGCGTTTGCTCTCATTTTCTTAAAAAAACTGTCGAAAGTATACAGGTAGGAATAATAGTGAGGTTAACTATAACATGAAAAAGGAAGAGGTATTGAGGGAACTCTGTTTAGTCTTAAAAATAAAAAAAGCTCCCCGAGTAGGGACCTGCGAATGATCAGTTAACTGCCGATAGCAATTCCAATTGAGCTTAAGCAATTTAAATTATATGGTGGAGGATGACGGGATCGAACCGCCGACCCTCTGCTTGTAAGGCAGATGCTCTCCCAGCTGAGCTAATCCTCCATATTCATGAAAGTTATTTTCGTTATCACGAAAAAACTATGGTGACCCCTACGGGATTCGAACCCGTGTTACCGCCGTGAAAGGGCGGTGTCTTAACCGCTTGACCAAGGGGCCACTTTAAAAATTCAGACAAAATAATAGCCCCAATAGGGGCTTAGCCTGGCAACGTCCTACTCTCACAGGGGCGCGTGCCCCAACTACCATCGGCGCTGAGAAGCTT
>NZ_JAQMWQ010000029.1 GCF_030403775.1 Paenibacillus sp. BSR1-1
TTCCCATACCGAACACGGAAGTTAAGCTTCTCAGCGCCGATGGTAGTTGGGGCACGCGCCCCTGTGAGAGTAGGACGTTGCCAGGCACAAGAAAAGGACAATCCGCGAGGATTGTCTTTTTTTGTATTAAGGACAAAACTTCTGGCAAAATCAATCTAATTGTCCCTAATAGCCCTTATTGAGGACAAAATTGATTATCAAACGAAACAAAATGTCCTTAGTAGGCATATGCAAGACAAGGCTGGTTATTAAACTATTAAAACTGTCCATCATCTCGATCCAATCCAATCCCACCCTCCATTCGATTCACTCAAACCAATCACAAACAAATCAACATAAAAAAATTCACACGTTTCCCATCCGCAGAATTTGGAGAAAATCATTAGTAGCGAAACGTTGCATCTAGATAAAAAAATGAGTATAATTTATGTCAAATATAGTCAAAGTCAGATAAAATAATAACAAAGGGGGTGGGAAGATGAGAAACATCTCCGATATTATTGAAAAATATTTAAAGCAAGTATTAGAAATGAGTGACGAGGACCTTGTTGAAATAAAGCGGAGTGAAATCGCCGATAAATTTCAATGCGTTCCGTCCCAAATCAATTACGTCATCAACACACGCTTTACCATCGAAAGAGGCTACATTGTTGAGAGTAAAAGAGGCGGCGGTGGGTATATACGAATTATGAAGGTTCAATCCCATGATTTAGCCCATCTAATCGACCACTTGCTATCGTTGATTCAACACCGAATTAGTCAGACAAGTGCCGAAGACGTCATCCTCAGGCTTGTCCAGGAAGAAATCATAACAACCAGAGAAGCGAAAATCATGTTAAGTGTCATTGACCGTTCTGTTTTATATATTGATCTTCCACACCGGGACGAATTACGAGCCAGAATGCTAAAAGCTATGCTAACATCATTAAAATATAAATAACTAAAGCTGCTGGAGAGGTGAAAATATGATTTGCCAAGAGTGTAATCAAAGACCTGCAGCACTTCATTTTACAAAATTCATAAATGGTGAAAAAACAGAAGTGCATCTTTGTGAGAAATGTGCTCAGGAAAAAGGCGAAATGTTTATTTTTAATGGAGAGTCGGGTTTCGCATTTAATAATCTGTTAGCCGGATTACTAAATATCGACCCTTCTTTTAAAAAGCCCAGCCAAAGCCCGTTTCATCAGGAGGAAGTCCTGCAATGTGATCACTGTTCAATGACTTTTCCTCAATTTTTAAAGGTAGGCCGTTTCGGTTGTGCATATTGCTATGAAACCTTCAAAGAACAGCTAAAACCTGTTTTGGGACGTCTTCACAGCGGCAACTGGGCACATAATGGAAAAATCCCTAAAAGAATTGGCAGTGGAATTTATCTTCGCAAGCAATTAGATGAACTGAAAAACGCACTTAGGGATTCCATCATCAGTGAAGAATTTGAGAGAGCTGCTGAGATTCGTGATAAAATACGGAACTTAGAAAAACAACTAGCAAGCAGCCCTGAGGGGGGGGAATAAAGGCGTGTCACTCGAACGTTTTCTTAATCAAGCGGTCAGTTCATGGATGTGTGCGGAAGGACCCGATTCCGATATTGTCCTAAGTTCGCGAATACGATTGGCTCGAAATTTTTATGAATATCCTTTCCCAACTTTATTTTCACACGAAGAGGCAAAAAAGATTATTTTAGAAATGGAAGAGATTTTAAAAATTTCGCCGTTCCAAAAATTTGGCCAAATGGAATTGCTGAAAATTGATGAAATACAGCCGCTCCAAAAAAGAGTCTTAGTGGAAAAGCATTTAATCAGTCCGCATTTAGCGGAAGATTCACCATATGGTGCAATTCTATTAACCGAAAATGAAGAAGTTAGTATTATGATTAATGAAGAAGATCATATCCGAATACAATGCTTGTTCCCAGGCTTGCAATTATCAGAAGCGCTGGATGCTGCAAATGAAATTGATGATTGGCTCGAGAGTAATATTCAATATGCTTTTGATGAAAAACACGGCTACTTGACTAGCTGTCCTACTAATGTAGGAACAGGCCTTCGCGCTTCCGTTATGATGCATCTGCCGGGGCTGATGTTAACCCAGCAAATCAACCGGATTATTCCTGCTATTCATCAATTAGGACTGGTTGTTAGAGGGATATATGGCGAAGGAAGTGAGGCGCTGGGGAATATATTTCAAATCTCCAATCAAATTACATTAGGAAAATCGGAAGAGGATATCGGCCGTGACCTGATGGGCGTTGTCAGCCAGTTAATTTCACAAGAAAGGTCGGCGCGCGAAGCATTACGAAAGACTTCTAACATACAATTAGAAGACAGGGTGTTCCGCTCCTTGGGCGTGTTATCTAATAGCCGGATCATTGAATCAAAGGAAGCTGCAAAGTGTTTATCCGATGTTCGGCTTGGAATAGATATGGGGTATATCAATGATATGCCAAAAACGATATTAAATGAATTAATGATATTAACCCAGCCGGGATTTTTGCAGCAATATGCCGGCGGACCGTTAAGACCTCATGAGAGAGATATCAGACGCGCAGCATTAATAAGGGAACGACTAAATTTGGAGAAGGAAAAAATAGGTGAGGAGTGAGAGTATGATGTTCGGCCGTTTTACTGAGAGAGCACAAAAAGTTTTAGCTTTAGCACAAGAGGAAGCCATTCGTCTTGGTCACAACAATATTGGGACAGAGCATATTTTATTAGGGTTAATTCGTGAAGGAGAAGGGATCGCAGCAAAAGCCCTTTATGGACTGGGATTAGGTTCTGATAAAATCCAAAAAGAAGTTGAAAACTTAATTGGCAAAGGACAAGAGACGTCACAAACCATTCACTATACTCCTAGAGCAAAAAAAGTCATTGAACTTTCCATGGATGAGGCCCGTAAATTAGGCCATTCCTATGTGGGAACTGAGCATATCCTCCTTGGTTTAATTCGGGAGGGAGAAGGGGTTGCGGCCCGAGTACTTAATAACCTTGGTGTCAGCTTAAATAAAGCGCGCCAGCAGGTCCTTCAATTATTAGGCAGCAATGAATCCGGCGGCCATCAAGGTGGCGGCGCAGTAAGCGCTAATACTCCAACACTTGATAGCCTTGCTCGTGATTTAACAGCCATTGCAAGAGAAGGAAGCCTAGATCCGGTTATTGGACGCAGCAAGGAAATTCAGCGAGTTATCGAGGTCCTAAGCCGCCGGACAAAAAATAACCCGGTTTTAATCGGGGAGCCTGGTGTAGGTAAAACCGCGATTGCAGAAGGGCTGGCCCAGCAAATCGTGAATAATGAAGTGCCGGAAATTCTCCGTGATAAGCGCGTCATGACGCTCGACATGGGAACGGTTGTTGCCGGAACGAAGTACCGAGGTGAATTTGAAGACCGTCTGAAAAAAGTAATGGATGAAATTCGCCAAGCCGGTAATATTATTTTATTCATTGATGAACTTCATACCTTAATTGGAGCAGGTGGTGCGGAAGGTGCGATTGATGCTTCCAATATTTTAAAACCATCGCTTGCCCGCGGTGAACTTCAATGTATCGGTGCTACGACACTTGATGAATACCGTAAATATATTGAAAAAGATGCTGCCTTAGAACGTCGTTTCCAGCCAATCCGTGTTGATGAACCAACGGCTGAGGAATCGATTCAAATTTTAGAAGGACTGCGGGATCGTTATGAGGCACACCACCGTGTTTCGATTACAGATGAAGCAATTGAGGCAGCGGTAAAGCTATCTGACCGTTATATTTCGGATCGCTTCCTTCCTGATAAAGCCATCGATTTAATTGATGAAGCGGGCTCGAAGGTACGTCTTCGCTCCTATACCACTCCTCCTAATTTAAAAGAATTAGAGGTTAAGCTGGAAGATGTCAGAAAAGAGAAGGACTCAGCTGTTCAAAGTCAAGAGTTTGAAAAAGCTGCTTCCTTAAGAGATACTGAGCAGCGTCTGCGTGAACAGCTCGAAGAAACGAAGAAAACATGGAAAGAAAAACAAGGAAAAGAAAATAACGAAGTAACGGTTGAGGATATCGCCAGTGTTGTTTCCAGCTGGACGGGAGTACCTGTTTCGAAACTTCAACAAACGGAGACTGCAAAACTTCTAAATCTAGAGGAAGTTCTTCATTCCCGTGTTATTGGTCAAGAGGAAGCCGTTATTGCAGTGTCTAAAGCGGTCCGCCGTGCGAGAGCAGGGCTAAAAGATCCAAAGCGTCCAATCGGTTCCTTTGTCTTCCTTGGTCCTACCGGTGTCGGAAAAACGGAATTAGCACGGGCTCTTGCTGAAGCAATGTTTGGCGATGAGGATGCAATGATTCGTATTGATATGTCTGAGTATATGGAGAAGCATTCTACCTCACGTCTTGTCGGATCCCCTCCAGGTTATGTCGGCTATGAAGAAGGCGGGCAATTAACCGAGAAGGTTCGAAGAAAACCATACTCTGTCATCTTGCTGGATGAAATTGAAAAAGCACATCCGGATGTATTTAATATCCTTCTTCAAGTGCTTGAAGATGGACGCTTAACGGATTCCAAAGGAAGAACGGTTGATTTCCGGAATACCGTCTTAATCATGACCTCCAATGTCGGAGCTGAAGCATTAAAACGCAATAAATATGTCGGCTTTAATATTCAGGACAGTGCCCAGGATTATAAGGATATGAAGGGGAAAGTAATGGAGGAATTAAAGAAAGCCTTCCGTCCGGAATTCCTGAACCGTATCGATGAAATCATCGTCTTCCATGCACTCGAGAAGAAGCATTTAGACGAAATTGTCACTCTATTATCAGAGCAGTTAGTCAAACGATTAAAGGAACAAAATATTTCAATTGAACTTACGCCTGCAGCTAAAGGCAAAATTTCAGAGGAAGGGTACGACCCAGAATATGGGGCTAGACCACTAAGACGTGCGATTCAAAAGCATATTGAAGACCGTCTATCTGAAGAACTGCTAAAAGGTACATTATTAACAGGCCACCATGCTATAATAGATGTTGATAATGGTGAATTTGTTGTTAAATCGGCTGAGAAAACAAGCTTAGCGAAATAAAATAGTTAAAGTTCTGCAAAAAATAACTGTAGTTACTCAAGTAGAGGTACACGTGAATAAAGTCCAACCGTGTACCTCTTTTTTCATTTTTGCAGTTGTAAGGAAGGTATAGGAATGGCTAAACGAAAAACGAAGTTTATGTGCTCAGAGTGCGGTTATGAATCGCCAAAATGGATGGGTAAATGTCCGGGGTGTGGTTCGTGGAATAAGATGGTCGAGGAAGTAGAGGTAACCGGTGCGAATAGAAGAGGGGCTTTTGCCCATTCACAAGGCACTTCAGCAATCCTCTCAAAACCAACTCCAATCACATCAATTGAAATGATAAGTGAACCAAGAATTCTTACCGATTTAAATGAATTGAACCGAGTCCTCGGCGGCGGGGTCGTTAAAGGTTCTTTAGTTTTGATTGGCGGGGATCCGGGAATCGGTAAATCAACGCTGCTTCTACAAGTATCCTCCCAGCTGGCGGGTAAAGGCAATCAGGTTTTGTACATATCGGGTGAGGAGTCAATGAGGCAAACCAAACTCCGTGCTGAACGTTTGGGAATCAAATCAGAAAATCTGCTTGTCTATGCGGAAACAAATCTTGAAGAAATTAATCGAACGATTGATAGTACAAATCCAAGTTTCGTCATCATCGATTCCATCCAAACCGTCTTCCACCCGGATATTACTTCAGCGCCGGGGAGCGTTTCCCAGGTCCGTGAGTGTACCTCTGAACTAATGAGAATTGGAAAAACGAAAGGGATCGCCATTTTTATCGTTGGGCACGTCACCAAAGAAGGCTCAATTGCCGGACCGAGACTGTTAGAGCATATGGTGGATACGGTGCTTTATTTTGAAGGAGAGCGGCACCATACGTATCGCATATTACGAGCAGTCAAAAATCGCTTTGGCTCGACAAATGAAATGGGTATTTTTGAAATGAAGGAGTTTGGCCTCGAGGAAGTCGAAAACCCATCTGAAATTTTCCTGGAAGAACGTTCAAGGGGTGCGGCAGGGTCTACAGTGGTGGCTTCGATGGAAGGAACTCGCCCTGTTCTAGTAGAAATTCAGGCGTTAATCTCTCCGACAAGCTTCGGAAACCCGCGCAGAATGGCAACCGGAATCGACCATAACCGAGTGCCGCTATTAATGGCCGTCCTCGAGAAGCGCGTAGGAATGCTCCTGCAAAATCAAGATGCCTATTTAAAGGTTGCTGGCGGCGTAAAATTGGATGAGCCGGCGATTGATTTAGCCGTAGCGGTCAGCATCGCCTCGAGCTTTAGAGATAAACCGACAAGGCCGACCGATTGCATTATAGGTGAAGTGGGGCTGACCGGTGAGGTTAGACGGGTATCGAGAATCGAGCAGCGCGTCCAGGAAGCGGCAAAGCTTGGATTTGAGCGGGTCATCCTGCCAGCCAATAATTTAAGCGGCTGGAACGGGCCGGCAGGAGTTGAACTAATAGGTGTTTCGTCGGTAAGCGAAGCACTAAAAGCTGCGTTGGGGGAGTAGCGGATGGATCATAAAAAGCTTGGCGAACATACAGTTACTGATGTGTTACAGCTTATTGCCCCGGGAACACCTCTTCGCGAGGGAATTGATAATGTTCTGAGAGCCAATACTGGGGGGCTCATTGTAATTGGTTATAACGAAAAGGTTAAAAGTATTGTCGACGGCGGCTTTGCCATCAACTGTCCTTTTTCGCCAAGCTTTTTATATGAATTGGCCAAAATGGATGGAGCCATTATCCTAAATGAAACTGGAAATAAAATTCTATTTGCAAATGCCCAGCTGGCGCCTGACGCGGATATAACCTCGACTGAAACGGGGATGAGGCACCGAACGGCTGAGAGAGCTGCCAAACAAACGAAAGCTCTAGTCATAGCTATTTCACAAAGGCGAAATGTCATTACCTTGTATCAAGGAAATGTCCGTTATGCGTTAAAAGATATTGCAGTCATTTTAACAAAAGCCAATCAGGCCATTCAAACACTTGAGAAATATAAAGCGGTTCTGGAACAAAGTATTACCAATTTAAGTATTTTGGAGTTTGAGGAATCAGTTACTTACAATGATTTTTTACTGGTTCTTCATCGGTTTGAAATGGTGTTAAAAATTAAAAACGAACTATTAACCTACTTGTATGAACTGGGAACAGAGGGCAGGCTGATCCGCTTGCAAATGAATGAAATTTTGACGGAGCTAGAAGAGGAAATCATGTTAATCATCAAGGACTATGCCCATGATCGCGATGTGAAATCCCGTGAAGTCTTTCAAAGGATGCAGGTGCTGGCCAATAGCGGCACGATTGAAGATATGGTGTTATTAAAGCTAATGGGCTACCTAGGGTATGTTCATTTAGATGAAAATAAAAATCCCCGTGGTTATCGGATTCTGAATAAAATACCGCGGCTGCCAGCCATCATTATCGAAAACCTCATCACTTGTTTCGACGAACTTTCCAATATTATTGCTGCCACTGTTGAAGAACTGGACGAAGTTGAGGGGATTGGAGAAGTTCGGGCAAAGAAAATTAAAGAAGGATTTAAATTAATTAAAGAGCGGCTCTACACGGTCCGCCATTTGTAATTGGTAATTATTTGACACAAAAATTTTCCAATGCTACCCTATGAGGAGTAAGATTTTAACATCGCAATTTTATATCAAGGCCTTTCCAATTTGGAAAAATAATCAACATTTCAAGGTTTCAATTTTACGAATCTGTTTATAATGAGTAGAGGAGGTGAAGGAATGTTAAAGCGAATTGTGCAGGCTTGCTTCCTCATAATAGGTGGTACGCTTGGGATCCTGTTTTTACCGAATTTGTTCAATCTACTTCATATTAATGACATTCCCGTTATTAATAATTCTTATGTCACTGCTATTTTAGGTGCTATTATTTTTTATCTTATTACCTTTTGGGCAGTAGATTATGTGTTTAATTTTATTACATGGGCTGAAGATTCATTAGTGAAAATTCCTGTTACGGATGTTTTGTTTGGCAGTCTAGGTCTCATTTTTGGCCTGTTGGTCGCCTTTTTAGTCGGCTTTGCGCTAAACGCTGTTCAGGTGCCGGTGTTAAATGCGGTTGCACCCATTTTGCTGACTCTATTATTTGGTTACTTAGGCTTTCAAGTCGGCTTTAAAAAACGTGATGAGCTCTTAGGCCTTTTTGGAAAGGGCAGCAGCAAGAAAAAGTCTTCGGAAGAAGAGTCTGAAAAGGAAGCTAAGCAATCTTTAAAAATATTAGATACCAGTGTCATTATCGATGGACGTGTTGCTGATATTTGCCAAACGGGATTTTTAGAAGGGACCATTGTCATTCCCCAGTTTGTTTTGGCGGAATTGCAGCATATTGCGGACTCTTCTGATGTCTTAAAGAGAAATCGAGGCCGACGAGGCTTGGATATTTTAAACAGAATTCAAAAGGAACTCGCCATAAAAGTTGAAATTTACGAGGGCGATTTTGACGAGATTAGTGAAGTGGATTCAAAGCTTGTTAAGCTGGCGAAAATAACAAATGGTATTCTTGTTACCAATGATTTTAATCTTAATAAAGTATGTGAATTGCAGAACGTCTCTGTATTAAATATTAATGATTTAGCCAATGCCGTTAAGCCGGTTGTTCTTCCAGGGGAGGAATTAACGGTTCAAGTTATTAAAGATGGAAAAGAATATCATCAGGGCGTTGCTTATTTAGATGATGGAACAATGATTGTCGTAGAAGAGGGAAGAGAATATATCGGGAAAAGAATTGAGGTTCTGGTTACCAGTGTCCTTCAGACTTCTGCCGGGCGAATGATTTTTGCTAAACCTAAATTATTAGAAAAAGCTTTATAGATTGAGGTATTTATATGTCTTACCAAGTTATTCTCCCGGCTGCGGGCCAGGGAAAAAGAATGGGAGCGGGGAAAAATAAACTGTTGCTCACACTTAATGAAATTCCAGTTCTCATTCATACCTTAAGGGTGTTTAATGAAGACGAGGCCTGCGATGGCATCATTCTTGCCATTCATCCTCAGGATGAAGCGGAATTTATAGCTTTGTTAAAAAAGCACCAAATCAAAAAAGTCATCAATTTAGTTCCTGGTGGAAAGGAACGTCAGCATAGTATCTATAATGCTCTGAAAACAGTGAAAAGCGCAGGGATTATTCTTGTTCATGATGCAGCAAGACCATTTATTCAAAAAGAGCATATTCATCGTTTAACAGATAAGGCGGTTGAAACAGGTGCTGCCATTATCGGAGTACCTGCGAAGGACACGATGAAAAAGGTTCAGGATGGTATTGTTGCTGAAACTGTCGAACGTTCAAGCTTGTGGGCCGTGCAAACCCCGCAAGCTTTTCGTATTTCGCTCCTTAAAGAGGCTTATGAAAACGCCGAGAAGGACCAGTTTCTTGGCACAGATGATGCGAGTTTAGTCGAACGCCTCAACCATCCAGTAGCCATGGTCGAAGGCGATTACGATAATATCAAGCTGACAACACCTGAAGATCTATTCTTTGCGGAAGCGATTTTGAAAAAAAGGGGTTTTTAATCATGTTTCGAATTGGTCAAGGCTTCGATGTTCATCAATTAACGGAGGGGCGGCCGCTTATTATTGGCGGTATTACAATCCCCTACGAAAAGGGGCTGTTAGGTCATTCCGATGCAGATGTATTATTGCATACGGTGTCTGATGCCTGCCTGGGTGCAATTGGGGAAGGGGATATTGGCAAGCATTTCCCTGATACTGACCCGCATTTTAAGGATGCAGACTCCGCTAAGCTGATGGAGCATGTATGGCAGTTAGTAAAAGAAAAAGGCTATGAGCTTGTGAATGCTGATTGTACAATCATTGCCCAGAAGCCGAAAATGGCTCCTTATATTGAGAAGATGCGAGTACGGATTGCTGAATTGTTAGAAGCCGATCCGGAACAAATCAATGTAAAGGCGACAACAACAGAAAAGCTTGGCTTCACCGGAAGAGGAGAAGGGATCGCCTCCCAAGCAGTAGTTTTATTGAAAAAGAAATGATAAAATAATCAGTTGAAAATATTAAAAAGAGAAATGTCTAGCTCCAGCGCCTAGGTGCTCGGGGTCATAAGCCAATCCGTCAGGAAGGTTAAAGGGCAACCTTCCAGCCGGCTCGTCTTATGCCTATCGCCCCTGGGCAAGGCGCTTGCGCTTTTCTAATTGGAGGCACGATGATGTCAAACGAAGTTCGTGTAAGGTATGCACCTAGTCCGACAGGACATTTACATATCGGAAACGCCCGTACTGCGTTATTTAATTATTTATTCGCACGCAGCAAAGGCGGGAAATTTATCATTAGGATTGAAGATACCGATAAAAAGCGGAATATTGAGGGCGGAGAAGAAAGCCAATTAAAATACTTAAAATGGCTTGGTATGGATTGGGATGAAAGTGTCGATGTAGGCGGCGAGTTTGGACCCTATCGTCAATCTGAAAGAAACGATATTTATGAAACTTACTATAATCAATTATTAGATCAGGGTCACGCTTATAAGTGTTATTGTACAGAGGCGGAGCTTGAAGCAGAGCGTGAAGCACAGACGGAAAGAGGCGAAACGCCGCATTATTCTGGGAAATGCCGTCATTTGACTCCGGAAGAGCGTCAGCAGCTGGAAAGTGAAGGCCGCGAGCCAAGCATCCGTATTGCCGTTCCTGAAGAAAAAACCTATACCTTTGATGATATGGTTAAAGGCATCGTTTCCTTTGAATCAGAAGGAATGGGTGACTGGGTCATCGTTAAAAAAGATGGAACGCCTACCTATAACTTTGCGGTTGCCATTGATGATCATTTAATGGAAATTTCTCATGTCCTTCGCGGCGATGACCATATCTCGAACACACCAAAGCAGCTGATGGTATATGAAGCATTAGGCTGGGAACCGCCTGTTTTTGGACATATGACCTTAATTGTCAACGAAAGCCGCAAAAAGTTAAGCAAGCGTGATGAGTCGATTATTCAATTCATTGAGCAATACGAGGAATTAGGCTATTTGCCGGAAGCTTTATTTAACTTTATTACCTTACTCGGCTGGTCGCCAGCAGGTGAAGAGGAACTATATTCTAAGGCTGAATTTATTGAAATATTTGATGCAAACCGCCTGTCAAAATCACCGGCATTATTTGATAAACAAAAGCTTACCTGGATGAACAATCAATATATGAAAAAGATTGAAGTTGACCGGGTTGTGGAGCTAGCTCTGCCTCATTTAATGAAAGCAGGTCGCATCAGCGGAAATCCGACTGAAGAAGAGAGAAACTGGGTACACGGCTTAGTTGCGCTTTTACAGGAAAAAATGAGCTTTGGCGCCGAAATCGTCGAACTTTCCGATATGTTCTTTACAGACGAGGCAGTATATGAGGATGATGCAAGGGAAATACTGACAGGTGAGCAGGTTCCAGAAGTTTTAAAGGCATTCTCCCAAGAACTCGATCAACTCGAAAGCTTCGAGGCAGATGGCATTAAGGCAGCCATGAAGGCTGTTCAAAAATCCACTGGTCAAAAAGGAAAAAATCTGTTCATGCCGATTCGTGCAGCGGTGACAGGCCAAACCCATGGACCAGATCTCCCTCAGGCAATTGAACTTTTAGGCAAGAAAAAGGTCCAAATGAGAATTAATAAAATTATTAGTTAACATTACAGACAAAATGTAATATAGTATATGTAAGAATTTTTAATATCTTAAAGCGACGAAGAGGAAAAGTAGATAAATGATGCTTTTAAGAGAGAACCATCACCGGCTGTAAGTGGTTTAAGCCTCTCATTGATTGAAATGCACCTCTGAGCCCCAGTTCGAAAGAGTCAACTCCAGTAGATTTGGGCGGAACATTTCCGTTAACAAGTAAGAGTGAGACTAGTAAGCTATTCGCTTGTAGTCTAATCAGAGTGGAACCACGCACAAGCGTCTCTGTCGTTAGACAGAGGCGTTTTTTATTTTTCACAAAACAAGGGGGAAATGGGAATGTTTAAAAGGATGAGGGAGGATATTGAAGTTGTTTTTGAGCAGGATCCAGCGGCACGAAGCTATTTAGAAGTGGTTCTAACCTATTCAGGCTTACATGCTATTTGGGCACATCGCGTTGCCCATGCACTCTTTAAACGGAAATTATTTTTCTTAGCCCGGGTTATTTCCCAAATCAGCCGCTTTTTTACGGGAATTGAAATCCATCCGGGGGCAAAAATAGGCAGGAGATTTTTCATCGATCACGGTATGGGAGTTGTCATCGGTGAAACATGTGAAATCGGTGATAATGTTACTGTTTTCCAAGGGGTTACGCTCGGAGGTACTGGTAAAGAAAAAGGAAAGAGGCATCCTACTATTAAGGATAATGCCCTCATTGCCACCGGTGCGAAAGTTCTCGGTTCGATTACTGTAGGGGAAAATTCCAAAATCGGTGCAGGTTCAGTCGTATTAAAGGAAGTACCACCAAACTCAACGGTTGTAGGGGTGCCGGGAAGAGTTGTCATTCAGGATGGCAAGCGGATTAATAAAGATTTCAATCATTGTGACCTGCCGGATCCAGTTGCTGATCGTCTACGGGATATGCAATTTGAACTAAACCAGTTAAAAGTAGAACTTGAAGAATTGAAGGAAGAAAGGATAAAGGTCAATGGCCATTCAACTTTATAATACACTTACTCGCAAAAAGGAAGATTTCATTCCGCTTGAGGAAGGGAAAGTAAAAATGTATGTTTGCGGGCCGACTGTCTATAATTATATTCATATAGGCAATGCCCGCCCGGCAATCGTGTTTGATACGGTGCGCCGCTATTTAGAATTCCGCGGTTTTGATGTGCAGTATGTTTCCAATTTTACGGATGTCGACGATAAATTAATCCGTGCTGCCAATCAATTAGGGACGGATGTTCCAACAGTAGCGGAACGATTTATCAATGCTTATTTTGAAGATGTTTCGGCGTTAGGCTGCAAAAAAGCGGATGTCCATCCACGCGTTATGGAAAATATGGATATCATCATTGATTTTATCAGCGAGTTAGTTGAGAAAGGCTACGCCTATGAATCCGAAGGAGATGTCTATTTCCGTACTAGAAGCTTCGACGAATACGGCAAGCTGTCTCACCAATCAATTGATGACCTGCAGGTTGGCGCCAGAATAGAAGTCGGCGATAAAAAGCAGGATGACTTAGACTTTGCCCTATGGAAAGCGGCAAAGGAAGGGGAAATCTACTGGGAAAGCCCGTGGGGAATTGGCCGCCCAGGCTGGCATATCGAATGCTCGGCAATGGCGAAAAAATATCTTGGTGACACAATCGATATTCATGCAGGCGGACAGGATTTGACCTTCCCGCATCATGAAAATGAGATTGCCCAGTCAGAAGCCCTTTCAGGTAAGCTATTTTCCCGATACTGGATGCACAACGGCTATATCAATATTGATAATGAAAAAATGTCCAAATCACTCGGCAACTTCGTCCTAGTGCATGACATTATCAAACAGCATAATCCACAGGTAGTAAGATTTTTCATGCTGTCAGTCCATTATCGCAATCCGATAAACTATAGTGAGGAATTATTAGAGAGCACGAAGGCTGCGCTCGAACGCTTAACGACCTCATACCAAAATTTAAAACACCGCAAGGATGCAAGTACTGACTTGACTCATAATAATCAAGAGTGGCTTGAAAAAATTGCCGCTTTACGCAAGCAGTTTATCGAAGCGATGGATGATGATTTTAATACAGCAAAAGCCATTTCAGTTCTTTTTGATCTTTCCAAGCTGGCTAATTATTATCTATTAGAAAAAAATACAGCAATAGAAGTCATTGATGCCTTCACCAAGCAATTTGAAGAGCTTTTTCAGGTGCTTGGTTTGACAATGGAAAAAGAAGAAATGCTCGACGAAGAGATTGATGCCTTAATTGAAAAACGCATCCAGGCACGTAAAGACCGGAACTTCCAATTGTCTGACCAAATTCGTGACCAATTGAAGGATATGAATATTATTTTAGAGGATACACCACAGGGTACCAGATGGAAAAGAGGCTAATTCAATGCTTGATTATGAACAATCAATCGATGCTAAACAATTGAATAGCCTCGCCCTTGCTTACATGGGTGATGCCATTTTTGAAACATATGTCAGGCGTCATCTTTTGTACGGGGGCCAGGTTCGCCCTCATCAACTTCACAGAGCTGGTACAAGATATGTATCAGCGAAAGCGCAGAGCCAAATTCTTTTTCAAATGATGGATGATCATCTCTTAAATGAAGAAGAAATGGCTGTTGTCATGCGTGGCAGGAACGCTAAGTCAGGAACTGTCCCCAAAAACACGGATGTTCAAACTTATCGCTATAGTACTGCTTTTGAGGCATTGATGGGTTATTTATACTTAACGGATCATATCACTCGTTTAGAGGAACTCATTCAGAAGGCATTTTTATATGTTGATGAAAAAAGAAAGGAGGAAAAAGGATGAACCAGGAATACATCATTGGAAAAAATCCGGTTATGGAAGCACTGAAATCAGGACGAGATATTAATAAAATTTTAATTGCAGAAGGTTCACAGCGCGGTCAGATGCAGCAAGTGACCCAATTGGCAAAAGAAGCGAACGTGATCGTGCAATTTGTCCCAAAGAAAAAAATTGACCAAGTGACGGATCAAAATCATCAAGGAGTCCTTGCTTATGTTGCGGCCTATCAATATGCCGAAATGGATGATTTGTTTGCTGCAGCAGAAAAGAAAAACGAACCTCCTTTCTTTTTATTGCTTGATGAAATTGAGGACCCTCACAACCTCGGGTCGATTATGAGGACGGCTGATGCTGTTGGAGCTCACGGCATAATTATTCCAAAGCGCAGGGCTGTTGGCCTTACGGCGACGGTTGCCAAGGCCTCGACGGGTGCAATAGAATATATCCCGGTTGTCCGTGTCACGAATATGGCGCGAACAATTGAGGAATTAAAGGAACGCGGTGTGTGGATTGCCGGTACCGATGCGAAAGGAAAACAGGATTACCGGCAAATGGATGGAACACTTCCGCTTGGTTTAGTCATTGGCAGTGAAGGTAAAGGAATGGGAAGGCTGATTCGTGATAAATGTGATTTTCTTATCCAGTTACCGATGGCCGGCAAAGTTACGTCCTTAAATGCCTCTGTTGCTGCTGCATTGCTGATGTATGAGGTATATCGAAAACGTCATAAATTAGAGGGATAGCCATGGATATCCTGCTAGTTGACGGATACAACATTATCGGAGCATGGCCAGAACTAAGGGAGTTGAAGGACCGTGACCTGCCTGCTGCTAGAGACCGCTTAGTTGAAAGAATGGCTGAATATCAAGCCGTTTCTGGTTATCGCGTTATTGTTGTTTTTGATGCCCACTATGTACAAGGGACGGAAAAAAAATATAAAAACCATAAAGTAGAAGTGATTTTTACAAAAGAAAACGAAACAGCTGATGAGCGGATAGAAAAAATGGCCATTAGTTTAAATAATCGAAGAACACAAATTCATGTGGCGACCTCCGATTTTACAGAACAATGGGCTATTTTTGGACAAGGGGCGTTAAGAAAATCCGCTCGTGAGCTCCTTGTTGAAATGTCTTCCATTGAGAAGGGCATCGAAAAGAAAGTGAAGAAGATCCAAGAAAAGAAACCTGTGTCAAAAATCCCAATTAGTGATGAAATGGCGGAAATTTTTGAAAAATGGCGCAGAGGGCAGAAATGAGCATAGTATTTTCATAGTTTGTCATGTATAATAATACCTATCTATGCTTGTTCGGTGGAGGGGATCTACTTTGAGTACGGACTTCGGGACAAAAATCAACGAAGAGTTTTTTCGAATGGAAGACGAAGAAATTGTCGATTTAGTGCACCAGGGTGATAGTGAAGCATTGGATTATTTAATCCATAAGTATCGTAATTTTGTGCGTGCAAAAGCAAGATCCTATTTTTTAATTGGAGCCGATAAAGAAGATATTGTGCAAGAGGGAATGATTGGTTTATATAAGGCCATTCGTGACTTTCGTGAGGACAAGCTTACCTCATTCAAAGCATTTGCGGAGCTGTGCATAACCCGGCAAATTATTACTGCGATTAAGACAGCCACACGACAAAAGCATATTCCGTTGAATTCTTATGTTTCTTTGGACAAGCCTATCTATGATGAAGAGTCAGACCGGACCTTGATGGATGTTTTGTCAGGTGCCAAGGTACTTGACCCGGAAGAATTAATCATTAATCAAGAAGAGTTTGACCATATAGAAGTAAAAATGACAGAATTATTAAGCGATTTAGAACGGAAAGTTTTAGCCCTTTACCTTGATGGACAGTCCTATCAAGAAATATCGGAAGAACTGAACCGCCATGTTAAATCAATTGATAATGCCCTTCAGCGTGTGAAAAGAAAATTGGAGCGTTACCTCGAGATACGCGAATTTTCACTTTGATTTATGGCATTATTTTGAATCCGCTCTCACGGTTATTGACATTAATTAGGACACATGTTACATTTTTAGGGATAAAAAAGATGGGTAAAGGTGCCTTATTATGAGTAAAAAAGTCATTCTTGCCTGTGCTGAATGCGGTTCGCGTAATTATACGACAGCAAGCAAGCAGCCAGTTTCAGAAAGATTAGAATTAAAAAAATTCTGTAAGACTTGCGCAACCCATACCATACATCGAGAAACAAAATGATTTCGATAGATTTTTGCAATGCTGATTAAGATAGTCTGGGGGTTACAGAAATGCAACGCATAAAGAAATTCTTTAGTGATATTTTACGTGAAATGGGAAAAGTAAGCTGGCCAAAACGCGGCGAATTAACTCGTTCAACGATTACCGTTTTATCAACTGTTGTTTTTTTTGCGGCATTCTTTGCTGTGCTTGATTTAGGAATTTCTAAATTGATTCGTTTAATTCTTGAATAATAAGTTATACTTCATGGTATAATGGTGACTAATAAAGATATTTTGAACTAAAACCCGTAGATGCGGGTTTTTTAATTTGGCTAGAAAAGCGGAAGCGACCGTTTAGCGCACGACAGGCCTAGAGCGCTCCAACTGAGATAAAGGAAACACGAAGAGCGTTAGCGCATTCGTGCTTGACTTATCGTAGGGCGGAGAGCGAAGGACACTAGTCGCTGGGCGCTGGAGCTGGACAGTAAAAATAGGGAGGGACGGACGCGAGTCCTCTTAAATGGAAAAGAATTGGTATGTGGTCCATACTTACTCGGGTTATGAAAATAAAGTAAAGGCGAATCTTGAGAAGCGTGTGGAATCGATGGGAATGGCGGATAAAATTTTCCGTGTAGTCGTTCCGGAAGAAGAAGAAACTGAAATCAAAAATGGTAAGAAAAAGGTTGTAAAGCGAAAGGTTTTCCCTGGATATGTGTTAGTTGAAATCGTAATGACCGATGATTCTTGGTATGTGGTGCGTAATACACCAGGTGTAACAGGATTTGTTGGATCTGCAGGTTCCGGATCAAAACCGACTCCGTTACTGCCGGAAGAAGTACAAGTATTATTGAAACGTATGGGTGTAGATGAAAAACGTGTGGATGTTGATTATGAAATCGGTGAGACAGTCCGCGTAAAAGAAGGTCCATTCGCGAACTTTACTGGATCAGTTGAAGAAATGGACAAGAACCACTCGAAGCTTAAGGTACTTGTTAACATGTTCGGCCGTGACACCCCAGTAGAGCTTGATTTTACACAAATTGAAAAACTTTAAATAGAAAAGCGGAAGCGCCTTGCCCAGGGGCGACAAGCATAAGACGAGCCGGCGGGAAGGTTGTTTTTTAACCTTCTCGACGGATTGGCTTATGACCTCGAGCCCCTAGGCGCTGTAGCTAGACAGTAACCGAGGTTAAAAGAAAATTAAAGTTTAATGTAAAAAAACTTGAAATCATTTTTAAAAAATGTTAATATTTCATAGGTCAGTATGTCTCCGAATTGGAGACAAGACTTTTGTCAAGTTCTTTGTATTTATATAAAGACTAATTGCCTGAGTGGGAGGGTCCCTAAGGTACCCAATTACCACATCACGGACTTTAAGGAGGTGTGTCTCGTGGCTAAAAAAGTAATTAAAGTTGTTAAATTACAAATCCCTGCTGGTAAAGCAAACCCTGCACCACCAGTTGGTCCTGCACTAGGTCAAGCCGGTGTTAACATCATGGGATTCTGTAAGGAATTTAACGCTCGTACAGCAGATCAAGCTGGATTGATCATTCCTGTTGAAATCACGGTATTTGAAGACCGTTCATTTACATTTATTACGAAAACTCCTCCTGCTGCCGTTCTTTTGAAAGTAGCAGCTGGAATTCAGTCTGGTTCAGGCCAGCCTAACCGTAATAAAGTAGCAACAGTAAAGCGTGGTACAGTACGCGAGATTGCGGAACAAAAAATGCCTGACCTAAACGCAGCTAGCGTTGAAGCAGCAATGCGCATGGTTGAAGGTACTGCACGCAGCATGGGTATCGTAATCGAAGACTAATCCATGTAAAACTGGTTGTTTGTAATGAGGGTTGCGGAGTTTTAAACTACTGCAACCTTTTTCGTGGGAGTTATAAAACGTTAAAACCACAATTTAGGAGGAAATAAAAATGGCTAAAAAAGGTAAAAAGTACCTAGAAGCTGTAAAGCTTGTAGATCGTACAAAGGCTTACCCAATTGCAGAAGCAATTGAACTTGCTAAGCAAACAAACTTTGTGAAATTCGATGCATCTCTAGAAGTTGCATTCCGCTTAGGTGTTGACCCTAAGAAAGCTGACCAGCAAATCCGTGGAGCTGTTGTGCTTCCAAACGGAACTGGTAAAACTCAACGCGTATTAGTATTCGCGAAGGGTGAAAAAGTGAAAGAAGCTGAAGCAGCTGGTGCTGATTATGTAGGCGATGCTGAATACATCAACAAAATCCAACAAGGTTGGTTTGATTTTGATGTAATCGTTGCAACTCCTGACATGATGGGTGAAGTTGGTAAGCTTGGTCGTGTATTAGGACCTAAAGGCTTAATGCCAAACCCTAAAACAGGAACAGTTACATTTGATGTAACACGTGCTATCAATGAAATCAAAGCAGGTAAAGTAGAATACCGTGTTGACAAAGCTGGTAATATCCATGTGCCAATCGGTAAAGCTTCTTTCGAAAACGAAAAGCTTGTAGAAAACTTTACAACTGTATTTGAAACAATGTTAAAAGTTAAACCATCTGCTGCAAAAGGTACTTACATGAAGAATGTAACAGTTACTTCAACAATGGGACCTGGCGTGAAAGTAGATCCTTCTACAGTAGCAGCTAAATAATTTTACCAATTGACAAATACAACAGCATCTTATACAATATATTTTGTTGTTTAATATTATAAACATTTGTACTGTAGACAGCAGGTGCCGTGAGGCTTAATGTCCTGCCGAGGTAGAGCGAATAAATTAACTGAGTCGTTCAGTTGTTATATGCTGCCTCCATGTCTTAGATTGATATGGAGGCTTTTACTTGCCTGGTATAAATGTAGACATTCTACAGGAGGTGTAAAGATGAGCAGTGCAATCGAAGCAAAAAAACATGTTGTTGAAGAAATCACCGATAAATTAAAAAGCAGCGTATCAACAATCGTTGTTGATTACCGCGGACTAAAAGTTGCTGAAGTAACTGAACTTCGTAAACAACTTCGTGAAGCCGGTATTGAGTTCAAAGTTTACAAAAACACTATGACTCGCCGTGCTGCAGAAGCTGCTGAGCTTACTGGCTTAAATGATGCATTAACAGGTCCAAACGCAATCGCGTTCAGTACTGAAGATGTAGTTGCTCCAGCGAAGATCCTTAACGATTTCGCGAAAAAGCATGAAGCACTTGAAATCAAAGCAGGTGTAATCGAAGGTAATGTTGCAACAGTTGAAGAGGTTAAAGCTCTTGCTGAACTTCCTTCACGCGAAGGCTTGCTATCTATGCTACTCAGCGTACTACAAGCTCCAATCCGCAATCTTGCTCTTGCTGCAAAAGCTGTGGCAGAACAAAAAGAAGAACAAGGCGCGTAAGTTAATCTCTATCGCAATTTAAAAATAGTAAACGAAAACTAAGGAGGAAATATTATCATGACTAAAGAACAAATCATTGAAGCAGTTAAAAATATGACTGTTTTAGAACTTAACGACCTAGTAAAAGCAATCGAAGAAGAATTCGGCGTAACTGCTGCTGCTCCTGTAGCAATGGTAGGCGGAGCTGGTGCGGCTGCTGTTGAAGAAAAAACAGAATTCGACGTAATCCTAGCTGGCGCTGGAGATCAAAAAATCAAGGTTATCAAAGTTGTTCGTGAAATCACTGGTCTTGGACTTAAAGAAGCAAAAGACCTTGTTGACAACACTCCAAAGCCAATCAAAGAAGGCGTTTCTAAAGAAGATGCTGAAGCAATCAAAGCTAAGCTTGATGAAGTTGGAGCTAACGTTGAAGTTAAGTAATTTTGATATAAGAAAGCTCGCTGCATAAGCGGGCTTTTTTCTACTTCCTCAATTTTCTACAATATATACTCCCCTGGAGGTGAGTCTATTGTCAGAACACTACTATTCTCGAACCCAAAAGGTTGAAAGTGATCCGAAATATTGGGATTTCAGCTTAAGAAACCATAACTTTCGTTTTAAAACGGATAATGGAGTTTTTTCAAAAAGAGAAGTAGATTTTGGCTCACGGTTATTAATTGAATCTTTTGAAATGCCAGCTGTAGAAGGGTTTGTACTGGATGTTGGCTGTGGTTATGGACCGATTGGATTGTCTTTAGCGAAAACCTATCAAGACCGACTTGTACATATGGTTGATGTAAATGAACGGGCGCTTGAATTAGCTAAAGAAAATGCGTCACTTAACCGTATTGACAATGTGAACATTTATGAAAGTGACCGGCTGAAAAATGTGAAGGAGAATTCCTTCGCAGCTATTCTTACAAATCCGCCGATTAGAGCTGGAAAAAAGACGGTGCATGATATTTTTGAACAAAGCTATGAACATCTTGTTACACAGGGAGAGCTGTGGATAGTCATTCAAAAGAAGCAAGGTGCACCATCCGCCCTTGAAAAATTAAAAACTTTATTTTCCCATGTAGAAACTATTGACAAATCGAAAGGTTATTTTATCATTAAAGCGGTAAAATAGTTGACTCGGAATTGTCGTTGTGTTAGCATTATAAAATGCCATCATAATATTTACCGAATTATTCCTAAAAATACTTATTTTTTTAGTATAAAATTGGAGTAAGAAGGAAATGATGACAAAATAATAGTCAAAATGTGAAAATGTGGTTTTTGAGGAAAAAACCCTTTTTCTTTTTGTCTTATAGAAAGACCTACAGTTTTTTCTATAAGATGTAATAGATTATTTTTAAATAACGCTTGATTTGAGGGGTGAATCAGTTGACAGGTCAACTAGTTCAGTATGGACGACACCGCCAACGAAGAAGTTACGCGCGAATCAGTGAAGTTTTAGAATTACCAAATCTAATCGAAATCCAAACCTCTTCCTATCAATGGTTTCTTGATGAGGGGTTACGTGAAATGTTCCAGGATATTTCACCGATTGAAGACTTTACTGGTAACCTATCACTAGAATTTATTGATTACAGTCTTGGCGATCCAAAGTATTCTGTTGAAGAGTCTAAAGAACGGGACGTTACATATTCAGCTCCATTGCGTGTGAAAGTACGTCTTGTAAACAAAGAAACAGGCGAAGTAAAAGATCAGGATGTCTTCATGGGTGATTTCCCGCTCATGACTGAAACAGGCACATTTGTTATCAATGGTGCAGAACGCGTTATTGTATCACAATTAGTGCGCTCACCGAGTGTCTATTTCAGCGGCAAGCTTGATAAAAACGGAAAAAAAGGATTTACAGCAACTGTAATTCCGAACCGCGGCGCTTGGCTGGAATATGAAACAGATGCCAAAGATGTCGTATATGTCAGAATAGATCGTACTCGGAAACTGCCCGTTACGGTTCTTTTGCGTGCCCTTGGGTTCGGCTCTGACCAGGAAATCATTGAATTGATTGGTGACAACGAATATATTCGTAATACGCTTGAAAAGGACAACACGGAAGGTGTAGACAAAGCGTTACTAGAAATCTATGAACGCCTTCGTCCGGGTGAACCGCCTACCGTCGATAACGCAAAAAGCTTATTAGTTTCCCGTTTCTTCGATCCGAAGCGCTATGACCTTGCAAATGTTGGTCGTTACAAAATTAATAAGAAGCTTCACATTAAAAATCGTTTATTCAATCAACGTTTAGCAGAATCACTTGCTGATCCTGAGACAGGCGAAATCATTGCTGAAAAAGGGTTAGTACTTGATAGAAGGAACCTTGATAGGATTTTACCGGCTCTTGAAAAACATATTAATTTCAAGAACTTTAATCCTGTTGGCGGCGTAGTGGAAGAAGAAATCACCCTTCAGGGCATTAAAATTTACGCGCCTGGGGATGAAAACGAAAAAGTTATTAATGTACTCGGCAACGCCTATGTGGCAGAACCAATTAAAAATATTACTCCTGCAGATATCATTGCATCAATCAGCTATTTCTTTAACCTGCTGCATGGTGTAGGTGATACAGATGATATCGACCACTTAGGTAACAGACGTCTTCGTTCTGTTGGAGAGCTATTGCAAAATCAATTCCGTATCGGTTTATCCCGTATGGAGCGTGTAGTTCGTGAAAGAATGTCAATTCAAGACACGGCAACGATTACTCCGCAGCAGTTAATTAATATTCGTCCAGTAATTGCGTCAATTAAAGAATTCTTCGGAAGCTCACAATTATCGCAGTTCATGGATCAAACGAATCCGTTAGCTGAATTAACACATAAAAGACGTCTATCAGCATTAGGACCAGGTGGATTAACACGTGAACGTGCTGGCTTTGAAGTACGTGACGTTCACTATTCTCACTATGGCCGGATGTGTCCGATTGAAACACCGGAAGGTCCGAACATTGGGTTAATCAACTCCTTATCATCTTATGCGAAGGTAAATCGTTTCGGATTTATTGAAACACCATATCGCAGAGTTGATCCGGATACTGGAAAAGTAACAAGCAGGATCGATTACTTAACAGCAGACGAAGAAGATAACTATGTTACGGCACAGGCGAACTCTCGTCTTGGAGATGATGGATCATTCCTGGATGAAGATATCGTAGCTCGTTTCCGTGGTGAAAACACTGTAGTTAAACGTGAACGTATTGACTATATGGATGTATCACCAAAACAGGTTGTTTCTGCGGCGACTGCGTGTATTCCGTTCCTTGAAAACGATGACTCGAACCGTGCCTTAATGGGTGCGAACATGCAGCGTCAAGCAGTGCCGTTAATGCAGCCAGAAGCACCAAGGGTAGGAACAGGTATGGAATATGTATCTGGTAAAGACTCCGGTGCAGCTGTTATTTGTAAGCACGAAGGTATTGTTGAGCACGTAGAAGCGCGCGAAGTATGGGTTCGTCGTATTAAAGAGGTAGACGGACAAGAAGTAAAAGGCGATCTTGATAAATATCGCATGTTAAAGTTCATTCGTTCCAACCAAGGAACTTGCTATAACCAACGCCCAATTGTGGCTGTTGGTAACCGTGTAACAAAGGGTGAAATTCTCGCTGACGGTCCATCCATGGAGCTAGGTGAGTTAGCGCTTGGACGTAACGTTCTCGTTGCCTTTATGACATGGGATGGTTACAACTACGAAGACGCGATTATCATGAGTCAGCGTCTAGTAAAAGAAGATGTATATACATCGATCCACATCGAAGAATATGAATCAGAATCTCGCGATACGAAACTAGGACCAGAAGAAATTACCCGTGATATTCCAAACGTAGGGGAAGATGCCCTTCGCAACTTGGATGAGCGCGGTATTATCCGCACTGGTGCTGAGGTAAAAGATGGAGACCTGCTTGTTGGTAAAGTAACGCCTAAGGGTGTAACGGAGCTGACTGCAGAAGAGCGTCTGCTCCATGCAATCTTTGGTGAAAAGGCCCGTGAAGTTCGTGATACATCACTTCGCGTTCCACATGGCGGCGGCGGTATTGTTCTTGATGTTAAAGTCTTTAATCGTGAAGACGGTGATGAACTGCCACCAGGCGTGAATCAGCTTGTCCGCGTATATATCGTTCAGAAACGTAAGATCTCTGAAGGAGATAAAATGGCGGGACGCCACGGTAACAAAGGGGTTATCTCAAGAATTTTACCAGAGGAAGATATGCCATACCTTCCAGACGGTACACCAGTTGATATCATGTTAAACCCATTAGGGGTACCATCTCGTATGAACATCGGACAGGTGCTTGAGCTCCATCTTGGAATGGCTGCACGCTACCTAGGTATTCATGTTGCATCACCTGTATTTGACGGAGCCCGTGAAGAAGATGTTTGGGGCACAATTGAAGAAGCAGGCATGGCGCGGGATGCGAAAACCGTTCTGTATGATGGACGTTCTGGTGAACCATTTGATAACCGTGTTTCTGTTGGGGTTATGTATATGATTAAGCTGGCACACATGGTTGATGATAAATTACATGCTCGTTCAACAGGTCCTTACTCACTTGTTACGCAGCAGCCACTTGGCGGTAAAGCGCAATTTGGCGGTCAGCGTTTCGGTGAGATGGAGGTTTGGGCACTTGAAGCATACGGTGCTGCATACACACTACAAGAAATTCTTACTGTTAAATCAGATGACGTCGTTGGCCGTGTGAAAACATATGAAGCCATCGTAAAAGGTGAAAATGTTCCAGAACCAGGCGTCCCTGAGTCATTCAAAGTATTAATTAAAGAGCTTCAGAGTCTTGGTATGGATGTTAAGATCCTATCCGGTGATGAAAAAGAAATAGAAATGCGCGATACGGAAGATGACGAAGACTTACAGCAAGTCGACACGTTAAACATTGTTCCTGATGCACAAAGCTTTGAATCTGAAAAGGTTGGTTCAAAAGAATAGATTTATACGTTAAAAGCGCACAACCAATGTGTGTGCGCTTTTAACCTTTTTTCGCACTAAGGGTAAAACCTGGAGAACGAAAGGGAGGTAGGCCCCTTGATAGACGTTAATAATTTTGAGTATATGAAGATTGGTCTTGCTTCACCGGATAAGATCCGTTCATGGTCTTTCGGAGAAGTCAAAAAGCCAGAAACCATTAACTATCGTACCTTGAAGCCTGAAAAAGACGGTTTATTCTGTGAGCGAATTTTTGGTCCAACAAAGGACTGGGAATGTCATTGCGGAAAGTACAAGCGCGTCCGTTATAAGGGCGTTGTTTGTGACCGATGCGGCGTTGAAGTTACACGGGCAAAGGTTCGCCGTGAACGTATGGGACATATTGAACTTGCTGCACCTGTATCTCATATATGGTACTTTAAAGGAATCCCAAGCCGGATGGGTCTTGTGTTAGACATGTCCCCAAGAGCACTCGAGGAAGTTATTTATTTTGCTTCTTACGTAGTAACTGAATCCGGTGATACTGCACTAGATAAAAAGCAACTGCTTTCTGAAAAAGAATATCGTGCTTACCGTGAAAAGTACGGAAACAAATTCCAAGCTGCCATGGGTGCAGAAGCGATTAAAAAGCTTCTTTCTGATATCGATCTAGAAAAAGATGTAGATAGCTTAAAGGAAGAATTGAAAACTGCTCAAGGCCAGCGCCGTACGCGTGCGATTAAGCGCCTTGAAGTGTTAGAAGCATTCCGTGGTTCAGGAAATGAACCATCTTGGATGATTCTTGACGTTCTTCCGGTTATTCCGCCGGAATTACGCCCGATGGTGCAATTAGATGGAGGCAGATTTGCGACATCTGACTTGAACGATCTTTATCGTCGTGTTATTAACCGTAATAATCGTCTGAAGCGTTTATTAGATCTTGGTGCACCAAGCATTATCGTTCAAAACGAAAAGCGGATGCTTCAAGAAGCTGTTGATGCCTTGATTGATAACGGACGCCGCGGGCGCCCTGTTACTGGTCCTGGTAACCGTCCGTTAAAGTCACTTTCTCATATGTTAAAAGGTAAGCAAGGACGTTTCCGCCAAAACTTACTTGGTAAGCGTGTTGACTATTCTGGACGTTCCGTTATCGTCGTAGGTCCAAACTTAAAAATGTATCAGTGCGGCCTTCCGAAAGAAATGGCTCTTGAATTGTTCAAGCCATTTGTCATGAAGGAATTAGTTGAAAAAGGCTTAGCACATAACATTAAATCAGCAAAACGCAAAATCGAACGAGTATCCCCTGATGTTTGGGATGTACTTGAAGATGTTATTAAGGAGCATCCGGTTCTGTTAAACCGTGCCCCTACTTTGCATAGATTAGGAATCCAGGCTTTTGAGCCTACGTTAGTTGAAGGTAGAGCTATCCGTCTTCACCCGTTAGTATGTACGGCATACAATGCCGACTTCGACGGTGACCAGATGGCGGTTCACGTGCCACTTTCATCTGAAGCACAAGCAGAAGCTCGTCTTTTAATGCTTGCCGCCCAAAACATCTTGAACCCTAAAGATGGTAAACCGGTTGTTACACCGTCTCAGGACATGGTTTTAGGTAACTATTACTTGACTCTTGAGCGTGAAGGTACAGTCGGCGAGGGTATGATTTTTAAAGATACAAACGAAGCGGTCCTTGCATACCAAAATGGTTATGCTCACTTCCATACGCGTGTCGCTGTACATGCCGGATCATTAGGAAATGAAACTTTTACAGAAGAGCAAAATAATAAGTTATTAATCACGACGGTTGGTAAGCTTATTTTTAATGAAATTCTGCCAAAATCATTCCCGTATATCAATGAACCAACTCGACACAATTTAGAAGTTGAAACGCCTGCTAAATATTTTGTAGAAAAAGGCGAAGATATCTCTGCGAAAATCAAAGATATGCCATTAGTTGATCCGTTCAAGAAGAAAATCCTTGGAAATATCATTGCGGAAGTGTTCAAGCGTTTTAAGATTACTGAAACGTCAAAAATGCTTGACCGTATGAAAGACTTAGGATTTAAGCATTCAACTAAAGCTGGTATTACTGTTGGTGTGGCAGATATCGTCGTACTAGGTGAAAAACAAGAAATTCTGAAAGAAGCACAAGGTAAAGTTGATAACGTCATGAAACAGTTCAGACGTGGTTTAATTACCGAAGATGAGCGTTATGACCGTGTTATTGCCATCTGGAGTGCGGCTAAAGATACCATTCAAGGCAAGCTGATGAAATCCTTGAATAAAACGAACCCAATTTTCATGATGTCTGATTCCGGTGCCCGTGGTAATGCCTCGAACTTTACCCAGCTTGCTGGTATGCGCGGCTTGATGGCCAACCCGGCAGGACGTATCATCGAGTTACCGATTAAATCAAGTTTCCGTGAAGGATTAACGGTATTAGAGTACTTTATCTCTACACACGGTGCGCGTAAAGGTCTTGCCGATACCGCTCTTAAAACCGCCGACTCTGGTTACTTGACTCGTCGTCTTGTTGACGTTGCCCAGGATGTTATTGTCCGAGAAGACGATTGCGGAACCGATCGCGGCTTTACAATCAGTGCCTTAAAAGACGGTACGGAAATCATTGAAGGCTTGGATGAGCGCTTAATTGGCCGCTATGCTCGCAAAGCAATCAAGCATCCTGAAACAAAAGAAGTGCTTGTTCCTGAAAATGGTCTGATTACTGAAGATCTTGCGGAAATCATTGTTGGCGCGGGTGTTGAAACCGTAAAAATCCGCTCTGCCTTTACATGTAATACTCGCCATGGTGTATGTAAGAAGTGTTATGGCCGTAACTTGGCTACAGGTCAAGAGGTTGAAGTGGGCGAAGCAGTTGGTATTATCGCTGCTCAATCCATCGGTGAACCTGGTACACAGTTAACCATGCGTACGTTCCATACGGGAGGTGTTGCCGGAGATGATATCACTCAAGGTTTACCGCGTATCCAAGAGATTTTTGAAGCCCGTAATCCTAAAGGTCAAGCTGTTATTTCTGAAATTGATGGTGTTGTTGTTGGTATTAATGAGGGCCGTGACCGTCAGCATGAAATCGTCGTTCAAGGCGAGGTTGAATCACGCACTTATAATGCACCGTATACAGCACGCTTGAAAGTAGCTGTCAATGATCATGTTGGCCGTGGTCAGGAATTAACAGAGGGTTCAATTGACCCTAAAGAATTAATCAAAGTAAAAGACGTAACATCTGTTCAAGAATACCTATTGCGTGAAGTGCAGAAGGTTTACCGTATGCAAGGGGTAGAAATTGGCGATAAGCACGTTGAGGTAATGGTACGTCAAATGCTGCGTAAAATCCGTGTCAGCGAAGCGGGTGATACAGATGTATTACCAGGTACACTTCTAGACATTCACCAGTTTACGGATGCGAACGAAAAAGCATTATTGGCTGGTAAAATGCCGGCAACTGGCCGTCCGGTCTTGCTTGGTATTACAAAAGCATCACTGGAGACTGATTCATTCTTGTCAGCAGCATCGTTCCAAGAAACAACAAGAGTTCTTACCGATGCAGCGATCAAAGGCAAGCGCGATGAATTACTCGGCTTAAAAGAAAATGTTATCATCGGAAAACTTGTACCTGCTGGTACCGGCATGCAGCGCTACCGCAAAGCAGAGCCTGTCCTGAGGGATACAACTTCTGAAGAAACAGTTGCTATTGACTAATTTAAAAGGCGGTATCTGCTAAACGGCAGATACCGCATTTTAAAGAATAATAATTTGTTTGTATAAAAAAGTAAAATCAAATGTTGACATCTTTTTGCTAAGATGTTACTATATCAAAGGTGCTCCTATTCACCTGATACTTTGGAGGATATGATTAATGTCTTATGAAAAAGTATTACAGGCACAAAAGATCATTATAGGAACTAAACAAACAGTGAAAGCCCTAAAGGAAGGGAAAGTTCAAGAAATTTTCGTTGCAGCCGATGCAGAACCAAAGGTTACTGGAAAGATTGTAGAGGAAGCTCTTGGATTAAACGTTCCGGTCCAATATGTTGACTCGATGAAAAAACTCGGGAAAGCGTGCGGGATTGAAGTAGGTGCAGCAGCTGTAGCAATTATCCGTTAAAAACTGTTTTTGTAGATAGAGTAGTCTGCAAAAACTTTGTTTTTGCAAAAAAATGAACCACCTGGATGTGTGGGCTTACAAATAATGAAGGGAGGAAAAAATCATGCCTACTATTAACCAATTAGTGCGCAAGCCTCGTCAAACTAAAGAGGAAAAGTCAAAATCACCTGCGCTAAATAAAGGTTACAACAGCTTCAAGAAATCACAAACTAATGTATCTTCACCACAAAAACGCGGAGTATGTACTCGTGTTGGTACAATGACTCCAAAGAAACCAAACTCAGCGTTACGTAAATATGCACGTGTACGTTTGACAAATGGTATCGAGGTGACTGCATACATTCCTGGTATCGGCCACAACCTTCAAGAGCACAGTGTTGTTCTTATCCGTGGAGGACGTGTAAAGGACTTACCGGGGGTACGTTATCACATCGTACGTGGAGCGCTTGATACAGCTGGTGTAAACAACCGTATGCAAGGCCGTTCTAAATATGGTACTAAGAGACCAAAAGCAGCAAAAAAATAATTTGACACTAAATAGAAGCTTCTTTGAAAGGAGGAAAAACAATGCCACGTAAAGGTCCTGTAGCAAAGAGAGACGTGTTACCAGATCCGCTTTACAATTCAAAATTAGTTACTCGTCTAATCAACAAAATGATGATCGACGGTAAAAGAGGTAAATCTCAAGAAATTCTTTACTCTGCATTTAATACTATCCGTGAACGTTCTGGCAAGGAGCCAATGGAAGTATTCGAAGCAGCAATGAAAAACATCATGCCAGTTCTAGAAGTAAGAGCACGCCGTGTTGGTGGTGCTAACTACCAAGTTCCAGTTGAGGTGCGTCCTGACCGCCGTACAACTCTTGGTCTTCGCTGGTTAGTAAACTATTCACGACTTCGCGGTGAAAAAACGATGGAAGAGCGTTTAGCTAACGAAATCATGGATGCAGCTAACAATTCTGGTGCATCTGTTAAGAAGCGTGAAGATACACACAAAATGGCAGAAGCAAACAAAGCGTTTGCTCACTATCGTTGGTAATTTAACCTTCAATATAAAAACTTTCATACTAGGAAGGAGAAAGACCCAATGGCAAGAGAGTTCTCCTTAAACAACACTCGTAATATCGGGATCATGGCACACATCGATGCCGGTAAAACGACGACCACTGAGCGTGTCCTTTACTACACTGGTAAAATTCATAAAATCGGTGAAACACATGAAGGCGCTTCTCAGATGGACTGGATGGAGCAAGAACAAGAACGCGGAATTACAATCACTTCCGCTGCAACAACTGCACAATGGAAAGGCCACCGTGTTAACATCATCGACACACCAGGACACGTAGACTTCACAGTTGAAGTTGAACGTTCCCTGCGTGTACTTGATGGTGCGGTAGCTGTCCTAGATGCACAATCAGGCGTTGAACCGCAAACTGAAACAGTTTGGCGCCAAGCAACAACTTACGGTGTACCACGTGTTGTATTCGTAAACAAGATGGACAAAATCGGAGCTGATTTCCTATATTCTGTAGGAACAATTCATGATCGTCTTCAAGCGAATGCTCATGCAATTCAGTTACCAATCGGAGCTGAAGATCAGTTTGAAGCCATCATTGACCTTGTGGAAATGAATGCTGTATTCTACGGGAACGACTTAGGTACTGATATTGAAGTACGTGAGATTCCTGAAGAATTCCGCGCTCAAGCTGAAGAATACCGTGAAAAGCTAGTAGAAGCGGTTGCTGAACTAGATGAAGAGTTAATGGAAAAGTACCTTGGTGGTGAAGAAATCACTAAAGAAGAACTTAAAGCAGGAATTCGTAAAGGTACTGTTAACGTTGAATTCTATCCAGTAATTTGTGGATCTGCATTCAAAAACAAAGGTGTTCAGTTAATGCTAGATGCTGTTATTGATTATCTTCCATCTCCACTTGATGTACCTGCAATCAAAGGTCACGCTGTTGATGATGAAGAAGAAACAATTGAACGTCATTCAAGTGATGAAGAGCCATTCTCAGCTCTTGCATTCAAAGTTATGACTGACCCTTATGTTGGTAAATTAACGTTTTTCCGCGTTTACTCTGGTACTTTAGAATCTGGATCATATGTTCAGAACTCAACTAAAGGCAAGCGTGAGCGTATCGGACGTATACTGCAAATGCACGCAAACAGCCGTCAAGAAATCTCTAAGGTTTATGCCGGTGACATTGCAGCTGCAGTAGGTTTGAAAGATACAACAACTGGTGATACTCTATGTGACGACAAAAACCCTGTTATCCTAGAGTCTATGCAATTCCCTGAGCCAGTTATTCAACTTTCTGTTGAACCAAAATCAAAAGCTGACCAAGATAAGATGACAACTGCACTACAGAAGCTTCAAGAAGAAGATCCGACTTTCCGTGCACATACTGACCAGGAGACTGGACAGGTTATCATCGCTGGTATGGGTGAGCTTCACCTAGATATCATCGTTGACCGTATGCGCCGTGAATTTAAGGTTGAAGCTAACGTAGGTGCGCCTCAGGTTGCCTACCGCGAAACTTTCCGTGCTTCTGCACAAGTTGAAGGTAAATTCGCTCGTCAATCTGGTGGTCGTGGACAATACGGTCACGTTTGGATCGAATTCTCACCTAACGAAGAAGGAAAAGGATTCGAATTTGAAAACGGTATTGTCGGTGGTGTTGTTCCTCGTGAATACATCGCTCCAGTTCAAGCTGGACTTGAAGATGCTCTACAACGTGGTGTTCTTGCTGGATATCCACTAGTTGATATTAAAGCAAGACTATTTGACGGATCATACCATGATGTTGACTCCTCTGAAATGGCGTTTAAGATTGCCGCTTCAATGGCTCTTAAAAATGCTGCTTCTAAGTGTCAGCCTGTAATCCTTGAGCCTATGATGAGAGTTGAAGTTGTTATCCCTGAAGAATATCTAGGTGATATTATGGGACAAATCACTGCTCGTCGTGGACGTGTAGAGGGAATGGAAGCTCGTGGTAATGCACAAGTTGTTCGTTCAATGGTTCCACTATCAGAAATGTTTGGTTATGCAACAGCTCTTCGTTCAAGTACACAAGGCCGCGGTGTATTCTCTATGCACTTCGATCACTACGAAGAAGTACCTAAATCAGTTTCTGAAGAAATCATCAAAAAAAATAAAGGTGAATAATTGATTTTCATCTTTCAATAAAGTATAACTACTATTGTGAGTAATGGAAGCTGTGATAATGGGACAAATCATTTTTCAGCTTCCATAAAAAATATACTTAACTTTTATAATCCAAAGGAGGATTTTCCAAATGGCAAAAGCTAAATTCGACCGTTCAAAGCCACACGTTAACATTGGTACAATCGGACACGTTGACCATGGTAAAACTACTTTAACTGCTGCAATCACTTCTGTTCTTGCAAAATCTGGTAAAGCAGAAGCTCGTGCATACGATCAAATCGACGGTGCTCCAGAAGAAAGAGAACGTGGTATCACAATCTCTACTGCTCACGTTGAGTATGAAACAGATCTTCGTCACTATGCACACGTAGACTGCCCAGGACACGCAGACTATGTTAAAAACATGATCACTGGTGCTGCACAAATGGACGGCGGTATCCTAGTTGTTTCTGCAACTGATGGTCCAATGCCACAAACTCGTGAGCACATCCTTCTTTCTCGTCAGGTAGGCGTACCTTACCTTGTTGTATTCATGAACAAGTGTGACATGGTAGACGACGAAGAACTTCTTGAATTAGTAGAAATGGAAATTCGTGATCTATTATCAGAATACGATTTCCCTGGCGATGACACTCCAGTTATCAAAGGTTCTGCTCTAAAAGCATTAGAAGGCGATGCTGCTTGGGAAGAAAAAATCTTTGAACTTATGACTGCTGTTGATGAGTTCATCCCAACTCCTGCTCGTGACACTGACAAGCCTTTCATGATGCCAGTTGAGGATGTATTCTCAATCACTGGTCGTGGAACAGTTGCTACAGGACGTGTTGAGCGTGGTGTAGTTAAAGTTGGTGACGTAGTTGAAATCGTAGGTTTCACTGAAGAGCCAAAATCTACTACTGTAACAGGTGTAGAAATGTTCCGTAAGCTTCTTGACTTTGCTGAAGCTGGTGACAACATTGGTGCCCTTCTTCGTGGTGTTGCTCGTGAAGAAATCGAGCGTGGTCAAGTTTTGGCTAAGCCAAAATCAATCACTCCACACACAAAGTTCAAAGCACAAGTTTACGTTTTAACAAAAGAAGAAGGTGGACGTCATACTCCATTCTTCACTAACTACCGTCCACAATTCTATTTCCGTACTTCTGATATTACTGGTATTTGTAACCTTCCAGAAGGTACTGAAATGGTTATGCCTGGCGACCACATCGAAATGACTGTTGAGCTAATCGCTCCAGTTGCGATCGAAGAAGGAACTAAGTTCTCTATTCGTGAAGGTGGCCGTACAGTAGGTTCAGGTTCAATCACTGATATCACTGAGTAATCAATATATATGAAAGCAGATGGATGACGATCCATCTGCTTTTTTAATTTGTCTATAAACTGAAGGTCAATAACTGTCCTTTTTTCTTATCTTGCTCACTATTAATAATAATAATGGAAAAAAGAGACCAAAAGGGAGAGAAAAAGACGTCCACCATTCTGCTTGTTTGTCAGATTCAACTATATTCTTATTTATAATGAGAGAGAGAACAAGTGTTATTAACCCTAATGGAAACGTCAAACATTTATATTCCTTTAGTTCTAGAATTTGACCCATACATATAATGGACCCATAAAAATAAAGTGTGATTTTAATATAGATGGAAATGAACCAAATGAAGGCCATGACGGCCTCTATTCGCTGCCAAAAGCCTCCAATATTGATTTTTAGTGCAAGAGCATAGGCAACAAATTCCATATTCTCAGAAAAGTAAGTGCCTAAGCACAATATGCTTAGTAATGTTACGACTGTTAAAACAGTTCCACCAATAAATGTTCCAAGCAAAAAGGATTTTTTTGCTTTTGTTGTTTGGTTTACAGCGGGGAAGACCATTAAGAACAATACTAATTGCAAATAAGGTGTCCCAACGGATTTCACAGCAGCACTAATTATGGGTTTTGTCCCATTGGCTAATATGGGTTGAAGCTGCTGAAATTCAATCATTGGGAAAATCGATATGATAAAAATAAGTAAAAGTAAAAAAATGATTGGAAAGAAAATTTCTATAGCTCGTGAAAAGGTTTCTATTCCGTATAGGACGCCCATAATCATTATTCCGATTAAAAGAATATGAAGGGGTAAAATGGGCGTATCCGGGAGAATTTGTATGATGACAAAGTCACCGATTTGTCTGATGAATACAGCAAGGCTAAGAAAAAAATAAATGAAATACAAAAAGGATAGGAGTTTTCCGAGCCATTTTCCTAATATTCTTTCGCTATATTCAGTTAGGTTCATTGTCGGAAATCTACTACCTAATAAATTGAACAGAGACACCAGTATTAGCCCTAGTCCGACCACAATAATATTAGCCATCCAAGCATCCTGTTTCGCACTATGTACAAGACCTGAGGGAGTATACAAAATGCTGCCGCCAACAATAAAAAATGCAATCATGATTGTATATTGATGAGGTGAAATTTTTCCATTCTCAAGCATGCTTGTTCCTCGCTTTTCCCAGAAAACATATTTTTTTGAATGGGAACATCTATTTATTTGTTATTTCATTTCATGAAGTGGGGAATTATTGATTGTACCCGTTTGACGAATATTCATTTCCACTTTAACGGAAACCGGCATCTGTGAATACAGTTGCTCCCATTCCCTTTTATGCTTTTTCCAATAATCAGGTTCAGAGCGATAAAGGGCTTCGCCGAATCCGAATATATCAGTTCGAAAATCTTTTTGTGCATGCTGTATCGTTGATTTTATAATTTTTATAAGAGCTTCCTCTGATTCCTTTTCTAAATATGGAATCGATTTTGGGTCTGTTAAATCCAAGCTTTGACAATCAACTTCTGCTACATTTCCAAGTATTTTAATTTTAATTGTTCCGTGAGGGCGTCCTTTAATAATCATGGTATTTAATTTTGATTTTGTTTTGACCACCTCAATGACCGCTTTGCCGCCTTCTGGACATTTTACAAAACCGACGCTGCTCTTAACCTTTCCCAAGGCATAATGAACCGCCTTACTTTCTCTTTCATTCATCCAGCCAATCAGTTTATCTTGTTTGAAGACTGCCAGCCCTTTATATCGCAGTAAGGTTTTAGGATTTGTCTGATCGACGTTCTTATTACTTTCACCTGTTTTTACAGGTCCCTTAAGTTCTATTCCGGTCAAAATAGGATTATTTCCTTCACTCACCATGTTAGAAACAAGTTTATCTAATGTTACACCTTCGGTAGGGGACCATTCTTTAGCTGATACCTCAAGCGAAGCAAATAAACTATTAGCTGGTATTGTTTCTAATGGGGTTAATATTTTTAAAACATCAGCCGCCTTTGAATTCTTGGATACTGCTATATAAAAATCATCCCGTACCTCTGAATTCCTAATAAGGGCGTCAATCATTTCGCCAATACCTTCTTTTGCTAAATCCTCACCGAAGACGAGAATTCGCAAATGCGCGAAATAAAGCTTTCTTGGGGCAACAGTGGTTATTTTTCTAACTGCTTCAAATAATGTTTCACCCTTACTTTGATAAACAATCACTGGTGCTTTTCCACTGCCTCCTTTCTTTGAAGCAATTTCACTTGGATTTACCACTTGTGCTGTGATAATATATTGCTCTTTTTCTTTATCAATCCCCAACCCAAGTAAGATGGACAGTTCATTTAATTCTCTTTTGTTCCAGCACCCGGTAAGGAGGATAATAGAGCTGAAAAATAGTATCAAAGTGATTTTTCGTTTCATTTCATGCCTCCAATCCGAGTTAATTCTTAATTTCATTGAGCGGGGAGTTTTTAATTTTTCCTATGTTGTGTATTTTTACCTTTACATCTATTTCTACCGGCATGTTTTCAAGGATTTGCAGCCAATCCTTCTTAATTAAATGCCAATAATCAGAGTTGGAACGATGCAGGGCTTCACCAAAACCAAATGGGTCTATTTTATATTTCTTTCGTGCAGCATATAGAGATTTGTTAATACTATGTTCTATATTTTTCTTGGTTTCTCTTTCTAAAATACTTATGGTTTCTGGTTTGGTCAAATCGAGTGTCTTACACTGGACATTTCCAACATTACCCACTGTGGTAACTTTTATGATTCCTTTTGGCTTATGATCTGAAACCTCTGTGTTTAATTCTGATGTTGTATGAATCAATTCAATGGCGGTTTTCCCTTTTTGGGGGCAGGGTATTGTGACAACCGTACTTGTAACATTCCCCAAGGCATAGTTGAGACCTTTGCTTTCGCTTTCTGATAACCAGCCAATAAATTTATCCTTTCTAAATACTCCAATTGAATCATATTTCAGAAATGCAGTAGGCTTCGTTTGCTGTGTGTTTTCTAATTTTCCCCCATCCTGAACATCTCCAATTAACTTAATTCCAGTTAATTTGGCACTTATGCCCTCACTAATAATATCGTAAATCAATTGATCCATCGTAATTTGTATGGTTGTTGCCCATGCTTTCTCAGATGACTGAAGCGATTCAAATACTTGTTGTACGGGTATTCTTTCCATAGTAGTTACAATTTTTAAGATATCTCCTGCTTTTTTATTTTTAGCTACTACAATATAAAAATCTGCTCTCATTTCTGGATCCCTTGATAAAAGGTCTAACGTTTTTGCTATCCCTTTTTTGGCAAATTCCTCTCCCAAAACGAGAAGCCGGAGATGGGAAAAATATAATTTTCGTGGTGAAACTGTGGTGATTCTTCTAATTGCTTCAAACAAGGTATTTCCTTTTTCTTGATAAACGACCACGGGTGATTTTCCACTGCCGCCTTGTGATTCAGCTATTTCTCCAGGGTTAACGACTTGTACAGTCACAACAAATTTACCGTCCTCAATATCGATCCCCATTCCAACTACAATAGCCAATTCGTTTAACTCTTTTCTGTTCCAACATGAAGTCAGTAGGGAAAGAGAGCATATTGAAATGATGATTAAAAGGAATTTTCGGTTCATGCCATTACTCCTTTTAGAATAAAAACTAGTTATATGCTCCCCAAAATATGGCTTTTTAAGCAATGGGAAACAGTAAATAAGCGATGGCAAGAATGGGAACATAGAAAAATGGATATTTTATCTAGTAATTATGATAAACATAGGAAGGTTTTGCCATGAAATTTGAATAGAGGGTGCATTTGCAGATGCTTGGTGTTGCAGGAACAATAGTCGCAGCAATAATAATGATTGCATTTGAAATTCCTTACTTGAAGAAAAAGAAGCTGACGAAAGAATTATGGGTATTTTCTTTCTTAATGCTGTTTGCTGTAGGATTAGGCATTGCCCATAGTTTAAATTGGCCCATTCCGAATCCGCTTGACGGAATAAGGACTGTTTTGCAGCCATTTAGTGATTTTATTTACGAATTGCTGAAATAGGTATGGTGATGTAAATGTTAAAAACGGTTAAAATTAGTGCACGGCAATTCGCAATATTAGTCATTCTATTTTCTGTAGGTACTACTATATTGGTGATACCTGGAATTCTTGCACAGGAGGTAAAACAAGACGCTTGGATGGCTGCAGTAATCGGTACAGTTATTGGTTTGTTAATAGTGACCTTATACATTGCTATAGTGAGGAAGTTCCCGATGATGACTTTAGTTGAAATCATTGAAACACTTCTAGGCAAATGGCTAGGAAAGGCCGTTTCACTTTCGTTTGTTTTCTATTCATTTATCGGCGCATCAGAGTTACTGTATTATGTTGGGTCATTCTTGACAACTCAACTTATTAAGGAAACTCCACCTGCTGCAATCCATATTATTTTCGCTGGCATCTTAGTCATGGGGGTTCGTCTTGGTCTGGAAACGATTGCCCGTTCAGCTGAATTGTTATTTCCTATATTTATTTTATTATTTTTATTAATAATGTTCTCTGTGATAGTAACTCCTGAATTATGGAAGATTGATAACCTGCAGCCTATATTGAATACAGGAATAAAGCCAATGACACGTGCTGTTATACTTTTTTCCAGTGTTTTCTCCTTGCCATTAAATATTTTTTTAATGATTTTTCCAATCTCAGTGACTAAGCCCAAGGAAGCTGAGAAAAATTTTTTTAGTGCCATTTTTATAGGTGGTGTATGTTTATTTATCCTAATTTCTTTGACTATATTAGTTTTAGGTCCAGAAACTAGTTCCAGACAGTTGTATCCAAGCTATACATTAGCAAGGCGGTTAAAAGTAGGGGATTTTTTGCAGCGAGTCGAAGCCATATTAGCGATCATGTGGGAAATAACGATCTTTTTTAAGATGACGATATATTTTTACGCATCCATAACAGGTCTTGTACAAACCTTGAACATAAAGGATTATCGGCCGCTTGTAATACCGTTAGGCATGATCATGGTTACCACTTCTTTGGTTTCACATCCTAATGTTATCCATTCTGCCAAATTTGACTATGAGATTTGGCCTGTTTATGCTCTAACTTATGGTCTTGTTCTACCTTTACTTCTATTAGTTGTCTATGCAATAAGAAAATTAATAAATCTTGATAAAAAACTGTTTGTAAAAAAAGAATAGAAGCTGCCTTCATAGAGAAAGGCAGCTTCTACTCATTTTGTTATCATTACCCGATTCTTTGGGAACTTATTTCGAATCCGGTTTTGGGGCAGGGGTGTCTTCTCGTGTTATATTCGTCTGACTAATTAAACGAGGTCGTGAAAACATAGCCCATCTTGGCATACGGAAAATAGCATCCTTTTGATCATCTTTAATAAAAGGGCCGAATGGAGCCATATAAGGTATACCAAATGAACGTAAACTGCACATATGAAGAATTAACGCGATTAATCCTACAATGATGCCGAATAAACCAAATGATGCCGCAATCGCCATGAAAGGAAAGCGCAGCATCCTGATTGAAATAGCTAATTCATAATTACTAACTATAAAGCTTGAAATGGCGGTAATGGCAACTACAATTACCATTGCTGCTGACACAAATCCGGCTTCAACAGCTGCAGATCCAATGACTAGTGTTCCAACGATGGATACAGCCTGGCCAATCGCTTTTGGCATTCTTAAGCCTGCTTCACGTAATATTTCAAAGCTTACCTCCATCGCTAGGGCTTCAATAAAGGCTGGAAATGGAACACCTTCCCGCTGGGCAGCTAGGGTAATAAGTAATTGCGTGGGCAGCATTTCTTGATGAAAGGTAGTGATCGCAATATAAAATGAAGGTGCTAACAATGCAATAAAAAAACCGACATATCTCAGGAAACGAAGAAGTGTTGTAATATCTGCCCGGTTATAATAATCCTCAGGGGACTGTAAAAATTGTGCGAATATGACTGGTATTGTAATGACAAAGGGTGTACCATCAACTAGGATCGCAATGCGGCCCTCTAGCAAATCGGCAGCAATGGCATCTGGACGTTCTGAATGATACATAGTAGGAAATGGTGACCATTTTGCATCCTGAATTAATTCTTCGATATAACCGGTTTCTAAAATACTGTCAATCTTTATTCGATCGAGTCTTTTACGCACCTCTTCTACAATCTTATCATTTGCAATACCATTGATATACATAATAGAGACGTTGGTTTTAGATACTTTTCCAATTTTTCTGGATTCGATCCATAGGTTGTGGTCTCTAATTTTTCTTCTTAGTAAAGAAGTGTTGACCCGTATATTTTCTGTAAATCCTTCACGGGGTCCCCTGATTGTTGTTTCGGTTGTAGGCTCCTCAACTGACCGTTCTTTTCCCCCTTTCATTTCAACTGCGAAGCCTTGGGAATATCCTTCAAACAAAAGAATTACTTTCCCATTTAGAAGAGAATCGAGCAGATTCGTAAAATCATTTATATCCTGAATATCCCCGACCGTTAAAACCATATCTTTTAAATACTGTAGAAGGTTTAATCTAGAGACTGATTCTGATTCTACTTCAGTTGTTCGCCAATCAATCATTAACGATTCCATGATGAAGTTTTGAGCGGATTGACTATCTATCAAGCCGTCGGTAAAAATGATACAAGCTTTAATCCTGCCTTCCTTACCTATTCTGATTTCACGCATAATAATGTCGTCACTGTTTCCGAACAACTCTTTAATTTTCTGGAGGTTATCAGTTAAACTCAGTTCTAAGGGTTCCTTTATTTCTTCTTGTGGTTTTGTTTGAATCGTTTGTTCCGCAGTCCGTTTTTGTATGTCTTCCCACTTGAATTTAATTGATTGTTTGTTTTTCGTTTTGAAAAAATTCAAAGTTTTTCCCTCATATTCCTGCTGTTTTTAAGGTTATTATTTCCACTTGAAACAGGCATATTCCACACATATTTAGATGAACTTTTAGGAGGTTTAATTTACCAGTAAAAAGTTAAAAATATGAAATGAAAGTTTTCGTTCTAATGGGAAGGAATTTATATAAATGGAAAATGCGAAAATTGATTCAAAGCAATTGTTTTCTCTTATGTTTCTATTTCAATTAGGAACCGGAATTGTGACAAGAATGGGGATGCAAGCGAAACAAGATGCTTGGATTTCAATCATGTTTGGCATGCTTGGCGCCATCATTCTTTTTTTCTTTGTATACGTCCAAATATTCAAACGGTATCCAAATCTTCCTTTTACCGGAGTTTTAATTAAAGTATTTAGCAAATATATCGGATTTCCATTAAGCATAGTATATATTTGCTATTTTACTTTTGTTGCCGCAGTCAATGCGCGGCATTTAGGGGATACAATGGGAACTTATATTTTAGCGGAAACGCCGGTTCCCGTAATTATTTTTATCGGCCTGTTATTGGTTTCATATGCCTGCTATTTAGGGATTGAAGTGGTAGGAAGGACGGCAGAGATTCTTGTTGGCGCAATGGCCGCTTTCGGAATAATTGGTAATTTAACTGTTTTTGCTTCCGGAATTATCAAAATTAAGAACGTGCAGCCTGTTTTAGAATATGGCTGGCTGCCTGTTTTAAAACAGGCAGTACCCCTAACATTATTTTTCCCCTTTGGGGAAATTTTTCTTTTTCTTATGTTTTTCCCATACTTGAATAAGCCTGAATTGGTCAAAAAAACGGGCTTACTGTCCATTTTGTTAAGTGGTTTAGGTCTTACATGGACCTTTTTATTAATTATTAGTGTAATTGGTAATGGCGCACAGGCCGTTGAAATCCCATTGCTTCTTACAGTTGAAAAGATCAACGTTGGCCATATTATCCAGAGGATGGACTCTATTGTTGTTGGGACCTTTGCGGTAGGATTTTTTATAAAAATTATTCTTTATGTCTATGCAGTTTTGATTGGGTTAAAGGACATTTTCAAATTTAAAAGGTATCAGCCCTTGATTATTCCCGTAATATCGCTCATTTTTATATACTCATGGCTTGGGTCGAAGAATAAGATTGCTTATCAACAGTTTTTTTATAATAAAATGCCATATTGGGTTGGATTCCCCCTTTTAGTGGGAATACCCTTCATTGCTCTAATAATGATTTTGGTTCGAACCTATTTTGGTAAATCACGATCAAATATATCAGAGTAAAGTGTTATTGTTTTATGTTGAAATCAGTTTCTACTATTATATATGTTCATATTAAATTGATTAAATATTTGGAGTAATAAATTAGGAGAATATTGGAGATTACATTTTGGGATTGAAATTGAAAATGTCAGCCGCTATAATTAAAAAAGTGTTCAACACAGAAGGCATAAAAAAAATCGTAATAACTGTTGCGTTTACTTTATGTTTTATGTATAATAGACAATGTTGGTCTTTGACTGCGATGAGGTGGAAGGTTGCTGACACACCCGGCCGCTTTGCCATGGCGAGTGTGTGGGAAATTTTCACTGAGAACTGTCTATTTCGAAAATAGGCGAATAAAGGAGGGAAAATAATGGCAAAACAAAAAATTCGTATCCGCTTAAAAGCATATGATCACAGAATCCTTGATCAATCTGCAGAAAAAATCGTTGAAACAGCAAAACGTTCAGGTGCGGCAGTTTCTGGTCCGATTCCGCTTCCAACTGAAAAGTCTGTTTACACAATTCTTCGTGCGGTTCATAAGTACAAAGATTCTCGTGAACAGTTCGAAATGCGGACTCATAAGCGTCTAATCGACATCGTTAACCCAACTCCACAAACAGTTGATGCGTTAATGCGTTTAGATTTACCATCTGGTGTAGATATCGAAATCAAACTTTAATCAAAATAAATGAACAAATATACAGGAGGTGTGACTTAAATGACCAAAGGAATCTTAGGAAGAAAGATTGGTATGACTCAAGTATTTGCAAGTAACGGCAACTTAATCCCTGTAACTGTAGTTGAGGCAGCTGCTAACGTAGTTCTTCAAAAGAAATCAGTTGAAACTGACGGTTATACTGCAGTTCAAGTTGGTTTTGAAGACAAGCGTGAGAAGTTATCTAACAAACCAGAAAAAGGCCATGTTGCTAAAGCAAATACTGCTCCTAAGCGCTTCGTTCGCGAATTCCGCGGAGACGACTTAGCAGCACTTGAAGTTGGTCAAGAAGTCAAAGTTGATATTTTCGCTGCAGGCGATATTGTAGATGTAACAGGAATCTCAAAGGGTAAAGGTTTCCAAGGCTCAATCAAGCGCCACGGACAATCACGCGGCCCAATGGCTCACGGTTCACGTTACCACCGTCGTCCTGGTTCAATGGGACCTGTTGCTCCAAACCGTGTATTCAAAGGTAAAGCATTACCTGGACGTATGGGCGGAGAACAAGTTACTGTACAAAACCTAGAAATCGTTAAAGTTGACGTTGAGCGCAACCTATTATTGATCAAAGGTAATGTTCCGGGAGCAAAAAAAGCATTATTAAAAATTAAAGGTGCGGTAAAAGCATAGTCACTTTTTAAGAAAGGAGGAACAAAGGAATGCCGAAAGTAGCATTATTAAACCAAAACGGATCACAAGTTGGTGATATCGAGCTTAATGAATCAGTTTTTGGTATTGAGCCTAACCAGCACGTATTATTCGAAGCGATTGTTATGCAACGTGCTTCATTACGTCAAGGAACACATAAAACTAAAATTCGTTCTGAAGTTGCAGGCGGTGGCCGTAAGCCATGGCGTCAAAAAGGAACTGGCCGTGCTCGTCAAGGGTCAATCCGTTCTCCACAATGGCGCGGAGGTGGTACTGTATTTGGTCCAACACCACGCAGCTACAGCTATAAATTACCTAAGAAGGTTCGTCGCTTAGCGATCAAATCTGCATTATCTTCTAAAGTATTAGAAGCAAATATCTTGGTATTAGAAAGCTTAGCGTTCGAAACTCCAAAAACAAAAGATTTCAAAGCTGTTTTAAACGGTCTTTCTGTTGAGAAAAAAGCACTTATTGTTACAGCTAACCTAGATGAAAATGTAGCGCTTTCTGCTCGCAACATTCCTGGTGTAACAGTAGTAACAGCTGATGGAATCAACGTATTAGATGTTGTAAACCATGATAAATTAATCATGACTAAAGCAGCGGTTGAAAAAGTAGAGGAGGTGCTTGCATAATGGATGCACGCGATATCATTAAGCGCCCCGTTATCACTGAGCGTTCTACTGACCTAATGGCTGAAAAGAAATATACGTTCGAAGTTGATGTGAGAGCTAACAAAACACAAGTGAAAGATGCTATTGTAGAAATCTTTGGCGTTGAAGTTGAGAAAGTTAACATCATGAACTATAAAGGTAAATTCAAGCGTATGGGTAAATTCGGCGGTTACACAAACAAGCGTCGTAAAGCAATCGTAAAATTAACAGCTGACAGCAAAGAAATCGAATTCTTTGAAAGCTAAAAACTAACAAGAAGAGGAGGGAATAAAATGGCGATTAAAAAGTACAAACCTACCTCCAATGGTCGTCGCGGAATGACTAGCTCTGATTTTGCTGAAATCACAACTAGCACTCCAGAAAAATCTCTATTAGCTCCATTAAAGAGAAAAGGCGGCCGTAATAACCAAGGTAAGTTAACTGTTCGTCATCAAGGTGGCGGCCATAAGCGTCAATATCGTTTAATCGACTTTAAGCGTAACAAAGATGGCATTCCAGGACGCGTTGCCACAATTGAGTATGATCCAAACCGTTCTGCAAATATTGCATTAATCAATTATGTTGATGGAGAAAAGCGTTATATCTTAGCTCCTAAAAACCTTCAAGTAGGCATGGAAGTAATGTCTGGCCCTGAGGCAGATATTAAAGTGGGTAACGCACTTCCACTAGCAAACATCCCTGTTGGTACTGTAGTACACAACATTGAACTAAAGCCTGGTAAAGGCGGACAATTAGTTCGTTCTGCTGGAACTAGCGCACAAGTTCTAGGTAAAGAAGGAAAATACGTACTAGTTCGTTTAACTTCTGGTGAAGTTCGCATGATCCTTTCTGAGTGCCGTGCATCTATCGGTCAAGTTGGTAACGAACAACATGAACTTATTAAAATTGGTAAAGCAGGTCGTTCTCGTTGGTTAGGCAAACGCCCAACTGTCCGTGGATCTGTTATGAACCCTAACGATCACCCACACGGTGGTGGTGAAGGACGTTCACCAATCGGACGTAAGTCACCAATGACTCCATGGGGTAAACCAACTCTTGGATACAAAACTCGTAAAAAGAAAAACAAATCAGATAAATTTATCGTACGTCGTCGTAAAAAATAACGTGTCTCTCCTACGGTTCAAAGATAGAACCGTAGAACAGTCACGAAGGGAGGTACCTTCATGGGTCGCAGCTTAAAAAAAGGACCATTCGTTGATGATCATTTAATGGTTAAGGTCGAAAAGTTAAATGAAACTGAGAGCAAACAAGTTATTAAGACTTGGTCTCGCCGTTCTACGATCTTCCCACAATTTATCGGCCACACAATCGCAGTTTACGATGGTCGCAAACATGTGCCTGTATATGTTACTGAAGACATGGTAGGTCATAAGCTTGGAGAATTCGCTCCAACACGTGCTTACAAAGGGCACGGTAATGATGACAAGAAAACAAGACGTTAAGAGAGGAGGGCATCCAAATGCAAGCTAAAGCTGTTGCAAGAACAGTTCGTATTGCTCCTCGTAAAGCACGTTTAGTCGTTGATTTAATCCGAGGAAAGCAAGTTGGTGAAGCTGTGGCGATTTTAAATCTCACACCTAAGGCTGCTTCTCCAATCGTTGAAAAAGTATTAAAATCCGCTATGGCAAACGCAGAGCACAACTATGAAATGGACGTTAACACTCTAGTTGTAACTCAAGCATTCGTTGATGAAGGACCAACCTTAAAACGTTTCCGTCCTCGCGCAATGGGTCGTGCAAGCCAAATTAACAAACGCACAAGCCATATTACAATCGTTTTAACAGAAAAGAAGGAGGGATAAGCTGTGGGTCAAAAAGTAAATCCAGTCGGTTTGCGTATCGGAATCATCCGTGATTGGGAATCTAAATGGTACGCAGGTAAAGACTTCGCTGATCTTTTACACGAAGACCTTAAAGTTCGTGAGTATATCACGAAGCGTTTAAAAGATGCTTCTGTTTCTAAAGTAGAAATCGAACGTGCTGCTAACCGTGTTAACGTAACAGTTCATACAGCTAAGCCTGGTATGGTTATCGGTAAAGGCGGTACTGAAGTTGAAGCACTTCGTAAAGCATTAAATCAACTTACTGGCAAACGTGTTCACATCAACATCCTTGAAATTAAGAGAGCTGATCTTGATGCGAAACTAGTTGCTGAAAATATTGCTCGTCAATTAGAAAACCGTGTATCTTTCCGTCGTGCACAAAAGCAAGTTATTCAACGTGCAATGCGCGCTGGTGCGAAAGGTATTAAAACAATGGTATCTGGTCGTCTTGGCGGCGCTGATATCGCTCGTTCTGAACACTACAGCGAAGGAACTGTACCTCTTCATACACTTCGCGCTGATATCGACTATGCTACAGCTGAAGCTGATACTACTTATGGTAAGCTTGGCGTAAAAGTGTGGATCTATAAGGGAGAAGTCCTTCCTACTAAGAAGAAAAATGCGGAAGGAGGCAAATAATAATGTTATTGCCAAAACGCGTAAAATATCGCCGTCAACACCGTGGAAATATGCGCGGCCAAACAAAAGGCGGAGCTGAAGTAACATTCGGTGAATTCGGCCTTCAAGCAATGGAAGCTTCTTGGATTACAAACCGTCAAATCGAAGCTGCTCGTATTGCGATGACACGTTACATGAAACGTGGCGGTAAAGTATGGATTAAAATCTTCCCTCACAAACCTTACACTGCAAAGCCTCTAGAAGTGCGGATGGGTTCCGGTAAAGGTTCACCTGAAGGCTGGGTAGCAGTTGTAAAGCCAGGGAAAGTTATGTTTGAAATCGCGGGTGTTTCTGAAGAAATCGCACGTGAAGCATTACGCCTTGCTATGCACAAACTTCCAGTAAAATGTAAGTTTGTAAAACGTGAAGAAATTGGTGGTGAATCAAATGAAAGCTAATGAACTTCGTGACCTTACCACTGCTGAAATTGAACAAAAAGTAAAATCTCTTAAAGAAGAGCTTTTCAACCTACGCTTTCAATTGGCGACAGGACAACTAGAAAATACTGCGCGTATTCGTGAAGTACGTAAAGCGATCGCTCGTATGAAAACTGTTGTTCGCGAAAGAGAAATCAGCGTTAACAAGTAATAAATGAGAGGAGGTTCACAGATGAGTGAACGTAACCAACGCAAAGTTTACACAGGACGCGTTGTTTCTGACAAGATGGACAAAACAGTTACAGTTCTTGTTGAAACTTACAAAAAGCATCCTTTATACGGTAAACGCGTTAAGTACTCTAAAAAGTATAAAGCTCATGATGAGCAAAACCTGGCAAAAATCGGTGATGTTGTTCGCATTATGGAAACTCGCCCACTTTCAGCTACTAAACGCTTCCGTTTAGTCGAAGTTGTAGAAAAAGCCGTTATTATTTAATTGTTCGGATAAGCTTCAATCCGAAGGGAGGTTACACACATGATTCAACAAGAATCACGTTTAAAAGTTGCTGACAACTCTGGTGCTCGTGAAGTACTTACGATTAAAGTTCTTGGTGGCTCTGGTCGTAAAACTGCTGGTATTGGTGATGTGATCGTTTGTACAGTAAAACAAGCAACACCAGGTGGCGTTGTTAAAAAAGGTGACGTTGTTAAGGCTGTTATTGTTCGTACAAAGAGTGGCGCTCGCCGTCCAGATGGTTCTTACATTCGTTTCGATGAAAACGCATGTGTAATCATTAAAGATGATAAGAGCCCACGTGGAACACGTATCTTCGGACCAGTTGCCCGCGAACTTCGCGATAACAACTTTATGAAAATCGTTTCTCTTGCTCCAGAAGTATTATAATTTTAAAATCAATTGCCTTTAAGGAGGTGCGACAAGATGCATGTAAAAAAAGGTGATAAAGTCAGAGTTATTTCTGGCAAGGATAAAGGCAAAACAGGTGTTATCCTAGCTGCTTATCCTAAAGACAGCCGTGTTCTAGTAGAAGGCGTAAACATCGTGAAAAAGCACTCAAAGCCTTCTCAAGTGAATCCACAAGGCGGAATTATCAGCTTTGAGGCTCCAATTCATGTATCAAACGTTATGCCTATCGATCCTAAATCAGGTAACCCAACTCGTGTAGGTTACAAAACGGTTGATGGCAAAAAAGTACGCGTAGCAAAATCCGGTGAAGTATTAGATAAATAGTTTAAATTAAGAAGGGAGGTACACACATGAACCGCCTAAAAGAAAAGTTTGTTAAAGAAATTACTCCTGCTCTAATGAGCAAGTTCAGCTATAAATCAGTTATGCAAGTTCCTAAGATTGAAAAGATCGTTGTAAACATGGGTGTTGGTGATGCAGTTGCAAACGCAAAAGCTCTTGATAACGCTGTTGAAGAATTAGCAACGATCACTGGTCAAAAGCCACTTATCACTCGTGCGAAAAAATCTATCGCTGGCTTCCGTCTTCGTGAAGGTATGCCAATCGGTGCAAAGGTTACTCTTCGCGGTGAGCGCATGTACGAATTCTTGGATAAATTAGTTTCTGTTTCTTTACCTCGTGTACGTGACTTCCGTGGTGTTTCTAAGAAAGCATTTGACGGTCGCGGTAACTATACTTTGGGTGTTAAAGAACAATTAATCTTCCCTGAAATTGATTACGATAAAGTAAGCAAAGTTCGTGGTATGGATATCGTTATCGTAACGACTGCTAACACTGATGAAGAATCTCGTGAACTTTTAACTCAATTTGGAATGCCATTCCAAAAGTAATCGCTAAATAAGGGAGGCGAAAACGTGGCTAAAAAGTCAATGATTGCGAAACAAAAACGCACGCCTAAATATGCTGTACAAGAGTACACTCGCTGCGAACGTTGCGGCCGTCCACACTCTGTATACCGTAAATTTAAGCTTTGCCGTATTTGTTTCCGTGAATTAGCATACAAAGGACAAATTCCTGGTGTTAAAAAAGCTAGCTGGTAAAACCCAGAGTTGTGGAAGGAGGTAAAAATAATGGTCATGACAGATCCAATTGCAGATATGCTTACTCGCATTCGTAATGCGAACATGGTACGTCACGAAAAGTTAGAAGTACCTGCTTCTAATATGAAAAAAGAAATCGCTGAAATCTTAAAGCGTGAAGGTTTCGTACGTGACGTTGAGTTTATCGACGACAACAAACAAGGTATCATCCGTATCTTCTTAAAGTACGGTACAAATAATGAGCGTGTTATTACTGGTCTTAAGCGCATAAGTAAGCCTGGTCTTCGTGTTTATGCAAAATCTACTGAGGTACCACGTGTTCTTAACGGTCTTGGTATCGCACTAGTATCTACATCACAAGGTGTTATTACAGATAAAGAAGCTCGTGCAAAACAAATCGGTGGAGAAGTTTTAGCATACGTTTGGTAATCGAGTTTTTGAATGAATGGAGGTGCACTAAATGTCTCGCGTAGGAAAAAAACCTATCGAAATTCCAGCAGGAGTTACGGTTACTTTAAATAATAATACAGTTACAGTAAAAGGCCCTAAAGGCGAACTTACTCGTACTTTTAATCCTGAGATTGCGATCACTGTTGAAGAGAACATCATTACAGTGACTCGTCCATCTGATGTAAAAGAAATCCGCGCATTACATGGTACTACTCGTGCTGTGATCGCGAACATGGTTGAAGGTGTTTCCAAAGGCTTCGAAAGAGGTTTAGAATTAATCGGGGTTGGTTACCGTGCTCAAAAGCAAGGTACTAAGCTTGTATTAAACGTTGGTTACTCTCATCCAGTTGAAATGGAACCTGAAAAAGGTCTTGAAATCGAAGTACCCACTAACACAAAGATCATTGTTAAAGGTACTGATAAAGAACGTGTTGGTGCATTAGCTGCCAATATTCGCGGAGTTCGTCCTCCAGAGCCATATAAAGGCAAAGGAATTCGTTACGAAGGCGAATTTGTTCGTCGCAAAGAAGGTAAAACAGGTAAGTAATGCCGCATAGGTAAACGAAAGGAGTGACGTAAATGATTACGAAGCTTGATAAAAACGCTACTCGCAAGAAAAGACATGCTCGTGTTCGTGCGAAACTTAGCGGAACTTCAGCTCGTCCACGTCTAAATGTGTTCCGTTCAAACCAACACATTTATGCTCAAATTATCGATGACATGAATGGAGTTACTTTAGCAAGTGCTTCTACAATAGAAAAAGACTTCGGTCTTGAATCTACAAGCAACGCTCAAGCTGCACAAAAAGTCGGAGAATTAGTTGCTAAACGTGCGGTTGAAAAAGGGATCTCTGCAGTTGTATTTGACCGTGGAGGATACCTATACCATGGACGTATTCAAGCATTAGCTGATGCTGCTCGTGAAAACGGCCTACAATTTTAATAGACAAAGGAGGGACACTTAAAGATGCGTCGTATTGATCCAAACAAACTTGAACTTGAAGAACGCGTAGTTACTGTTAACCGTGTTGCGAAGGTTGTTAAAGGTGGACGTCGTTTCCGTTTCTCTGCACTTGTCGTAGTGGGAGATAAAAACGGTCATGTCGGCTTCGGTACTGGTAAAGCCCAAGAGGTACCTGATGCAATTCGTAAAGCTATCGAAGATGCAAAGAAAAACTTAGTGGAAGTACCAATGGTTGGAACTACTGTTCCTCACCAAGTAATTGGACGTTTTGGTGCTGGTGAAATTCTTCTTAAGCCTGCTTCTGAAGGTACAGGAGTTATCGCTGGTGGTCCAGTTCGTGCGGTTCTTGAATTAGCTGGGGTAGCTGATATCCTTTCTAAATCATTAGGCACAAACACTCCAATTAATATGGTACGTGCTACAGTTGATGGTTTAAAACAATTAAAACGTGCTGAAGACGTAGCGAAATTACGTGGTAAATCAGTAGAAGAACTGTTAGGATAAGGGGGGAAATCAAATGGCGAAACTTTTAATTACCCTCAACAAGAGCGTTATAGGTCGCCCTGAGGACCAACGTGCAACAGTTACAGCGCTAGGTTTACGTAAATTAAATCAAACAGTTGAGCACCAAGATAACGCTGCGATTCGCGGTATGATTAACAAAGTTGCTCACCTTGTAACAGTAAAAGAACAATAATCCATTGTTTTCTTTCATAAGGAGGTGCCAATATGAAACTTCATGAATTAAAACCTGCCGAAGGTTCTCGTAAAGAGCGCAAACGTTTAGGACGCGGGATCGGTTCTGGCCAAGGAAAGACTGCAGGTAAAGGTCATAAAGGTCAAAACGCTCGTTCTGGCGGCGGTGTACGTGTTGGTTTTGAGGGTGGTCAAACACCTTTATTCCGTCGTTTACCAAAACGCGGATTCACGAACATTAGCCGTAAAGAATACGCAGTTGTGAACCTTGATGCATTAAACCGCTTTGAAGAAGGTACAGAAGTTACTCCAGAACTTCTTATCGAAACAGGCGTTGTAAGTAACGAAAAAGCAGGAATTAAAGTTCTTGCAAAAGGGAACGTAGAGAAAAAGCTGACTGTGAAAGCTCACAAATTCTCCTCTGCTGCTAAGGAAGCTATCGAAGCTGCTGGTGGAACTACTGAGGTGATCTAATGTTCCAGACAATCTCCAATTTTATGCGCGTGGGTGAGATAAGGAATAAAATTATTTTCACCCTTTTAATGTTAGTCGTTTTTCGACTAGGTACATTTATCCCTGTACCGAATGTAAATGCTGAGGTTCTTGCTAATCAGGATAAGCTAAGTGTTTTCGGGATTTTAAATACCTTTGGCGGTGGAGCGTTGAAACAATTCTCCATCTTTGCAATGGGTATCATGCCGTATATCACTGCTTCGATTATCATTCAGCTTTTACAGATGGATGTTGTTCCGAAATTTACGGAATGGTCCAAGCAAGGGGAATCAGGGCGTCGTAAGATTGCTCAGTTCACTCGTTATTTCACTGTTGTGCTTGGATTTATCCAAGCATTAGGTATGTCATATGGCTTTAATAATTTAGCCAATGGCCAACTAATTGAAAACCCTGGAATCGGAACTTATCTATTGATTGCTACAGTTTTAACTGCTGGTACTTCTTTCTTGATGTGGTTAGGTGAGCAAATTACCACGAAGGGTGTCGGAAATGGTATCTCGATCATTATCTTCGCTGGTATTGTTGCTGCCATTCCTAACACAGTTAATCAAATTTATGTCCAACAGTTCGAAAATGCAGGAGAAGCTTTGTTCCTACGTATAGTTACGGTCGCATTAATAGTTCTTGCTATTATTGCCATTGTTGTTGGAGTTATTTTCATCCAGCAAGCAACACGTAAAATTCCTATTCAATATGCGAAACGCGTTGTAGAAGGACGCAATCCGGTTGGTGGCCAATCCACTCATATGCCGTTAAAAGTTAACGCAGCCGGTGTTATCCCTGTTATCTTTGCCGTTTCATTCATCGTAACGCCAAGAACTGTTGCATCATTCTTTCCAACGAATGATGTCACACTCTGGATTACAAAAGTATTTGACTATTCTCATCCAATTGGGATGACTCTTTATGCAGCATTAATTATCGCGTTTACTTATTTCTATGCCTTTATCCAAGTTAACCCTGAACAAGCAGCGGAAAACTTACAAAAGCAAAGCGGCTATATTCCTGGCATACGTCCTGGTAAGAGCACGCAAGAATACTTAACACGCGTCTTATATCGTTTAACATTTGTTGGTGCGATCTTCTTATCTGTTATTGCGGTTCTTCCTGTTTTATTCATTAAATTAGCGAATTTGCCACAATCGGCACAAATAGGCGGAACAAGCTTGCTCATCGTTGTCGGTGTTGCACTTGAAACGATGAAACAACTTGAAGCACAACTTGTTAAACGTCACTATAAAGGTTTTATAAAGTAAAAGGTTTTGGGGACCTATTGGCCCCTGAAACCAAATATAGCACGAGGGGGGAACACGTGTGAATTTAGTATTAATGGGGCTTCCGGGTGCTGGAAAAGGTACTCAGGCTGAAAGAATCGTAGAGCAATACGGCATCCCTCATATCTCAACTGGAGATATGTTCCGTGCAGCGATGAAAGAAGGAACTGAACTAGGATTACAAGCAAAATCCTTCATGGACAAAGGTGAACTTGTTCCTGATGAAGTAACAATCGGCATTGTTCGTGAACGATTAAGCAAAGATGACTGTGAAAAAGGCTTTTTGCTGGATGGCTTTCCTAGAACAGTACCTCAAGCAGATGCGTTGGAAAACTTACTAGTTGATTTAAACAAAAAAATTGACTATGTAATCAATATTAACGTTGATAAAAGTATATTAATGGAACGTTTGACTGGACGTCGGATTTGTAAAGACTGCGGCTCCACTTATCATCTAGTATTTAATCCCCCTGCCAACGAAGGTACATGCGACAAGTGTGGCGGCGAGCTTTATCAAAGAGCTGATGATAATGCGGAAACAGTTCAAAACCGTTTAGACGTCAACATCAAACAACAAGAGCCATTACTAACTTTTTATGAAACAAAAGGCTATCTCCGCACGATTGATGGTCAACAGGATATTCGCAAAGTTTTTGCTGACATCGAGCAATTACTTGAGGATTTACGTTAATGGTCATTAGCAACACCGGGCGGGCGACTCTCGAACATCTCTTCAAAAGAAAACAAAAGTATGTGGGAGAAAATGGCTTTTCTATTGTACTTAGTATGTAGGACCGAGAGTTGGGCAAGACTTACATGAGGACTGATAAATTCCTAAAAATGTAGAATTTACTTGCGGACAGATGCTGTACAATATGTTAAAATTTTAAGGTTGCTATTGTTGTACCTATTAGAAGATTAATTTTACATTTTCGAATACTATTTTTGAATAGAGAAGGGAGACGAGTTGATGGCCAAGGATGATGTAATTGAAATTGAGGGTAAAGTCATTGAAACTTTGCCAAATGCGATGTTTAAGGTAGAATTAGAAAATGGTCATACTGTGCTGGCTCATGTTTCTGGTAAGATCCGCATGCACTTCATCAGGATTCTTCCTGGAGACAAGGTTACTGTTGAGCTTTCTCCATATGACTTGACACGCGGAAGAATTACTTACCGCTTCAAATAATTCGCTTGCACTCCGTACTACTAAGGAGGTTAGGATAATGAAAGTAAGACCATCTGTTAAACCGATCTGCGAAAAGTGCAAAGTTATCCGTAGACGCGGAAAAGTTATGGTTATCTGTGAAAACCCTAAACATAAACAAAAACAAGGTTAATCATTGAAGGAGGTGCGCTCATTATGGCACGTATTGCTGGTGTAGATATTCCACGTGAAAAGCGTGTAGTTATCTCTTTAACTTACATTTATGGTATTGGTAAAAATACTGCACAAAAGGTATTAGCAGAAGCTGGCGTTTCTGAAAATACTCGTGTACGTGATTTAACAGAAGACGAATTAAACAAAATCCGTGACATCATCGACAAATTAAAAGTCGAAGGTGATCTTCGCCGTGAAATTTCTCTTAACATTAAGCGTTTAATGGAAATCGGCTGCTACCGCGGATTACGTCATCGTCGTGGTTTACCGGTTCGTGGACAAAATACGAAAAACAACGCTCGTACACGCAAAGGTCCTCGTAAGACTGTTGCGAACAAGAAGAAGTAATCGGCAAAGGAGGTTATTTAAATGGCACGTAAAACTAATACACGTAAGCGTCGTGTTAAAAAGAATATTGAATCAGGGATTGCTCATATCCGATCAACTTTCAACAACACGATCGTAACAATCACTGATGTTCATGGTAATGCAATTTCTTGGTCAAGTGCTGGTGCGCTTGGATTTAAAGGTTCTCGTAAATCTACTCCATTCGCAGCACAAATGGCAGCTGAAACTGCAGCTAAGACATCCATTGAACATGGTATGAAAACTTTAGAAGTTACTGTTAAAGGACCTGGTGCAGGCCGTGAAGCTGCTATCCGTGCTCTTCAAGCTGCTGGTCTTGAAGTAACTGCTATTAAAGACGTTACACCTGTTCCTCATAATGGATGCCGTCCACCAAAACGTCGTCGCGTTTAATTTTTCTGTATAGATTTTGTATCATATGTCTATAATGGGATATGATATTAAAATTTGGCAACATACAGAAGATTTATTCCAGTTGTTGTGCACAAAACGGGAACGTAAACATGGGGGAAATTTCGGTTAGCTGACTACCTAATCGAGTTTCGACGTTTTGAAGGAGGGTTAATGGATGATCGAAATAGAAAAACCAAAAATCGAAACGGTTGAGATCAACGATGATGCCAAGTATGGCAAGTTCGTCGTAGAACCACTTGAGCGCGGATATGGTACTACTTTGGGTAACTCCTTACGTCGTATCCTATTATCTTCACTCCCAGGTGCCGCTGTTACATCGATTCAAATCGATGGGGTACTTCATGAGTTCTCAACAATTGAAGGCGTCGTAGAGGATGTAACATCCATCATTTTAAACATTAAAAAGCTAGCTTTAAAAATCTACTCTGATGAAGAAAAATCACTTGAAATTGATGTGCAAGGTGAAGGACCTGTAAAAGCAAGCAACATTACCCATGACAGTGATGTTGAGATTTTAAATCCAGATCTTCATATTGCAACATTAGCGTCAAATGGCCATCTTCGCATGCGTTTAACAGCTAAACGTGGTCGTGGTTATACACCGGCTGATCAGAATAAGAGAGAAGATCAACCAATTGGTGTAATTCCAATTGACTCTATTTATACGCCTGTTGCTCGTGTGGCTTTCCAGGTAGAAAATACACGTGTTGGCCAAATGTCAAATTATGATAAGCTTACGCTTGATGTTTGGACAGATGGAAGCACTGGGCCAAAAGAAGCGATTGCTCTAGGTTCAAAAATTTTGACCGAGCATTTGAACATCTTTGTTGGTTTAACTGATGAAGCGCAAAATGCTGAAATCATGATTGAAAAAGAAGAAGACCAAAAAGAAAAGGTTCTAGAGATGACTATTGAGGAACTTGATCTTTCGGTTCGTTCTTATAACTGCTTGAAGCGTGCTGGAATCAACACTGTTCAGGAATTAGCTAATAAGACTGAAGAAGATATGATGAAAGTTCGTAACTTAGGCCGTAAATCACTTGAAGAAGTGAAGGCAAAACTAGAAGAGCTTGGATTAGGCTTGCGCAAAGACGACTAGTCAAGCGCTACGATAATCCGTTTTATGACTTCAACAAAGGAGGGAACCCTTCATGGCATACAGAAAGTTAGGACGCACAAGTGCACAGCGTAAAGCTATGCTACGTGATTTAACTACAGATTTAATTATCAACGAGCGCATCGAAACAACTGAAACTCGCGCAAAAGAACTTCGTGTGACAGTTGAAAAAATGATCACTTTAGGTAAGCGCGGCGATTTACATGCTCGTCGTCAAGCATCTTCTTACGTTCGTAACGAAGTTGCTAATGCTGAAAACGGTCAAGATGCAGTACAAAAACTTTTCGCTGATATCGCTCCACGTTACCAAGAGCGTCAAGGTGGATACACTCGTATTATGAAACTTGGACCTCGCCGCGGTGACGGTGCGCCAATGGTTATTATCGAGTTAGTTTAATACCTTTTAACAGACAACAAGGGCGCTGGACAGTTTACAAACAAACTTGTTCTTTGCCCTTTTTCTGTAAAGTGCAATTCAATACTATATAGTTTTACCAAGCCAAACGAGTGTTATGATGAGCGTGACTCCACTAAAATGGAGCGATGATTTTTTCCCGGAAGGATATCTCTTTTCCTTTTTGCGACTCGTCTAGCTCATGCACCTCCTCCCATTTCTATTATAGAAATCCCTTTATTTGCAGCTTCTGAAACGCAGTGCTGCAACTGGGTCGAGGTGCAGGCTTTTTTTGTATTTAAAAGAATTTCAGAGATGAGTATAGTCTAGCTTAGTGGGGGATTGCTTGATGAAAAAGTCAATAGTATCTCTAAAGGGAGTATCTTTTCAATACGATTCACAAGAGCGCTATGCCCTTAAGAATGTCTCCTTCGACATTTTTGAAGGGGAATGGCTGGCCATTGTCGGGCATAATGGTTCGGGGAAATCGACAATGGCGAAACTTTTAAATGGCTTGCAGTTTCCAAAGGAAGGCGAAATTACTGTTGGCGATGTAAAGTTGAACGAAGAATCAATCTGGGATATTCGCAGAAAAATCGGAATGGTATTTCAAAACCCTGATAATCAGTTTGTTGGGACAACTGTACAGGATGATGTGGCTTTTGGTTTAGAAAATAACGGAATACCAAGAGAAGAAATGGTCATAAGAGTAGAGGACTCTCTCAAAAAAGTTAAAATGGATCAGTTTCTATATCAAGAGCCCCACCATCTATCAGGCGGTCAAAAACAGCGGGTGGCAATCGCAGGAGTACTAGCCTTAAGACCATCGATTATTATTTTAGATGAAGCAACCTCGATGCTTGACCCAAAGGGCAGGGAAGAAGTGTTGGAGACGGTTAGAAGTTTAAAAGAAGAAAAGTTACTAACCGTTATCTCGATTACACATGATTTAGATGAAGCGGCAAAAGCGGACAGAATCATCGTGATGAATAAAGGTGAGGTATTTAAAGAAGGTTCACCAGAAGAGATATTTTCGATGGATGAACAATTGATACAACTTGGGCTGGATATTCCCTTCTCAGTTAAAATGAGCAAAGCATTCCGTCAAAAAGGGATTGATTTATCCAGGCACTATTTATCGGAAGAAGAGTTGGTGAAAGAGCTATGGACATCTCGCTCTCACATGTAGAGTACCGTTATCAAGCAAATACCCCATTTGAACGATTAGCTATTCAAGACGTTTCAATAGATATTCCTTCCGGGACCTATTTGGCACTGATTGGTCATACAGGATCCGGGAAGTCTACTGTGCTGCAGCACTTGAATGCTCTTCTGCAGCCAACAGACGGAATGGTGAAAATTGGGGACAATGAAATAAAAGCGAAACAAAAGAATAAAAATCTCAAACCAGTACGGCAAAAAGTTGGGATTGTCTTTCAGTTCCCGGAGCATCAATTGTTTGAGGAAACGGTTGAAAAAGATATTATTTTTGGGCCGCTTAATTTTGGAGTTACCGAAGAAGAGGCAAAAAGACGCGCACGCGTTGCGCTAAAACAAGTGGGACTTAGTGAAGAAATTTTACAAAAGTCACCGTTTGACCTGTCAGGCGGTCAAATGCGCCGCGTAGCCATTGCTGGTGTACTGGCGATGGAACCGGAAGTCATTGTCTTGGACGAGCCTACCGCAGGTTTAGATCCTCGCGGCCGAAAAGAAATAATGGATATGTTCTATCAACTTCATCAGGATAGAGGGCTTTCTACGATCCTTGTGACCCACAGTATGGAGGATGCCGCACGATATGCCGACCAAATTGTGATTATGCAACAAGGCAAGGTCGCCAAAAAAGGGTCACCAGAGGAGATTTTCTCTAGCCCTGTGGAATTAGTGCAAATGGGATTGGATGTTCCAGAAGTGGTTCGTTTCCAGTTAAAGGTTGAGGAAAAAATGGGCATGAAATTAGATAGAATTTATCTTTCTATTGACGAGTTATCATCTGCAGTTTCTGACTTTTTAAGCAGAGGTGTCCGCTCATGATGGAAAAAATGATTTTTGGCCGTTATGTTCCAGCAGATTCGGTCCTTCACAAGATGGATCCACGTTCAAAATTGATTCTCATTTTTTTATTTGTTTGTATCATTTTTCTCGCTAATAACGTTGTAACCTATGCACTTATTGGAATTTATACGTTTTTAATGCTTGGGTTATCAAGGATACCTATTCGCTTTTTATATGGTGGTCTTAAACCTGTGCTGTGGCTTGTTTTATTTACGTTAGTCCTGCAGCTGTTATTTACAAAACAAGGCGCAGTCATTTTTGAATTAGGTCCGGTGAAAATTTATGAGGAAGGCTTACGGCAGGGGATTTTTATTTCCTTACGCTTCTTCTTCTTAATTTTAATGACGTCCTTATTAACCTTAACGACCACGCCGATTGAGATTACAGATGGGCTTGAAACATTGCTGCATCCATTAAAAAAGGTTCGGTTTCCTGTTCATGAAATGGCGTTAATGATGTCGATTTCTTTACGGTTTATTCCGACGCTCATGGAGGAAACGGACAAGATTATGAAGGCGCAAATTGCCCGTGGCGTGGAATTTGCCAGCGGACCCTTTAAAGAAAGAATCAAAGCAGTCATTCCCCTGCTTATCCCTTTATTCGTGAGTTCCTTTAAGCGGGCAGAAGAGCTTGCTATTGCGATGGAGGCAAGAGGCTATCGCGGCGGCGAAGGACGGACGAAATACCGCCAATTAAGCTGGCATATGGCAGATTCCTTGCAGCTTATGATTTTAGTCGTTTTATCGGTATTATTATTTTTATTACGTTCATAATGGGGCGAATTCATGCAAAGGTATAAATGCATCCTATCCTATGATGGCTCGGGTTTTTCCGGTTACCAGGTTCAGCCAAATAAGCGGACTGTGCAATTAGAGCTAGAAACTGTTTTAGCAAAAATGCATAAGGGTGTGCCGGTAAAGGTATCAGGATCAGGCAGAACGGATGCTGGTGTTCACGCAAAAGGTCAGGTCATTCATTTTGATTCAGCCCTTTCGATTCCGGATAGAAAATGGGAGATGGCGTTAAATTCCATGCTGCCGTCCGATATTTCGGTGCTTTCGGTAGAGAAAGTGAACGAGTCCTTCCATGCTCGTTTTGATGCGGCAGGAAAGGAATACCGTTATCTAATACATCTTTCTTCTAAACGGGACCCGTTCCAGCGGAATTTTGCATATCAGTATCCATATGTATTAGACGTCGATGCCATGAAACAAGCTAGTAAATACTTGCTTGGTACCCATGACTTTACGAGTTTTTGTGCTTCGAAAACAGAAGTAATAGACAAAGTCCGTACGATAGAAACCATTGATTTTGTAGTGGATGGCGACTTACTAGTGATTCATTTCGTAGGGAATGGCTTTTTATATAATATGGTTAGGATATTGGTAGGGACATTACTAGAAGTTGGAGCTGGTAATCGCTCGCCGTCGGATATGGCTGAAATCATAGCTGGCCAAGACCGGTGCCTAGCCGGAAAAACCGCACCTGCACATGGTTTGTATCTTTGGGAAGTTTTTTATAATAAAACAACCTAACCTGGTGTAACATTCCCTTGACATTTTGACTGTGATTGATTAATATATTACATGTGCGTGTTTTTAATCCCACGATAAAGCCCCGGAAAGTCTTCATCGTGATTGAAAATATATGATTTTTGAAACTTGAGCGCACGTCAGGCCTCGGTCGTTTATTCCCGGAACAGAATGGAACGCGCGAAGGCGTTGACAGTGCGAAAATAATAACACTTAACGGATTTAATTAGGAGGGAAACTCATGCGTACAACGTTTATGGCAAATGCCAACAATATCGAGCGTAAATGGTACGTAATTGATGCTGAAGGCAAAACTCTTGGTCGTCTTGCTTCTGAAGTAGCATCAATCTTACGTGGTAAAAACAAACCAACTTTTACACCACATGTTGACACTGGTGATCATGTTATCATTCTTAACGCTTCTAAAGTAGAATTAACTGGTAAGAAATTAACTGACAAGATCTACTACCGTCACAGCTTACACCCAGGTGGTTTAAAGCAAAGAACGGCTCTTGAAATGCGTACAAACTATGCTGAGAAAATGATCGAGCTTGCTGTTAAAGGCATGCTTCCAAAGAATTCTCTTGGCCGCCAAATGTTCAAAAAATTACACGTATATGCTGGTGCAGAACATCCACACCAAGCACAAAAACCTGAAGTTTACGAACTTCGCGGTTAATTAAGAGGGAGGGAATTAACTTGGCACAAGTTCAATATATTGGTACTGGTCGTCGTAAGAGCTCTGTCGCACGTGTGCGCTTAGTTCCAGGTACAGGTAAAATTGTTGTTAACGGTCGTGAAATCGAAGATTATATCCCATTTGAAGCTTTACGTGTTGTTGTAAGACAACCATTAGTAGCTACTGAAACAGTAGGCAGCTACGATGTTCTTGTAAACGTAAGCGGCGGTGGATACACTGGTCAAGCTGGCGCAATCCGCCACGGTATTGCTCGCGCATTACTACAAGCTGACCCTGAATTCCGTCCAACATTAAAGCGCGCTGGACTATTAACTCGTGATGCACGTATGAAAGAGCGTAAGAAATACGGTCTTAAAGGTGCTCGTCGTGCGCCTCAGTTCTCAAAGCGTTAATTTGCACAAAATCAAAGACTCCCTGCCTAATGGCTGGGAGTCTTTTTTATGGTTATTAACGTTGTGAAAGCATTTGGGAAGAAAGAATTGTTTTTTGTATCGCATGGCGATATATATTGCAATTAACCTTAAAAACAGTCATATTTAATAATAAAGGAGGTCCGATATGCGACGTGATATACAACCGAATGAAAGAGCTTTTTCTACCAAGGAAGCGGCAGAAGAAGTAGGAATTGCAACACCAACTGTTCGAAAGTATGGCCAGATCTTAGAGCGGAATGGTTATGAGTTTTTGAAAGATGGCGATCGTCGAATCTTTGTTCAATCTGACATCGGAGTGCTTATAGCGTTACGCGATACGGACAAGCCCCTCGACGAAACAGCGAAAGACATTGTAAACCAACAAAAGGAAAGAATAAAAGATTCTACTGAAACTGAGATGGCGCTTTCCATTCCATACGGAAATTTACCCCAAGACCCTAATCAATTAAAAGAAATCTTAATGTTTTTAGTTAATGAAGTTGCAGCCACACGCGAAGTGAATGCTCAATTAACGAACGATTTATCTCAGCTTAAAACACATGTATCCCGTCTCCAGCAGGATCATCATGTTATAAGTTCAAATATTGCAAATTCAGCTCAAAAGACCATTACTAAAATTGAAAAATTATCTGAACAACAAAATACTCATTACGAAACGTTACTACAGCATGAAAAAGAAAAAAGTGAATTCTTACAAAAAGAGATACAGAATTTGCGAGATGAACAGAGTAAAGAATGGATTTCACAAAATGAATTTAATAAACGTTTAGAAGAAGCGATACAAAAACAAAAACCAAAAGAAAAATGGTGGGGGCTTTTCTCCATATTCCAAAAATAAAAGTGCCTACATAAGGCATTTTTTGTTTTGTATCGCTTAGCAATATAACAGTAATTTTCTGTTTTCGACTTTAAAGGGTCCCTATTTTTCAAATTCCAACAAATTCCCGGGAAATATCAACAAAATCTGTAGTGATAATTCGACAAAAATTTATTTTATCATTAATTACTCAATTACCCCAGATTCCGTTATCATTACATTCGCTTTGATATTTACTTTTAAATGGGGATAATCTGTTTTCCACTTTTCAAAATTGAATTTTCTTGTTTTGCTTTTTACAAAATGGCCATAACCGACGGGATCGATATTTTTTTTCTGAAACCTATTGGTTAATAAGGTACATTCCTTTTCAATATTTTTTTGCAGTATTTTTTCGATTTCCTTAATATCCTTAGGGGTAACACGTTTGCCCGAATATTCATTTAAAATAGCATTAACCTTAAGCTTTACATTTACAGTAAATGGCTTTCTAGTAGAAAGCTGCATTTTGTATTTGGAACGAATGCTTTCAATGGCCGCTCTTTCTTTTTTATGGGTGACCTTTAACGTTCCACGACTATATTTGTCCACGAGCAGCTTAAAGTAAAACATTTTCGAAGCGGGAATCGTATCGACAACATGACCGTATCTAAAAAAGCTAATACCGCTTATTTCAATCTGATCCTTGCTGATCTTTCTTAATTCTGGAAGATATGGTGTTTTTCCTAACTGATTAAAATCAAATAAAAAACGATGAAGGTTTGTTTTCGGTATATCTTTGTTTTTCATATTATGGCGTATGAGGTTCGATAAATAAATCGCATTTCCTCTTTTTCCGTACTGACCTTCAAGTATATCCTTTGCTTCACCCTTTGCTGTTGCAAGGTATAAGCCAGCGCCTATACTAGGGTCCCGCTGAAACGAATCAATCAAATCTAAAATTCCATTTTCTTTCGCAAGACTTTCACCAAAGAGAACTACTTTTAGGCTTCCCGTGACTAGTGGATCTGATGATTGGCGCTGTACATCCCTTAGAAAGTCTCTACTTAAATTTGAAGAAGCAGAAAAGGTTTTATTCTGAACCTCTTTATTTGGCAAATAGATAGGTACTAAGGCAGTGCCTTTTATTTTTCCATCGACATAATCATAGGCACTCCCAGATTCTAGATTGACATCATCCAAAATCTCTTTTTGTACACATCCTATCAAAACAGTAAAGACCATTAAAATTACAAACACATTTTTAATCATTTTTTTTTCACCTTCTTCACTATCAACACAAGAAAAAAGAGCAGTGGAATGTAGCCATAGTTAATATAAAAGGCAATTTTACCCGTATAGTCGATAAGGGTGTTTATTTGAACACGTGACTTAAATAGGTTAATGGTAATTAAAACTATTAATGATGTGAGTATGACGCCATGCTTTTGTTTTATTTTTGTTACCCTTTTTAGGATCCTGCTGGCACACCAAAGGGCAATGCAAAAATTGGGAAGAATGACGATATTCCAATTGGCAATTCCAATGTATTCAAACCGTTCCACAAAAGGCATCTCAACAATTTTCCACATTGTTAAAGTGGCCCAAATACTCTTCTGAAGCTGCCCTTCTGAAAAATAGGCAAAAGTTAACAATGTTAGAGATGTATAAAGAAAGGTGGTAAAAAGCACACCCAGATGGGCCCACTTCTTTGATTTTTGTGGATCTTTAATATATGGATAAAAAAATAACAATATCTCATAGCCAAGATAGGTAAGGGACATATGATAGGACGCCATGACTAAATCCTTTATGGAATGGTCAAAGATCGGCTGTAAATTTTTAATATCCGCATAAGGGATAGTGAAGAAAAAAGAGAATAGTAAATATGCCGGAAGAACGACGCCAAAGAATGCCACGCCTGTTACTGTTCTAAATCCTCCGAAAATGATATAGATAGCTAACACACAAAAGGCTAAAGAATACCAAAACGTACTCATATCCTGAAACATCCATACTTGAATGACCTCAATATATGTCCTCAGTATTGTATCAGCGATAAGTAAAAAATAAATCACAAATGGTACGGATAAGAGTTTGCCAATTTTATTACCAAAAACGAAAGATTGAGCGGTAATAATATCCCCCTCTGTTGTTTCAAGAATTTTGTACATCATCCATACAATAATATGGATGCTTAACCCAGCAAAAAGGACAGATATCCATGCATCATACCCGGCAGTCATGGCAATAATTCGCTGATAGCCAAGCACACCGACTCCGAACTGCATCGTGTGAACGAGAAAAAAAACTAAAAAAGGCGATATTTTTGCTTTTTCAGGCACTAATTGTTCCATTGCTCAATATCAGCCTCCTATTCGTCAATATCACTTTTTTTACTTTTTTTACCTGGTGGAGAAAAACGAACAGGATTTTGGGTTCTTAAGGTTTGCGGCCTCATGGATTGTTTGCTAAAAGGTAGTCTAATAAGAGAATCCTTTAGGTCCGTAACTCTTGGCGGATAGATTGGTTCTAAAAAAGGCCTATTAAGGGAAGTAAGCCTTAGTAAGTGTGTCATTAGGAGACAAAAACAAAAAACAATTCCAAGCAGCCCCCAGAGCTCCGCGAAGAATAAAAATGGAAACCGCAATAAACGGATGGCATTGCCCATTTTATAAACCGGTGTTGTAAAAGATGCAAGTGCGGCAAGTGCCACGATAATAAGAAGGACGTTACTTGTTAGTCCTGCTTCAACAGAGGCAGTTCCAATCACGATACCGCCCACGATACCGATTGTCTGACCTACTTTTGTCGGAAGACGGGCACCAGCCTCGCGGAGCAATTCAATCGTTAGCTCCAGAAAAAGGGCTTCCAAAATTGGAGGGAGCGGAATTTCCCGACGGGACGTTACTAACGTATTCATTAAATCTTTTGGGATGAGCTCGTAATGGTAAGATAATGTTGCAACATAGACCGGTGTAATCAAAATAGAAAAGGCAACAGCGAAAAGCCGGATGAGTCGGAAAAAAGAGGACAACATCCAATTTAAAAAATAATCCTCAAAAGAACCAAAAAATTCTACTAGCGTTGTCGGAGTGATCAACGCATGTGGAGACCCATCAACAAATATGGCGATTTTACCTTCTGCCAAAATGGCCGTAACCCGGTCTGGACGCTCCGAATCGAGAAGCTGCGGGAAAGGTGAATTTTTATTATCACAAATAAGTTGAACAATATAAGAACTATCCGTAATCGCATCAAATTCTATATTCTTCAGCCGCTCTATAACCGTTTTGACGTTTTCAGGGTCGACAATGCCATCTAGGTATAGAATGGAAATCTTCGTTTTTGAAAGGGATCCAATTGTTAGTTCTTCCGAAATCAGTTCTTTCACTGGAAGCCGTTTGCGAATAAGGTTTACATTTTGATCAATCGATTCGACAAAGGCTTCTTTTGGACCGATTACACTAAATTCCACCTCTGGGGTTGTTACACTTCTGACAATCTCTTTTTGGACTGCCAGAAAGGCAAAATGTTTTTGATCTGATTCAAGTGTTAAAAGAGCATAGCCATTAAACAACTTTTGCTCAATTACACTTGGGTCATCGCTGATTTGCACATCCGTCATTGCAACAAGTTTTTTTAAGTCCTCGATTTTTTCGAATGGTTTTTCAAGCAAATATGGGAGAGCATTATTTTGTAAGATGCTCTCGTCTATGAGAGTGGAAATAAATGATAATGTAAACTGGTTGTTTGTTGGTTGATTAGTATAAGAAACCTTTTTATAGTCCTTGGAACGCTCCAGGTATTGTTCTAGTGATTCTCTATCAACTTGTTGCTCGTGTTTTTTTGAAAACCAACCCATTAGTCGAATCACCTCCGTATACAGCATTACATTTATCTTTTCCTTAAGTGGAAGGATTATGAATTCAAAAGAAAATCCCCCAATCTGGGGGAATCATCATTTATAACACCTCAAACCATAAGGGTGATTGGTCATCAGGGTCTCCATTATAATTAACCAATATTTCTTCGCCTGCTTTAATATCGGTATAAGCATAAAAATTAATTGTATCATTTTTCCTTTTAAATTTATATTTGGCATTTGGTGTGTAAGAATGGTTAAATAACGAACCATAGCCTAATGCGACAGCACGGGCTTTATCATTTTTCCCCCACCAAAATACATAGTTTGACAACACTGTTTTTTTCAAATATTTATACTCTTCATGAGGGACGACAATGATTGGCGAAGCATCTAAGAGTTCACCTTTTTGGATATCCCTGGTCGCAAAAACTCCTCTTCCGTACTTCGATTCTTTTACTTCCAGCACAAGATTTTAGCCTCCGTTCCTTTATATTCCTTATAAAAATATTCAAGATGATAGCCAGTTGTTAATTTTAAAAATTAAAAATTGGAAATATCGTCTTTGCATTTCTTGTGAACGAGGGATAAAGAATAGTTTTAAGAGGTGAAAACGAAGTGACTGTAATAACTACCTTTAAAGAAAAACGACGTGAAAAACAAATAAAATACGAGCGTTCCGTCCTGCGGGATTTATCGATTAATACACTGAAAGAAAGAGTAAAACAGTATTTTGGTTCAACGAATATTGCCTCAAGCATGATCATGAATACGGGAATAGAGGAAGCCTGCTATGATGTCGCCCTTGAAGCTTTTTTATTAGGGGCAAAGTTCAGCAAATTTGGCTACCATGGAGAGAGTATGGAAGACGTAAGGGTACGCTGCTTCCGCGAAGAACAGCATTTAATTGATACGTTATATAACTTTTTACTGTACTGGGGTAATGGCCAAGAAGGAGCCATGAGTGAATCCCTTTATTATTTATGTGAACAATACATCCATGTTTGGTGGAGAGAGGGCTACGAAAAAGGCCAAAGACGTCATAAGCTGAGACTTCATTAGGTGTAATATTTTTCCCACTTGTCCCATATAGTTTATTGAACAGGGACGAGCGGGAAGGAATGATTTGGTGTTGTCAAAGCGCAGATTGAAAATAATCGGTTTTTCGGTGGGTTTACTGATATTATTCCTCATCTTACAGCACGATTTTTCAGAAAATAACTCATGGAAATCCTGGAATCTTCCTTTATCGGGGAAAATCATCTTACTTGATCCAGGCCATGGCGGTCCAGATGGTGGTGCAGGTACCGGGAAAACACTCGAGAAAGATATTGCCTTAGATATTACGTTAAAAGTTAGGGATCTTTTGCAGCAGCAGGGCGCTCTTGTGGTAATGACAAGAGATACAGATAAGGATTTAGCCGATGATGATACAAAGGGTTATAGCCGCAGAAAAGTAGAAGACCTTAAGAAACGATTAAAAATGATTAATGATTCCGATAATGACTTTTTTGTCAGTATCCATTTAAATGCGATTCCTTCCTCAAGATGGAGCGGTGCCCAAACCTTTTATGCTCCGCATCACAAAGAAAATGCAAAAGCAGCTAAATTTATCCAAGAGGAACTCCGTGAAAATCTAGGGAATACCAACCGTAAGGCGAAGCCAATAAGCCAGGTATATATTTTAAAAAATGCAAAAAAACCAGGGGTGCTGGTTGAGGTAGGCTTTCTCTCAAATCCAGCAGAAAAGGAAAACTTGAAAAAGAAATCGTATCAGGAGAAAATAGCGGAATCCATATACCGCGGGATCATCCGTTATTTCACGAATGAAAAAGAATTAAAAGAAACAGATTAAGGGAAGGTGGGAAACACCTTCCGTTTATTTTGGCTTTTTTCATTGATTATTGTTTACCTGTGATTCAATTAACTGATTCTTTGGACATGTATGATATACTTAAAGATGGAAATGAATTCAATTGGTGAGGTGTATACTCAATGTTAACAGAAGCAAGAATCCGTGAGGCCATTGGCAGCCTCAAAGAGCCATTTTTACATAAAAGCTTAGCTGAATTGAATGCAATCGAGGAAATTAAGATTAAAGAAGAAAAAAATCATGTGAGTGTAAAGGTGGGGATTGCCCGTACGGGAACGAGCGAGCAGTTGCAGCTGCAAACACAAATCGTGAATTTAATAAAAGAAGCCGGCGCGGCAACCGTAGGCATTCGCTTTAACGAACTGCCGGAAGAAGTTTTAGCTGCTCACCGAAATGCAGAGCCTGAAAAAGAGAAAAACCTTCTCAATTCAGCCGAGACTACGTTCATTGCTATTGCCAGCGGTAAAGGAGGCGTAGGGAAATCAACAGTATCCGTCAACCTTGCTGTTGCTTTAGCACGCCTAGGTAAAAAGGTAGGACTAATTGACGCCGATATATACGGCTTCAGCGTGCCAGATATGATGGGAATTACGAAGCGCCCTGTTGTTCGAGGAGAAAAGATTATTCCTGTTGAGCGGTTTGGCGTTCAAGTGATTTCTATGGGCTTTTTTGTGGAAGACAACTCCCCAATCATTTGGCGCGGCCCGATGCTTGGCAAGATGTTAAACAGCTTCTTCAATGAAGTAGAGTGGGGAGAAATTGATTATTTACTATTAGACCTGCCGCCAGGAACAGGAGATGTTGCGCTTGATGTTCACACGATGCTTCCAGCATGTAAAGAAATTATCGTAACCACTCCACATCCAACAGCAGCTTTCGTTGCGGCACGCGCTGGGGCGATGGCTCTTCGTACTGAGCATGAAGTCCTTGGGGTCATTGAAAACATGGCATATTTTGAAAGCAAATTAACCGGTGAAAAAGAGTATGTGTTCGGCAAGGGCGGCGGCGATAAGCTTGCTGAGGAATTAAATACCGAGGTTCTTGGCCGCCTGCCTCTTAATCAGCCGGATTGGAATGATGAAGACTTTGCTCCGTCTATCTACCAAGAAGATCATCAAATCGGAAAGATTTATCTAGAAATTGCCGATAAAGTAGTAAGCCTTCTAAAAAAATAATGTCAAAGAAGCCCCTTCGGTTTAACGAAGAGGCTTCTTTTTTTATCTTATTTAAGTGCCGCCTTGACCGCCGGAACCTTGATTGCCGCTGGATTTTTCAGATGACCCGCTTTTACTGCTAGCTTTAGTATTCGCTTCTTCAGCAGCTTTTAGAAGTAACTCTTGAATTTTAGCCTTAAACAATGGACTATCTACTGTTTCGGTTATGACTTTTTGGAGATGTTCGCGATATTCTTTACTTTTTAAGGCATCTGCCATTTCTTTTTGAATCTCAGGTTCTTTAAAAACCTCAATCATCATACCTCTATATTCAGGATCATTCATCAAATCCTTCAATAGTTTTTCATTTTCGGATCTCATGTTTTTCGCAACGCCTTGAGCAAATTTCGGGTCACTAAAAGTCTTTTTCCAAAATTCAGTCGCTTTATCTGAGGTCAGGGTTTGTGAAATGGTGTCGGAAACCACCTTTTGATCCATCACTAGTTTTTCCTTTATGCCATCTTTGGACATAACTTCTTCAATTGCTTTCTTGCCATCATCGGTTTTAAGAATGTCCACTACCATTTTTTTTGTTTCGTCATAATCCACTTGCCCTCCGCTGCTGGTATCAGGAGAAGAACAGCTCGTTAGGAGCACCATGATGGGTAGGAGGAGCAACATACTTTTTGTTTTCATTTACAAGCTCCTTTCACATATGAATCCTTAATTTTATAATGAAGAAAACTTGGAAAGATTATTCGTTGGAACTTTAAAATATGGATTTTTCAAATGTTGATTGGTACAATCATAATGGAATTTATTTTGTACGCTGGAGGTTTATAAGGTGACAAGCCGAAATTTGGTAAGGTTGTTTATGACCACTTTAGTAGTTGGCGGGCTTACGACGGCTATTGTGGGATTGATTGTCCGCTGGAATGAAATGCAGCCATTTTTTGTTGGATTTCAAATAGGCGATATATTGTCGGCGTTAATCTGGTTTATTGTCATGGGGTTTTTATTTAGTGCTATCAGCCAAATGGGCTTTTTTGCATATTTAACGATTCACCGGTTTGGAATTGGAATATTTAAATCTGTTTCCCTCTGGAATGCTGTTCAGGTTGTCCTAATTTTATTTGCTTTGTTTGATTTGGTTTATTTGCGTTATGACAATTTTGCAAAATCTGGACAATCGATAATTCCTTTTTTGGTACCGGCCATAATCCTTTTAGCAATTGGTGCAGTGGCGGCATGGTATAAGATGAAACAGACCAATAAGCAGGCATTTATCCCGGCACTGTTCTTTATGGTCGTGGTAACGATCGTAGAGTGGGTTCCTGTTCTAAGGACAAACTCTAAAAACTGGCTTTTTTTGATGATGTTTGCATTGATGGCCTGTAATGCCTATCAATTGTTAATTCTCCATAAATTGAATACACAATCAGAAAAGGAAAGACAGGAAAGACTTAAACGAAAAGCAAATAGCCCTAAAAAATTAACAAAAAAACCGTCCGTATAAAATGGACGGTTTTTTGTCTAATCGAGGCTCTTTTTGTAAACTATGTTGTTTTTGGGGCTTAATAAAGTGCATTTACTATGTTTGTAGGCAATTTTCGCAAATGTTTTTACGAAAAGATGCCACGAAGCATCTAATTATACGGGTAGATGAACTTATACGAAAAACAACAACAATATTTGCGAAAATAACCTTAATTAATAAACTTCGACTGAACGTCTCCGTTAGCAATCATCTCAGAAACGGAGACGAGCTTTAAGCCTTTTTGACGAATATCCTGAAGAATAAGCGGCAAGGCTTTAGCGGTTTGTTTGGCCGAGTCAGAAGCGTGAAGTAGAACGATATCACCCTTCTCGGCTTTTTTAACATTTGCGACGATCTTGCCAACCCCAGGATTGGTCCAGTCCTTTGAATCCACACGCCAATGAACCATGGTGTATCCATATCTTTTCGCGATTTTTAATGCCCGCTCATCAAAATGCCCTGTCGGCGCACGTAATAATTTAATGTCCTTCACATTTAATTTTACAAAAACTTCCTGGGCTTTGGCAATATCCTTGCCGATCTTTACATCCTCTAAATCACGATAGTCCACATAATCATACCCGAGAATACCGATTTCGAACCCATCTTTGACAATCCTGCTGACAAGATCAGGGTGTCTTTCAGCCCAGGATCCAGACAAAAAGAACGTAGCTGATTTCACATTTTCTTTTTTTAATGTATCTAGAATAGGTTCTGCCTTTTCATCACCCCAGCCAATATTAAAGGTTAGAGCAAGGTCTTTTTCACCGCGATAAACGGCTTTCGGACCCTCTTTCGTTGAAAAGACAGGTATTTGTGCAAGGTTCTCCATATAGAGAAACCATGCAGTAAAAAATGCGGCGATTAAAATGAGAACAACACTCTTTAAGGCCTTTCCGTTTAGTACAACAAAGAAATTCATCATGATCACCTCGTCCAATACCATCCTTGTCTTCAACCTATGCTTGCTTTTTTAAATATATGATTAAAGAATTTTTATTATAAAATTTTCTTAATTGGAAAAAACTACAATAACTAGAAATTTTACTGGGGGTAATTCAATGTTTGGGCTTCTCATCAATGAAAAAGAAGTAAAGGAAATGGAATACCTAATTAAAAGAGAAATGGATGAAATATTATTTGATTTAAGGGACGAACGAATTGATCATATAGTAAAAAATGCTATGGAAGAGCGATATAAAGTACTCTTTACTTTATTTAGAAGGGTTGCGCCACCGAATGATTGTTTAAAATACATGAGAAGAGGTAAGAGGGGCAGAAAAAAAGGATAACTTTTTTTCAAATTGCGTTGACAACGATGAACTATCTTGGTATATTAATAAACGTCGCTGCTGACGTAATGAAATAACTTTTAAAAAAGGTTGTTGACATTACGAAATGCAGATGATATATTTATAAAGTCGCTTTTGAGCGATGGATTGTTCTTTGAAAACTAAACAAACAAAAACGTCAACAAACAATAATATTCGTTTCTAATGAAACGAAGCCAACGTTTTATTTTATGAGCTAATCAACTTTCTTGGAGAGTTTGATCCTGGCTCAGGACGAACGCTGGCGGCGTGCCTAATA